>JAFCCL010000007.1 GCA_017610205.1 Candidatus Iainarchaeum sp. | reverse complement strand
TGTTGGTGAGACTCCTTCTAGTCTTGGTTGGGATGTTAGGTATGATCCCAATGGTGACGGCATAGTAGATGATAAAGATCAGAAAATATTCTATAGCTACTACGGCTGCGGTTGTGAAGAATCGAACTGTTGAAGCCCTTAAGCTATTAATCAACCAATTTTTAAGATACAAACTATTGGCATTCTCTTTACATTTTGGGCTCTAAAATGAGCCAAAAAGTGGTGGTAACACCTACCACTTTTCAAGCGTTAACCTCATAATTGCCTTATACATCGTATGGTAATGATTGCTTAAAATTAACAGTTTTCTGGGAGTTGTTTTATTCAAAATCGCTTAATGGCATGATTTTGCCTTTTTCTTCATCAGTTTGCTTTCTTTCTACTTCGTATTCGTATTCAAGTGCAATGTTGCTTTTGTAGTCTGAAGCCTTTCTTGAGGTTATAAAACCAAATAATGGTCTTAAGTAATTCCAATCCTGCTTGAATTCAACTTTCTCTTCTAAGCCAAGATCTCTGAGTATTTCTGCATCACTTTTTCCTTTAGCTCGCATTTCCCTGGTTTTTGCAATTATTTCGTTTTGGCGGTATTTTGATTTTTTGTACATGTCAACTATCCCTTGTATTATGCAGCCCATTCCTGCGTGTTCGATTAGATTACACATCTGGCAGATTGTCATTAGGTTACTCTCGCTATTATTATTTGGGTTGCCGTCTGTGTGATGTACTATCTGCCATTTTTCTGCTTTGAAGCCGCAGTATTGGCAGGTGAAGTCATCTCTTTCAAGAATTCTCTGCCTTATTTTTCTCCATTGCTTTCTTGTTATCCTTTTTTGGATGTTGTTTCTCCAGGTGTCTGGATTAGCAAATGATGGGAATAGTTTTTTCATTGTTTTTCACCAGTTGTTTCTTTATAATCTCCTGAATTCTTCAATTAGTGCAGGTCTTCTTTTGTTTGATTCCCTTATTCCTGCCACATAATTTTTCCATTCTTCAACTTTATCCATTCTATGTAATAATTCTTTTACTTTTTTGGAGTACAATGATGCTGTTATATACGAGTCTCTTTTTGCCATGTTAATGAATTCGCTTACAAGTGATTTGTATATTTTGAGGGATTTTTTCGGGTGCTTTTTCATCAGTGCTTTTGCAACCTTGTCCTTTGTTCTGTCAGAATAAGCACCATCTAGTTTCATAGCTTCTTCAAAGGCTTTTTCAAGCATGTTTTCAAAAAGTAAAATATCAATAAGCTCATTGTCTTCTGCCTTAGAAATCAGGTTCTTCTTGAGTTTTTCCAAATTTTTGTGTTTCTTTGAAAGTGAGAGTATTTCTTTGTATTTTGTAAGCGATGGACTCTGTTCAAAGTGTAAAATCATTATTCTAAGCAAATCCTCCTTTTTTTTCTGAGACCTGTAAATTTCCTCAAGTAAATCATAAAGCCCATTGTCGTGCCAGCTCTTGCAGCCTTTCTTTATACCTTTCTTCGCTATTTGTGCAGCCTTGTTAATTTGGCCCTTTTCTTTCCAGAATTTTGCAAGTGGCAGGAATTCGCCGTCTTTACGCATGTTCTTTTCCAGAATTTCAAGGTACTCTTTTTCCATTCCGCTTCTTCTGTAAGTTTCAGTAAGGGCTTCTTCATAGTCGCTTCTTTCATACTTGTCTTTTTTTCTTGAAATTTTTCGCCTTAGTTTCTCAATCAGAAAGTCATATTCGGCCTTGGACTTTGGAACACCAATTACAAGTTCAAGCCGGCTTTCTTCAAAGCCATAATCGTCTTTTTCATATAGTTCAAGATTTTCAGTTATTATTTTCTTTTTTTCTTCAAAGGGCAGGTTTTGCTCTCCAAGTGCCTTTCCAAGTTCTTCAAGGCTCATCTGTACAAAAGTGCTGATATCGGCATTAGAATCATCAGAATTTTGGCCAGCTTTAATTGTTTTTTCTATAATTTCCTTTAGGAGTTCTGTCCTTGTTTTTGGTGGGCAGTTGAGTATGCGTTCTTTTAACTCATCAAGCTCCCTTACAAGTCCGTGGACTTCATAATAACTATAACTCTCCTCAGACAGTGTTTCTTTTATCTGCCTTTCTATTATGCGTTTCACTGCTGGATTTTCATTGGAGCCGGATTTTGCTATTGCTGTGAGTATGTCTGCCTTTATTCCTTCGTCTTTTTGGGCAATTTGCTGTAATATTTCTTCGAGTTTTGTTTTTTCCACTTTTGAAAGTTCTTTTTTCAGATCAACTATTTTTTGATTCTTTGTCGATTTGTTTTGTGTTTTGCCTTTTTCATTAATCCATTTGTAAAGCACTGCTGCTATATGCTTACAACAATAACCTTCATATGGGCAATTGCAGCTCGCATCAAGTTCTCCATTTTCAACCCCTACTTCAGTATCATATTTCCCCCGGCTTCCAGCCACTTTTGCCATAATCCTTTCTCCTTCCACCCTGAAAGATTTTACCATCCCAGTTTCGTAATAATCAAGCCCCCTTGCTGCAATAATTGTTGAGTCAGCAAAGTCGAGGATGTCATCTTCAGTGATGCCCTTAAGCTTCATTTTTCAGGCCTCTCATAAACTTTTCCAAAAACCCGTCATTTTGGACTGCTTTGAATATCGTGGTTTTCATTGTTTTTGTTTTGAATACAATTTCCATCCCCCTGTTTTTCAGGCAGTTCTTTTCCGAAAAAGGCATCTTGCTTTTTGTCAGTTTACTGCATATTTTTCTATCCCAGTTGCTTCCAATATCGTGGTTCAAATATGCGTATTTCTTGTTGAAATAATATGCTATGGTATTTCCTTTGAATGTTACCACTACAGCAGTTGGGATTTCTTCCTGCAGTTTTTTGTTTTTAAGGATTAATTCAATTAGATGGTTGTGAGTTGCTCTTGCACCGCTTGAGTTTCCATGCCCAGTGCAACAGTATATGTTTCCCTCTTTAATTGCAAGGTATATTTGGTGGTAACTCCATTTGGCGTAATCCAAGAGGCATTTTTCTGCTCTTTTTAATGTTGGCATTGGGTAAAGGTGGACTGTAATTTTTTCATCCGCTGACTGCATTGTTTTTATTATTTCTTCCGCTGAGACAAAGTCAATTTTTTCAAGTGGAATACGCATAACTTTTTTTAAATCAGAAATGTTGTCAAAAGACAATTTTTCAGGATTCATGCAATCATCCCTTTTTGCTGGCCTTAAGCCTTGCTTCTTCGGCTAATTCGTTCAGTTCTTTGAGTGTTTTGTTTGCAAATTTTTCAAAGCCTTTGCTTGTTTCTTCTATCATAAGCCGTTCTTCTTCCCCTAACTTGAATTTTTCTTCAAATTTCTTGTTTTTCAGGTTGTCTGCATACTTCAAATACTTGAACATGAATTTGGTTTTTTCAATTGCCATTTTCTTTACTGCTGGTATTGTTGCTCCTTCTCTGGCCAGGTAATACAAATCAATGATGTCTCTTGCTTTGAATCCTCTTCTTGTCAACAGGGCCCTGATTTTTTCTGCTGCAATTTCTTTGAGGTCATAGCAGTAAAATGTTGGGTTTGATATTGTGTAAACAGAATATTCTGGGTATTCCATTTCCAGTTCTTCTTTTTGAGCACTTCCTATTGCTTTTAGCTTGTGCTTTTTTGGCTTGTGGAATATTTTGTCAACAAAGTTTAACTGTATTTTTATGAATGTTTTTCTTTCTTCTGTGGCTGGTGTGTACCATAGCTTGAACGTTACAAACCTGTTGCTTCCACCAAGCTGGACATAATGTTTGTCTGATTTCACTGGTTTAAATTCTAGGTCGAGTTCTTTTGCGATTTTTTCAATTATTTCCATTATCTTGTTGATTTCTTTTGAGAGCATTTTTCTTATCTGGTTTTCTGATTTGCCTTCAAATCCTTTTTGGTTTATCCAGGTAAAATCCAGGTCTTCGGAGAAACGATAGTATCCAAAGTATGCTTTGGTCAGGCAGGTTCCCCCTTTAAATACAAAGTTTTCTGAGAAGTATTTTGATTTTGAGAGTTTCGTAAGCAGGGCCTGCAAGTATAGGTCTTTTTCAATCAGCTGTGTTTCTCTTATTTTTAGGTCTCTTGAAATCTTTTCAATTAAGTCTGTTGGAATCATTTCAAATTCCTCCTGAATTTGAAACTCATTTTAACTCCTCTAAAGCGTTTCTTACTGATTTGCTGTAGTGTTTTGAGTATTTTTTCATTTTGTTTTTGTCTGCTTCATCTGCCCATTCAATTACATAATCCCTTATTGCCTTATTGCTTTCTCCGGAGTATTTGCGTAGGTGGATTATGTCCAGAATGGTTTTTTCCAAATCCGAGTAAAGCGTGTTTTTGGATTTTTTTATTCCAAAGCCAAAAAGTTTTTTGCTTAGTTTCACAAACTTGACTTTTCTTCCAAGAATTTTAAACGGTTTTGCCCTGAATATTTTGTCTGAAACAACATAGTCGATTGTGAAAAACTCATGAGTAATGTTATTCAGCTTTATTGCGGTTTCCAATCCAAAGTACCAATTTTTTACTTTTTTGTATTCCATTGCTTTTGCCATTGCCTTTGGGAAGCTTGGCCCGCCAGTTTTAAGCCTGTGCGCTTCTGCTGAAGGAATATAAAAAAAACCCCTGACTATCCTGTCCAAATATTTTTTGTTGTAGAGATAAGTTAATGCGTTTTCATACTCAAGCTTAAGCCTTTTGCATAGCTCTTTTAATTCCTTGTCTGAAACATACCTTTCTTTCCTGAGCAGCAAGCGCCGTACCAAAATCCTGTATTTCATTTATATCACAATTTAACTATAATGGTATAATTATAATATAAATTTATCGGCTTGCTAAAAAGGGTGTCTCAGTAGATCCAATGACCTGTTAGACTCAAAGTTGAGTTTGTCCTCATTCCTTTCGGTCAGCAGGTGTTAACCTCATCATTGCCTAATGGTACCTTACCCTTCCTTCAACCTTTTCCATTTGCTTCAAGACCTCTTTTTTTCCGCCTTTTGAAAGGTATCCTTCGAGGACTTGGTTCCAGCCCTTTGGCATTAGTTCAACGTGTGTTGCCTCAAAGGTTTTCTTGAAGACAAGGAGGTCAACTGCTTTGTCTTCTGCTTTTGCACTGGTTTTTCCCAATCCAAAGTCAATGAAGAAAAGGTCTTTGTTTTTTAGCATTATGTTGCTTGTTGTAAGGTCCCCGTGGACAAGGTTTCCTGCATGCATTAATGCAATCATTTGCCCAACCTGTTTGCATACTGCAAGGTTTTTCTTTTTCAATGTATCTTTTAAGCGAGGTCCATTAATGAATTCCATTACAATTTCTTTTTTCTTTTTGTCAACTTCAAAAATTGTGGGAGTGTTTATTCCAAGAGCTCTTGCTTTTCTAAACATGTTTGCTTCAGCGTTTGTTCTGGTACTTCGAAGCATTTCGTCAAGTTCCCTGCATCTGTATCCTTTTGGAACACGCTGCTTTAGCAAAGCATCTTTGCCATCAAACTTTGTTTTGAATAATTTTGCTTCTGCTCCCTGTGCTATTAGTTTCATTTATTGATGCCTCTTTTTTTTCAAAATCTTTTTTTCAGCTTGTTTTGTAACCGAATTTTTTGTCATAATTTTTGTGGTCAAGCCATTCAAGAACAATTCCGATTACAATTAATTCTTTTTTTTTCAACAGAGTAAATAAGTCTTCAGGCGTTTGGAAGATTATATTTCCAAAGATTGTCTATTTCATATTTTTTTTTGTATTCTTTTGGAATGAGTTTTTTTGAGATTCTTGTTCCCCAAAAAGCGTTTTTTTCAATGTCCTCGAATGCTCTTACAAGAAATTCATGAAGTTGTGTGTCTTCTGTTTTTCCTTCTTCAAGTTTTTCAAATGCCTTTTTTACTTTATCGTCTGCAAATTTGATTTTTGAAGGAAGTTTCATTTTTCTTTCCTCCAGCTAAGATCTGGTCTTTTCATATACTTTTCCACAAGTTTTGGATTCCAAATCCAAACAATTGCGCCATCTTTATCTATATAAATTTTTCCAGAATATTCAAGATAATCGATTATAGTGTTAAATGTCTGGTACATCATTTTCTTGGGCAGGCTACGCAAAAGTTCTGCTTTAGTTGGATATTCTTTTGCTTTCTGTATTGTTTCTTCAACCATCAAAACAGTATCCAATCTTGGATAGCGAAGAATATTCCCTCGTTTAAAAACAGCAATAGTTTTAGACATATTTCATCACTATATCAATTGATATAGTATGTTTATTTAAACTTTTCTATTAAAAAGAACAATTTTCCTTTTCAGAACTGCAATTCAACAATCAATTCTTTTCCTTTTTTTATTTCAATTGATTCAATTGCCATTGTTCTCTTAATTACTTCGGTTCCCTCTTCAAGATTTTTGGGTTCTTCAATTGTAACAATTGCTTTTTTTACTGGAGTGTTCAGTGGCTTTCTGGCTTCGCTTTTTTGTTTTCTCATTTCTGCTATAACCGAATTTATGGCTGCGCCAACTTTTTCTGCCTTTTTATCAATTAAACTTTCGTCTGCTTTAGGCCATTGCTCTAGGTGAATGCTTTTTCCTGAAAGCATTTTCTTAAAATGCTGTTGGGCAATTTCTTCGGTTGTGTGTGGAATAAATGGAGTAAACAAAAGAAGTGTTTTCCAGGCAACTTCCTGCAATACTGCTGCTGCAATTTTGCCAGAGGCTCCTTTGTCATTGTAAACCCTTGCTTTTACTTCTTCAATGTAAAAGTCTGCAAATTCAAGCCAGAAAAAGTTTCTTGCAGGATTGAGGCATTTGCTGAATTCAAACCTGTCAAAAGCCTCTGTTGCCTCTTTTATCACTGTGTTAAGCCTGCTTAAGATTGCCTTGTCCTCTGGCTGTAAATTTTTTTTGTCAAGTTTTTCAACATTAATATCTTTTGTTGCCATTTCAACAAATCTGTTTGCGTTCAGGATTTTTGTAATGAATTTTCTTCCTGCAACCATTTCTTTTTCCTGGAATGGAATGTCTTCGCCCAGAACTGGAAGTCCTGCCCAGTATCTTAGTGCATCTGAGGAATATTTTTGAATCATTTCCTCTGGTCTTATTACATTTCCCAAACTTTTTGACATCTTTTTGCCTTTTGAGTCCAGCGCCCAGCCGTTTATTGTAATTGTTTTCCAGGGCAATTCATGCTGGTGAAATAATGCCTTTACAATTGTGTTAAATGCCCAAAGCGCAATTATGTCGTGTCCCTGCGGCCTTAAGTCCATTGGGAACATTTTTTCAAAGAATTTTTTGTCCTCAACCCATTTGCAGTTAATTTGGGGGGTTAGTGAGGAAGTAAACCAGGTGTCAAAAGTGTCTTTTTCCGGAACAAATTCAGCGCTTCCGCATTTGCATTTCTTTTTTGGCTTGCTTTTCAATGGGTCTACTGGCAGATCTTTTTCTTCCGCAAGCAAAGGCTCTCCGCATTTTTTGCAGTACCATACAGGGAAAGGAATACCGTAGTGCCTTTGCCTTGAAATATTCCAGTCCCATTTCAGTCCATTAACCCAGTTGTAAAGCCTTTTCTTCATGTATTCAGGAACCCATTGAAGGGCATCTGCTTTGGCAATGTATTCGTCTCGCAGGTCAAGATAGCGTACAAACCATTGTTTGGCTGTAAGTATTTCTATTGGGGTTTTGCATCTTTCGTGGACGTTTACAACGTGCTTTATTGGTTCCTGTTTTGTTATGTGTCCTGCCTTTTCAAGTTCTTCTATTATTTTCTCCCTTGCCTCTTTTGTTCTAAGCCCTTTTAGGATTCCTGCTTTTTCATTAAATGTTCCGTCCTTGTTTATTATTTCAATTATTGGAAGATTTGTTTCAAGAATCCATTCAACGTCATCCAAATCTCCAAAAGTGCAGTGGTATACTGCTCCTGTTCCAAATTCAGGGTCAACATCCTTGTTTTCAAAAACTTTAACTGTTCTGCCACCAGTAAACGGAATTTTTACTTCTTTTCCAACAAACTTTTTGTACCTTTTGTCCTCTGGGTGAACGTGTATTGCAACACACGCTGGCATTAGTTCAGGTCTTGTTGTAGCAATTTCAATTTTTTCTCCGTCGGTTGTTTCAAACCAGATGTAAACAAAACTACTTTCTTCTTCCTTATCCTGCAATTCAGCTTGTGCAATGGCTGTTGCACAGCTTGGGCACCACATTGTTGGAGCGTCTTTTCTGTAAAGCCTTTTTTGTTTGTGCAAATCCAAAAAACTGTATTGTGAGGTTTTTCTTGCCAAATTTCCAATTGTTCTGTATAAAAGGCTCCAGTCAAAGCTTATGCCAATGCTTTTGAATCCGTCTTTCATTTTTTTTTCTTCTTCCGCAGTTCCTTCCAAAACAATTTTGATAAACTCATCTCTTGAAAAATTCTTTGATTTAATCCCTTTTTTCTTTTCAACCATTAAAGCTGTTGCCAGCCCATTGTTGTCAAATCCTATTGGATGAAAAACATTAAAGCCACGCATTTTTTTATAGCGTGCAATAAAGTCCTGCTGTGAATAAGCAAAGGCATGTCCCATGTGCATTGTGCCTGAAACAGTTGGTGGTGGAGTGTCAATGCTGTAAACTGGCTTTTTGCTTTTTTGGTCAAACTTGTATATTTGTTCTTTTTCCCAGAATTTTTGCCACTTTTCTTCCATTGCCTGCAAATCTAAAGCCATTTTCAAACACGCTTCTTTTAATATTTATAAAAGAGAAAAGAATAAAAAGCAGGCAAACCTTATTTATCTTAAATGAAGCCATTTAAGATAGGCTGTTTTGCAGTCGTGGTTTTGGCAGTAATTATTGCCTTTTCTATTTACTCTATTTTGCCAGATAGTGTTCCAACTCACTGGAATGCTGCAGGAGTTGCTGACGGCTGGGGTTCTAGCTGGGAGGGTGCATTTCTTTTTCCACTTATGATGATTGGAGTTTTGCTTATTTTTGTGATTATTCCAAAAATAACTGTTTTTGACAAAAACTTTAAGTCTTTTGAAAAACAATACTGGATTCTTGCATTTGTAATTCAAATGTTTTTTTTCCTTTTTTACATAATGACTCTTTTGCCAAATTTTGGCTATGATTTCAATTTTTCGCAGATTTTGGCTCTGCCTATGGCAATGCTTTTCATAAGCATTGGAATTCTACTGCCTTCGTTTAAGAGAAACTTTTTTGTTGGAATTAGAACTCCCTGGACTTTGGCTGATGACAAAGTTTGGAAAAAGACGCACAAATTGAGTGGCAAGCTTTTTATTCTTGCAGGCTTTGCTTCGCTTGTAAGCATTCCTTTTCCTGAGGTGATAATTTGGGTTATTGTTATTAGTGTATTAATTGCCGGAGTTTGTTCAATGCTTTACTCTCTTTACTTGTTTAAAAAGATTGGGAAGAACAAGTTGTGAATTAAATAGAAAAGCCTTTTGGAATTTTATCAAAGATTTATGCCATCAATTTCTTAAACTTTTTTTTGATTGACGCTGGTACATTAGTATAATCAAGCATAGCCAGTCCTTTTGTAACTTTTTTAGTCATTGTCTTTAATTTTTGAATTTCTTTTTTAGACAACTTCCTTGCTAATGGGCAGTCAACGACAAGAATTTCTTTCTTGTCTCTCTTAAAAATTGTGTAAACAGGCCATATTTTGCAAAGCAGGGGTTTAATCTCCTGAATTAAGCACAATTCATTTTTCAAAAAATGACACCTGCCATTTTTTGATTTGATTTCGTAATAGTTCCCTCTTTGAATAAAAGCGTCATCAAACCCGGCTTTTAGTATTTTATCCCTTTCCTTCTTTGTAACTGCTACGCCAGCCAAAAGACAGCATTTGCTACCGCACTTTAAGCAATTTTTTTTTAGTTTCTGCAGAGTCCATAACCATTGCCTATTTACTTAAACTTCTTTTTGACTCTTTCAAAAAAGCTTTTCCGTTGCTTTTTAACATCGTCTTCTTTTGCAAGTTGTTCAAATAGTTCTTTTTGCTTTTTGCTCATCTTGCCAGGCGTTTGAACAATTACTTTGATGTACTCGTCTCCGTGTCCTGCTTCGCCAAGTTTTTTAACGCCCTTGCCTTTTAACCTGAAGATTGTGCCTGTTTCTGTTCCACTCGGAATCTTTATTGTTTCCTTTTCTTTAAGTGTTGGAACATCAAGACCTGTTCCAAGAGCTGCTTCGGAAAAGGAAATTGGCATTTCAGCATAAATGTCTACGCCGTCTCTTTTGAATACTTTGCCTGCTTCAACAAAGATTACTGCAAAAAGGTCTCCGTTTGGACCGCCATTAATGCCTGCGTTTCCTTCGCCTCTTAGGTTCAAATGGTTTCCTGTGTCAATGCCTGCCGGAATTTTTATTTTTATTTCACGTCTTTTCTTTACTCTTCCTTTGCCCTGGCATTCCTTGCAGGTATTTTTAATGGTCTTTCCTTTGCCTCTGCATTTTGGGCAGGTGCTTTGTGTCACAAATGTTCCAAACATTGTTCTTCTTTGCTGCCTTAGTACTCCTAAGCCTTGGCATTGGCTGCAGGTTTCTTCGCCAGAACCGCCTTTTCCTTTGCATTCCCTGCAATTTTCAATTCTTGTAAGCTCAACAGTTTTTTCTGTTCCAAAAACAGCTTCTTCAAAACTTATTGAAAGGTCAATTCTAAGATTTGCTCCTCTTGCAGGGTCGTCTGCTTCTCTTCCTTGTCCGCCTCCTCCAAATGCCCTAAACAGGTCTTCCATTCCACTAAAGCCTCCGAAGTTTCCTCCTGCTCCAAAGATGTCTCCAAAATCAAAGTCAAACCCGCGTGTTCCTCCAGCTCCCCTGAATCCCTGAAATCCCTGAAAGCCTTCGGCAGCGTGTCCAAACTGGTCGTAGTTTGCTTTTTTCTTTGAATCAGACAGTGTTTGGTATGCTTCCAGGCCTTCTTTGAATTTTTCTTCTGCTTCCTTGTTATTGTTTAGGTCAGGGTGGTATTTTTTGGCAAGCTTTTTGTAGGCTGCCTTTACTTCTCCAATGCTTGCGCCCTTTTTCAGGCCAAGTACGTCATAGTAGTCTTTTTTTGCAGCCATTTAAACCAGTTAAATTATTGGAAAAAGAGATTAAAAAAGGCAAGCTTTTACTTGCCTTCCTTTTTGTCGTCTTCCTTTTTGTTGTCTTTGACTTCGTAGTCTGCGTCAACTACTTTGTCATCGCCTTTCTTTTCTTCTTTTGCTCCAGCTTGCTGTTCAGACCCTGCTCCTTGCTGACCTGCGCCTTGTGCATTCTGCTGTTGTTGTGCCTTTTGGTAAATTTCCGTTCCAATTTGCTGCAGTTCCTTGTTCATTTCATCTGTTTTTGCTTTTATTGCAGCAATGTCTTTTGGTTCTTTTCCCAAAAGCTCTTTTAACTCATCGTTCATTTTCTTTACGTTGTCAAGTTTTGCCTTGTCAACTTTTTCCTTCATTTCTTCAATCATTTTTTCCGTGCTGAATGTCATGGCGTCTGCCTGGTTTACAACATCAACTTCTTCCTTTCTTTTCTTATCATCTTCTGCATGGGATTCTGCGTCTTTTCTCATTTTTTCAATCTCTTCATCGTTTAATTTTTGTGATGCAACAATTTTAATGCTTTGTTCCTTTCCTGTTCCAAGGTCTTTTGCTTTTACGTGAACAATTCCGTTTGCATCAATGTCAAATGTTACTTCAATTTGTGGAACGCCTCTTGGTGCAGGTACAATTCCCACCAGCTGAAATCTGCCCAAACTTTTGTTTCCTTCAGCCATTTCCCTTTCTCCCTGCAGTACGTGAATGTCAACAGCCGGCTGGTTGTCTGCTGCGGTTGAAAAAACCTGGCTTTTTTTGGTTGGAATTGTTGTGTTTCTAACAATGAGAGGTGTTCTTACCCCTCCAAGTGTTTCAATTCCAAGAGTTAAGGGTGTTACATCAAGCAAGAGAACGTCTTTTACGTCTCCGCTTAGAACGCCTGCTTGTACTGCTGCACCCATTGCAACACATTCCATTGGGTCAACTCCTCTTTCAACCTTGCTTCCAATAACCTTTTCAACAAATTTCTGAACTGATGGCATTCTTGTTGGCCCTCCAACCATGATTATTCTGCTTATGTCTGAAGGCTGTAGTTTTGCATCTGCAAGCGCCTGCTGCAATGGTTTTTCGCATCTTTTAATTATTGGGTCAACAAGCTGTTCAAGTTTTGCTCTTGAAATTTTCATTGTCAAATGCTTTGGCCCGCTTTTGTCACCAGTTACATATGGCAAATTAATGTCGGTTTCAATTACTGTTGAAAGCTCAATCTTTGCCTTTTCTGCTGCTTCTTTTAGCCTTTGCATTGCCATATTGTCTTTTGTTAAGTCAACACCATGGTCTTTTTTGAATTCTCTCACAATATATTTCACAAGCTCTTCATCCATATCTGTTCCGCCAAGCTGGGTGTCTCCGCTTGTTGACTGAACTTCAAATACTCCATCACCAAATTCCATTACTGTGACATCAAGTGTTCCTCCGCCCAAATCAAATACAAGGACTTTTTGTTCCTTGCCTTTTTTGTCAACTCCGTATGCAAGCGAAGCCGCTGTTGGTTCATTAACAATTCTTATTACATCAAGTCCTGCAATTTTTCCTGCGTCCTTTGTTGCCTGCCTTTGGTTGTCGTCAAAGTATGCCGGGACTGTAACAACTGCCTTTTCAACTTTGTTTCCTAAAAATTCTTCGGCATCTTTTTTTACTTTTTGCAAGATGAATGCACTAAGCTGTTGTGGAGTATATTCTTTTTCAAAAGCTTTGTACTTAAAATTTGTTCCCATTTTTCTTTTGAATGCTGTAAAAGTATTCTCTGGGTTACTTACCGCCTGTCTTTTTGCAGGTTCTCCTATTAAAACCTGGCCGTCTTTTGTAAAAGCAACATATGAAGGAAATGCTTTTCCGTAAACGCTTGCTCCTTCTGCGCTTGCAATAATTCTTGGCTTTCCTGCCTCCAAAAAAGCCGCTGCTGAATTGCTGGTCCCAAGGTCAATTCCTATAGTCTTACTCATTTTTTATCATTCCTCCGTTTTTAAAAATTCTTTTTAATTTTTTTCCAATTAATCTTTTTTTTTTTGAATTTTTCCAATTATTTTTTTTTCTTTTTTTAAAAATTATTTTTTTATTTTTTCCAATTTTATTTTTTATTTTTTTTGTTTTCTTTTTTTAGCTTCCTATTGGCGGGTGCTCTGGCATAAATTCTTCCGGAAATTCCGCCGGATTTGGTTTAAATGTCATAATTTGTTCACCTTCACTTTTGCGTGCCTTAAAATTTTTCCGTTTAGCATATATCCTTTTTGCAGTTCCTCCAAAACAACTTCGTCTTTCTTGCTTTCGTCTTTTCCCTGCATTACACATTCATCCCTCATTGGGTCAAATTCTTTTCCAACACAATCTATTTTTTCAATGCCGTGGTCTTTAAGAACTTTCCCCAATTGCTGTTTCAATGTTTCCATTCCCTTCAAAGCATCTTCTTTTGAAACCCTTTCCTGTTCATCCAAATGCTTTTCTGCTGCTTTGACACTGTCAAGCAATGGCAAAAGCTCTTTTACAATTCCTGCATTTGCAAGTTTAACAAAATCCTGCTTTTCCTTTTCCATTCTTTTCCTGCTGTTTTCAAATTCTGCCTGAAGCCTTTGCAGGGAATCCTTAAGTTCGGCAATTTCTGCTTCCTTAAGCTTTGCTGTTTCTCCGCTTTTATGTTTTCCCTTGTTCTTTCCTTTTTCCATTAAAACACCAAATCTTCGAAAAGTTTAAACAGCTAACCATTGTTCAAAATAAGAAAAATGACTAAATTGTTTAAACATTTACAGAATTCTTTAAACAAAACCTTTTTATTCTTTTCTTTGCTGGTTGTTTTGTATGGAACTGAAAAGGCCTGCTTCTTTTAAGATTGTTATTAGGAGGATTGAAAGGCCGTTTACTCCTTCGCCTGAAAGCGAATTTGAGTGGATTTGCCGCAGCTTGGGCTTTTTTGAGGCAATTGACAGAGAGAAAACAGCTGCACATATCTTTAGGCAGGTTGTTGCAGCTACGGAAAAGGCAATGCCTTTGACAAGCACAGAGCTTGCTGAAAAGGTTGGAATGAGCAGGGGCAGTGTTGTTAATCACCTCAACAACCTGCAGCTCTCTGGTCTTGTTGTAAGGCATGGTCGTCATTACCTTTCAAGAAGCAGGTCCATGGTCAGAATCATTGAAGAAATTGAGGAAGACATTGACCGGATTTTTGCAAAAATGAAAAAGACTGCAAGGGAAATTGACGAGGAATTCGGGCTAAAGGTTGAGGGATAAGCCTCACTTGAAGAATTCCAGATACGCTTTTTTCAGGTTTGCCACTTTTATGAACCAGAAGACAGGGCTTTTGCCTGTTTGCTGCTCACCAAATGCGCTATCAATGTAAGACAGCTTTACTTTGCTTTGCCACAATTGAAAGCCCATCTTTTCCGGAAGTTCGTAATAAAGCTGTTGCATTAGTCTTTTTCCAAGGTGCGGCCAAACCTGCTTTATTAGATGCGGGCTTGACATCGTGATTTCCTCAAAGCCGTTTTTTGCCGCAAATTCCGCCATTCCAAGGATTGCAAGTTCTGGCCAGCTTTCATAACGTTCTCTGTTTTTGGAACCCAGCTTTGCAACGATGTCTGACTGCAGCTCATAGATATGAATCCTGTCTGGCAATCCTTCTTTGGGTTGGAACAGATGTATGTCTGCGTAGGCAAGAGCGTTTTTCAAATGCTGCCTTTTTGGTTTTGTTTCCCTTATCAGGGCTACAATTTCGGGAACTTCCATGTAAAACGCGTGCCTCTCACCATGGCTCATTATTATATTTGAGCTAACGATTCTTTTTACATTTCCAACAAAGCTGAATGGGCTGATGCCTTTTTTAACAAGCCCAGTCCTCTTTTCCCTTGAAAACCTGAATTTTTTTTGAAAATAATGATTTGCCATATCTTCTGAAGTCAACAAAGCGGGTTCTGCTTCCAGACCTCTGAAAAATCATTGCGTTCGCGGTTTCTGCCAGAATCCTTAGTTTTTCTAGCTTTTTTTTTAGGCCATGATATGCCTAGTGTGCCTGTCTGGTAAAAATCCAAGTAGGTTATAATGCTCACTTTGTTTGGGTCATGACCCCCTCTCTTTATTCCGTCAATAAATGCGGCAGTTTTTTCAAAACCGTGCCTTTCAATCAAAGGGCTCAGTCTCCTTGCCATGATTTGGCTTAATCCAAGTTGTTTTAACTTCCTAACCCTTTCAGGCGTTGCCATCCCAAAAAATGAAGCAAGGCTTTTTGCGTCAGGATATCTCAGTAACTCTTGCAAGGCAAAACCCTTTTCCAGCCCTTCTTCAACCCTCGGCTTTCCAAGGGAATCGAGCTTTTTCATTATTGCTATCCTTTCGGCTGCCGGTTTTTTTTTGCAATCCTTTTTCCAATTTGTGGGAAATTTTTCTGCAATGCGCTTGTTTCCACGGCAAGCTTTTTTGGCGAGGCAACCCTTAGAACATGCTCTGGGTCTTTGAGGCTGTGGAAAGCAACAAGCTTTCTTAAGTCCTCTTTTGGCTGTTTTGTTCCAGTAAACTTTACAAGCTTTCTCTTTGTCCTGCTTACCTTTCTATTTGGATTCATAGTAAAACCTTCTCCTTTTTACTAAAAAAATGTTTGCAATTGCCCTCGAGCAATCTTTTTATACTTTAAAGCACTTATTTTTTCCTGAAATGGCTTTAGTAAAACGTGTTGATCGTGGAATTATAAGGCGTGACTGGCGGATTATTTGCATGGTGTTTGCCCAGCTTCTGCTTCTTATTTTGATTGTTGTGCAGGCTTTGCAGATTTTGGGATTGCGCCTTAATTTTTCTTTGAGGCTTATTGAGCTAAAGCCTGTTTTTGACCCTGCTGATATTATGGTTCTTGCAATGTCAATAATTGTTTTGGCAGTTCTTTCCTATGCAATTATGAAAAGGCAGCCCTTGCTTTTTAAGGCAGAAAAATCTGCGCCAGGAATTATAAAGCAGGCTGCAAAGGAAAAACTGCGCAATGCAAGGCATGATCCAAGAGCTCCTGCCTTGCTTTTAATTGATTTCATGTTTGTTGCAGCAGTGGTTGTTGCAATTTATGCCTATTTTGACCCGGAGCTTGAATTAATTCCCTGGAGCAGAATAGGTCTTACTTCGCCTGCTACAACAATAATCAATGCAATTATTGCCATTGCAATTCTCTGCGCTTTTTATTACATGTACAGGTTTACTGCAGACTACAGAAAAGGTTAGGTGTTTGCGTTTGCGTCATCCACTATATCAGCCAAGTCCTTCTCATCTTGAAAGAACTCTTTCCCTTACTGAAGCAGTTATTTACGGCCTTGGAATTATTTTGGGTGCAGGAATCTATGCTTTAATTGGGGAGGCTGCTGGAATTGCCGGAAACAGTGTCTGGCTTTCCTTTATTTTGGCTGCGGCAATTGCCTCTTTCACTGCTTTGAGCTATTGTGAATTAAGCAGCATGTTTCCAAGGTCTGCCGCAGAATATACTTATGTAAAGCATGCTTTTAGTTCAAACCTTTTTGGCTTTCTTATGGGTTGGATTTCGTTGTTTGTTGCAATGATTTCTGTTTCAGCTGTTGCAATTGGCTTTGCAGGATATTTCAATGCTTTGTTTGGAACAGAACTTGTGCTTACTGCAATTGGTGTAATTGCAATTCTTTCAATTGTAAACTTTTTGGGGGTAAAAGAAAGTGCAAGGCTTAATATGGGCTTTACTTTGGTTGCAATTGCAGGGCTTATTCTGATAATTTTTATGGCAGTTCCTTTCTTTGGAACGGTTGATTATTTTTCTTCAACTGCACCAAACATTTCCCTGCCTGGAATGCTGAACAATGTTACAATTGCTGCTGCATTAATTTTCTTTGCATATATTGGTTTTGAAGACATTGCAAACATTAGTGAGGAAACAGTTAATGCAAGACATGCTGTTCCAAAGGCAATTTTAATTTCCCTTGTAATTTCAACAATTCTTTACGTTCTTGTTTCAATTAGTGCAATAAGCATTGTTCCCTGGCAAGAGCTTGCTTTAACTCCTGCGCCAATTTCACTTGTTGCAGGAACAGTGCTTGGTCCAATGGGCGCTGTAATTTTTTCATTTATTGCATTGTTTGCCACTGCAAGCACTGTCCTGATAATCCTTGTTGCTGTGTCAAGGCTTTTGTATGGAATGGCTTCGGACAACAGCCTTCCTGGAATAATTTCAAAAGTCCATAGCAAAACAAAAACCCCTTTTGTTTCAATTGCAGTAACATCAATAATTGCAATGCTTCTTGTGTTTTCAGGTGGATTGAGGCATGTTGCTTTTGTGACAACTTTTGCAATTTTTGCAATGTTTTTTATGGTAAATCTTGCTGTCATAGTAATGCGCTTGTCAAAGCCAAAGCAGGAACGCATCTTTCGCATTCCAGGCAGTATTGGAAAAGTTCCAATTATTCCCCTTATTGGTGTTATTGCGTCAATTTTCATGATTAGCAGAATAGACTTTGGAGCAGCTGTATTTGGTTCTATTGCTATTCTTTTGGGCTTACCAGCCTATTACGTGCTTAAAAGAATCAAATAACGCCTTGTTGGACCTGAAAAAAAGCCAAAATATGGCTCAAATCCCTTAAAAATGCCCATAATAAGGCTTTTTCTTCGTATTGCCCTTAATTTCAGGATTTTATATGCTCAAGATATACACATATATATATCTAATTGCCTCATACTCCAAAAATTTTGCAAATAAGCTCTTGCATTATGTAGAAGTCAGAGCCAGTTTACTTCAATTGAATCAGTTCTCTGCCTTTGGTCAACGGCAGATTCTTCAACCTTCATTCTGTTTCCTGCTTTGTATTCTACAATGCCAAGCCATGCAGGCAGTAATCCGTTGTCAAGGCATGCTGCAAAAGGCGGTACAAACAGCCTGCATTTCCTTTCATCACACATTTTTTGAAGCATTTGCCTTAAAGCCTTGCTTGCAGCTACCCCTCCAGTAATTAACAATTCCTTTTTTTCAGTGTGCGCCAAAGCCCTTTCAGAAACCTCTGCAACCATTGCAAAAGCATTGTGGAGCAGAGAGTAAGCCAAGTCCTCTTTCCTCTCCTTTCCTATCTTCTGCACTGCCGCCGTCTGCAATCCGGAAAATGCTAGATCCATTCCTTTTACTGTGTATGGAAGTTCAACATATTTTTTTCCCTTAAAATACATCCCGTCCAAAATTGGCCCTGCAGGAAAACCCAATCCAAGCTTTCTTCCAAATGTATCCAGAAGATTGCCAATCCCTATATCCAGTGTTTCGCCGTAAACCCTGTACTTTCCTTTTTCATAACCAATTATTTGAGTATTTGCCCCGCTTACGTAAACAACAATTGGGTCCTTACAACCAGTTAATGCCTTTCCAATTTCAACATGTCCAACGCAGTGGTTTACTCCAAGCAATGGCTTGTTGTTTGCAAGCGCAAGAGCTCGTGCTGTAACTGCTCCTGCCTGTAATGCTGGGCCAATGCCGGGGCCAATAGAGAATGAAATTAAATCAATGTCCTTTAATTCCAGGTTTGCTTTTTTCAAAGCCTCTTTAAGAACTCGCACTGCATATTTTTGGTGGTGAACTGCAAGTTCTCTTGGAATCAAACCGCCTTGCTTTGTTATAACTGAATGCTTTTCGTTTGCAAGAATGTTGCATTTGCCTCTTTTGTCGGAGACAATTGCAACTCCAAAGCTATGTGCTGTCGACTCGATACCGCAACATATCATTTTTAATCACCCAAGCGCCTGTTTTATTCTCAATTCTGTTACTGGCCCTGTTCTCAGTATTCTTTTTTCTTGTACATTGTAGATTGTGCTTGGTGTGTTGTGTGCAAGTTCTTCGTCGTCAATAATCATGTGGACTCTGTTGTTGAACTGCTTTATTACTTCTCTTCCTGAGTAAATGTTTGGCATTTCGTGCAAGTTTGCGCTTGTTGCGGTAATTCCGTTGCCAAGCTCTGTGCAAATAGATCTTGCTATTGGGTTGCTTGAAATTCTGAATGCAATTGTTTCGGTTCCAAGCAAGTTTGAAATGCCTGGTTTTTTTTTCACTATAAGGGTTAGTGGTCCCGGCATAAATCTTTCAACAAGCTTTTTTGCTTCCTCTTTTACAAATCCAAATTGTTCTGCCTGTGCCTGACTTGAAACTATGATTGAAATGTTTTTTTCTTCAGGCTGGCCTTTTATTGGCGCAATCTTTTTTATTGCTGTTTCATTTGTGGCATCAACTCCAATGCCATAGCTTGATTCTGTTGGAAAAATTACCACGCCGCCCTCCTTCATTATTCTTGCAGCTTTTGCAGTTATTTCCTTTTCTTTCCCTGGAAACACTTTTTTTATTATTGCCATTTTTTTTACACCAAAAATATTGCGCTTAATGCAATTGCATTGTATGCTGCGTGTGCCAGTATATTTGGGTACAAGTTTTTATTTAATTGGAACGCTTTTGCTAAAATAACTCCTAAAACAAACGCGCCTATTATTTCCGCAACGCTTCCATATCCTATATGGAACAATGCAAATATTCCGCTGCTTGCAACAATTCCTATTTTTTCAACAAGAAATCCTCTGAAGAAAACCTCTTCGCTTATTACCCGAAGAATTACAATCAGGAAAAATAGGGGAATAATTGAACTTACTTTTTCAACAGATTCTGATACAAGGTTTAGATCATTTAACCCAAAAAAATCAAGTGCTGCAGTAAACACTATTGATACAATAATTAATGCAACAAAAAGCAGCAGGGTTTTTTTCAAAAGGCTTAGTCCATTAATTTTTGCAAAGCCAAGTTCCTGCAATGCCTTTTTCAGGTTTTTTTTTCTTGAAAAAAGAAATGCTATTGGAAGTGCAATTAGTGCAACGTCAAAAAAAATATTGAAAATAAGTCCAATACTCATTTACTAACCTTTTTTTTTTTATTTGACTTCGCCTGTTTTTTCTTCCTTGGTTTCCTGATGCTTTTCTTCTGTGGCTTTTTCTTCTTTGGCTTCAGTGGCTTTCTTTTCATCTGCCTTTTCTTTTTTTTCTTTGGTTTCAGCAGTCTTTTCTTCAGTTTTGTTTTTGAATTCTGTGTAGCCACATTTTCCGCAGTTGAGCCTGTTTTTGTGTTCTGCTAGTAGAATTCCTGCTCCGCATTTTGGGCAGCTTCTTCTTTTTCTTTCAACAGTGTAGCCTTTGGCTTCGTATAATGTTGACTTAAGGTGCTTTGGGTGCTTTTTTCTAACCTTTTTTCCTTTTCTTTCTTTTTGTCTTTTTGGCATCAGTTGTCACCTTCTTTTTTTCCTTCAGCAGGTTTTCCTTCAGCTTTTTTTTCCTCAACAGGTTTTTCTTTTCCTTCCTGTTTTCCTTCAGCAGATTTTTCTACTGGTTTCTTTTTTTCTCCTTCAGCTTTCTTTTCTTCGGCTTTAGCAGGTTTTTTTTCTTCGGCTTTTTTCTTTTTTTTGCCCAAGTCCCTTTCAATAAAGTGTACAGGTTCTATTTTTTTCAGAACCTCTTCGTTTTCGTAAATGCATGCTTTTATTTTTCCTTCTCTTGTGCCAAAAGAGTGGTCAATGTGTTCAATTACTACAAGTTCTTCTTTTGCTCCAGCCAATGCTGCAATTTTTGGACGTAGTTCCTTTCTGCTTGGCGTAATTTTTGCATTCTTTATGCCAATTTCCACTTCCTGCCTTTGCAGTGCCTTGTTTTCTTTTTTTCCAGTTATCTCTAGTTCCATTCAATTCACCTGCCATTTTTTTTTATTTTTTTTTACCGGCTTAGCCTTAATGCAAACTTTCCAGGTCTGGTTGTTCCCAATTTTTTTGCAATTTCACTATTTTCAGGATCCAGTATTATTACATACCCTCTCCAAAATGTAGTGAAATTGGTTCCTTTGCAATTTGGGCATTTTTCTTCTTCTTCTACAACCATCCTACAGTTTCTGCAGGCTTTTTCTTTTACCATAAGCACTCACTTTTATTTTTTCTCCTTTCTTTTTTTGACTGGTTTTTTTCCACCAGCTTTTCCTTTTGCTGCCTTTTCTTCTTTTTTCTCCCATCCTTCTTTTCCAAGGAAAGGCTGTCTCATCGTAAGGCCAATTTTGCTGTTTTGGATATTTCCCCTAAGCGAAATTGTTACAATTCTTGCCATAACTTGGTCATCTACTGTAATCTTTTTTCCGGTTTTTTTACCAACAAAGCCAGGCATTTTTGCATCATAATTTATGAAATCGTCCATTATTTGACTTACGTGGATTAGTCCTTCAATTGGGCTTATTCTAATAAATGCACCAAATTCTGTTATTTCAGAAATATTTCCTTCAACAACCTCGTGCATGAGCGGTTTGTATGAAAGCATTTCAATGTCTGCTTCATAATAGGCTGCTTCGTCGCCTAAAACAACTTTTCCTTCTCCAATGTTTTCTGCTTTTGTAATTGCAATCACAAGCCCGACGTCGTCGTCAACAAGCCCTTCATATCCCTCTTGAACTATTTCAAGTACTGAATTTTCAAGTTTTCCGCCCAAAAGCTTTGCCGGAATCCTTACCTTTTCCCTAATTTTTACCACGCTATACATTTTTGCCTTCCTCCTATTCCATTTCAAGAAAACGACTTTGTCTTAAGTAAATAACTTTTCCGCCAAAGTCTTTTATTCTTTTTCTAAGCACTGCATCGTTTGAAGCAACGAAAAAACCATGTTTTGCCATTTTTACTAATGCATTGTCTGCGTTTTCTGCTTCAACCTGCTTTTTTTCAACTTTGTGCTGTTCAATTTCCTCCAATGCTATTCCTGTGTCCTTTTTCATTTTTTCATTGCCTGTTTTAAATCCTTCAAGTTCCTGCAAAACCTGTTTTGGAATTGCAAGTTCTGTTTCTTTTCCAAATTTTTTTTCAATATCTGAAAACACATCGACTTTTAACTGCCCTATTGCAAGCAGCATATTTGTGTCAAATGCAATCCTTGGCTTATTTTGCAACGGCGTATGCAATCAACTTCCACCTTCCCTCTGCTTTTTTGCTTACTGCAATTTTTTGCCCTGGCAATACCACTACTTTGTTTTTCAGTGAAATTTTTGCTTTGCTTCCACTTATGCTTGTAACAATTCCAACTACTGCCATTGTGCCAATTGTAAGCACAACAGGTTCGTTTGATTTTATTTTTTCTTCAACTTTTTCAACAACCCTTTTAATATAACTAATTTCTGTGTCAAGTTCTGTTGTTGCCTTAGGCAGGCTTTTTTCTGTGCCAACAACCTGGCCTCTTAACCTGTCGTTTTGTGTAATGCTTGGATCAAGTCCTGTTCCTATTGCAACAAGACCGCCTGGAATTGCTTCTTTGAGTTTTCCAGAACTGCAACTAAGGCTTCTTATGTCTGTTGAAATTTCTTTTTCTTCAATTCCTGGTCTTATCAGAATTTTTTCTCCAATAATTGCTTTGCCTTGAATAATTGTTCCGCCTACAACCCCGCCTTTCATTTCTTTTAGCTTTGAACCAGGCTTGTTTATGTCAAATGACCTTGCACAGTACATTATAAGCGGTTTTTTGAGGTCAAATTTTGGGGTTGGAATTTCTTTTTCCATTGATTCTATAAGCAGGTCAATGTTGCCTGCAAAGTTTGCTGCGATTGGAATAATCTGAACCTTATCATATCCTTTTTTTTCAAGAAATCCTTTAATTTTCTTCATGTTTTCTTTTGCTTTTGGCATTTCAACAAGGTCAATCTTATTTTGTGCTACTACTATTTTTTCAATTCCTGCCATTTTCAATGCAGTAAGATGTTCTTCTGTTTGTGGCTGTGGGCATTTTTCATTGGCGGCAATTACAAGAACTGCTCCGTTCATTAATGCTGCTCCTGAAAGCATTGTAGTCATTAAAGTTTCGTGGCCTGGGGCATCAACAAACGAAACCTTTCTCAACTTTTTTGACTTTTTGCCGCATGTTGGACAAACAGGTTTTGTTGAATAAGCTTCAGTTCCTTTGCAGTGGTCGCATTTGTAAAATATAACATCTGCGTATCCAAGCCTTATGCTTATGCCTCTTTTTAGTTCTTCACTGTGTGTGTCAGTCCATTTGCCTGTAAGAGCCTGGGTAAGGCTGGTTTTTCCGTGGTCAACGTGGCCAACCATTCCAATGTTTATTTCAGCCTGTCCTGTTTTTTCTTTTGCAGTTGGCTTTAAATCCTGGTCTGCCTTTGCTGTTTTTTCCTCAGCTTTTACTGCCTTGCCTTCTAAAACTTTTGCTGCTTTGCTTTCTTTGGCTTTTACTTCCTTGCCTGCTTCTTTCTTTGAAGCTTTGTCTGTTTTGGCTTTTGAAGACTTTCCTGCTTCAGGCTTGGCAGCTTTTGCTTTGGAAGCCGTCTTTGGCTTGCTTTTGACCTTTTTTTCACTCACTTTTTTTTAACCTCTTACTTTTCCTTTTATGTTTTTAGCCTCTTCAGCAAGTTCTACCTTGCCTACGTTTTCAAGGCTTTGTTTTATCATTCTTTCTTTTGCACTTTCTTTTGTTTCTTTTTTCTTTGCTTCAACAGGTTTTATAAAATCGCTTATTGGCTTGTTGCCCTGTTTTGTTATTGCAAGGTTAAGCTGAACAATATCTTTGCCGACTGTATTTCCCCTCATGTTTTTTCTGACAATTTTGCCTTTTTCTTTCATGTTGATTCCAATTCCTTTTTTTACAAGGATTTTTCTCCTTGATTGCCCTTCAATGCTTAGTTTCATTGGAAAGCCCTGTTTGTCGCTTCCACCAGTAATCTTTGCTTTGAATCCGGCAAAACCTACAACTCCTAAGTCAACTTCGTCTCCAACTCTTTTGTTGAGAAAAACATCTTCTTCTGTTTTTTTGTTGTAAGCCTTTCCTGTTTTTTTATCTGATATAACAAGCTTCATTTTTAATCAGCCTCCTTTTCCTTTACTGTTTTTTTTTCCAATTCGTGAATTTCTTCAATTAATTCCTGTTCATCCAGATTAAAATAATTGTTCATTTGGGCAAGTTCTGAAAATTCCCTGTTTGGAATATATGAATAAAGCACGTGGTTTTCCTGAAGACTTCTTCCAACAACGGCGGTTTGTCCGCTTATTGATGTGGCAACTTCCTGTCCCTTTATTGCTTTTTCAATGCTTTTGCCTTGTATTTGAATTGCTGAAACTTTTCCAACAATTGTTCCTTTGTCGTTTAATACTTTTATGCCTGGCTTAAGTTTTCCTTCGAGAATTTTTACTCCTATAACTGCTGGTTTGCTGTGTCTGAATATGCAGCCGTGCATAAATCTCATTTTTACAGGCGTTGTAATTTTTGCAAGCTTTCCAATTTTTTGTTCTTCTTCTTTTTCCTTAACCCATTCGTTGTAATCTTCGATAAGCTTGTATACGACTTTTCCTTCAAATATCGGAATTTTGTGTCTTTCTGCTTCTTCTTTTGCAGAGTCTTCTATTTTTACATTGAATGCAAAAATAACAGATTTTAATTCATTTTTTTCTTTTTCTGCAACTGCTTCCATTACATCCCGTCTTGTTACCTCGCCAACATCTGCGCTTTTTGGCTTAAGTTTTGCTTCGTTTTCAAGCAACACAATCATTGCTTCAAGGCTTCCAAGTGTGTCGGCTTTGAGTACTGGTCCAATTGTGTCTGTTTCCCTTTTTACTGAAGCAATTTCTTTTTCAATGGATGCTTTTTCTTCCGGGCCTTTTTCAACAAGAACAGGGCTTCCTGCAAGTGCGTCTTCAAGTCCTGGTGCAGCAATTTTTATTCCTGCAGCTGCATGCACTTCTTTAACATTCAAAAATTTTTCAGCAGAATTTCCTCTTATTTCCTGCAAGGGTTTTGGTGTAAGCAATGCCCTTATTTTTGTTTCAATTACTTTTTTCTTGCCTCCAAGAACAATTTTGTCATTGAGCCTTAGTGCTCCACTGTAAAGAATTACGTCAACTGTTTTTCCCAGTCCTTTTTCTTCTTTTACTTCAAGAATTGTTCCCTTGCCTGCTTCTTCGTCGTCAATTAAAAGTTTTTCTCCAAGAAATTTTTGACTAAGCCCTGTTAAAAGCATCAACAATTCCGGCAGGCCTTCACCTGTCTTTGCACTTATTGGTACAATTGGAACGCGTTTGTGAAAATCATTGCATCTGTCAAATCTTTCACTTTGAAAGCCTTGTTCATACAATTTTCCCATTAGAATGTAAATTTTTTCGTCAACGAGTTCTTCGGCTTTTTTATCCTGCATTTTCAGGTTTGCTGAAAATTCCCCTTCCTTGCTTTTCCATCCCTGCACTAGATCAATTTTGTTGGCTGCTACAATAAATGGTGTCTTGAATGTTTTTAGTATGCTTATTGCTTCAATTGTTTGAGGCTGCAATCCCTGTGTTATGTCAACAACAAGAACTGCAAGGTCTGCAATGCTTCCTCCCCTTTCTCTTAGGGAAGTGAATGCTTCATGTCCTGGAGTGTCAATAAACAAGAGGCCTGGAAGGTTTACTTCAAAGCCGTATTGTTTCATTAGTTTTCCTGCAATTTTTTCAATTAGGTCTATTGGCATTTGTGTGGCGCCAATATGCTGTGTTATTGCACCTGCTTCTTTTTCTGCAATGGCTGTGCCTCTTATTTTGTCCAGCAATTTTGTCTTGCCGTGGTCGACGTGACCCAAAACTGTTATAATTGGCTGCCTTGTTTTCATCTTAATCCCTCTGGCCTTAATCAAGTCCTGTGCTGCCAAAGCCACCGTCTTTTCTTGTTGTGTCAGCATCCAACTCTTTCACTTCTTCCACTTTGGCTTCTTCAACTTTTGCTATTACCATTTGTGCAATTTTTTTTCCTTTTTCAACCTTGTAGGCTTCCTTTCCAAGGTTGATTAGTATTACTTTTGCTTCTCCCCTGTAGCCTGAATCAATTGTTCCTGGCGTGTTCAGTACTGTGAGCCCGAATTTGGATGTAAGACCTGTTTTTGGCCTTACCTGTATTTCAAAGCCCTTTGGCATTGAAAACTGCAGTCCTGTTCCCACAACCTTTATTTCGCCCGGTTGCAGCACCGCGTCCTCTACAGAGTAAAGGTCCATTCCGCTGTCTCCCTCGTGGGCATATGCTGGAATTTTTGCATCTTCGTGAATTTTTTTTACCTTTACTTCCATTCAAACACTTTTCCAAATTACTTTTTCATATATGTTTCGTCTCTGCTGTAAATCCAATCAAAGTCCATTTTTTTGTATTCATAGATTTCCTCTTTTTTGAAAAATCTTTTAATTTCTTCTTTTGCTGCTTCCTCGTTTTCAGAAGCGTGCACTATGTTTGACTGGTTGCTTACACTGTAGTCGCCTCTTATTGTTCCCGGCTCTGCATCCCTTCCCTGGGTTGAACCAACCATTTTCCTTACAACCTTTACAGCATCCTTTCCTTCCAAAATCATTAGCATGCTTGGAATGCTTGCCATATAGCTTATAAGACCCTCAAAGAACTTTTTATCTTTGAGGTGGGCATAGTGTTCTTTGAGGACATATGGCTGCAGCAGCTCCATTTTCATTGCCTTTATCTGCAGGCCTTTTTCTTCAAATCTTTGAATTACTTTGCCTGCAATGCATCTGTTTACTGCATCAGGTTTTATGATTACCAGAGTCTGCCGCATACTTACTTTCACCTCTTTTTCTTTTTCCTAACTTTCTTCTTCTTTGTTTTCTTTGGTTTTTCCTTTTTTTCTACAACCCTTTCTTTTTTAACTTTCTTTGAGCCTGCTTTGCTTGCTTCCTTGGCTTTGATATATGCCTTTGTCCACTTTGTAGCAATTGGCTTTCTTTTAAGTTTTAGCAGATTTTTTTCACATTTTCTGCTGCAGAAAAACAAGGCTGTGCCATCTTTTTTTACATACAAAAAGCCTGTTCCTAGCTTCAATTTTTTACCGCAAAAAGAACATTCCGCCATTTTTTTCAACACTCTCCCTTACCTTGTTTTTATTTCCTTGGCTTCTCTTTCAGTATTTAAGAGAATCAAGACATCTCCTTTTTGTACATTGCCCTTGCAATTTCTTCTTTTTACACGGCCTTTTTCAATGCCTTCAAGAATTTTGCACAGGACCTGCGTTACCTCTCCGTGAACGCCTGTCCTTTTTACAATTTCAACAACTTCTGCCGGTGTTCCCGCATCCATTATTAAACCACCTTACTTTGCAAGCTCAGTGATTTTTTTTACCACTTCAGCCAGCTCCTTTTTTGCATCACCTTCGTCAATAACTGCGATTGCTGCAGTGCTAACTGCAATGCCTGTTTTTTCACCCAATGCCTTTTTGGTTTGGACAACACTAACAGGTACATTTTTTTCCTTGCACAGCAAAGGCAAATGCATAACTATTTCAGGAGGGCTAACATCCTGTGCAATCAGCACAAGCTTTGCAACGCCTCTTTCAATAGCTTTTGTTACTTCGTTTACTCCAATTTTTATTTTTCCCTTGCCTTTTGCTTTTTCAACAACGGAAAGCTGTTCCTGCATAAGTTTCTCAGGAACCTCAAATTTCACTAAGTTAGCCATTTTCTGCTACACCTCCTCCGCCGCCTTAAAAAGCGGCTTCATTTTTCATCGGCAGAAAAAAGAATTTTTTCCTAAAATAATTGTCCCTGAGAATGTTTAAAAAGCTTGTTAATCCAGGCAATTACTCTATTTTTTCCTGTTTTATTCTCTTCCATTTTCTCGTATTCGGGCTTTCCTTTTTTCCAATTTTTGTGATATCAAACACCTCTTTTTTTTACTTGTGCGTAAATCTTAGCATTATTTTTCCTTCTTCAATTGCGTCAATTATGCAGAATCCAAGACCGTCAAAGTATACTCTGTCGCCTTTTTCTTTTCCTGCAATTTTATTGTCGGCAATTCCAAGCTTTTTTGAGTCGTCGTCCATTACAATTTCAACATCTTTTCCTTCCCTGAACCATCCGACAATTGGCTTGTTTACTTTTGCTGTTCCGACAAAATCTGCAAAAACCTGCAAAGGGTCTTTTTTTGTAATTTTAACATTAAAAAGTTGCCTTAGTCTTACAACATTTCCTTTTTTGAATTTTTCAAAAGCCTTTTTGTTTACAAGCAATTTTCCCATCTGGCCTGGGGCAAGATGAATGTCAAGCTGTAATGGCTCTTCAAAAAAAGCCATTCTTTCACTTTCAGGTTCAATAAGCTTTTTATTTAAGTCAATTAATTTTGCCCACTGGACAACTGAATCGTTTGTGTTAACGCCCAAATCAAACAATGCTTCTTTCAAAACCTCTGGCTTAAAACCCCTTCTTCTAAAAGCCCTTATTGTGCCAAGCCTTGGGTCATCCCATCCAGAGTACTGCCCCTTTTCTATTCCTTCTTTTATTTTGCTTGTGCTAAGCATTAATCCAGGCAGGCTAATTCTTCCAATGTGAAAGCAGTGCGGATATTTCCATCCAAGATATTTGTAAAGGAATTCCTGTTTGGTTTTGTTTTGCTCGTGCTCCTGTCCTCTTATAACAAGTGTAACTTTAAGCAAGTGGTCGTCAATTGCTGAGGCAAAATTGTAGCTTGGCCAAACATGTTTTCCTATTGCATTTGGATTTGTATGAATTGCTTTGTCAACAATTTTTGCAGCCCACCAATCCCTAGTGCTTGGATCCTTGTGTTCAAGGTTTGTTTTGATGCGAATGACTGCTGTTCCCTCTTTTACTTCTCCTTTCAGCATTTTGTCAAACAATTTAACCTGTTCCCTTGCCTTAATTTCCCTGCATGGGCATGCCTGTTTTTTCTTAATCTTTTCACGCCATTCCTCTGATTTGCACTGGCAAATGTATGCAAAGCCTTTTTGCAGTGTAGTTTTAAGGTAGCTGTAGTAAATATCAAGTCTGTCTGATGCAAAAAATGTTTCGTCAGGGTCACAGTCAAGCCAGTGCAGGTCTTCTTTAAAAATTCGTTCTGCGTTTGCTATTGGCTTTTTTACCTTTGGATCTGTGTCGTCAAATCGCAAAATAAATTTGCCATCATGCCTTTTTGCATACTCTTTGCTTAGCACTGCTGTTCTTGCATTTCCTAAATGAAAAGGGCCGTTGGGATTTGGAGCATATCTTGTTACTACTTTTTCCTTTTTTGCCCATTCAAGCAATGGCAATTTTTCCTCTTTTTCTTTTGGCTTTAGTTCCCATCCCTGTTTTTCAAATTTTTCAAATTCTTTTTTAAGTTCATTTTCGTCAAGCGAGTTTGCCTTTTTTACGGCTTCAAGTGCAATTTCCATTGTTTTTTTTATGTCAAGCTTTGGGTAAAGTGCCTTAATTTTTCCCACAATTGCTCCAGAGCTTGCCTTGCCATTGTGCAAAATAGCATTTTTTACTGCGTACCTGTATGCATCTCCTTCAATACCCATATCAATTCAATAATGGTTAGTTAATCTTTTATTCCTGTTCAAACCCCAATTTTACTGACATGAAGCTTATTCTTACAAGGCATGGGGAAACTGTGGAAAACAGGAATGGGATTTTGCAGGGGCAAAAGTTTGGAACTCTTTCAAAGAAGGGTGTAATGCAGGCAAAAAAGCTTGCGTTAAGGCTTAAGAACAAAAAGATTGATGCAGTTTATTCAAGTGATTTGGCAAGGGCAAAAAATACTGCAAAGGAAATTCTTGCATTTCATCCAAAAACTCCTTTGCATCTTTCAAAGAATTTGAGGGAAACTTTTCTTGGAAAGTATGCCGGTAAAAAGGCACCTGCTGTTGACTGGAAGAACAGGCCAAAGAAAATTGAAAGCAAGGCAAGTATGATGAAGCGTGTTAAGAAAGTTCTTGACAAGTCCTACAAAGCTCATCCAAACGGCGTTGTTGTTTTTGTTGGGCATATTGGAATAAACAAGGCGTTGGAGAGAGTTATTTTGAATCAGCCTTTGAAAAAGATTGCCTGCCCGCCAAATGCTTCAATTACTGTGTTTGAAATTAGGGAAGACAAAAAGCATTGTGTGCATCTCTTAAACTGCACTAATCATTTATAGCTTTATTTTTTTGCCTGTTGCCAGCATTTATCAAAATAGTGCTGCAATGCGTTTACCATTGGCTTGTGTTCGTTGAATATTGTAAAGTAGTATTCTGGTTTGTCTTGCTTGAAGTCACTTAATGCAAGAACAACCCTTTTGTTGTCAACAATGTATGCATTCAATCCGTGTTCTAACTGTTTTGTGTCAGCAGCCTTTTGCAGCCACTGGTTTTGAAATGTGTTAATGAGTTTTATTCCGACCTTTTTTTGGCCTGCGGCTTCAATTGCTTCTTTTACTACAGGCTCTTTGTCTGTAAGTTCTGAAAATCCAACAATGCTTGTTTTTGCCTTTGCAATTTCCTGTGCAAGAATTCTTTCAAAATCATATTTGTCCTTTACTTTCATTACTCTTTCGCCTTGTTCTTCTTTTCCACCAGCGTTTGCAATAAAACTTTCTACTCCGGCAACCCTTTTTTCAAGGTCCTGTAGTTCGTCTTTTCTTTTTTGCAAAATTAGGTCAAATGCCTTTTTGGCTTCTATTCCCCTGTATCTTTTTGGTCTTCCTCTTATTTCTATTACGAGGTTTTTTTCAACAAGTTTGTCAAGAACGTCGTAAACCCTTGTTTTTGGAACCTGTGCAATCCTGCTTATGGCAGGAGCCTCTGCTTCACCCATTTTGAAAAGGGTTCCAAGTGTTTTGCTTTCATATTCGGTCAAGCCGATTTTTTCAAGCAATGCGTTTAATTCTTTGTTATCCATTTAACTCCACTTTTCCTATATATTGCATATATTATATGCTGTTTTTTATATTTAAATTTACCCTCTACAGTTAAGGAATTACATCAATAAAAGCCTATTGCAGCATATCCAACAACACTTTCCTTGTCTCCTGTTTCTGTTGCGCTTGTATCATAATGCAAAAGCTTTCCTTTTTTAAACCCTGTTTTTTTGCAGTACTGAATCAATGCAGTAATTGGTGAAACTCCGCAAATGCTCAGATTTTCTGAGATTACTTTTTGATGAAAGCCTTTGGCTTCCAACAATTCTATTTTTTTTATTGCCTCGTGGTCTTTTTTTCTTGCAATTTCAATCGGTTCCTGGTGTGTAAAATCGCCTGAGGCAATTATTGAAAAACTACCTTCAAGTTCTGCAAGTGCGTTTCCAATTTTTTCAAGCTCTTCAAACCGTTGTTCCATTATTGTTATTGGCAAAATTTTAAATCCTTTAAACATTTTTTGCAGGAATGGAATTTGCAGTTCAATGCTGTGCTCGCCTATGTGTGCTAAATCATCTGCTTCAATTTCAAGCTTTGCAAGAAGTTTTTCCCTAAATTTAACATCAACTTGTACGCTTCCAAGTGGTGTTTTCCATTGGGTTGCATTGCTTACGCTTACTGGTGAGCCAAGGCCTGTGTGGTTTGGGCTCAAAATAACAAATGTTTTGCTTTCCTGCAATGCTTTGAAAGAATATGCTGCGGTTTTGCCACTGTAGTCATATCCTGCGTGTGGTGCAACAACGCATTTGCTTTTTTCCTGTTTTGGAATTCCTCCAAAAAGCTTTTCAAGTTGTTTTTCAATTTGCTCTTTTTGTGCAGGATAATAGGCACCTGCTGCACTTGGTTCTCGTTCTGCCATAAAAAGAATTTTTTGGGAAGAACTAATTTAAATTTCTTACCTTCGTCTAAATCCCCTGTTTCTGTCATCTGGACGCCTGCCTCTTCCAAAACCGCTTTGTTCGCGTCTTGGCTGTTCTCTTTGCCCTTCCTTCATTTTGTATTCAAAGTCTTCAATCTTTTTCTTGAAGTCTTCGTCCTTTTTAATTTCGCCTTTTTCTTTTAATACTTCTCTTGCAAGAAGGAAATATGCGAGTGCCATGCTTTTTCTTCCCTTATTGTTTATTGGTATAACAAGGTCAATTGTTGTAAGATTGTTGTTTGTTGAACACATTGCAATAACAGGCACCTTGGTTTTTTCAACTTCTTTTAATATCTGCCTGTCTGCCTCTGGGTCTGTTACAACAACTACTTTTGGTTCCATGAATTTTTTTGCGTTTGGATTTGTAAATGTTCCTGGAACAAACCTGCCAAGAATTGCCTTTCCGCCTACTGCTTTGGCAAATTGTTTTGCAGGCTCTTGCCCGTATGTTTTTCTTGCAACAACAATTATTCCGTTTGAATCAAATTTTGAAAGAAATTTTGCAGCTATCTTAATTCTGCTGTCAATTGTTTCAACATCAAGAACTTTCAAACCGTCTCTTCTTTGCTTGAAAATGTAGCGTTTCATGTCGCCTGTCTTGAATTTTGTGCCAATGTGCGAGCCGGTTTTAAGATATTCGTCAAGCTCAACTAAATGTTTTGAATCTTTTTTCTCGTCCATTTGAATCATCTCGGGTATTTTGAAATTTCGTCTATTAAATCAACGTGTGAAAAAATTATTCGCCTGCAGCAGTATCTTTTTATTCCAAGGTCGTCCATTGCCTTTTCGGGTTTTTCGCCTTTTTCGACCTTTTTTTTGAACTCTTCATATACTCCTGCGAGTTGTTTTCCACAGCTGAAACATCTTATTGGAACCATCATATCCTAATCACCTTTTGCTCATTTGCTTTTTCTTTCTGGCCTTTGTTCCCAATGGCTTTTTGCTTTCAACACGTCTTACGTCATCAACAAGCAAAAGTCTGTCATAAGCAACCAGTGCCTGTTTTGCCTTGGCGTCTTTACTGTATACCACAAGACTTTTTGCAATTGCGCTTCTTATTGAACTTGCCTGTCCCATAACTCCGCCGCCTTTGACATTTATATCAATGTCTACTTCTTTTGCAACATCTGGCAAAATATTTAACGGCTCTTCAATAAATGACTTAATCTGCTTTGGCTCAAAAAGGCTTAGGTTGCGCTTGTTTACCTTTATTTTTCCGCTGCCTTTTCTTATAACAGCCCTTGCAACAGCTTCCTTTTTCTTGGCCTTGCTGTTAATTCTTGTTTTTCTTTTTCTTTTTTTTGCAGTCGCCATTTTTTTCACCACTTTGCTCCAAGCAATTTGCATATTGTTCCTAATTCAACATTTTTTCTTGATTCTTCCTTGCCTGGTATTTTCTCAAATTTTTTTCCTTCGAATTCTGCTGGAATTCCTATATATGCATGAACCTGTGTATATGCTTCTCTTCCCTTGCTTTTTTTGTGCGGAAGCATTCCTCTAACTGACCTTCTTAGTATTCTGTCAGGCATTCTGCTAAACTTTGGTCCCTTTTCCGGATTTCCTTTTCCTACAAGACCAAGTCTTACTTTTAATTTTTTCATTACAATTTCTTTCGTGCCTGTTATAACTACCTTTTCGGCGTTTACTATTGTAACTTCTTCTCCTTCTAGTGCCTTTTTGGCAGCAAATGAAGCAAGTCTTCCCATAATAACATTTTCTGCATTAATCAATATCATTCACAACACCTATTTTACAATTACCATTGTTTTTACAGGTTCGGAAACAGCGTTTTCTATTAGAATTGCTTTTCCACCTGCTTTTTTTATTTTTTCTTCAGCAGATTCACTAAATTCAAATGCTACAATCTTTGCTTTTTCCAAAATTACTCCGTTTCCAAGGACCTTTCCTGGCACAACCAATGTTTTTCCCTTAAAAATTCTTGCAAGGTTGTCAAGTTTCCAAAGGTTTACACTTGCCCTTTGTCTTCTTGGCTTTGCAAGCCTTGTGGCAACGTCAAGCCAGAGTGCGCTCTTGCTTTTTCTGCTTGTTTTTTCAAGCAATGCCATTGTTTTTTTTGCTCTTTCCTTTGTTGGTCCTGTTTTCATAATTTTTCACCCTTTTTCTTAATTGCAGGGAGGAGGATTCGAACCCCCGAAGACACTAAGTCACGGGATTTCTCATGCACCTCTTAAATAAATGAAATACAACTTAAGTCCCGCCCCTTTGACCGCTCGGGAACCCCTGCGTAATATCTTCCCCATAACACCTCATTTTAACTTTTGCAAACTTTTTGCAAACCCCTTGCTTTTTTCTACCATTGCCTTTATTGATCCTTCAATTACTTCTTTTTGTGAAAGTCCTGCAACAGGCTCTATTGCAAGAATGTATTCCTCTTTGTTAAAACTTAGTTTTAGAGCTTCTTTTCCACATGAGTCAACACAAGCTCCACACAATGTGCAATTATATTGATCCTTTAAAACAGGCTTTTTGCCCTTCATTTCAATAATATTTATAGGGCATGCTTTTTCGCAGTCTGCGCATCCATTGCATTCCTTTGAAACAGCAAGCGCCGGAATTTCATTATAGCTTACAATTGCAGGCTGCCATTTTGCATGTTCTTTGCCAGGCATCATAACTGCCTGCATTTCAACTTTAAGTTTTTGATTCTTTGAAAGCTTTGTAATTGGAATATTTTTGTCAGTTATGTCTATTTTTGGGTCAGTGCTCTTAATGTCTTTGCCGTAAACAGTGCAAGGTCCTTCCTTTTCCACAACAAGCTTTACTTTGTCGCCTAGTTTGTATGTCTTGTCTGTTTTTATTGGAAGCATACCTAGTCGGTGTGCAAGCATTTCGTCAAACAGCACAGAGCCATTTTGATATATTGAAACGTCTTCAATTGCAAGACAGGGTGTATGTAGCATTACGCTTCTCCTGATTGCATTAATTAACGCAGGGCTTGTGCCTTTCACAAGATAGCGTGAAACATTTCCTTTTTCATCAATTTTTTTTATGCTAATTGTCATTGGGCAATTCAACTCCTATTTTGGTTTTTTAACCATTTACTTTTTCTTACCTCTAAACTTTTTCTTTTTCCTGCATCCATCGTGTGGTATTGGTGTAACATTTTCAATTGTTATAATCCTTAGTCCTGCTCTTGTTAAGCTCTTTATTGCTGCTTCACTTCCTGATCCTGGTGAATTTGACCTGTTTCCGCCTGTTCCTCTGACTTTTACAATGACCTCTGTAATTCCACGTTCTCTTGATTTTTCTGCAACTGTTTCTGCAATTTTCATTGCAGCATATGGGCTGCCTTCCTTGTGCTGTGCTTTTATAACTTCTCCGCCTGAACACTTTGCAATTGTTTCTGCACCGGTTATATCAGTCAGCAGAATCATTGTATTATTGTGGGAAGCATAAATATGTATAATGCCTTTTTTGTTCATTTCTTCACCTCTTTCTTGCCTTCAGCTGCCTTATTGTCCTTTTTTTCTTTTTTTGCAGGCTCTTCAGTGGCTTTTTCTTTTGCAGGCTCTTTTGTTGCCTTTTCTTCTTTTTTCTCACCTTTGGCTTCTTCCAATGATTTTTCCCTAGCTTCTTTTACTGCCTTCATTACATCAACAGCATTTTCGGTTGGAGCTTCTGCAGGCTTTGCTTCTTCAAACTTTTTCTTAATTGTTTTTTTCTTTTCATCTTTTTTAACATCTTTTACAACAGGCTTTAGTATCATTTTTTTGCCTGCATAATAACCAATTTTTCCTTCGTCTTTAGCTGTAACAATATAACTTGGAGCTGTAACTCTTTTTCCGTCAATTGCAATGTGTCCATGTGTTATAAACTGTCTTGCCTGTGTTGCTGTATTTGCAAGTCCTTTTCTCAACACAATTGTCTGCAATCTTCGTTCAAAAAAGCTTTCAACTGTTAATGTTAAAACATCATCAAGCCCTGCGTTTTCGCTCAAAATTCCTATTCTTGAAAGGCTTCCAATAAGCTCTTTTTCTCTTTTCAGCCTTTCTTCAAGAGGAAGTGCCAAAAGGCTTCTTGCACTGTGCCTTTTTTTCCTTAAAATTGTTTCAGTTTTCCAAATTTCTCGCTTGTTCTTAAGACCAAAAGTTTCTTTCAAAACTTTTTCCCTTGCAAGGCTTGCAGTATTCCAAATTTTCAAAGGTCTTTTGAATTGCTTTCTTGTTTTTCTTGGGTCGCCCATTTTTCATCAACTCTTTTACTTTTTATTATCCTTTTTCATTACGCCTATTGTTCCGCCTTTGCCCCTATGGGTTGATTTAGTTCTCTGTCCCCTTACAGTAAGTCCCCAGCTTCTTCTAAGCCCCCTGTATGATTTTATTTCATTAAGTCTTTGGAATTCTGTCCTTGCATTGAAGTCAAGATCGGACATTACCAAATGCTTGTCTTCGCCGCTTGCATATTCTTTTCGCTTGTTTAAATAATATACTGGAATTCCGTACTTTTTTGGATTTAGAACAATTTCTTCCAACTTTTTGTCAAAATTTTCAGCCAATGAACCAAGTTTGCTGTCATATTTTACTCCTGTTTCTTTTTCAAATACAAGTGCAAGATTTTTTCCCATTCTTATTCCAACGCCCTTTATCTTTGTAAGTGCCCTGTAAATAGCCAAATTTCCGTTAAGGTCCTTTGATGCAACCCTTACAATATGTCTAAACTCTTCGTTTTCCGCCATTTAATTCACTACTCCAAAAGCTCCTTAAAATCCATATTTGTTTTTATTTTTTCAGCAGGAATTTTTTGACCTGTTGGAAGCAAATGCTTTGCATTGCATTTTCTTTTCTTAACCAAAGGCCCGTCAACAACCGCTTCATACTTTTTGCTGTCAAAATCAACTATAACAACCTTTCTTCCGGCTTCCTTGCCTCTTGTTTTAATGCAAACCATTCCCTTTTCAAGTCCAGTCATTTTAATTCACCTTTACATTTTTTACATAATATTGCAAACGTAATTCAACATCATCAAACTTTTTTGCTTTTGCTTCAACCTGTGCTGCTTCCCCTACAACCAAATGCCTGCACTTACTGCACAAAATTCCTGCAAATACTGCTGTTGGCCGCCTTTTTGTTTTTGAAAGCTTTCCAACCTCTGCACTTGTTTTTCCGTGTGGCACCCCGTGTAAAAGTCCTTTGCACAATGCACATTTGTGCTTGCTTGTTTTTTCCTTGACAAAAATTCTTTTGGATTTGCTTCCGGCAACCCGCCTAAATTTTGTCTTCTTTGATCTTTCACTTCTATTCGGCATTTTCAACACCTTTTTTTCCTTCTTCGACATTTTTACTGCCTCTTTTCACTACTTTTTCCCTAATCTTTAATGTAACTGCAATAATAATTGACGCAATCAAATAAATTATAAAATACCATTTTAGCCAGCCTGTTTCATAACCCCATCCAACCGGAATCCAGGTAAATGGATTGAGGAAAAAAAACCCCTGAAATTTTGGCAGCATAATTGGCGCATTAAATAATATTCCCCCATAAAGGCTTCCAAGTATAAAAAATGCTCCGAAGAAAAGCGGCATGCTAAAAAGCATATATTTCATTGTTCCCTGCATTGTTGCGTTCATATCTTCAAGCATTTCTTTTTGCAGCCTGTCTACTTCATTCTTGCTTTTCTCATCTCCGTTTTTCATCAATTCTTTTATCTTTTTCTGCTTTTCTTTCATTTGTGCCTGTGCTGCCTTTTGCTTTTTCTTATCAATCATTTTTGATTGCAAAATCTTGCTTATGACTACAACAGCCAAAGCAATCAGGCTTATTTCTATCACTATATCTAAAAATACCATTAAAAGTCACCAAAAAAATTCGGTTGGAAACAAACATTCTCTAAATTAATTGGAAAGGGAATAGAATATAAATTATCCGTTTTTTCAGCCAAGCCGTCGCGCTCGGCTAGTGTGGATTCCATCTTTGCAACTTCGTTGCTTGATGCCATATGCTCACTCCGTTCGCATTTTCTTTTTTCCATTTTCCTTCACCCAAACAATTTCCCGAGCATTGGATGCATTGCCATCATCTGCTCTTTTGCAAGCTGTTCATACAGCCTGTAAACAATTCCAACTGTAAGCAAAATTCCTGTACCGCTTGACAGACCGCCTAAAGCCATGTTTCCAAGTCCTGCCAAAAGACCTACAAAGATTGATCCAAGAATTGTAATTGTCGGAATATACCGATTCAAAATTCCTTCAATAATTCTTTTGTCACGCCTAAATCCAGGAATATACATTCCTGAACGCTGCAATTGTTCTGCAACAGCAGCAGGACCCTGGTTTCCCATATTAACCCAAAATATTCCGAATACAATACAGCATACAAGTAAAATAATCAAATAAATCATTGCCTGCAAAATATCCGGTGCCATAAATCCCAATGCCTGAATTGGTCCTTCGCTTCCAATCCTTACAATAATATCATAAAAAAGGTTGAACGGACTTGTTGTAGCCCATGCAAGGAATCCCATTATTGATCCCAAAATTGGAACGCCTTCAACAACAGTTGCCCAAAGTTGAAGATTTGCAAACAAGGCAATTGCAAGAATTACCGGAAGATTTGAAACATACAATAATTTTACAGGAAAGCGTCCACCCATTCCTTTTCTTCCCATTGTAATCGGAATATTTACATGGACTCCTTCAGCAAATACCACAATTGCAAAAATTATAATTGCAACAACTATTGGAAGGAACAGCAAAAAGTTTGCCCCTGTTCCAAGAGATGCAATAAACTGCATTATTACCCCACCTGTCGGTTCTATTGGTGTAGGTGGCCTAAAAATCTGCCAGAAAAATGCTCCGCTTACTCCTCCTGCAATAAACAATCCGATGCCTGATCCAATACCATATTTGGACACAACCTCATCAAGGTAAAGTAAAATAATTGAACCAAGTGCAACCTGTGCAATAACAAGCAGCAGAAAACCTGGCTTTGCAAGCAAAGGAGTTCCTGTAATAGTATATGCCATGGCTTCAAAAAAGCACAATACTATTGCAAAAAACTTTTGCAGGCTCTGAAATTTTGCTTTGTCTGCAGGATTACTCATGTCAATGTTTAGGAATTTTGCCCCTACAAGAAGCTGTAGCACAATGGATGACAGTACAATTGGCCCTATTCCTGCACTTATCAATGTACCCATATTGCTTGCAAGAATTGTCTGAATTCCTAAGAGATAATCTGCTCTTGCACTGTCAAGACCTATAAGTGTAATGTTTCCCATTATAAAGAAAATCACAAGCACAAGCGATGTCCATATTAATTTTTTCTTCAGCGGAACTTCACCTGCCGGTGGCTTGACTTCAGGAAGCATCCTGAAAATCGGTTGCAGTATATCAAGCAATCCCATTTAAAATCACTAAAATTACTCTTTTTTAATTTCCTCTTTTTCTACGGCTGGTTCTTTTGTAGCTGGAACATCTTCAAATTCTTCCGTTTCTTTTTCAATTATCTCATTTTCTTCCAGCTCAACTTCTCCGCCGGCCTTTTTAACTTTTTCAATTGCCTTTTTGCTTGCTTTCATATTTCTTACAATAATCTTTTGTTTCAATTCTCCTTTTGAAAGAAGTTTGTCAAAGCCAATTTTTGAGCCATCAATAACAATTGTATTTGCTTCTTTTAAAATTTTTCCTGCTGCTTCAAGTTTTGGCATTTTTTGAACAAGCAAGTCAATGTTTAATTCCCTAACAACCTTTCTTGACCTTACCTGTTTCTTTTCCTGTCCAAATTTGCCTGCGTACTTGCTATACTTGTGTTTGTGAGAGCCTGCTAAACCACGGCCGCCTCTGCCTCCGGCTCCTCTTCTCCTTTTTGTGTCTCCATTTCCTCTTGTACGCTGTCCAAGCATTTTCGTTACACGCTTTTTTCTTTTTCTTACAACCATTTAAATCATTCTCTTAACAAGCTTGTTTATGTCGCTGGCCCTGTAACCCAAAGCTCCTCCGACACTGTAGTTCTTTTTTATGCCTGCTCTCTCATACCCTTTTTTTGGAGGAGCTAGTCTTAAAATTGGCTTTATGCCAAGGTCAGTTAGTTTTATCTTTTCTTCAATAACTGACTTTGCAAGTTCTTCAAATGAAGCGATTTTTTTCTCTTTCAAAAAATCTTTGCTAATTTTTTTGTTTCCAACAAGCCTTCCTCTTTTTTCAACTGCTGCTGCAAGTGTTTCGTTGTTTATTTCACCAAATGTAATAAATGACTGGACCTTTTCAAGCATTCCTTTTTGTTCTTTTTTTACAAGTACAAGATGATTTACCCTGTCAAGCCTGAGTAATTCAAGAGTTTTTTTAATGTTTGGAGAAACGTTGACTTTTCCTCTAACCCTTATTGCAGCATACATTCAAATCATGCCTCCCTATTGCTTTTTTTGCCAATTTCTTCAGAAACTTTCATCTTGTTTGTTTGTGCCAGTGCGCTAATTGCTGCTTTTACGAAATTGAGTCTTGTATCAGTTGCTCCTGATACCTTTGTCCACACATCATTTACTCCTGCAAACATTAAGACATCTTTAACAGCTTCTCCTGCAACTCTGCCTGTTCCTTTTGGTGCTGGAAGGAATGAAATCCTTACGCTGGCATTCTTTCCGCTTACTTTAAACGGAACACTATGCCCCGTTCCGCAGGTGCATTCCCAGCTTCCACATCCTCTTTTTACTTTTACAAGGTTGAGCTTTGCCTTTCTTGTTGCTTTTCTTAAAGCTGGCCATTTTTCAAGGTCTTTGGCAGTTCCTATTCCTACAAATCCGTTTTTGTTTCCGACTAAAACAGAAACCCTAAAACTGAATTTTCTGCCTGCTCTTACAACTCTTGTTGTTTTCTTAAACTCAATCATTTTTTCTTCCATTGGCATTAGATAATCAATAATTTCGGCTTCAAGAACTGGCTTGTTTCCTTTTACAATTTCATCCATGCTTGTTATTTCGCCTGCAAGAACCTTTTTTCCAAGTTCGGTTTTTGGAACCCATTTTGCAAGTTCGGCTTCCCTTTTCTCTGCGGCTTTCTGTGCCCTTTCTTCAGCGCTCAATTTTCTTCTCTTCATAACCATTCAAATCACCGTTTTATTTCGAACCTAAAATTTTTTGTTTAACCTCTTCAAAAATCTTTGTAGTATTTTTCAAATCTGTTTCATTAATTTTTCCAAAAGACTTTCCCTTGGCAATTTTTGCAAAATCCTCAATGTGCTTTCCTTTAATCCTGTTTTCATCAGGCATTGCTTCTTCTCCTGCCGGAATTTTAAGCCCTGTATCCATTGCACCTTTGAGTGCACTTGACCACCATCCTTTTCTTTGAGGGCTGGCAAAGCCAATGTCAAGGATTGCATTTTTAACATTTGCTTTTTTTGCCCTGCTGCCTGCAAGCAAGCCTGTAAGGTATGCTGCAGGAAGGTTTTTCTTTCCTGCCTTCCAGCCGAACTTTTCAAGTTCCCTGCTGTTTGCATGGGCAATTGTTTTGTCTCCTTTGTCAAGATATTCTATAACCTGTACAATCACATACTTGTTTGTTTTTCTAACAACAAGCCTTGGCACTCTGCCTTTAAGCATGCTCAGTCTTTTCTTATAGTTGGTTTTGCCTTCTTTTCTTCTCCGAAACGGAACCTTATACGTAGTTTTGTTAGCCATTTTCAATTACCTTTTTTTTCCTTCAACTGCTGCTTTCAAATATTTTTTTCCCTTAAAGTAGCCGCCTTTAACTCTTTTGTACAGGATTCTGTATCCAATTTTTGCAACTGCTTCAGGTTTTTCTTTTTGTAACTGTTTAAGCATTTTCCTCTGACTTCTTACATTTTTCATCCAGGTTGGTTTTTTTTCAATTCTTGCCTTTTTTGTACCCTTTCTTTTTCCCTTTCCTGATTTTCTTCCTTTTTTCTTTTTTTCGTGAAGTTTTCTGGCTCTTGCCCTGCTTTGGCTGTTCTTTCCACTTTTCTTTATTACGCCTTCTTTTATAAGTCCCCTTATATCGTCCTTTGTCATAACTGACTTGATTTTTTCATCCTCTTTTGGGTTAAGCCATACTATATTCTTACCGCATTTCAAAATGCTGGCTGCCATTTCCCTAACTTTTTCTTGTCTCATTCAATTCACCTGTTCAAAACCACAATCTTAAGTTCGTCTGCTTTTTTCAGAATCATTTCCTTTTTTTTCTTGCCGATAGTTCTGGAAATCTTTGCAGCTGCTTTTCCTTTTTCCTTTTCCATTGCTATTAGTTCATTCATATTCCTAACAAGCCTTTCTTCATAGCCTGAAGGGTGGATAAATCTTATTTTTTTTGGAGTCCTGTAACCCGTGCCTGGTATAAGTCCGTCTTCTTTCTTAAACACTATGTCAATACCTCTTGGCTTTCTCCACTTCTGCCATTTTTCTTTGCTAACCTTTCTAATGCTTCTTTTTCCAAATCTTCCCCTAAACATGTGCCTTTTCTTTGCCCTCACAAGTGCTGACAATTTCTTAACTTCTTTGCTTTTTGTGATCTTCACCGGTTTTTTCTTAACATATGGCTTCTTTACACCTTTTTTTTCCTTTTCAATATGTTTTTCTTCTTCTTTTTCAACATGCTTTTCTTTTACTTCTTTTTTCTCGTGAACATGTTTTTCTTTTCCTTTTCCAGAATGTTTTTCTTTTTCTTTACCTGCTGCTTTTCCTTTTACAGTTTCCTTTGCAGGTGTTGTTTTTTCTGCAGCGTGTTTTTTTGCAGGATGTTTTTTTGCAGCGTGTTTTGTTTCAGCAACTGCCTTTTTCTTAACTTTTGCATCCTTTTCGTGTTTTTTTGCGTGTGCAGCTTTTTTCTCTTCAGTCATTTTACTTACTCTCCTTTTCTTCCTGCAATCCTTTTTCAACAATAAAAATTCCGTCTTGGTAAACTCTTTTGTCTTTTCCTCTGACTTTTGTTGCACTCTCAAGGTTTGCAGCAGTCTGCCCTGCAGCTTCCTTGTTGTGGCTTTTGACAGTAACATTCTTTTCCTTTATTGTTACTGTTGATCCTTCAACAATTTTTGAATTCCTTGGCTTTTTCTCTCCGACAAAATTCTTTATTTCAACAATTTTGCCTTTGACTGCAACATTCATTGGAAAATGACTGTAAACAATAACTAATTTGTAAACATATTCTTTGTCAAGTCCGCTTATCATATTATTTATGTGGGAAACAATTGTGTTAATCAATACATTAATTTTTCTTGAATCCGGCTTTCCAATTACAACAATGCTATTGTTTTCCTGTTTAAATGAAATTCCGTTTGCTTTCAATTGCTTTGTTGTCTCTTTGCCTGCTCCTTTTATTAAAACAGTGCTGCCGCTTACTTCTGCAGTAATGCCGTTTGGCAGGTCAATTTTTTTCTCAACTGTTTCTTTTACCATGAATTTCACCTAGTAAACATATGCTATAAGCCGGCCTCCAAGTCCTTTTTCTTTGGCTTCCTTATGAGCCAAAACTCCGTTTGGTGTGCTTACAACAATAATTCCAACATCTCTTGCTGGTAAATATCTTTTTTCAAAGCTTTCAAATTTGCTTTTTTTCACAGCATATCTTGGCTTTATTGCCTTGCAGTCATTTATTTTTCCAAGCAATCCAATCTTGTATACTCCATCTCTTCCGTCTTTAACAAACTCAAAAGACGAAATATAGCCGTTTGCCTGCATAACTTTAAGGATTTCTCCAAAAAGCTTTGACGCAGGCCTGTAAAGGCATTCTTTTTTTGCAGCGCTGTCGCTGTTTTTTATTGCAATTAATCCATCTGCTATTGGGTCAACTAAACTCATTTTTCATCCACCTTAGTCAAATTTCTTAAAGCCGATTTTTTCGGCAATTTCCTTAAAGCATCTTCTGCATACCATCAGCTTATACTTTCTTATAACGGCTTGTCTTGTGCCGCACATTCTGCATTTTCTTTTCTTTTTTTCCTCTTTCAAATCTCTTTTCTCTTTACTCATTCAAAAACAACCTCAAACTTTTTTTGCACAAATTCCATTGCCTCTTCTTTTGAAATAGTGTGAGATCCACCAACCTTTCGGTTTCTTATTTTTCTTCTTTTAACCCTAAAACCAGGCCTTTCAAGAGTTACAAGAACATCAAAGCCTCTCACTCCAAGTGTTGGATCATATTTTATGCCTGGCATGTCAATATATTCCTGTATTCCAAATCCAAAATTTCCTTGGTTGTCAAAGCATGTTGATTTTAACTCATTTCCTTTGGCTGCAATTCCTCTTTTTAAAAATTCTTCTGCATTTGAATTTCTAAGTGTAACCTTAAGTCCTATTGGCAAACCAGGTCTTATGCCCCATTTTGGCTGCCTTACTTTGCATTTTGTCTTAATGGCTTTTCTTTCGGTAAGCTTTTCAATAATCTTCTGTGCGTTTTTCATTTCGTTTGGTTCGGGGCCTACACCCATGTTTACCGTAACTTTGGCAATTTTTATATCACGCATCTTATTTTCCGAATCCATCTTATTCACTCAACTTTTATTACTGGTTTGTCATCTCCAACAATCACAATGTTTGATTCTACTGTGCCAAATTCTCCTTCTTCTGTTTCAAGTGTTACAAGCTTTGGTCGTCTCATTGTTCCGGCAACAAATTTCTTTACTTTTGCAACATCTCCTATGTGCTTTCCGTCAATAACAAGCGCCATTTTTTTGGCTTCTTGTTTTAAAACTTTGACAATTTTTTGTTCTGGTGTCTTTATCAAAAGGCTGTCTCCAACGCAAGCTTCTGTTTTCTTTTCTTCTTTGAATGTTCGTCCGTCATTTGTTGTAAATTGGATTTTGCCGTTTGCAATACTTTGTTTTTTAATAATCTTGCAAATTTTTTCCCTCTCCTCAAACTTTTCTTCTGAAAGGCAAAGCTTTCCTTTTTTGTTAAATAAAATTCTGTAAGTTTTTTTATCAGGGTTTATTGTGATAAGGTCAAAAAGTCCAACTGGTCTTTTTGGTTCTTTAGAAATTTTTCCATCAACCAAAACAAATCCCTGGTTTAGTATTTTTTTGGATTCCTTGGCATTTTTTGCAATGCCAATCATGTCTCTTAAAACAAATCCAAGAGCAACACTGTTCCTTTTCTTGTGTGGACCTGGCTTTGCCTTAATGTGCCAGGTGTGCTCTTTTCTAAGCAATGGCACGACCTTTCCTGCCGCAAGCCTTTTTTCACTTTTTCCTTCTCCTTTGTTAGCCATTTTTACTGCACCTTCTTTTCATTTTTATTTCCTGCATCTTTTACAGGTTTTTCTTTTTTTTCCTGTGTTGCTTTTTCCTCTTTTTTTGCAGGCTTTTTGTCCTTTTTCTTTTCTTCTTTCAAAACTTTTCCTTTAAAGCGCTTTGAGTCACTTTTGTCCAAACCGGTAACAAGAAGGTTTGAGGCCTTTAGTGGAACCTGTACTTCTTCTCCGTTAGCCTTTTTTCTCATAATATTTTCAACAAAAACTGTTCCTTTTCCATAATTTACACCGGTTATTTTTCCGCTTTTTCCCTTCATTTTGCCTCTCATAACCTTTACTGTGTCACTTTTTCTAACTGCAACGCTTCTTTTTTCAAGCTGTTTTGCCAGTTTTTTATCAAGGTGACTTGCAAGATCCTGCTGTTTCATATGCAGTGGCTTATCATAATGGAATTTTCTTTGCTTTTTTGCCTTGCTTGATTCAACCTTCATTTTCAATCACCTAAATAACTGCTGATGAAATTCCCGCAATCTTTGGAAATCTTTCACCAACCTCTTTTGCTATAACTCCTTTTATTTCGCTTGCCTTTGGCACGCCTTTTTCATCAACAAGCACTACTGCATTGTCTTCAAACCTAATTCTTAATCCGTTCGGTCTCCTGTACTCTTTTTTAACCCGAACAATAACCGCCCGTTCAACTTTTGACCTGATTTCCGGCTTTCCTTTTTTTACAACAACATTAACCATGCTTGCAATTCCGCCTCTTGGATTCATTCTTTTGTTTCCTTTAAATCCAAACACGCTGATTATTTCAACAATCTTTGCGCCACTATTGTCAGCACAGGTACATCTGCTTTTTTGCGTCAGACTTTTTGAAACATTGCTGCTAATTGCCTTCATAATCTTCACCAAAATTCAATTATTCGCTTTTTTTCTCTTCCTTGTCATCTTTATTTTGTTCTTTTTCCTCTTCTTTTGAATCTTCTGTAGGTTTTTCTTTAACTTCCTCGCTCTTTTCTTCTTCTGTTTCTTTTTCTTCCATTGCTTTTTCCTTTTCCGCTTCTTCTTCCTTTTCTTCTTTTTTCTTTTCAGGTTTTTTTTCTTCCTTTTTCACTCTTTTGTGCTCTCTAAATGTATCCTCTTCGGCTTTTACAATTTTTTTCTTTCCAATAACTTTAGTTACAACAAAGCATTTTGTTTTGCTTAGCCTTCTTGTCTCGCCAACACTGACAACATCATTCTCTTTTGCATTGATGCATTCTGGGTTGTGTGCATAAATTCTGCTTTTTGATTTGGCATATCTTTCATATTTTGGCACGAATTTAACAATTGGCCTTTCAACTACCACAGTCTTATCAGGCTTTGCGCTTATTACTGTGCAGGTGAAAATATTTCCTCTTACACTTATCTTTCCGTGTATAGGACATCTTTTGTCAGTACATTCAGCCATTTTAATTTCCTCCAAAATATTTTATTCTGTCTTCAGGTCTTTGGGACAGCTTACTGCAGTCAAGCAAAACTTTTTCTTTTCCAAGTTCAACCATCAGCTCCACTTCCTTTTTAGGCAATTTTTTTTCTCCTTTTTTTGTTTCAATCACAACCAAATTTTTTGTTTCATCAATAATTTTTCCTTTTATTCCAATTCTGCTTTTGTCAGTGCTTTTTACAACCATTGCATTTAATCCAATCCATTCATGGCATGCCAAGTTTTTCACGGTAATGCAATAATTTTTTTTCTTAATCTTCAATCAACTCCTCTTTGAAACCTTGCTCCAATAACAATGCTTTGACCTTTTTTCTGTGATCTCCTTGCAGGACAATTACTCCGTTTTTTGCGGTTCCTCCGCATGCAAGATTTTTTTTCAGCTGTTTTGTAAGGCCTTCAATGTCTACATCTTTTCCAAGTCCGCTCACAAGTGTAACTGTTTTTCTGAATCGCCTGTGGTCAACCCTTATCTTTATTTTCTGTTGTTCTTTTGCAATCTGTTCACAGATGCATAAGTTTTTCGGCAGCCCGCATTTTGGGCAGATGTCATCCATTAAGCCTTTTTCACCTCTTTTTTACCTTTTTTCTTTCCTTTTGCCTTTTTGATTTGTTTTTCTTTCTTTGATTTAATCACTTTCTTTTTTCCAATCGCCCTTTTTTTCTTTTTTGACGCCTTGTTTGTCGGCTTTTCTTTTTTTGCAGGAATTTTTTCCCTGCCTTTTTCTTCCTTTACTTCCTCTTTTTCGCCTGCTTTAACCTTTTCATTAATAACTGTCAAAAGTCTTGCAACATTCTTTTTTATGCCTCTTATTTTTCCAGGATTTTCAGGTCTTGTTCCGCCTGCGGCAATAGCTCTTCCTTTGGCAAGCTCTGTTCTAAGTTCTGAAATTTGCTTTCTTGCGTCAGAAATTGACATTGTTCTTATTTCACTAATTTTCATAAACGATTCACTTCTTGCCTTTCTTTTCAGATTTCTTTTCTACTTTTTCCTTTTTTTCTTTTTCGGGTTTTTTAGCAGCTTTTTTTTCTCCTTTGCCGTGTTTTTCACCTGGCTTTTTTACTGCCTTTTCTTCTTTTTTCTTTTTTTCATGTTCTTTTCCAGACTTTGTCTTTTCTTTTTTTTCTGACTTTTTTTCACTGGCTTTTTCTTTTTTCCCAGCGGCTGCTTTTTCATCTTTTTTTTCTTTGTCTTCCTTTTTTGTTTTTTCTTTTACTTCAACTGCTTTTTCTTTTGTTTCTTTTTCTTCAGATGTTTCTTTTTTGGCTTCTGCTTTTTCCGCTTCAGCAGTTGCCTTTTCAATTGCTGCTTTTTCAGCATTTTTCCTTTCTTTAATAATTGCTGCAATGTTTACTTTGTCTGGAAAGACAATTTCTGGTCGGATTATGCTAAGAGTAATTCCTATTGCACCTGCTTTTGGATATGCTGATGCTTTTGCTGTGTCAACAAGTTTAACTTGGTCTCCTGCTTTTTTCATGTAACCATCAATAACCCTGTGTTTTCTTTTTCTTCCGCCTTTTCCTGAAAGCTTTCCTTTGAGAAGCATTTCAACCCCTTGGGCTCCAGCTTCTTTGATGTCTCTTGTTGTTTTAAAAACAACACTTTTCCAACTATAGCCTCTTTCAATTAATTCAACCATTTTATCAACTGTTGCCCTTGAGTCAAGTGCCGGTGTCTTAATATCCTGTATTTCAATTTGAGGATTGTCAATGCCAAACCTTTTTCCAATTTCTTCAGTAAGTGTTCGAATGTTTTGTCCGCCTTTTCCTATTGCCAGTCCAGGTCTTGCTACTCTAAGCACAATTCTTGTAACAAGAGGGGTCTTAACCATCTGCAAGCCTGTAAAGCCGGCTCTGTTAAGATTTTTTTTCATATACTCTTCAAGCTGAATTTTTTTCATTCCCTGCTCAATAAATATTCTTTCTATCATTCCAACAACCTCACTTTGCCTCTTCCACAACTACTTCAATATGGGTCGACTTTTTTCTCCTTCTTTTTCCTGAAATATGCCCTTTTGGCTGCATTCCTCTCCTTGCAAATCCTCTGCTTGCAAAACAATGTGTTATAAGTAAATTTTCTGAATCAAGCCCTTTAAAGTCTGCATTTGCCTTAACACTTCCCAAAACATTAATCATTGTTTCACACAATTTTTTTGGAAACCTTCCGCTTTTTACTCCTGAAACACTTTCTCCTTTTCTGTGCGCAACCTTTTTGTTATATGTTCTCAAAGGCAAAAATTCTTTTCCCTCTTTAATTCTTTCAATCCTTTTTTCAGTTTTACCTAATTTTTTTCCCCTGATTTCCCTGCAAAGCTCTGTGGCATACTTGGTGCTAACAGGCTGGTTTTTGGCAATTGCCTTAGCAGTCCTTTTTTCGTCCCTTATTTTTATTTGATAATTTTTTTTAACCATTTTTCATCACTTTCTTGCACTTATTGCAGTACTGCTTCTGGTTGCTCCAATTCCTGCTTTTCCATGCAAAAGCCTTTTTCTTGTCAATGCAAATTCTCCAAGGTAGTGCCCAAGCATTCCTGGCTTTATTTCAACAATTTCAAAAGAATTTCCTTTATGTATAGCAAAGGTTAATCCAACCATTAGTGGAATTACTATAGTATCCCTTTTATGGGTTCTTATATGCTTTTTTCCGTCTGATTTTTCAATTTTTTTAAGCAAATGCTTATCAAAACCACGCAAAAGACTTCTTCTTGCCCTGCTTGGACAAAGCTTTGCAAACTCTTCAATTGTTAATCCTTTGAGCTCTTCAATGTTTTTTCCCTTAAAACTAAATTCTTTTTTCAACGCCATAACAATTCACCTTTAGTTCTTTTTCTTCCTTCCAGTTCTCTTGCTTGCAATACTTCCAACCTTTCTTCCAGGCGGGGCATTCCTGCTTGTGCTCTTACTTTTTCCTGCATGATGCTGACTTCCTCCAAATGGATGGTCTGAAGCATTCATTGCAACACCTCTAAGTCTTGGATAATGCCTGCTTTTTGCAGCCATAAAATGAAACATATTTCCTGCTTTAACTCTTGGTTTATCTGGTCTTCCACCACCTGCACTGCAGCCTATTGTGGCCCTGCTGGCAGGATTAAACAACTTTGTTTTTCCGCTTGGCATTTTAACATGTGCAACTTTCCTGTCCTTGTTTACCAGCAAAGCATAAACACCTGTTCCCTTTGCCATTTTTCCACCGTCTCCTGGTACAAGTTCAAGATTAAATACTGGACATCCTTCAGGAATATCTGTAAGTGGCAAAACATTTCCAATTCCAATTTCTGCCTTTTTACCAAACTCAAGTCTTTGTCCAACAGCAAGTCCTTCAGCGGCAATAACATAATTTGTGCTGTTGTCCTCAAACTTTACAAGTGCTAAAATTGCATTTCTTCCAGATTCCTTTACCAGGTCAATAACCTGACCATTAATCTTTTCTTTTGCCTGTTTTTCATCAACATTATTATAACTTGCCTTTATGCCTTTGTGTTTTGCCTCATAGGTCGAACCTCCCTTTCCTCTTCTTTGCTGCCTTAAACGACTTCCCATAATAACACCTAATTATATAACTCCAAGTTTTGTGGCAACATCATCTGCCTTAAAGGCCTTGTTTATTTTAACAATTGCTTTTTTTCTTCCCTTTCTGTCATTCAAAACTTTGACAGAATCAACTTTTATAGCGTATTCTTTTTCAACTGCCATTTTTACATCTGCTTTAGTTGACTTCTTGTTTACAATAAAACAAAGCTTGTTTTCTGCCTCAATCATATTAACTGCCTTTTCAGTAATCAAAGGGAATAAAATAACATTATGGTGCCCATCATTTTCAGCTTGCATTCTTGCCGCCTCCTTTTTCATCCAAAGCCTTTATTCCAGACTCTGACCAAATCACAAGTCTTCCTGGAACACATCCTGGTGCCAAAAGCTCTGCATTAAGATTGCGTGAAACGCAAATATCAACACCTGGCAGATTCCTTGCAGCCTTAAATACATTTGCAGTTTTTCCTGTAACAATCAAAATGCTTTTCTTAACCTTTTTCTTCCTGTCCCTCATCTTTCCTTTTCCTGCCCTTCGCCTGACCTTTTCCTTTGCGTTATCAACATCAGCCAAAAGATTCAAAGTCTTTAAAATTGTCTTTAGTTCTTTTGTCCTGCCTATTTCCTCAAACTTATCATCTACAACAACTGGAAGTGCAATTTCTTTTGCAACAACATGCCTTGTTCCAACAAGGTCAAGTCTTACACTTGCAGCAATTGCAGAATTCAACGCAGCTCTTTTTTCCTTTTTATTAATCCTTTCCTTCAAATCCTTTTCTGGCTTTGGAGGGTGAGCCATTGGGCCTCCAACTGCTCTTGGTATCCCTGCAACCCTTCCATAAAGTCTGCCTCTTCTGTTGTTAAGCCTGGGAAGCCTTGCATGTCCGACGTTTATTCCTCTTTCTGACGCAGGCAAACTTCTTCTGCCTCTGTACTTTGCAGTATTTGTTCGTCCTGCAATTGCACTTGGACCCTTTGGCTGCAACGCCATACTTCTAATGCTCAAAACAGCTCTCTTAATGAGACCTGTATCGACATCTGAATCAAACGCCTTTGAAATGGAAATTTCTCTTACTTTTTTTCCATCCAATGACAAAACATTTGTTTTCATAAAAATTCAACACCTTTTCCAACAGGTTTTACTTTTGCTTTGACTTCTCCCTTTTTTGCTCGCCTTTGGCTGCTGCTGCAATCTCTTCTGCAACACTTTTCTTTTCAACTTTTTCCTCTTTCTTTACAACAATGTTCTCTGTTTTAACTTCTTCTTCAACAAAATCTTCTGTTCCAACAGCAGTACCTGCAATATAATCCAAAGACTCTATCTTGTGCCTTTCCATAGGACTTTTCCTTATAGGTACTCTCAATCCAATTGCTCTCTTGCATGGTCCGACAACACTTCCTGCCAAAATAACAAAATCACTTTTTAAAAGTCCATAATTTTTAAATCCTGTTGCCTGATTCACTTCTTTGACATTAACTGCTGGGCCAATCTTCAAAACTTTTTTGTTATACTCTGTTCTTGAATGGTATCCCATTTGCCCCGGTCTTGGAACCTGCCACATTACTGTGCTTGGATTCCATGGGCTAATGCTTCCGACAATTCTCCTTTTCTTTGCTTTTGGTCTCTGCATTTTGACACCTGCTCTTTTTACTGGCCCCTGCATTCCTTTTCCCTTTGAAACAGCTCTTATATCAACAAAATGTTTTCCTGTGAAGACGTCTGAAATAGAAATCTCGTGTCCAAGTTTTTCTTTTGCAAAAGCGAGTTGTTGTTCAACATTTCCTGACAAACCAACTTCGCACACATCTGGTTTTTTCTTGCCAATTCCTGTCTTTGCAGGCTGAGTGTGGCATAAAAGTCTTACATTAAAAATCTTTTCGCCTGCCTTTTCTAAATCCTCAAAAGTGTTTGGAGTTTCCTTTTTATCCTCTTTTTTTGCAGTTTCCTTTTCGCCCTTTTTTGAAGCCCTTCCTTTTCCACTGCCTTTTTTCTTAAACGAATGAATTCTTTTAAGCAAATTTTTGTCAATACTGCCTGCAAAAACATCCATGCTTGGAACAGTTCCATAAAATCCTTTTGGTGCCTTGCCATAGGTTCTAATGCCAAAAACTTTCATTGCAGGCGCTTCCAAAACAGTTGTTGCAACAGCAACCTCATGGCCTGAAGTAACACTTTTTTCATGTGTATCTTTTCCAAGAGCGTGAGTCATTCCTGCCTTGTAAACCAAAAAATTCAAAGGTCTTGATTTGTCTCCGTCTTTAACCTCAATTTTTGGAAAAGAGCTAAAGCTAGGTGTTTCCTTAGAAGCTCGCTTTCTAGGATAAAAGGCAAGCGATCCTGCATGTGGTCTTGACATTGTACTCATTACATTTTCACACTACTGTCTTGCAAGCACAACCTTTGGAATTTATAGCGAAGGCTCAAGTCCGCTAAAAATTCCTTTGAGCCAATCAGAACTGCAGTGAAAAAACACCACAAAAAAACTTTAAATTGGCATTTACATCCACTCTCTGAGGGCAGATGCAGTGTACTCAATGTATTAGTAATTATCGCTTGGAAAGCTTTAAAAACAAGTGTTTAATGGCTTTTATTCAGCAATACAGGTATTTGTACAGCATTCAACAACATCTGTTGAAAGCCTTGTATTATTACTGCAAACAGTTTCATCTAAGCATTTCTGACCGCCCATATCCTCACAGCTTCTCTCAACACAGCAATCAAGAATTCCGTCACTGGCATAAAAATAACCCTGACAGGTTTCTGAAAGTTCCCAGTTAATTCCGCCAATTTCCTCACAGGTTTTCAGAACACATTCTCCTTCACTGCATTTTTTGTTTATTCCACCACAAGCTATGTTAAAACAGGGGTCAACTTCGCATTGGTCAAGGCAACATTCTCCATCAAACGCTGTCGTAGTGGCATTTGTACAACTTTCACCAGTTTCCCCATCGCAGAAAATTCCGCCCATATCATAGCATTTCTTTGGTCCGCATTCAAGGCAACAATTATCATTATCAACTGTTCGTTCAATTTCTCCAGTGCATCTTTCAGTTATCGCGTTGCATGTTTTCCCGCCAATATCACTACATGACTCGGCAATGCAATAATTCTCTGCCTCATCACATATTTCGCCACTGCCACAGTCGGTATTTGAAAAACACGGTTTTCTGCACTCTCCTGTACAACATTTTATTCCAAGTCCGTCAATATAATAGTTTTCAGTACATCTTTCTTCAGTGTTGCATAATGGCAACTCCCTTTCACTGCATGTTTTTTCCACACAAATGCCGTTTACACATTTTTCCTCATCTTCGCATACTACTCCTTCACAAGACGTTGTTTTTCTGCAGGTAGTGTCACAACATATGCCACTGTCAGTTGTTGGAAGAGAAGTTCCAAGGCATTCTTCAAATATTTCGCACAAATCCTCTCCAAGATCTTCACATGTTTTCAATGAATAAACGCATCTTTTGGGCTGGCCTTCGCAGACATCTGTTGTAAGTCTATTTGAGTCAATGCACTCCAAATCTGACTGGCACAGGTTAATTGCAGGGCAATCATTATCCTGGTCAAAAACGCAACCATTGGGGCAATAACCATCATTGTTTATACATTCAGTTATTGATGTATATACACACTTTTTTGGGCTTCCTTTGCATTCATCTTTTGTGGTTACATCAAGGTCGTCACATTCCGATGCATTAACACATTCATTTTTAGGTTTTGGCGCATCAGGCTCAATTGTGCAAACAACTTTTGTAACACTTTCATCAACATAAAATTCCCATTTTCTGCCTTCTGCAACAACAATTACATTCCAATATGATGCTGGTTCAAAGTTTGCGTCGCAATCTTTTCTAATTTCTTCCAGCATAAGGTTTGTAACATCCTTTCTAATAAAAAAAGCAGATATGATTGCATTAGGGTATTCTTGAAAAACCGCTTCAATTTCAGGAAGCTTTTTTGCAGTTGGTGTTATGTCCTGTTGCAAACAACCGGAAAAAGCAATCAGAAAAATAATTCCAAGCAGCAAAAATTCCTTTTTCATATTCTTTAAATAAGCGCTTCAGAGAATAAAAAAGTTGTGATGTCTGCAAAACTGTTTAAATTTTAAAAAAAAGAATTTACTGTGACAACTTTGCCACAGCAAATATTTTTTGGGGTTGGTAAGCATTAATTCAGTAACTTTATTTGAAGTAGTTCATGACTGAGTTAAAGCTATTCTGCAATGTTGTTAAAGGCTGGAAAGCTGTTGCCTTGGTTGCTCTGACATTTCTTGTCCTTGAAACCTTTTTTACTGTTGCAACCTTTATTACTTTCACGGTCTTTCTTGTTTTTACTGGCTTTCTTGCTTTTACAGTTTTTCCTGCCTTTACTGGCTTTCTAGCCCTTACAGTCTTTCTTGCTTTTACAGTCTTTTTTACTGTTTCTTTTCTTTTTGCTTTTGTCATATCGTCACCTCTTTTTTTGACTAAATTTTGTTTTTTCTTAAATTTTATTTAAAAAAGTGTTTGTGGTTTTTTAGGTCGCCTAAAAATAAGAAAAATTACTATTACTGCAAGCACAAGAATGCCAAGAACTGCGCCTGCCTGCCCCAAAGCAACAAAGCCTGTTGTGCCAAAGGGAAAGATTGTCTCATTTTCGTCTGTTTCATCTTTTCCTGTTTCATTTTCGCCTTCTTCTCCTTTATCTTGTTCTGCAACCGTTGAAATTATTGCGGTTCTTTTCTCAATGTTGCAGCCAGGGGCTTCAATTTTGTAAACAAGATTTGTTTCATTCAAAACACTGGAAACAAATACATTTTCTGAAATAAGTGTGTTTTTTGGAACAGAAATAAGCATTGGCTCTGCTGTAAGTCCTGCTCCGTAAAGCCTTATTGTTGCTCTGTCATAGCTTCTGTTGTCAACTGTTATTGGAACTGTTCCGCTTTCTTCAATGTTTGCTTTGCTTGGAACAATGAGTGAAAAGTAAGAGCAGGTTTCCTGACCAACCGGTTCAGAATTTGCATATTCAAAAACACGTTTTTCCACAATTTCTACAGGGAATGTGCCAAGGCTGTCGCCAAAAATATGCACTTGTTTTCCATTTTGATAATGTCCTGCAATTTCTAAATATGCTTCGTAGTTTCCAATGCTTGCGTAATCATATGCGTTAACTTTTACATTTATGTAAGAGCTTCCAAATGCAGGGACTGTTTTTTCATATCCTGATTCTTCTGCTTTAAAATTTGAACTTAAGTCAAAAATTCCAATATAATCTACAAGAAAATTTTCTTCGGCATTGTTTTCAAGGAAAAGTGTTGCATATCCTGTTCTTCCTCTTTCGGCCTGCACAGTGCTTGCAACAAGTTCTATTTCTGAATCTTCCTGGGTATTTGAAGTGTTTTGGCTTCCTGAGCTGTTTTCAACAAATACTGTGAATTCTTCTTCGTCAATATTGCTGAAAGAACAATAATCTCCATTGTCAAACATTCCTTTTGCTTCAATGCTGACTGTTCCCTGTCTTTCTTCACTTACACTGTTTGACTCTATTTTTACTCTAAAAGTTTCATTGTCATCATCTCTTACAATAGATGGCATGCTATAAATCCACGCATCAAAATAGCTGCTGTTTTCCTCTAAGTCAATGTCGTAAAGGCCAAAATCTTCCCCGGATCTGTTTTCAATTTCAAACGAAACTGTTTCTGTTGAATTTTCATTTATGTAAACATTAAATGCATCAATTCTGATGTCATTACATCCTGGCTTGCTTTCATCCATTTCAACAATTACATCAAAATAGGTTTCATCAATCTGCGTAAAACCGCAGTATCTTTCATCATCAAATTCTCCTCTTATTTTGATATAAGCCTGACCAAAACTTTCTTCGTCCAAATTTCCTGTTTCAACCCTGATTGTTATTTCACCTTCTCCCTCAGCATCTATTACTTCAGTGTAATCAACAAGGCTTACGTCAAATTCGCCTGTGTCTCTCCAGACCTCAATTGCATAAGTGTCAAAATCTTTGTCATAATCGTTGTAAATTGGAAAATAAAAATATTCAGTATCTGCCCTTTTCATTACAATATCTTCTGCGCCAATCCAAATATTGTCACAGATTGCAGCTTCTGCACTAACAATGAGTGCAAGTCCAAGTAATGCAATCTTTAGTCTCATTATAAAAACTGCAGTACTCCAAGTATTTAAATGTTACTGATTAACTGAATAAAGTTACTTATTTGCTGTTTTTAGGGGGTTTTAAAGCCCATTTTAATGCTTTCAGAGGCCTGAATTATGCCATAATACGTGATTCCGCCTATGTAAACCAAAATTAATCCTGCAATTATCCCTGCAACAATTCCCATCAAAAGATAGTCCAGTGTCCTTCTTGGCATTACTAAATGTCGCATTTTCATTCCCTCATTCCTTTCTCGTTTTTTCCCTGGTTTTGAGTTATCCTTTCATTACCGCGAGCGGCAAATGCCTTGCAACCTTTTTTCCAATTCCTGACAAGACAACACTTTCAATTACTTCATCAATGTCTTTGTAGGCTTCCGGCATTTCTTCAGCCAAGCCAGCCAGGCTTTTGCCTTTGATAACTTCGCCTTTTGCTTCAAGCTCTTTTTTGACCTGCTCTCCGCTTTTTTTCCTCATTGCTTCATGCCTTGACATTGCCCTTCCTGCCCCATGGCATACTGATGCAAAGCTTTCTTTCAGCCCTGTTTCTGTGCCAACAAGAACATAGGATGCTGTGCCCATGCTTCCGGGAATTATTGCAGGATGCCCTGTTTTTGCATAAATTTTCGGATTTTCAGGCCTGCCCTTTGGCATCGCCCTTGTTGCCCCTTTCCTGTGCACAAGCAGTTCTTTTTCCTTTCCGTTTATTTTGTGCTTTTCAAACTTTGCCACATTGTGGCAAACATCGTAAACAACTTCCATTTCAAGGCTTTCAGCATCCTGCCCAAAAACCTGTTCAAACCCCTCCCTAATCCAATGGGACATTGCCTGCCTGTTTGCAAAGGCATAGTTTACGCCGCACCACATTGCCTCTAGGTAATCCTTTCCTTCTTGGCTTTCAATAGGGGTGCAGGCAAGCTGCCTGTCATTGACTTTAATGCCGTATTTTTCCATTGCCTTTTGCATAACGCTTATGTAATCTGTTGCAATCTGGTGCCCTGTTCCCCTGCTTCCGGAATGCAGCATTACAACAGCCTGTCCTTCAAACAAGCCAAAGCTTTTTGCAATATCTTTATCAAAAATCTTTTCAACTGCCTGGACCTCCACAAAATGGTTCCCAGCCCCCAAAGTTCCGATCTGCGGCATTCCCCTTTTGAAAGCCTTTTCACTGACCTTTTCAGGGTTTGCCTCTTTCATGCGACCCTTTTCCTCAATTCTCTCCAAATCCTGTTTCCATCCAAAGCCCTTTTCAACCATATGCCTTGCTCCCCTGCTATAAATCTCGGCAAGCTCGTTTTTTTCCACCCTGATTTTGCCCTTTTGGCCAACCCCTGCCGGAATAAGCTTAAACAGCAAATCCATGAGCTCTGGAAGCTTTGGCTTAATGTCTTCGGCAGCCAAATTTGTTCTGATAAGCCTTATTCCGCAATTTATATCAAATCCGATTCCGCCAGGGCTTACAACCCCTTTTTCTTTTTCATCAAAAGCGGCAACTCCCCCGATTGGGAAACCATAGCCAAAATGCAAATCAGGCATTCCCAAAGCAGCTTTCTGAATTCCCGGCAACTGCGCGGTATTAACCGCCTGCTGCATTGCACCCTGTTCAATATCTCCAAAAAGCTTTTCAGTGGCAAAAATTCTCGCGGGGACCTTCATTTGCCCCTGCTTTGGCATTTCCCAAATGCCTTCCTTAATTTTTTTAAACATCATGCCCTACACATCCACAACACATTGCGCAAGCCATTTCCCGTTCTTTTCCACAACTTTGAGCTGGTGATAGCTTGCGGCCTTGACATCTGATTTAATGCCGTGCTTTTCCTTATTAATTTTTTCTCCGAATGCCCTTCCCCTAAGCTTCCATCCACCGCCATCATTTGTTATGTATAAGTCAAACCTACTGAACAGCATTTCATTCACATCTCTTAGGTAAAGCAAATGGTTTAGGAAATCAACCAAAAGGCTTTCAAGGTCATTTGTTTCAATCTCTACATCGAACTTTTCTTCGGAACCAATTTTTTTCAAATCAGCCATTACAGAAAACATTGCCTTTGCGCATTCTGCAAATGCTTCCTCTTTGCTTTTGCCAACTCCTCTTACGCCTGCATCGGCCTTGTGCTCAAACAATTCAAACATTGCCTTTTTCACCTTCAAGGTAGGTTTCAATAGTTTTTTGAGTGTAAAGTTCAAGATTCAATTCTTTCAATGCCTTTTTTGGTTTAATCCAAACAGCCTTAATTAACTCCTCATTGTCCAGGCATTCCCTTGCACCTTCTTTTGCCCTGCAAAGGAAATCAAAGAAAATGAAGTGCCGTTTTTCAAAAAAATCCTTTGGATAAATCGCATTGTAAAAAGCAATAAATTTCACAGGCTCTATTTCAAGCCCTGTTTCTTCCTTTATTTCTCGCTTCATCGCCTGCTCAAGCGTTTCTCCTACCTCCACATGCCCACCTGGCACAATGAATTTTCCGTTAAATTTAGGGCTTTTGCAAAGCAGTACTTCTTTCTTTTCATTCAATATAAGTGCCCCCACAGTTGGTTCTGGATAAATCTGTTTGCCCATAAAATAATCTAATAGGAAAAGAGTTTTATTTAAACCTTTTTTTTGCTGCCAAACAGGTTTTCCAGAGAAAATCCTTTTTTAATTGCATCTTCCTTAAAATGCTCTTTTTCAATTGCCACTATCTGCTCTACCCTTTTCTTATGCCTTTCTCCGCCTTTCTTATTTCCGTCAAAGCCTGCTGACAAAAAGGTGTCAATAATTGAAATTGTTGCCTGCGGTGAAATCTTTCTTGCTCCAATGCATGCAATGTTTGCATTATTGTGTTGCCTTGCCATTTTTGCTGTAAATCCGTCATAAATCAGTGCTGCCCTTATTCCTGGAACCTTGTTTGCAACCATGCTCATTCCAATTCCTGTCCCGCAAATTAATACTCCAATTGCATTTTTTTCAGATGCAACCTTTTTTGCAACCTCAAAGCCAACTATTGCATAATCGATTCTTGTAGCAGAAAAGGTTCCCATATCCTCAAACTTGTACTTGCCCTTAAGCTTTTCCTTAATAATTTCCTTAAGGTTAAATCCTGCGTGGTCTGAGCCGATATAATACTGCATTTTTGAATCCCTCAAAAGAAATAGGGTTGTGTTATTTAAAACAGTTTCGTCTTAAAGTCCTATTCTTTTAATTCTATTTCAACGTGAACTGATTCTGGGATTTCAACCCTCATAATTCTTCTAAGGGTTCGCTCGTCTGCTTCAACGTCAATTAGTCTTTTATGAATTCTTAATTGCCATCTTTCATAGCTTTCTGTTCCGCCGCCGCAGGGAGATTTCCTTGTTGGCACAATTAGTTTTTTGGTTGGCAAGGGGATAATTCCTGAATGCTTAACACCTGTTCTTTCTGCAATTTCAACCATTCTTTGAGAGATTTCTGTTATCTGCCCAAATTCAGGAGATGTCAGTTTAATTCTTGCTTTTTGCATCCATGTTCACCTTTGCTTAAAAAAAATGGAAAAAAGGAAAACAGTAAAAGCACTGTTTCCCTGTTTTATTTACTTTTTATGTATTCCAAAATTACTTCTTTTTCTCCCTTGGCACAACCTTTGTGACCATTCCTGCCGCAACAGTCTGGCCCATGTCCCTGATTGCAAATCTGCCAAGCTGTGGGAATTTCTTATATTCTTCCACTACAACCGGCTTGGTTGGCACAATCTTTACAATTGCTGCGTCTCCTGTTTTCAGGAATTTTGGATTTTCTTCCTTTGTTTGGCCTGTTTTAGGGTCCAGCTTTTTCAAAATTTCTGTTATTTTACATGAAAGCTGGGCTGTGTGAAGGTGGAATACTGGAGTGTATCCAACAGGTATTGCTGTAGGGTGTGACAAAACCACAATCTGTGCTTCGAATTCTTTTGCTACAGTTGGTGGGTCACTTACTGGTCCGATTACATCGCCTCTTGCAATGTCTCCCTTTTCAAGTCCTCTTACATTAAAGCCAATGTTGTCGCCTGGAATTGCCTGTTTCAATTGCTCATGGTGCATTTCAAGTGTTTTTATTTCACCTGTTGCTCCGCTTGGCTCAACAATTATTTTATCACCTGGCTTTACAATTCCTGTTTCAACCCTTCCGACTGGCACAATTCCTACGCCCTTGATGTTGTATACATCTTGAACAGGTAGTCTTAGAGGCTTATTTGTCGGTGGTTTTGGCGGAATAATTTCATCCAAAGCATCTATTAGTGCTGGTCCCTTATACCATGTCATTTTGTCAGATTTCTTTGCAACGTTGTCTCCAACCCATGCAGAAACCGGGATAAATTTCATTTGCTCTCCTTTATATCCAACACCTTTTAGAAGCTTTTCTGCTTGTTCATGAACTTCTTTGAATTTTGCCTCATCATAGTTGACTTCGTCCATTTTGTTTACTGCAATAATAAGCTGCTTTAAGCCCATTACCTGTGCAAGGAAAGCGTGTTCTTTTGTCTGTGCCATTACGCCTTCTTTTGCAGCAATAACCAAAACAGCGGCGTCAGCCTGACTTGTTCCGGTAATCATATTTTTAATAAAGTCCTTGTGGCCTGGTGCATCAATTATGGTAAAATTGTTCTTTTTTCCTTCAAATTTCTTGTAGGAAACGTCAATTGTTACCCCTCGCTCCCTTTCTTCTTTAAGGTTGTCCATTGCAAAAGCAAATGCAAAGGTTCCCTTTCCAACAGATTTTGCCTCAGCCTCAAGTTTTCTATATTCTTGTTCAGGCAATGCGCCTGAGTCATACAAAAGTCTTCCAACCAGTGTACTTTTTCCATGGTCAACGTGTCCAATAAAGACAAGGTTAACGTGTGGTTTATCAGCCATTTTCTATACCTCCAAACTGAATTCGCCACCAATTCTTTTATGGAGAAATTGGAAACCACTAACTCTCAATTACAATCTCTTATTCCAAAAGCTTTAAAAACACTTTATTAAAGGCTGAATTTTGGGTTTTAGATTTTTTTCTGATGGTTCTTACCACAAGGCATTTTTATTCCATCAAAACCTTTTTCCTTTAAAATTGCTTTTAATCATTTCAACAAGTTCTTTCCCGCTTTTTCCAGCTTTTGCCTCATTTAAAATTATTTTTAATTTCTCCTTTGAAAGGCCTCCAACATGCTTTACAACCATTTTGAACCTTTCCCATCCCAAAATATTGTAAAACGTCATTGGAAACTTTGGACTAACCACATCCATCAAATGCTTTAAAGTAGTTCTATTGCTGCCATAAACATTCAACCAGCGTTCAATTGCCGGAAAAGAAAAGTTTGCCTTAAGCAATTTCCTAACCCGCCTTCTTCCAAGGCTTTCATCAAGACTTTTAGCCAAACCCTTTGAAACTCTTCCTCCGGGTCCTGCAAGTTTTTGTGCGAGTTCAACCCTGTCCTGCCCAGTTCTAGTTTTCCTCCCAGGATTTGGTCTTCTCCCATACAAACTGGCTCTACTCATAATAATATCCTTGCCTTCAAGCTATTTAAACATTTTTGGGTACAAGCCCTGCAAGAATTCATTTAAATAACATTTCACGCCATTTTCTTTCTATGCCAGTGCAAGAATTTGAATTAAGGCAAGGCAAGCTAAAGCGAAAAATTGGCCAAAACCAGTCTGCTTTCATAATTGCAGAAATGTCTGCAAATCATCACCAAAGCTATGACAAGGCGCTTGAAATAATTGACGCTGCAGCTGCAGCAGGAGCAGACGCAGTAAAGCTTCAAACCTACACTGCTGACACAATTACCTTAAATTGTGAAAACGAATTTTTTGTAATAACCGAAGACAATCTCTGGAAAGGCAGAACATTATACAGCCTTTACAAAGAAGCTCACACTCCCTGGGAATGGCAACCAAAGCTCAAAGAATACGCTGAAGAAAAAGGACTTTTCCTTTTCTCTGCGCCTTTTGACGCTACAGCAGTTGACTTTCTTGAAAAAATGAATGTTTCCTTGTACAAGGTTTCTTCCTTTGAAGTTGTTCACATTCCCTTGCTTAAAAAAATTGGGCAAACAAAGAAACCGGTAATAATGTCAACCGGTCTTTGCAGCAAGGAAGAGATAGCGCTTGCAATTCAAACCCTTAAGCAAGCAGGCTGTCCAAATATTATCCTTCTTCACTGCATCAGCTCTTACCCTGCCAAACCAGAAGAAATGAACCTTGCAACAATTCCAGAACTTGAGAAAAATTTCTCTGTTCTCTCAGGTCTTTCAAGCCATGTTCCTGGTACAGAAGATGCAGTCATCGCAACACAGCTTGGTGCCTGTGTAATTGAAAAGCACTTAATTATTTTAAGAGATGAAGGCGGACCTGACGCTGCTTTTTCTTTAGAACCACAAGAATTCAGCGCTTTAGTTGAAAAGGTAAGGCTGGTAGAAAAGGAAAACATTTCCATTGACAAAACAAATCCAACTACAAAAACAATGCTTGGAACTCCTTCTTATGGTCCTGGTGAAGAAGAAGCAAAAAATATAATTTTCAGGCCCTCAATCTGGGTAAAGGAAGACGTTAAAGCAGGCGAAATCTTATCCAAAGAAAACATTATCATCAGGCGGCCAAACAACGGCCTTACTCCAAAACACTTTAAAGAAGTGCTTGGCAAAAAGGCCTCAAAGGATTTGGAAAAATGCACTCCGCTAAAAATGTATTGCGTTGAAAAATAGCTTGCTTCAAAAAGGTCTTTAAAAAACAATCCTTTATTCCAAAAAGAATTGCGCGCTTTTAACTGTTAGGTCCATGCCCTTTCTTTTCCTTACTTCTTCTATAACAGTTTTCTGCATCTCACGTGGGAGCTGTTCATATCCTGCGTATTCTGCTGTCCAGATTGCTCTTCCCTGTGTAGCGCCTCTGATGGCTGCTGAGAAGCCAATAAGTTCTTTTACAGGAGCCTTTGCTATGAAAATGCTTGCGTCTCCTTCCTGTTTCATTTCAGTAATCTGAGTTCTTCTCTGACCCAATTCCTTTGAAACAGACCCCATGTAATCCTGTGGGCATGAAATAAACAAAGTCTGTTTTGGTTCAAACAAAACAGCGTCTGCGCTTAGCATGCCGGCATAGCATGTTCTTGTAACTGCTGGCAAGACCTGTGCAGGCCCTCTGTGGATTGCATCCTCGTGCAGGGTTGCATCTTCAAGTTCTATCATTACTCCAAAGCATTTTTCTTTTGCCAAAGGACCCTGGTCCATTGCGTCATTAAATGCCTGTATAACAAGTTCTCTGATTTCGTGCAATGCAACAATTCCTCTTGTCATATCTGCAAGAATGCAATTATTGTGAACTGCCCAAATTCTCCTGCTTGTGTCCCTCCCAAATCCCATTTCTTCAAACTTTGCAATCATTTCCTTGTCCTTTGGTTTTATTTTTCCCAAAATTTTTGACTCAATAAGTTTTTCAAGCTGTTCCTTTGGAATTGGAGTTGCTTTCATTTTGAATTTGTTGTGCCTGTTAGGGCTTTTTCCCTCCAAAGTAGGGCTTTCCTTCAAAATAGTTTCCCTGTAAACAACAATTGGCGGGCTTACTTCAATTGGAATTTTGTGGTCTGATTCAATTCTGTATTGTGTTACTTCCAAATGCAGTTCTCCCATTCCTGAAAGCAAATGTTCTCCTGTTTCCTGGTTTAAGCTTGAAACAATGTTTGGATCCTCTTTTGAAATCTGCCTTATTACTTCTATTAGCTTTGGCAAATCCTTTGTTTGCTTTGGTTCAACGCTTATTGTCATAACTGGTTCTGCTGAACTCTTAAAGCTTTCAAACGGCTTTATTTCCTCACTTCCAATTGTTTCTCCTGCAAAAACCTCTTTTAATCCTGTAATGCCTGCAATGTTTCCTGCGGGAACCTCGTCAACCTTTATTCTTTCCTGTCCCATAAAAAGAACAACCTGTTGTATGGCAACCTCCTTTTGCATTCCAATTGCCCTGACTTTTGTGCCTGCTTTTAACGTTCCTGAATAAATCCTTCCTGTTGCAATATCTCCTGCATGCGGGTCAACTGTAACATCTGTAACCATCATTGAAATAGGCCCGTCTTTGTCACAGGAAATCATTGCCTTTCCAACTTCTGATTCTTTGTCACCTGCCCAAATAACTGCTGCCCTGTACTTTTGTGCCTCAATTGGGTTTGGAAGATGCTCTATAACCATTCTTAAAAGAATTTCATGCAACGGGCTCTTTTTTGCCAAAGTCTTTTGGTCCTCGCTTTTGCAGTAATCAAACACGTCCTTGAAGCTGATTCCTGTTTCCTTCATTGAATGGCTGCTTATTGCCCAATTGTTGTAAGCTGAACCAAATGAAACCGAGCCGTTATTTACCCTAACCTGCCATTCTTCAACATATTCCTTTGAAGCATTTTTTTTAATCAGGTTGTTTACCTGTGCAATTGTTTTTACAAACCTTTCCTGCATTTGTTCAGCAGTAAGCTGCAATTCGTTTACAAGCCTGTCAACCTTGTTAATGAACAAAGTTGGCTTTACCCTTTCCTTCAAAGCCTGCCTTATAACTGTTTCAGTTTGTGGCATTACTCCTTCAACAGAATCAACAACAACAATTACTCCGTCAACAGCCCTCATTGCTCTAATCACTTCTCCTCCGAAGTCAATGTGCCCTGGCGTGTCAATAATGTTAATCAGGTGCTTTTTTCCCTCAAACTCGTGCACAAGACTAATGTTTGCAGCATTAATCGTAATTCCTCTTGCTTGCTCAAGTTCGTAGTAGTCCATCATCCTTTGCTTGCCTGCAAGTTCTTCGCTCATCAGACCTGCGGCGGCAATCAGCGAATCTGTCATCGTAGTCTTGCCGTGGTCAATGTGTGCGACAACACCAATATTTCTGATATGTTCCCTGTCATTCATTAGGGATTCTGCAAGTTTTACCATGTCCTCTTTTCTTCCCATAAAAAAACAACTTTTAAAAATTATCTGCTGCTCTTTGCAATTCTTTCAACTTCATCCCGTCTTTTTACACTAAGGCTTTTTTGGTCTTCCTGTGAAGCAAGAATAAGTTCTTCTGCCAAAGCTTCTCCGGCAGTTTTTTTCTTATTGAATGAACCAACAAATCCTGCCAAAGCAATGTTTTTCAATGCTTCGTCAAGTCTTGTAATTGGAGCAACGTCAACTGCTACTGCGTAAGCAATTCCGCCTCTTTTAATTTTTGTAGTATCTTCTCTTGGAGCTGCATTTTCAAGAGCTTTTACAAGAACCTGCAGTGGATTCTGTTTTGTTTTCTGTTCAACTATTTCAAAAGCCTCTTCAACAATTCGCATTGCTTGTAATTTTTTTCCGCAGCCCTGCCTGTTTCTTATATATTTTCCTGAAAGCTTTCTTTTTCCCTGTCCGCTTCTCATAATTTTGTTAATAAGCCTTTCAACAATGCTCATTTTTCCTTTTGCAAACATTTTTTGAGTTTGTTTGCCAAATGTGTGCGGCACTGTTTTTGAATCAAGCACTATATAGCGTGCAATACTCAAATCAGTTATTTTAACGCCTTCAGAATCCCACTTGTCAAAAACTTTTGCCATAAAAAAAGCACCTTAAATTTATCTTTTAACCTTTTCCTTTTTTCCTGACCTGAGCATTTCAAGAGCCTGATTGTTAACGTGTGTTACCCTGTACTTTACTCCCCAAAGGTCTCCCTTTGGTCCTCCTTGTGCTCCGCCAATTCCTTCAACTATTACTTCGTCGTGTTCGTCAATAAATTTTATTGCACCATCTTTTGGTGCTAAAGCTGTAAGCTGTTTTCCGTTTTTTATAAGCTGTACCCTTACACATTTTCTAATACCTGAATTAGGCTGTTTTGCTGTTACCCCTCTTTTTTCAATAACAATTCCTCTGCCCTGCGGGCTTCCTTCAAGCAGGTTGTGCTTTTTATCCATTCCAAGCTTTTTTCGCTTATAGCGTGGGTTCTTCCAGTTCCACTTCTGCCTGTCGGACTCCAACTTTCTTGCTGCAAATTCTCCTTTTGCCATAATAAATCACTTAACTTAATGAATTTTTATATCCTCAACTTTATAATTCCTTCGTGCTAAAGCTTTAATTCTTTTCAGTCTGCCTGTTTGACTCAATATTTTACGTCTTTCGCCTGATTCAAGCATAACATTTGCAATTTTTTTACCATTTTTTTCAACAAATTTAATTTCTTTTATCTTAATATCATACAATGCCTTTTTGATAAACTCCTTTCCTTCCTCTGTATATTCCAATAATTCAACATTAAGCTTGAGTTTTAGCCTCAGTTTTTTTACTGCAACCGCATCTTTTCCGATTGCCTTTCCCAATTCCTTTTTTTTTACAAGAAATGTAATTACATTTCCGCCTATAACACAATCGCGTGCATTTGCACCGCTTGCGCTGTTAAGCTCATTCAAATAAAAAATTTCATCACTTGTCAATCGCATTCTGAACACTGTTACACTACTTACTTTTTTATAAGCCCAAGAACCTTGCTTTTGCCTGCATTTTCTATTCCTGCAAAGGAAACAACAAATGGTTTTCCGCAGTAGCTTCCAATGTCAATTCCTGTTGCTTCAAATTCAAAAAAAGGAGTTCCTGCTGTTTTACACAACTGTTCTACCCTTTCTTTAGCATACTTTTCAGCATTACTGCTTATAATAACAAGTTTGCATTTGCCTTTTAAAACGCTTTTTTCAACTCCTCTTTTTCCAAAGAGAACATTTCCTGTGTCAACAGCTCTTCTTAATTCCTTTCCTGCCTCAACCATTTTTAATCACTTTTTTTTTTCATCACAAGTTCAACTCTGCCTGTTCCAACCTTTACTGGCTGGCCAACAATAATGTTTTCAACAACCCCCTGCAAATTGTCTTTTTCTCCTTTGAATGCAGCGTCAAGCAGGTGCTTTACTGTTTCTTCAAAAGCTGCTCTTGCAAACGGGCTTTTCTTTTCTCTTGTAATGCCTGTTCTTACAATTCCTTTAATATTTCCTGTAAATGTCATAAGGTCTGCCAAAAGCATCATGTGCCTTAGGTCTACCAGAATGCCGTTGTCATCCAAAGTTTTTCGCAACTCGTTAAAAATCATTGTTCTTCCTGCTTCAATTCCAAGTACATCCTTTACTTCCATAATATCGTTGGTAATTGTTCTGTTTGTATTTACTTCCGGAAGCTTTAGAACTGCTTTCAGATTACTTCCGCTTGTTTTGATAACAAATTGCCTGTCTTCTTCAACAACCAAAACTTTTTCAATGCTTCTTACTCCATGAATTCTTGTGTTTAAAATTTTTAGAAAGTTTTTCCTAATCCTAAGCAAAGGCTCTCTTTTTGGGAAAACAAATTCAACACTGTTCTTTCTTTGCCTTGCTTTTGCATTCTTAAGACTTTCCTTAAGTTTGTCAATTAATTCCTTTTCGTCAAGTCCTCTTTCTTTTATTTCTTCCGGCAAAAGCGAAATAATTACTTTTTTAACTGAAAAATCTTCCTTCATTTCGCTTACATCTGAAAATCTCACATCAATAAGACTTTTGGAAAACTTTTCTGCTTTTGTTTTGTCTTTTGCAAGTGTTTCTTCTAAAAAGATTGTCATTGCAGGATACTTGGCTTTGCTTCTTCCATCAACAATTTCTTCAACCCTTTGAATTCCTGAACCAACACTGACTTCTGCTGCTCCTGCATAGTGTTTTGTTCTAAGTGTAAGTTGTGTTCCTGGCTCGCCCAGGCTTTGTGCTGCAATAATTCCAACAGCTTCGCCTGGTTCAACTCTTAAAGATTCATATTTTTTCTCAACATGTTTTACAAAACCATCTGCTTTTTGCTTGCTCATCCTATTTTGCTCTGCAACAAATGCAATTTCGTCCAAAACAGATTTTGGCAAAGTTGTTCCCTCCCATTTTTCTATGGGGGCGTTTTCTCTTTCAATAGGCTTTTCTTCAACCTTTTTCTTTACAACCTTTGCCTTTTTTGGTTTTGCTTTTTTTGCCTTTCCTTTTACTGTTTTGCCTTTTGCTTCTTTTTTTGCCATAAAAAAACACCTTACTCTTTAAAATCCTTTGCCTCTTTTTCTATATTAATATTCTTTCCTCTAACAGTATTCTTTGGAAATACTCCATCTTCTCCATAACTGTATTGTACAAGTTCTGAGGAAGCAGTTCTTATAGTTTCATCATTGTTAACAACCAAGTCCTTTAGGCTGTTTGCAAGTCGCCTGTAAAGGTATCCTGAAACTTTTGTTGAAACACCAGTGTCAACTTCTCCCTGCCTTCCACCCATGCTGTGGTAAAAATATTCTTTTGCATTCATTCCATCTATAAAATTGGATCTGATAAATCCACCGGCCTCTACTCCAACATCATTTTTCTCATTTAGTGTAATAAGCCTGTTTGTAAAACCTCTCCTTGGTCTTCCTTCTCTTACGTTTGCCTGGCCCCAAAATCCTGAAATATTCATTAGGTTTATGCTGTTTCCTCTGCTTCCGCTTGCAATCATAATCATTGTGTTAAGCCTTGGCTCTTCTTTGAGTATTGATTCAAGTTTTTCTTTCATAATCTGGTTCTCAATCTTTTTCTTTGTTTCTGCAGCAAGTCTCATCATCTTTGCTTCAAAGCTTTCTTTAAGATTTTTTCCTGGTAAATGTTCTAATGTTCCTTTTTCAAATTTGTCAGTTAAGGCCTTGCCTTTTGTATGCATTTCTCCAACTGCCTTTTCTTTTGCTTTAAAAATATTATCGCTAACTTCGTACTCGTCAACACCTGCTGTCATTCCTCTTTTTGTCAAAAGGTCTGCTACAACCCTGTTTATTTTATTATAAAATTCTTCAATTACTTCGCTTGGGTAATTTCTTGCCAGCGTATCAATAATTTGCCCGCTTACTTCTCCAAGGCTGCTTTTGTCAACAACTCCGCAAAGAAGTTTTCCGTTTTTTATCTTAAGATATGCATCATACTTGCATTTTTCTTTTGTGCATTCTTTGCACCTTGCTGTTTTTTGAATAATTTTGCACAGGTTTGTTTTATATTCCAAGTTAAGGTCTTTTGGAAGCATCTGTGAAAACACGATTTTTCCGCTGTAATTTTTGCCTCTGTCTGGCTTTGGAAGCTCTTTAATGCCCATTTCAAAGAAATACTGCATTGCTTCTTCCCTTGTAAATTCTGTTGCGTTCATTGTAAGCACAAAGGCACCGCTTACACCGTCCTCGTCAAGAACTATAACTGGTGCGCCGTATCTTGGGCTGATTACCTGGTTTCTTACATACATTAGTTCTTTTGCTTCTCCCTTTCCTTCTTCTGTTTGTGGCACGTGAAGGTTCATTTCGTCACCGTCAAAGTCTGCATTGTATGGCTTGCAGACAATTGGGTTTATTCTAAGTGTTTTTCCGTCCATAATCCTTGCACTGTGGGCCATCATGCTTAGCCTGTGCAAGCTTGGCTGCCTGTTGAACAAAACAACATCGCCGTCTCTTAATTTTCTTTCAATTCTAAATCCAGTATCAAGTTCTTCAGCAATTTCTTCCCTGTTAGTGTCATCAACTCTTTTTTTTGTTTCATCAGGCCTTATGGTATAAACAACTTCTTCTGTTTCCTTTACAAGCTTTTGAATCTCTTTCTTGTTCCAGTCAGTAATCCTTTCCGGAACAGTTAACTCATTAGCAATTTTTTTTGGAACTCCAACCTCACTAATTTTTATGAATGGATCCGGCGTAACAGTTGAACGTGCTGCAAAATTAACTCTTTTTCCTGTTAGATTGTGTCTAAACCTTCCTTTCTTTCCCTTAAGTCGCTGCACAATTGTTCTCAAAGCCCTTCCACTTCTGTGTTTTGCGGGTGGAACCCCTGCGGTATTGTTGTCAAAGTATGTTGTAACATGGTATTGAAGCAAATCCCACAAGTCTTCAATAATAAGCTGTGGTGCTCCTGCATCAATGTTGTCCTTAAGCCTCATGTTAATTCTTATAATATCAACAAGCTTGTGTGTTAAATCATCTTCACTTTTTATTCCTGATTCAAGTGTAATGCTTGGCCTTATTGTGATTGGAGGGACGGACAAAACTTTCATAATAAACCATTCAGGTCTTACTAATTCTGCATCGTAACCAAACAGTTCAAGGTCGCTGTCTGAAATTTTTTCAATCCATTCTCTTATTTCTGTTGGATAAATTCTTTCCTTGTTGTAATAAAAATTTGTAGGCTTGTCAAGCAAAACCTTGTTTTTTACTGCCTTGCAGTGAGGGCATTTTTTTACAAGATTTGCTTTTGAAACAATCTTTTTTGTAACAGATTCAGGCGTATCATCTTTCAAAAGTTTCCTGTGCTTTTCAATCTTGTCATCTGGCAAAGAAATCTTTCCGCATTCCTTGCATGTTCCACGCATTAAAATTTCAATTCTTTTTCCAAATTCACTGTGAATAACAGGCCTTATCAGTTCAAGGCTTCCAAAATGCCCCGGGCATTTTTTCATTCTTTGGCCGCATGTTTTGCATCTTAAACCTGGATTTATAACTCCCAAATGCGGATCCATAAGCCCTGATTCCATTGGATAACCATCTTTGTCATAAGTGTCAGGAGTCTTAACTTCAAGCGAGCTCATTTTTCTGATAAGCTTGGGGCTTAAAAGGCTGAATTCAATTCCAACAATTTTTTTCATCAACATGCAAGGTCACGCCCCTTGAATGCGGGTGCCATACGCTCACTTTGTTCGCTATGGCACATGCTCATTTCATTCGCTTTCATGTTATCACGCCTTGTCTCCAATTACAATTTTTGGGTATATTCCCAGTGCCTTTAATTCATCAAGCATTAATTTGAAGCCATAACTCATTTCAACAGGATAAACCCTGCTGCTGTCGCACAAAGGGCAATAACGCCTGTTTCTTATCTGGTCATGCACTCCTATAACTCCGCATTTTTCACATACAAGTTCTACAATGCGATCGCTGTTTTCAATAAATTTTTCCTGTAAAAGCATTGCTGCTCCGTGTCCTACAAGTGTTTCTCCTTCCATTTCACCAAATCTTAGGCCGCCATCTTTTTCTTTTCCTTCTGTTGGCTGTCTTGTAAGAATTTGCACCGGCCCTCTTGCTCTTGCCTGCATTTTGTGTGCAACCATATGGAAAAGTCTTCTGTAAGCAATAATTCCTGAAAAAATCTGTCCTGTAATTCTTTTACCTGTAATACCGTCATAAAATGTTTCCTTTCCATCCTTTCTAAATCCTGTTCCTTCAAGCATGTTTTCCAAATCATCTTTTGTCATGCTGTTGAATGGAGTTCCGTCAATATCTTCTCCTTTCAAACTGCTTACCTTGCCGCCAAGCATCTCAAGCAAATGTCCCATGGTCATTCTGCTTGGAATACTATGTGGATTTAGTATTAGGTCGGGTTTTATTCCGTCAATTGTAAAAGGCATATCTGCTTCTGGAATAATTGCTCCAACAACTCCTTTTTGTCCGTGTCTGCTGCTGAACTTGTCACCAACTTCCGGAATCATCGTTGTTCTTATTTTTATCTTTACAAGCTTGTTTCCGTCACTGCTTTCAGTAAGCATTACTTTGTCAACAAATCCTGGTTTTCCCTTTCTTGTAGCAACACTGCTGTCTCGTCTCTTTTCCTTAACAACTCCAAATTCACTGACTTCCTCCAAAAAACGCGGAGGGCTTGTTCGTCCAACAACAATATCTTTTTCTGCAACATATGTTTCAATGTTTACAATGCCGTCGTCGCCTATTTTTTTGTAAACGTTTTCACCCAAATATCCAACTGTTTCGTCGTCAGGAAGCTCAAACCGGTCTGCTTGACCGCCTGGATATCTTTGTTCAATGACATCATAATTCCTAAAATAACAGCTTCTTCCCATGCCTCTGTCAAGAGCAGCTTGGTTTATTACATAAGCATCAAGTGTGTTAAAAATTCTGTAAGGGACAATTGCAACAACAAGGTTTTGTGTTTGTGGTCTTTTGTCAAGATCAAGTAATCCCATAGTTTTGCTTTTTACCATGCTTTTTTGCGGGTAATGCAAAAGATAGCTTTCAGTATCAGACCTAAGATTGTAATTTATGCCTCCAATTCCAAGGCTTTGCTTGAACATCTTTGCCCCATGCAATGCCTTTCCTGCCATATCATGTTGAATATACGGAATCATTGAGCTAATAACACTCAAAATTGCAATTGGATTTATCTCCAAATGAGTATGCTCTTTTGTAAGCGCCTTTTCGTCAATGGCAATAAGTGCATTTTCTTCTTCTTCTGAGTCAAGGTATTCAATTAATCCTTCTTTTACAAGATCTTCCCAATGCATTTTTCCTTCTACAACCTGTTTCAATTGTTCTTCACTAATTGTTGACTTTCCATTTTCAACAACAATAACAGGTCTTTGCACTCTTCCTGCATCTGTGTTAATGTACAATTCGTTTGTGTCCTCGTGAAAGGCAATGTTTATCTGGTGATTTATCTTGTTTGCCCTTCTGGCTTTAATCAATTCATTAGTAAGCTTTTCAACATGCTCGTGGAATCCAATAAGTCTCCCATTAATGTAAACCTTTCCAATTTTTGATTTTGCCACCATTTCAATCACAACTTCCTCATTTTTACGCCCTTTTTGTGCAAAAGGTCTTCAATAGCAGTCTCTTCAGATTCTGTTGTAACCTCTGCCATCAAAGCAAGGTTTTTTACCAAACCACATTGCGGTCCATCTGGTGTTTCAACCGGTCCAAGCCTTCCCCAATGAGTTCCATGAACATCCCTTGCCTCATACAGTTCACGGTTCTTGTTCAACGGGCTTTTTACCTTTCTTAAATCTGTTAAAGGACTCAAATAATTTACTCTGTCCATAAACTTGCTAACACCAGTTGCTCTTCCAATCCAGTTTCCTGTGCTCATAGCAAACCTGATTCTTTCACTTACTGCTCCAGGTCTTACAACAGTGCTAATGTTTAGCTTTCTTCTTCTTGTAACAGTCCTGTCAATTTGGAATTTTAAGTCCTTAATAAAGTATTTGAAACTGTACCTGAATAAGTGTTCCATTAGCTTTCCTGAAAGCTCAAGCCTTTTGTTTGAATAATGGTCTTTGTCATCATCAGACCTTAAGCCATATGACCTTTCAATTGCCTTTGTTGCCATCATTGTCAAATAATATGCCTTTGCAAGCCTGTCTTCCTTTGCTTGGCCAATGTGCGGAAGCAGGAATGCGTCAATTACCTCTTGTGCTCTTCTAAGTCTGTAATCAATTACCTGGCCTGGTGCAACATATTTTCCAAGCCTGTCAAGAGCCTCTTCCTCATTTTTTACAAAAGTATTCTGCCAGTTTAAAAGAATGTCATTTTCAATTTCTTTCTCTACAGGAAAAGCATCCCTGAATTCCCTCATTGTTTTAAGGCCAAGTGCCTTAAGCAAAACAAACAGCTTAAGCTTTTTTGGAGAAGAAGGAAACGTAATATTTAGCATACCATCTGGCTTTCTTGAAACACGCACTCTTCCTTTGAATGCACCCTTTGTTGAAATAACCTCTGCATCAATTCCCTTCAACCCCTTGCTTATTAAAACACGGTCGCTTGCAAGAACCTCCTGAGTCATCAAAACTTTTTCAGAACCGTTTATAATAAAATATCCACCGGTGTCCAAAGGATCTTCACCTGCTTCTATTCGTTCTTCAACACTTTTTTCATTAAGCCAGCAAAGCTTTGAATTAACCATTATTGGCAGTTCACCAATGAATGCACGCCTTACATCCTGTTCAACATCACGTCTTAGCATTCTCATTGTGAGAAAAATCGGACCTGCATAAGACCTATTTCTGGTCCTTGCTTCCATTGGGTAAAATTCTGTTCTAGGGCTTCCGTCAGCTTCGACAATTTTTGGCTTTAAAACTTCTATATCGCTTAATTCGATTTTAACCTCTTCAATCTTTGGAACTATCTCCCCGCTTTCTTCAACAATTTCAGGAAGCTTTTTTTCAACAAACTGGTCAAAGCTGTCAATTTCCATTTGGGCAAAATTCTTGTCTCTAAAATACGTATTAATTAATTCCCAATTGTTCATTCAGACAACCCTCCTATAATAAACAGTTTTTCCGGCAGTAGGGCTGTTTCTGATAATCTTTACAATTTCATCTTTTACCGGTTTGAGTTCTGCTATTGCAGCATCCTTGCTTGAAATTTTTGGAAGCTGATTAAGTGTTAAATTATATTTTTTAAGAAGTTCTGCAGCCTGTTCCTTTGAAATCATTACCTGCTTTGGAACAAGAAAATGATCGTACGCTGTTTCAACAGATTTAACCGGCAAGCTTAGCCCCTCGTTTCTCTTTCACGATTTTCGGAAACCATGCTCTTGGCTGAATCCACTCTAATGATGGTTCTGTTTAGATGGCACCAATCTTAAACAATTTACTCTCAATCCAAAAAATCGTTGATTATAAAAATAATCTATTAAATTAAAAATGGAAAACCATTTAAAGCTTCCCAAACCAAGCCCTTCAAAAGCCCTTTTTTGCAACCAAAAAGCCATTTTTTTACAAAAAAACCCACTTTTTCAAGAATTTTTCCCAATTCCTGTGGAAATTTTCCACACAGGATCTGCATCCTTTCAGCCCATTCTGCCACTATTCTTTTTTCCCTTCCTTCATAAGCAAACCAAAAACCTGTTTCAGTTCCACATCTTTCAATCTGCTTTCTGCATAATCAAAAAATTCCTGCAGGCTTGTTTCCAAATGTCCTTCATTTTCATATTCAACCGCTTGAAATAATGCCTCAAGCCTGTCCAATTCATAAACAAGCTTTGCCTCCCTGCTTTCCCTTCTGTTAAACTCTTCAAAAAGACTTTTGAATTCCTCTGCAACACCTTTTGGCAAAAGCTTTAGCTCATGCTCAAACGCCTTTTGTTCCATTTCCTCTTTTTCCTTGTTTGGTATTTCCTGCATTTCTTCCTCAATGCGAACAGCAACATCTCCGCAAATTGCTTCGGGCAAATCATGCAACAAAGCCATCTTCATTGCCTTGCATATATCAAGCCTTTGCCTTTCAGCAAAAACCATTGCCATTAATGCAAGCCTGAAACTGTGGTCACTTACACTTTCAGGCTCCTTGACTTTTTTGATAACCCACCCGCGCCTTTTCTCCAGCTTTAGCTTTCCTGCAATGTGAAAAAATTCAACAAGATTTTTGAGTTCTTTGCCTTCAGCCATCTGAACCAATTAAAATATATAAAAGAAATAATAAAAAGGCAATAGTGCACAAAACTGAATGAAACCAAAAAAAGCAATTATTTTTATTTGTGTTAAGCAGTTATTATCATTATGCAATCCATTGTTTTTCCAGTTTTTGTTTTCATCGCAAGTGCCATTATCTTATTCAAAAGCAGCAAGTATGTTGTTGAGCATGCACTTCTGCTTAGCAAAGCATTTGGAATTTCAACCCTGGCAATAGGCTTTATTGTTCTTTCAGTTTCAACCTCGTTGCCAGAGCTGATGGTTGCAATTTTTTCGGCTTTTGAAAATGCACCAGCACTTGCCATTGGTGACATTTTTGGTGCAAATCTTGCTGACCTGGCATTGGTTCTTCCCCTGTGCCTGATATTCGGCGGGGCGGTCTACCTTAAGAAACATGAGGTTGATAACCTGATTGAATTGCTTTTGATTGCAACTGTCATAAGCCTTTTTATTTTCAGTTCCGGCTCAGTAAATTTTTCCTACGGCGTGGTCTGCATTGTGCTGTTTGCCTTCCTAATCATAAGGCTGTACAAGCGCGGAAAGGTTCCAACTGGCTTTTCAAACAATGTTTCACATAACAAAAAGAAGCTGGTTGCAGCTTTTGCTGCAAGTGTTTTGCTGCTGCTGTTATCAAGCAAGTTCATGGTTGACAGCGCAATTCAAATAACTTCAATTCTTCTTATTCCCCAAACCATTTTTGGCGCAACTGCTGTGGCAATTGGGACAACCTTGCCTGAACTTAGTGTTGAAATTAGAGCAATAAAGAAAAAGGAGTATGCCCTTGCAATGGGTGACTTGTTTGGCTCGGCTGTTACAAACATAACCCTCGTTCTTGGAACCCTGGCAATCCTAAGCCCTTCGAAAATAAATACTCTTCCATTGCTTGCGCCAGTTCTTCTTACTTTTGCAGCAGCTATTTTTATCTGGGCTGTGCTAAGAAAAAAAGGCGCCATCTCAAAAAAATCAGCATTTTTCCTGCTTGCCATTTATGCAATTTTCCTAATTTTGTCTCTTGAACTCCTTGCTCCACAAACCGCTTTTTTTTAGACATTTAATTTAAGTCCTAGCCCAAAAGTCCTGGGGCAAAGAGAAGCAACATTCCAAGAATAAAAAGAATAATTCCTCCTATAAACCTGCAGTACTTTGCATACTTTTGGACAAAACTGCTGCTTATGGCAAATACTGCCAGGCTGAATATTATCAGGTCGTCAAGCATAAAGAAAAACACATAAAGAAGAATGTAACCATATTGCTCAAAGATTGAAATATTGCTTAATGCAAGTATCTGTGTAAAAACCGCCGGAATGGCTGCAGAGCAAACAAACTCAACAGAATTTACAACAAATGCAAGGACAAAAATTGCCAGAATAATTGGAATTGTCAAAGGCTGTTTCACAATGTCCTGGATCCTTTGCATGGTTTTCTTGTGCGACCCATCGGTTTCGACCTTGCATTCAAGGTCGCCCTTTGTTGTAATATAATCTTTCATGCTCAGGATTCCCCCTCCCAGGGCAATAAGTCCGATTATTATTGTCAGGATTCTTACATATCCAACTAAAAGGAATATATTGAGCCATGCAGTCATAAAAAAGAAGTAAAGAAGGCCTGAAGCAAGCACAAAAGTTCCGACAACAATCCACATTTTTCTCTTGTCTTCAACATCTATCAGCAAGGCAATCAGGTAAACAAGCACCCACATTGCACACGGGTTAAAGCCGTCAACCAACCCAAGCATTGCTGCAAGGGCAGGCAGTGAAATTGACATCAGGTTTACCCTGCCAAAAAAAGGAAGCTCAAATTCTGTAAAAGAAGTGCTTACTTCCCTGACCTCTATTTCTCTTTGCGTTTCGGCCTCACACGTTATCCTGCAGTCTTCGATTGCCGAAATTATCTCCTCCTTGCTATGTAAACCTAAAAGATAGCCATGGTTCAGAATTACAGTTGGCGTTCCAAGTCTTGAAGTATTCAAACCTATCTCAGAAGCCATCTTGTAGAACAGGGTAGCACCATCTTGTGTTGAAGCATCGTGGTAAAAGAACTTCACTTCAGCCATCTCTGCCTCAAGCTCCCTTACTATAGGCTCCTGTTCCTTGCAGTGTGGGCAAGTCGGCAAGTAAAAGTAATGCAATATCAAGCCCTCTTCTTCAACAGGCTCAGCGAAATATCCATGGGCAACAAGTGCGGTGCCAATCAAAACAAGGGCAATTACAAGGTATAAGTTAAATTTTGAGCTGAAAAATCTTTTTGCTGCAGAAACAACTTCCATTTTTTACAGCCCCAAAAGTTCCTTTAGTTTTTTCTTGTTATATCCTATAACAAACTTTTCTCCGACAAAGGTTACAGGAACAGTTTCAACACCTGTTTTTTTCTCCAAGCGTTTTCCGCTTTCCTTATCTTCTGAGATATCAATCTCTTCAAACTCTATTTTGTTTTTCTTTAAAAAGATTTTCACAACATAGCAGTAAGTGCATGTTGGGGATGTGTAAACAATCACCTTAACCGTACTTTAAAACCTTTTTTTGTTGTTTTTTTGCCTTCAAGTTATTTTCCTTCGCTTTTCTTTCAAGGAATAATCATTCATTTAAGACCATAACCATTTTTAGTGCTTTGGTTAACAGAATAATTTGTTTACAGGAAACCACCTTTCCATTTGTTTAAATATTCACGGAGCCAAAGCCTAACCCTGTTGCATCAAAATTTCACACTCCCAAGTGTCTAATTATACTGCTTGTGGGAGTGTCTTCTGCACTCCCAACATCATCTGCCTCACAGGTTAGGGCTCCATTCGTTTTAATATTCTAATAGGGTCTCCTAAAGAGCATTGTTCTGCAAGCTCTGAAAACCCACTGAAGCTTTGTCAATCTGTCTTCAAGCGAAGCATCGCCTACAAAGTAGCCCTGAATTATGCTCAAAACATACTCTGGGTTTGTAATAGCGCCTGGATTTTTTCCCTTTTTATCCATTTTTTCGTTTTTTTTTCCTCTTAGCTTTGGCAGCATTCTACTGAAACACGACACGTACCAGTTCCCGAACTCATCAAACAACTACACCCCGCATTACGGTTAAACCAATCCGAGCTCCAAATATTACAAACAGCTGGAGGATAATGATAACTTGTTTGAGCACAACTGTAACTGTTCACATAATAACCAGGTGGGCAAGTGACCTCTCCATAATTACCAAAAGCACAATTGAAGGAATCGGTATAAGTAGTACAACATGATTTAGTTCCAACAGCAACCCTAGTCCTGCCACAGTTGCTTGTCTGGGTAAAGTTTGTACCTGAACAAAAAGTTGAAGTGGCAGGTGTCCAGCTGGTGTCAACGCAGCAAGACCCGCTGCTGGAAAGGCCATTATACACGTTGCCACATGAATCAGTACAAGTGTCACCAACACAGGTGGTGGCAGCACAGGCAGGGTTTGCAATGCATGGGCTGCCTCCGCTGTCGCAAACCCAATCCCCTGCAATGGTATCAAATCTCAAATAGTCTTCGTTAGCACACGAAACCAGCCCTAGGCTTTCATCTGTGCTGCATACCCAATCTCCAGCAGTGGCATCAAACTTGAGGATTTCATCACCAGCACAGGATGGAATAAACGGTACTGTGACAGGCATGTTGCATTCCCACGCTCCACTAGTGGCATTGAATTTGAGAATTTCGTTGTCGGCACAGGCAGGAATAGAGGGTTCTGATATCTTAAAACACCCGTCTTCCAAAGCCTGCTGTAATGTGATATCACCTGTGCATGGGTCACCTGCGACTGCTACCCCAAGGTTAATCATTATCTGTGTGGAAGAGTGTCCTGGGTTGGGAATTGTTGTTGGCGGAGCAAGATTTAGCACATCCCCACTGTTAGCATAAGCAACAGCTCCTGTAACCAAGGCAGAAACAATGATGACTGCTATGAGTGCGTGGATTGCCTTGTTTGGAACTGTAAGGTTTAGTTTTAATGACATTCTTTGAACCTCTTTTTTCTGGTTATAATATTGCTTTTTTAGTTATTATATTTTTTGGTTTGCCTTTTTTTTATTGTTTTGAACAGTGCGGCGGTGTAGAACTGCTTATGCTTTTTTTTGTACGTATTTAGTTACTGAGTGCTATTTTTCAATTTTGGCCGTTTTAACGTATTTCTGAGCCTTGAAAATAGATCCAACTAAATACTTACCTTTTTTTCATTTACAGCTTTTCCTATTAGTTACCCATAAATGTTTACCATTATATTATTATATTCCAGTAAAAGCTTTGGCTAAAAGCATTTTGCGGTAAAAAGAAAAAAGGGGGCGTAATGCCTCTGGGTTAGCGCCCTGGGCGGAACGCATTCCTTAAAATCAAGTGCCCCAAACCAATTAATTTGGCGAATTTTCTGTAGAAATAGTGTAGTGCAAGAAGTTAATTAAATCATCGTTTTTTTTTTAAGTAAGCTAAAACAGGCCTTTGCCTTGTTTTTATTTTGGCATGGAATGGATTTGCTGCCTGGGTTTAGGTGTGGGCGACTTTCCATCTTACGAGCAAATTGGAGAATAAGAGTGGGACGAGGAATGTAAACACTATGCTTGAGGCTATTATAATGGAGAATAATTTGCTTCCTATTATGTTGTTTTCAAACAGAATTTTTACGATAACGATGCTTGTACTGAACCTTACCGATAAGCCTATTCCAAGCAGAATGGATTGTTTTGACCCAAGTTCTTTTCTTGCAACAATATAGCTACCGAGGAGCTTTGCTCCATTGGAAACAATTACAATCAAAAGTATGAGCAGTGGGAAAGCAATAATATATTTGATGTCCATTGACAAGCCAACCCCTAAGAAGAATATTGGAGCAAAAAAACCATAGCACATTGTTTTAACTTCTGATTCTACTTTTTTCAGCCTTTTTTCCGGAATAAATGTTTTTAGGGCAATTCCTGCAAGAAAAGCAGCAATTGGAATGGCATGTGCGTATCCTCCTATTCCTAAAAACAAAAAGAAAACAAAAAGGATAAAAAGAAATAAAATTTCGACGTTTAAGAAGTTAAACTTTTTGCTTGCTTTTTCCAGTTTTGTTAATGCAAAGGTCAGGCCAAATAAAAGAAAGAGTGCTGCTATTGTCATACTTATGCCTGTAGGTGTGTGAGTGGTAGTGCCTACTACAAATATTACGACTATTAAAATGAGGATTTCTAGTATGTCATCTAAGAGGCCTATTCCAATAATGCTTTGCCCTAATTTTGTGTTTATTATTTTGAACTCATCCAGAATAGGAATTAATATTGCTTCGCCAACTGTTGCAAAAGATAATGCTACAATAAATGAAATGAATAAGTCGTATCCAAAAACAAGATGGATAAGAGCTGTTCCAAAAAGAGCTTCTAAGAAAATGATAAAGAAGGTGCTTTTTAAAATAAACCGGCCTGCTTTTTTCATCTTAGTTAGGTCTATCTCAAAACCTATCACAAAAAGCAAAAAATACATTCCTAGTTGTGCTAAGAGACTAAATGTTTGAGAAGACGTAACAGAATAAAAGGGGTTATAAAAAGTGAGTGAAGCACCTATTAACAAGGCTGCAAAAATCCAAGGAACCCTTATTTTTTCCAACAATAGCCCAATTGCAAAAGTAAGTGAAAAGGCAAAGGCTAGAAACAAAAAAACTTCTTCCATACTTGTATAAACACAGATGTGTTATTTAATACTTTATTTTCGCTTTTGGTTACCTCAAAAAAATAAACGCAGAACACTAAACAGATTAAAATGCCCTCAGTTTTTCTACACTAAACAAGAATGAAAATCACGGCAGACACAAGCATTACGATAGCAACAATTCTTTCCTCAGTAATTATGGCGGGTGTAAAACTGAACAGGGAAAAGCCTTGGAAAATTATCAGAATGATTATGATTACAAGCGAGAGAAGCGAAAGCAAGCCAAAGAATTTTGAAGCAATAGTCATTTCTCGCAGTTCTTCAATCAGGTTTGACTTGCCTGAAAGCTTTTTGTTCAAGACCAGCAATCCAAAGCCCAAAAGCAGTACTCCGAAAGCAGGGAAGAGGATTTCCTCTTCAAAGGTTAAGCCAAAAAATGGAATTGCTTTAACATCCAAAAACAGGACCAAAAAGCTAAGTAGCAAAAACAAGGCTATGAAAACTGGCTTAGAATACTTTTTCCAAAAAAACATGATTATTTATTAATAAGGCTAACTTTTACTTAATTGTTTCGTTACTAAAAATGATATAGAAATCCTTATACTTTTTTCATTTAAAGCCTTTCCTTTTAGTTACTCATTTATTCGTTACGTTATACTATTATATTATAGTAAAGCTTTGGCTAAAAGCGTTTTTGCGGTAAAAAGAAAAAAAGGGGCGTAATGCCCCTGGGTTAGCGCCCTGGGCGGGAGTTGAACCCGCCTCACAGCCTCGACAGGGCCGTATCCTAACCGATAGACTACCAGGGCACCAATTAACATATGGTATCGTTGTGCTATACTTCGCTTTGCTCAGTATAGCACGTCTTACTTTGTTTGCCTTTATAAAACAAAGCAAAGAAATGTCTGAAATAATTGGTATCAGTTGTTTTTTTAAAGGAAATTATTTTCCTAAGTCGTTGTTTTTTGAGTATTTTAAAAAAGGAAAAAATGCATTGCCTTAATCTTTTCCGGCAATGCCTTTCTTTTTAACGTAAGCCCAAATCTTTTTGGTCATTTCGCTTGGTGGAATTTTTCCGCTTCCAAAAATGTCTTCCGCTGTTTCTGTACATCCTTTGAAGCAAATTGCATATCCGCCAAATGGTTTTTTCGCTGGCATAATTTTCAACCTCCCAAACTGTTAAAGAATTTGATAATAATATGACTTTCCTGCTTTTAAAGCTTTCAGTAGTGCATTTCTTCCAAACAAAGGTAAGTTTTTTTATTTTTCAAAGAAATCTATTTTATACATGATTTTCATTTCAAACAAAGTTAACAAGAAAAAAACTGCTAAAAAAAGACCAAAAAGCATACTACTCGAAAGAGACCTAAAATAATTAACATTCTTTTTGTTTGTGAAGTTAGTGCATTAAGAAGTCCAAGGAATGCTCAAGCATTTTTAGAGTATGTTCGTTCAAAAAATATCAGTCACCGATTTCATGTCTCCTCTTCTGGAAGCAAATCAAACTCAATAAGCTTTATATCAAAACTTCTTACCGCTGACATTATTGTAGCCTTCACTCCTGCAATTGCTTCAAAGGCGAAATTACTTGTTAAAGATTTCAAGATAAAACCAGAGATTATAATGTTTGGAAAAATAGGCGGCAGTACGCCAAAAACAAATTATTTAAAACTTGCAAAACACGCTTTCGACAAGTTTGGGGCCTAAGCAGGCTTTTCCAGTACAAGAACGCTTTCCCTCACTATTCCCACCTTTATTGTCCTGTTTCGCATGCACTGGTATTTCCTTGCCACAATCTTGTCAAGCTTTTTAAAGCCGATTTTTTCAGCTTCCTCAATCAAAATGTCATCTGATTCAACAACCTCATATGGAAAGCACCCTCCTCCAACAACAATGACTGCCTTGCCGCCGGGTTTCAGAAACTTAAACATGTTTTCCAAAACCTTTTTCATGTCATCAAAGTAGGCTTTTGCCACCAAAGGCATCCTGCTTCCAAAATCCCTTCCTGTTGCACTGTCCTGAATGTGTGCCCTAAGCCTTGTTTCCTGCTCCCTGAAAAACAGCCCTAATTCAATCTTGTAAATTAAAGTGTATTCAATTTTGTTCAGATAAGGAGGGCTTGTGACAACAGCTCCGACACTGTTTTCCTCAAGCTTTACATTCCTTGCATCTGCCTGAAACACCTCTGGCTCAGGCCCTTTTGCCTGCACTCTTTTTAAATCCAAAACCATCTTTTTTACCTTTCCCAAAAAAAGTTTTTTCACAGGCATCTTTGGCTTCTTCTGCTTCCTTAAAGAGCCTCCTACTTTGACAACATTTGCAACCCTTGACGTGGTGTCAATCAATGCAAGCAGGAACAATACCCTCACACGCGCGTCCTGTATTTTGTCAATTTTCCTGTAATAAAAGTAAATGTCGTCAAGCTGCTTTTCGTAAAAAAGCCTTCTTACATTTTTATTTGGAAATTTTCCAGCCTGCTTTGGCTCCATTTCCTTAAACTTTTGCAGTTCCGCCATTACTTTTTTAGTATCATAATCCCTTGTTTTTGCCTCTGAAACAAATGCTGCCAGAGGGCTTACATCAAAGCCAATGCTTTCCAGTCCAAGTTTTTTGCATACTAAAAGTGTTGTTCCAACACCGCAGAAGGGGTCAACTATTGGTTCCTTCAGTTCAAATTCTTTCACAGCCCATTCCACAAACCCGCCGCTGTAACCTTCTTTATAGTAAAACCAGTTGTGAATTGGCTCGCCCTTGTTTGGAACAAATGTAACCAAATCCTTCAGGTTTTTTGGAATCATTTGCATTATTTAATTGAGGAAAAAAAGAAAAAGGCACTATTCTTTCTTTGCTTTGTGCCTGAACAGAATTATTGCAAGCAGCACAGGGATTTCAATTATTCCAATTGTGAAAAAGTTCAAGTCAATTGGCCCAAGCATTATGTGAAATGCATTTTCTGCATCCCATGCAAGGTATAATCCAATAGCTGCCATTATAATTCCGGCAACCAAATGCAGGTATTTGATGTTCTTGTCTTTCCATTCTGTTACGCTTTCAACCATTGTCAAGCCAATGTAAATTGCTATTACAATTACAAGCATTGGCAGAACAAAGATTAAATTATAAAGCAAAAGCCATGGCAATGCGAAAAGCGAGCCGTATTTTGCAAGCAAAGTGCAGGCCATTAGCAATGGCCCAATTGTACATGGCAAGAGGAAAATTGTTACAAAAATTCCGAGAATAAAGCCGCCTTTAGGGCTTTCAATTCCACTTAACAGTTTTTGAACTGCAGGCCTCCATTTCACTGGCATTTCCCTCAAGAGACCGCCTGGTTTGTACCAGAAAAAGTCCTTTATGTTGAAAACACCTAATGCTATTGCAACAAGGCTGAAGCCGCCGTAAATAAACAGTTCCGAGCCGGAAATGACTTCTATAAAGGTGCCTATTGTTTCAACAAGAACAATGGCATAAATAAGGTAAACAATGTAAACAGCTGAGATGAAGAAAAATCCTGCAAGCAAGGCTTTTTTTTTCTCATGTGGATTGTGTGTCATGTATGCAATAATCAAAAGGGACAAAACAGCGATTGCACATGGGTTTATAGAGTCAACCAATGCAAGGGAAACAATTGCCGGAATAGTCAAGTCAGTCATTTCTTTTTCACCTTAATGAAAATAATTAATGCAATAATACAGACAATCATTGCTATTGCAGGAAAAACAAACGGGTTTGCTTCTACAGCATTTCCATTACCTTCATTGCCATTTCCATTCCCGCCATTGCCTCCATTTTGCAGTTGCTCAACATTTTCAGGCAATTCAATTGCTTCCTTTAGCTTTAAAACCCATCCATCTCCAATGTCAATCGCTTGTGCAAAGGGAATTTCTCCGCCTGAGTAGGGAGCTGGCTCTGCCTTTACTTCCTTCAACTCATACTGCGTGCCTGCAAGCACTGCTACCAAATCCTCTTTAAACAAAAGCTCTTTTAGGAAATCGCTTTCAATTTCAGCAACGCCTGTCCTGACCAAAAGCCTTTTGCCTGCCCAAAGCTTTGGTTTTTCAGGCAATTCATTCAAATTAATTTCTTCAAAGGAAATTTCCCCTTCAACAAGCAGGCATTTTCCTTCGTCATCTTTAAAGAATTCTTCAGCATGCTGAAAAATGTTGTCGTTTGTGTAAAATGCAGGAATTCCTGCCCATGTTTCATTAGCATTCTTTATCATTAATGGAACAGAGCTGCCTGTCCCGTGTGCCAAATTGTATTCTCCCATCAGGATTGCATGTGGTTCATACCATGAGTCCATAACATATTCTATTACCACTGCATCATCCCTGCTTGAAATCCATTGATCCAAAATAACAGGGTCTACTTTTGAGCATACAGGGCATCCAATTTTTGTAAAATAGACTCCACATACTGTTTCAGCGCTTACGCTTGAAGCCATGAAAAGAAACGCAATTAATGCAAGTAAAAGCATTTTTTTCATTTAAAACAACTTCTTTTTTTATTGAATTTATTAAATGTGCATAACCTTTAAGTAAGTTTCTTAATCCTTAGGAAGCTTGCCAATTATTTCTTCAAAAAACTTTTTCGTTTCTGATTTGAATTCAATTATTGGCACAAGGTTAATTAATGCCTCAACAAATGCCTTTTCATAAGGAATTTTTGCAAGAACTTCCAAACCATTTTCTTTTGCAAATGCCTCAATCCTTTTTGTAAATTTTGGATTAAGGTCGTGCTTATTTATCACAATCCCGCAACCAATTCCAAAATGCTCTGTCATCTGCAAAGCCCTCTTCAAGTCTGAGAGTCCTGACGGCGTTGGTTCAGTAACCCCTATGACAAAGTCGCTTCCAACAACTGAGGCAATTACAGGGCATCCTATTCCTGCTGCAGCATCAATAACCATAATTTCCGCTCCCTTGCCTTTTTTTTCTGCAAGCTTTCTTACTTCTGCCACTACCTTTCCAGAACCAGATTCGCCCATTTCAAGCTGTCCTGAAACAATGCCAAAACCGTATTTTGTTTTCCCAAATCCAATTTTTGCATTTTGCACTTTTTCAAGAATTATTGCGTTTTCAGGGCAAACTATTTCACATGCGCCGCATCCTTCACATATAAGGCTGTCAAAAACAGGCTGTTTTTTTTCCTTGTTCCATTTGATTGCCTTAAAGTAACAGCTTTCAACGCATTTTTTGCAGCCATTGCACTTCTTTTCGTCCAAAACAGCCTTTTCGTTTGTTGAAATTCTTTCCCATTCCTCAAAATCCTTTTCCTTTAATCCCAGAACAAGCCCAAGGTTTGAGGCGTCAACATCACAGTCGGCACAGATAACTTCATGCTTTTTTGCCAAAAGAACTGCAAGCGAACCGGCAATACTGCTTTTTCCAACACCACCTTTTCCGCTTAAAACTGTTATTTTTTTCATTCAACCAGCTCCGCAATCTTTTCAATGCTTTCATGTTTTACTGGAATGCCTTTGCTGTAGTTTTCCATTATTTTTTTGCTGTAGGGTATTTTTGACGCAATCTTTTTTCCGTTGCTTTCAGCAACTTTTTCAATCAGCTTTTCCATGCCTTCTTCAAACCTGTTCAAAACAATTTCAAATTTTATGCCAAGCCTTTTCAACAGCTTCATAATCAATTCAAGGTCATGCTCTCCAAGCGGAGTTGGCTCTGTAACAGCCAAAGCAATGCTGCTTCCTTCCAAAGCAGAAATCACATCACAATGGGTTCCAGCTGCTGTGTCAAACAAAATAAAATCGTATCCTTTCCCAATTTTTTTAACTTCCTCTTTTAACGCATTGACAACAAATTCGGAAACAGCTTCATTTACCTTTAACTCGCCTGAAATAAAACCAATGCCATGGCCGTTTCCCCTAAAAATTTCGCCGATTTCCTTTTCACTCCAGCTTATTGCATTTGCAGGGCAGGTTATAACGCATGCGCCACAACCATTGCATTGCTGTGGTAAAAAAATGGGCTGTTTTCCTTTTGGGCCAAAAATGGAATTGACCTTGCAGGTCTCTGCACACTTGCCGCATTTGGTGCATTTTTCAAAATCCCACGTTGGAATTCTTTGGTATACTGTCCTGACTTTCGTTCTCTCAATTCCAAGCAGCAGGTGGTCATTGGGGCAGTCAACATCTGCGTCAACTAAAAGCACTTTATGCCTTTTCCCAAGCTCTACAGCAATAGCTGTTGCAACAGTGCTTTTTCCTGTCCCTCCCTTGCCACCTGTAATTGCAATTTGTTTCATCTTAAACCAATTCAAATGCATGTCAAACAATTTAAATAGGTTTTGTGCATATGTGCATTATTATAGGGTTTGTATTTCCTCTTCAGCGGTTTTTTCCCATTGCCTAATTATCTCCAAAAGCCGCATCTTTATTGAGCCTTTGTTTTTTACATTGTATAGAAAAAAATAGCCGCCTGTTTCTATATTTACCTGCCTTCTTTTTGCCAGCTTTTTGTCTAAAAGCTTTTTTAGTGCCTTTTGCAAGGTTGTCCTCTCTAAACCCATTTTTTTAGAAAGAGTGTAAATATCAAATTCTTTTTCTTTTTTAAGCAAAAACATTAGCGCATTGTATTCTGTCTTGTTCAAACTAAATGAACATCTGACAATTTCATCCAGCCTTATTTTTTTGCATGCAAAAGTTATCATCTTTTTTCCCCCATTTTTAAACCATTAACAATAAAACAAGCATCATGCATTATTTCAATATTATTGTGTTTGCAAAACTTTATTGCTTTTTCTGATTCAGAGCCTGGTTGCATCCAAACTCTTTTTATGCCAAGTTTTCTGCACTGCTTTACAACTTGTTCCGTAACCTTTGGGGGAACAACTGTTATTACAACATCAGGGATTTCTGCCAAGGCTTCCAAATTTGGGTAACAGACATCCTGCCCTATTATTTTTTGTTTTGGGTTTATTGGGTAAACGCGAAAGCCAGAAGACTTTAGCTCTTCATATATTTTAAAGCCCCATTTTTTCTGATTGGCTGAAACGCCCACTACTGCAATTTTGTTTCCCTTGTTTAAAAAATCGTTTGGGTTCATGTCCTGCCGCCAAAAATTTTTCTGAAAAGCGATTTTCTCAGGCCAAGGGCTTTTTCAATTTCTTTCCTAAGTTTTTCTTCGCTTGGCACTCCAATAATTTTGCATACTGTTTCCTCACGGTCGTTTAGGCCTATTATTGTGGGGTATGCCCTTATGCCATATTTGCCCGAAATTTGTTTTGCTTCCGCTGTTTTTGCCCTTATTTTTCTGTAACTCAAATTGTAGTCACTGTATTGGGAAACAGCTTCTTTTACGGCTGTTACTGCTTTTGGACAGTGTGGGCAATGTGATGAAACAAAAACAAGCAGCTGCATTTTGAATCACTTGAAAAACAACTGGCAAAGGCAGTGGCCCTGTGTTTTGATTTCTTTTTCGTGATAAATGCAGGGGCAGATTATTTTTTTGTCTTCCTCCTTATTTCCTGTTACTCTTCTGCAGGGACAGTACCTTTGTCCATGCTTTTTCTCGTTTTCAAGCAGCCCTCTTATCGTTTCTTTCGCTATTTTTGAATCAGGATTTAGCCTAAAGCCGTTTTCTTTTGCATATCCCTCAAATTCTTTGATAAGTTTTTTGATTTTTCTGTTCATATCATTCCTCAATTTTGATTGCGTTGTTTGGGCAGATTGACATGCAGGCCCCGCATTTTTGGCATTTTTCCGAATCTACAACCACTGCTTTTCCATCTTTAATTTTTAATACTTCAAAAGGGCATGCTTCCACACAGTTTCCGCATCCAGCGCATAACTTTTTGTTTATTTTAACCATTTTCCATCACTGCCTCCTTTTTAGTGCTTATTCCTCGCCTTTTTTTCAGAATTGTCAAGCGTTTCTATTGTAAACCTTGCTTTCCTTCTTGTTCCTATTTTTGGCACAAACGAGGCAAGAAAGTCTCCAAAAGAGCTGTTTTCGCCTTCGCATCCAATATGGTTAAATTCCTTGTTTCCAAGCTTTTCTATTCTGTTAAACAACCAGCCGTTTATTGTTTTTTTCATTATTTCTTGCCTCTAGGAGTTCTCTTTTTCCTGAAATTCAAAACGCATCCTTTGTTGAAAAAATCATCATGGCTTATAAGCCCACAATGCTTTTTTTCAAAATAAAAGTTGTGGGCTTCTATTTCTTTCACAATGTCTTTTGGTCCCAGATTTTTCAAGCTTTGTTCTGGTTGGTCTAATTTGTTGTGTTTTGGATATACTGAAAACAGGCCATTCTTTTGAAGAACTCGGTTGATTTCCATGTACAACTTTTTTCTGTCGTCTATCAAGTGCAATACGTCATAAGCAAGTGCAGCGTCAACAGAGTTATTTTCCAGCTCGGTTTTCAACCTGCCATTGGTTTTGACCAAGATTATGTTTTCCAGTTTTTGTTCTGTAGCCTTTCTTTTTAATTCGTTTAAAGGGTCTTTGTTTTTATCCAAGGCGTAAACTTTTCCGCGGTTTCCAACAACCACTGCCGCCGGAATCGAATAGTGTCCGACTCTCGCCCCAAAATCCAAGACTTTCTGGCCTGGCTTAATTCCAATTCTCTTTAGGAATCTGATTCCTTCTTTTCCTTCCCAGTTTCTCATTTCTTTGTTCATTTTTTGTCAGCCTCGATTTCTTTAATCTTGTTAAGGCTTTCTTCCGCAACCTTTTTTTCTTTGTTAAAATGTTTAACCATTCTTTTCAGAAATTCCTTCTTTTCTTTTTTTGTTTTGTAGTGTTTCATTAGTCTTTTTGCCCATTCAATATTTTCTTCAATTTCTTGTGGAATTTTCTCGCTGTCATGCCTGACTGCTTCTTGAGGACATACTTCATGGCATTTGCCGCATCTTATGCATTTATCCATATCTATTTCGGCGTTTCCATTTTCCATACTAATAGCTTCTACCGGGCAGTTTTTCACACAAATAGTGCAGCCTGTGCATTTTTCTTTGTCTACCCATGGCATTTTACCAACTCCAATTTATCTCCAGTCCATAAAATTTTCAGGTTTGAAACGTTTCAATTAATCCCTTATTTTACTTTCTAAGTGCAATTTGTTGCCTTGAACATACTCTAGTTTGTTTTTTAATGCGATTATTGCTTTTTCTGTTTCCTTTCCAAGATAGGCAGCATGGTCTAATCTTGAGATTAGTTTTCTTTGGATAATTGCCTGAACTATTTCTGGTGTGATTGTTCCTGCAAAGGTTTGTTCTAAAACATCTTTTGAGTTATAATGTCTTACAAAAACTTTTTTTTGTGAGAAAATGGGTTTTATTGTAAAATATCCCTTTGGGTCTGGAACCCATTTTAATTCAGTACCCGATGTGTCTATTGCATTATCAAGTTCTTTTTTAAGCCCTTTTTTCATTTCTATCCCTTCTTGCCTTTCAAGTAAGGGCACGTATCTTCATTCACTTTTTTATCCAAAACCGCTCTTATGAATTCATTGCATGATTTGAATCCGCATTTTCCGCAGTTCAGGTTTGGAATCCTTGCTTTCAGTTCCTTGCCAAGTGAGTAACGCTTCAATGTTTCCTCTGAATCAATTGTTTTGTTTCCATAGCAGTATCCGCAAACAGCGGTTGGCATGGAATGCTTCAAGGTAAGTTTTCCTTTTATTTCAGGGCTTTCTTTCACTGCCTCTGCTATGTCAATCGCACCTTCGCCTGTTAGGCCGTTTGCTTCAATTATTGAAGCATTTTTGGCAACTTTCAGAACTTCCGACCTGAAGATTTCCCTTTCTGCCTGTGAAATCAGGTCGCCCTTGGTTGTAGCCACTAGGTCAGCGTGTGTTAGCAGTGGACCATAACTTGAAGGCTTTCCTGCCAAAATGTTCAGGATGTTGATTGCAAGTCCTTCGTTTATATATGGCGAGCACCTTAGGCAAAGCCCAGCTGTTTCTATTATAATTAGATCTTTGTTTTTGTGCTTTTCAACGATTTTTGGGATTTCAAGTGCAGCGTAATGGTCTGGGCATATTTCTCCAGATATTTTCTTTTCAGTGTTTATCCCAAACTTGTTTTTTATTAGCAGGTGGTCTTCTGTGGATACAACATCAAATTTTGCATAATGAATGCTTAAGTCTTTCAGTTCCTGCATTACAAATTTGATTACACTTGTTTTTCCGCTTCCTGGTGTTCCGCCAAAAATTGCTATTTTCATCTTTTTACCCCCATTGGCGTACATATCAGCCGCAGTTCTTCCACTTTTTTCCCCATTCTTACCTCTTCTCTAACATCTAACATGTAGTTATCAATCCATGAAAGATAGTTTGCAATTCCTCTTTCCTTAACTGAGGTATAAATAATGTTGCTTATTGCCCCGTTTTTCATGACCATCCTTTTGTCAGTATCCAAAGCAAGAATCGGGTTGTGTGTTACCAAGAAGATTATTTTTCCCTTTTTGATTAACAGGTCAAGGGCTTCACTGATTCTTATGCCAGCGTTTTCTATTTCATCTATCAGGATAATTGGGGACTCACTGATATATGCAAGGTCTGCAACCATTAAAGCTCTTGACTGCCCGCCTGACAAAATAAGTAAATTCGTATTCTTGTTGATTTCCTCGCCTGTTATGGTGTTTGCGGACTCTATTATCTTTTCAACCAGCTCTTTGGTGCTTTCCTCTGACCTGTGCCGGCCTCTTGTCATTATATGGGTTTCCAAAAAATTTTGGACTGTTGTGTCTGTCATAAAATTCATATGCTGGGTTAAATAGCCAATTATTTTTCTTGCCGGGTCTGTTCTAAGGCCTTTCTGCACTTTGTTATCGTTTATCAAAATCTTTCTTAGGGTCTTTGTTTCTCCTCGGCTAAGCTTTTCAATGTCATATAACAATTGGCTTTTCCCCGAGCCTGTTGGACCGACAATTCCTATTTTTTGCCCGGCTAATATCTCGATTTTTTCAAAGGATTCTTTTTCGCCTTGCTTGCTGCGGCCGGGAAAAATAGTTATTTTTTTTATCTTCATTTTTAACTGCCTTCAGATGTTTTTGCGAAGCCACTGTTCAACCGCTGCTTCTGGCAAAGCTCCGATGAATTCGTTTGTTACCTTTCCATTCTTAAACATTTTCACTGCAGGAATGCATGAGATGGCATATTTTGTGCTTGCGGCCTTGCTTTCGTCAACGTTTGCTTTTGCCAGCACAAACTTTCCATTGAATTTTTTTGCAAGCTTTTCAAGGGTCGGACTAAGAGTAAGGCAGGGTGCGCACCAAGTTGCCCAAAAGTCAACCACAACCGGAACATTTCTGCTTTTGTCAATTACTTCTTTTTGAAAATTTTCGTCGTTTACTTCAATCTCCACTTTTTTCACCTCGTTTTGATGCATTTGCTCCTGCATTTTCCTTAATTTTTCTGCTTTGATTCTTTCTACATCAAGGTCAGACAAAAAAAAACACCACTCAAAAACAAGTTTTGATAGTGATTATTGTGCCCACACCCATTTTTAAATGGCAAGCGAGTAGTGAAATTAGAACAGCCTAAAAGCCACTATTAAACTTAAATCTTTGAATACTTTGTGGGCTATTCTGCCTTGGAATTCATGTAAGCAAAAAAAAATCCAAACTGACAGCCTTCAAAGGCTGCCAGCCTACTTGCTTCTTGCCGTTCACTTGCCTAATTCGACAAGTCTTTTCTTTATCTCGGCAAGCTCTTGCTCCAAGGCACTTGCTTCTTGTCCCAGGGCTTCCTTTTCCTGTCTGCGCAGTTCAGCTTCTGAAGGCTGTGCTGGTGCTTGAGCAGAGTTGTAAGGCGCTGCGTAAGGCACTGCATAAGGGTCATAAGTTCCGTATACCCTACTTGGCACGCCTGTTGCGTAAAAGCGCTGCCTGTTGTCTCTTCCAAAGCCGCGTCCAAAGCCCCTGCCGCCACCTCTTCCAAAGCCGGCACCTCTACCATAGAAGCCTCTGCTCCCAACAGGGTTGGCATATCCAGGCGTTGAATAGCCGGCGCAGTAGCCTGCTCCTCTACCTGTCATTGGGCCAAGTCCGTTTGGTCCTGTTCTATCTCCAAATGGCATATTTATCTCACCTCCTTTTTTACATCCACCCTCTTCCCCTTCTGCCTCTTCTTCTGAAAGGAAAAAGTGGCTGGGGAAAAGGTGTTAATTCCATGTTTTTTGCTATGTCTTCCAAAGTGTTCTCCAAGCTATTAACCAACTCAGCGATTTTTTTTGTTGCCGTGTTGTAAAATACAAAGCTGCCTGCTTTTTTTGCTTTCACCAGGCCGTTTGCTTTAAGCGCAGCCAAGTGGTGTGAAACCAGTGGCTGTGAAAGGTTTAATTCAATCGCAAGCTGGTTTACTGACTTTTCCTTGTCTCCAAGCGTTTTCAGTATCAGCAACCTGTTCGGGTCTGACAATGTGGCAAATACTCTTGCGAAAGCCATTGCGGTTTGTGAGTCCTTTGGGTTAATCATTTGCAACTAATAATAATTATGAAACAAAAACCATATAAACGTTTGTTTATGTGTTTATTTGATTTATACTCTTGGCTGGTCTCTTTTCCATTCAAAAGCTTTTGTTGCCTATGTTTTTGATTATGTCATTGATAGTTTTCTTTATTTTCGGGTTAAGGTTGTTTAGCTTGATGCCACCTTTGTCAGCCATTTCCCTTAGTTTAATGTCTATGGGAATTTCACCCAAAAAGGGCACTTTTTCCTCTTTTGCCAGCTGTTTTATTCTGCCTTTTCCAAACAAGTCAATTTTTTCTTTGCAATGCGGGCAAATGCAATAACTCATGTTCTCCACTAATCCTAAAACCTGGACATTGACGGTTTTCATCATGTTTACTGCTTTTCTTACATCGTATACTGACGCTGTTTGCGGCGTTCCCACAATTATTGCTCCGTTCAAATCAATTAATTGGGTCAGGGTAATTGTTTCATCACCTGTTCCTGGGGGATTGTCAACAATGAGAAAATCCAGGCTGCCCCAGTCAGTCTGCTCCACTGCCTGTTTTATAAGGTTTGATTTTAGTGGCCCTCTCCAAATAAGTGCTTGGTCTTTTTTAAGCATAAAGCTGGTGGAAACGACTTTTAGGTTTGGCTCGGCCTTAACAGGCAGTAGCCTTTTGTTGCTGTCAACACCCATGTTTTTTCCCTCAATCCCAAGCATTAGAGGGATGTTTGGGCCATGCACATCAATATCAAGCAAGCCAACTCTTTCTCCTTTGGCTGCCAAACTCAAAGCAAGCAAAGTGGAAAAAGTGCTTTTTCCTGTGCCTCCCTTTCCACTAACTACCGCAATCCTTTTTCCAACATTTTTTAATTCAATTTTGTTCATTGTTGCTTACCGCCAAATTCCCTAGAAAATAGTGAATAGAAAAGTAAATGATTGCAACACTTTTTAGGGTTTTCGAAAGAAAAGCTTTATTTGAAGTACTGTATAAAATCTAATGGAAGACATAGAAGGAGATTAAAATGAAAGCTAATCTGGATTGCATTCCCTGTTTTCAAAGGCAATTGCTAAAAGCCCTGAGAATGAATACCAGGGACGAAAAATTGCAGGAGAAACTGTTAAGGCAGGTTATGCGCCATCTGTTGGATTTGGATTGGTCTCTGACACCGCCGGAGATGGCACATGCGGTGCATGGAATTATTAGAAAGGAAATTGGAATAGACGACCCGTACAAAAAAGTGAAGAAAGACTGCAATAACCTTGCAATGAAAATGCTTCCCAAAATAAAGTGCGAGGTTGACACTAGCCCTGACCCGCTGCTTGCAGCAATAAGAATTTCGATTGCCGGAAACATTATGGATTTTGGCCCCACAGGCGGTTCATTTAACGTTGAAAAAACGGTTGAAGAGGTTTTGGGCAAAGAGTTTGCAATAAACGACTATGAAAAATTCAAAGAAAAGCTAAGTAATGCAAAAAGCCTTTTATTCTTTACAGACAACGCTGGAGAAATAGCCTTTGACAAGCTGCTGATAGAAACAATCTTAAAATTGCGAAAGAAAGCAGGGCTTGCAAACCTAATGGTTACTGTGGTAATAAAAGGCGGGCCCATAATAAATGATGCTACAATGGAAGACGCTAAATACATTGGCATGGACAAAATTCCCCTAGTTGAATTCAGGGCAACAGACAACGGGCTGCCAGGCACAGGGCCTGTAAGAAACTCTCCAGAAGTCAGGAGTTGGATAAAAAACCATGATGTGACTATTTCAAAAGGGCAAGGGAATTATGAGGGGTTAAGCCAGTTCAATGGCGTGTTTTTTATGCTAATAGCCAAATGCAATGTAATCGCCTTTGATTTGGGAGTCAAAGAAGGGGACATTGTTTTAAAGTATACAAAATAGTAAAAAAGGGCATAAAGCAAAAAACACGGGCAAAATTCCCCTTTCTTGTTCTGATTAAACCTTTTCCGCTATCAGTTTGTCAATTGCCTGGGTTAAAGCATTGTAAGGGTTGTCAATGGCCGGCGTATAAGGGTTTTCAATCAAAGACAGCTTGCTACAAGGAATTTTTTCACTTATTGCCACAACCAACTTGTCAACCCAGCCTACAACAATGTTGTCCTGGGAAATGATTTGACCTCCAACCATACAGCGGCTGGCCTTGCCCATAATCAATTTAATGTAGACTGGCTTTCCGCCCAAAGCAGGGTGCCTGGTCAATGCCTCGTGTGTGCTTGTGATAACATCCAATCCAACTTTCTTTGCATAGCTTTCACTGTAGCCTGTGCATGCAATCAAAAATTTTCCAACCTGGATTGCAAACGAGTAAATAGTCCCATTAAAAGGAGTAAGCTCTTTTTCCACGATGTTTTTTGCGGCTATTTTTGCGCTTCTAACAACGTTGCTTGCAAGCATGTTTAATGTCTTTTTTCCTGTTAGGGCTTCCCAGCTTTCCATGCAATCTCCAATGACAAACACATTCGGGTCGCTTGCTTGCAAGTAATTGTTTACCAGTATTCCTCCTGTTTTGCCAACAGTCAAACCTGCTTCTTTTGCCAGCTTGGTTCTCGGTCTGCTGCCTGCAGCAAACAGGATAAGGCTGACGCTAATCTCCCTGCCATTCAATGTCACAATCTTTTTGTCCATCAAGTCTCTTATTTCACTTATTTTAGTTGAAAGCATTAACTGTATTCCAGCTTCTTCTAAGTAGTTTTCAACTATTTTGCTCATGTCTTTGTCAAGGCTGCTTTGAAGAATTCTATCAGCAAGTTCAACAAGATAAACTCTTTTATACCCTCTTTTCTTTAACGCAATTGCCATCTCTAGCCCGATTCCACCAGCACCAACCACAACAGCACTGTCAAAGTGCGAAATTGCTTTGTCCAGTCTTTTTGCAGGGCTTATATCAGTGCCCAAGCAATAAACGTTTTTTCCATCTGTTCCTTTTATAGGCGGAACAAAGGGTTCTGCACCAACTGCTAACACAAGCTTGTCATAGTGGTGTCTTTTTCCCTTTGCCAAAACGAATTTTTTGCCCAGATCTATTTTTTCAACAGTTGTTTCAAACAAGACCTTTATTTTTTTCTTTGTAAAATCTTGTTTCTTCGAGTGAACAATTTCCTCAAAAGAAGCAATGTCTCTTCCCAAAACATAGGGCATTTCACAAGGAGGATAGCCAATCACCTTTCTTTTTGTAAAAATTGTGATTTCGGATTTTTGATCCAATTGCCTAATCTTGTTTGCAGCGGTTACGCCTGCCCCGCCACCTCCAACAATACAAACCTTCATTGCCATCGCTCAATCAAAACTTTTTTTAAGGGGGGTTATCCTTTTTACTCTTTTCTTTAATTGAATAAAAGTAATGAAAGAAGCTTTTAAGGGGTTTTCTGTAAACATTTTCATATACTTTTCTAGTGGAAAAATAGCACTGAAAAAGGGTTTAGTGCAGTATGGTTTGAACCAAAATGTTAAAAGATGAAGCAATTGCTGGATTGAGACAGGCAGTGGCAAACTGCAGGCGCTGTGACCTGTGGAAAACGAGGGGCAGCCCTGTTTTGGGAGAGGGCAGCTTGAATGCCAAAATATTGTTTGTAGGTGAAGCACCAGGCTTTAATGAGGATAGGCAGGGCAAGCCATTTGTTGGAAAGGCAGGCACAATATTTGACCAGCTTTTAAACTCAATTAACCTGAAGAGGCAAGATATTTACATTACAAATGTTTTGAAATGCAGGCCTCCTCAAAACAGGAACCCGTTTCCAAGTGAAATCAAAGCCTGCTCGCTTTACCTCGGCAGCCAAATTGAAACAATAAGGCCAGAAAAAATCTGCTGCCTTGGAAACTTTGCTGCATCATTCATCATGAAAAAATTCGGTTTGCAGGATAAGCTTGCTGGGATAAGTCTAATCCATGGAAAAACTTTTGCTGTATCAACCCTTACAGGCCAAATAGAAATAATTCCCTTGTACCATCCAGCAGTGGCAACCTATAATGCAGGAATGCTTGAACCCCTCAAAAAAGACTTTTCCATTTTAATGGAAGCGTAAATGGCAAACCCTTCCATCTCCCCAAAATCTTTTCATCTGGCAAGCCTGAAACCACTTGCATTCCTTTCGCATTAAAGTCGCCTTAAAATTCAAATTCTGTTCCGGCAGAGCATTCTGTAAACGCTTTTGGAAAAAGTTTTTGAATTTCTGTCTTATGCTCAGTACAGTGTGTTCCAGCAATAATCTTAACCTTTTCCAGTGCATCAAACTTGTTAAAATCGTGGAATCCTCCGATTACAGCGTGAATCCTTCCATACTTCCTGGCTTTTTTCAAAATTTTTTCCAAACCTGGGTGGGAACAGCCAACCAAAACTATTACTCCTTCTTTTACTTCCAGAACCAAACCCTGCTCGTCAATTGAATTGCTTAATTTTCCTGTAGAAAAAACACTTCTGCTTATTTCAACAGGCTTGCTTACTTCAATCAATTCAGCCTTTTTTTCAATACTCTGTTTTGTTTCATCAGAAAATGAATCTAAAACAAAAACCTTAACTTTTGGATTTTGCAAAACCCATTCAAGGCCGCCAGTGTGGTCAAAATGATCATGCGACAAAACAACTTTGCTAATCTGCTCTGGCTTTATGCCGAACTTTTCTGCATTGAACGCCAGCACATCAGCGCTTGTCCCTGTATCAAACAGAACATTTTCCTTTGCTTCAACAAGGCAACTGAAGCCCCATTCTGCCCTAAAGTTAGACATTGCTTGGTTGTCAACCAAAATTTTTAGCTTCATTTTATCCCAAACTTATTTTTCCTGCAGTGCTTTGGATAAATCTATTCTCCGTGACCGTCTTCCTTTGGAATTCCATACCCTTTTCCTGCACCAGGACTGCAACTGCCTTTTCCGCTTTCAAGTTTTCCTTCGGAAAGAGCTTGCAATGCATTATCAACGCTTCCTGAAATGCCAACCACCAGCCTTATTCCAAACTCTTCAAAGAACTGTTGTGCCCTAAAGCCTGCACCGCCTGCAATCACAACCGAAACCTCTTTCTCATTAAAAAACCGCGGCAAAGACCCTGTCGTATGTCCCGGGTTTTCAATAACCTCTTTTTTTACAACCTTACCATTCTCAATTTCTGCAATTGTGAATTGAGGGCATCTTCCAAAATGCTCTGCCACATTTCCACTATCAGTTGAAACAGCAACCTTCATATCAAAAAACCTCCTTTTTTACATTGGCGAGTCTCTTCCAAGACCTGTTCTCATTCCTTTTCCAGTGTCTGAACCACGGTTCATTCCACTGCCCATTCCTCTTCCTGTACCTGCTCCGGCACCTCTGCCCATTCCTCTTCCTGTACCTGCTCCGGCACCTCTTCCAGTTCCTTTTCCCATTCCAAAGTGACCTGGTGCTGTTGAGCCCTTTACTTCTTCAAGCTTTCCTTCAGCAAATTGCTGCAAAGCCTGTTCAACACTTGCACTAGCTACCCTATAAACCTTTATTTCTGACTGTTGCAAAACCATAAATGCATTTGGACCTACATTCCCGCTAATTACTGCCTGCACACCCTGTGATGCAACTACCTGTGCTGCGGCAATTCCTGCACCCATTCCTGTGTTCATTCCAGGATTTTGCACAAACTTTGTTTCCCTTACTTCTTTTTCGTCAATTTCCGCTATCACATAGCCAGGGCATCTGCCAAATACAAGGTTTACTGGCTGTTTTATATCTTCCGATACTGCGCTAACCGCTACCTTCATTTACTCTCCTCCTTTGTTTCTTCTTCTGCTTTCGCTTGCTCTTCTTTCCTTATTTCTATACCATACCCTTTGTATCCACTGTAAAACAATACTGCTGAAACAGCAACCATCAATGCCGAAATTGTTTCTGACAAAAACATTATTGCTATAACCAAAAGCATTGCAGGAACAATATATTTCCTGTAAGTGCATTGAGAAAGTGTGCCTGCATAGGCAAAGACAAGCGAAAAGGCAAGAACAATAAATCCAATCAAACTAATTGTTTCATTTTCTATTATTTGAATTCCCCCAACAACTTACTAAAAGTTTTTTCCGGTGTTTTTCTCATTTCAATAAATGATTCTTGCAGTGCATAAAAAGCGCCGCCCTTGTGCATTTCCTCTTTTGCAAAAAGCACATCAATTTTGTTCTTTGCAAGCAACTGCGCTGCAAGAATTCCTTTCCTTTCCTTGCTTTTCCAGTTTGGATTTTCAATTATTTTGCTTTCAATAAGCCCGCTTTTTCCTGCCCTGTTTTCCGCCTTAAAGATGCCAAAAAATTTTGCAGTTCCAAATTCTTTTGCAATAGGGCTTTTTTCACTTCTTTTCTCCAAGGGTGTAGCATAAACAAGTACAGGTTTTTTCTTGTAGTGAATGTCAACCATTATTTTGTCAATTCTTGGTACTGCTTTCATTATCTCGGCTTCGCATTGCCTATGTAGCTGGTCAACTCTTTTCAAATCTTTCAAGCCTGTTTCAAGCTTTAGGTCAACAAAGATATACCTTCCAGAGTTCCTTGCAAGAATTTCCTTAATCTTGACTCCTTTTTGTGCTGAAGCAATTTTTTCAATTTTCTTTATGGTTTTGTAGTCAAGGCTTATGTCAAGCAAAACCTTTGCAGAGTCAATGAAAATTTCTGCACCTGCCTTAAATACAAGAACCGCAATGACAAGTCCTATTAGCGGGTCAAATATTGGAAACCCTGCAAAGCTTAAGCCAATAGCTGCAACAACGCCAATGCTTCCATATGCGTCAAGCATGCTGTGTTTTGCCTCTGAAATCATGCTTGGGCTGTGCTCTGCTTTGCCAATTCTTTCCTTATACTTTGCCAAAGCATAAACGATTGCAAGTGCAAAAATTGCGACAATTATTGCCTCAAAGCTTGTTACCTGAATTGGGGAAGCGAGCTTTGCAATTGATTCTAAGGCGATTTCAATGCCTGACCAAAAAATTATAAGTGCAATAAAAAGGCTTATGAGGTTTTCAAGCTTGTAAAGTCCGTAAGGGAATTTTTCGCTTTTAACATCTGCAAACCTTACTCCAAAGAAAACAGCGATGCTTCCAATTATGTCAGTGAAAGAGTGTATGGCGTCTGCTATCAGTGCCACTGAACCAAAAGCGGTTCCGGCAGCAAATTTGATTACCGAAACAAATGCGTTTCCCAAGGCTGAAATAACAGCTGCTTTCTCAAGCTTATTCATTATAACTTCCTTTGTTTGATTGAATTATTTTCAAAGCAATTACATTTTCCTTGTCATAATACTTCCGCATTTTGGGCATTTTTGCTGAGTGCAAGGCATGCCTCTTTGATGCACTGCTATTGCCCCACATTTCGGGCAAATGCAGTTGCCTCCTAGACCCATGCCAAAACCGCCCATTCTTCCTCTTCCAGGCATTTATGTTACCTCCTTTTCAAGGGCATAATGCCCTCCTTCAATCTTAATAGCCTTGCCATTAATTAGTGCATCTGAAACCTTTTTTCCCGCACTGTTAAAAACACGCCAAAATGTTGTCCTGCTAACCTTCATTTTCTTTGCTGCATCCTTTTGCTCAAGATTTTCCAAAAACTTGAGCTTTAATGCCTCAATCTCCTCCAAACCAAGCTTTACTTCCTCCAGTTCTGCTAGTGGAATTGCCCTTGGCTTAAAGTATGTAACCTCTGGATTGCTAGCTATAAATCTTGCCTTTTTTGGCCTAGCCATAATGAACATATGCTCATAATAGTATTTAAAGGTTTGTTTTGGTCTTTTTTTTTAAAAAAGCATTATCATCAAAGCAACTAATACAAAGCCTACAAGAAGTGTTGATGCCTTTTTGTAGGGATTTTCCATTAACTTTGCTGTTGGAAAAAGCTCGTCAAGAGAAATGTAAATCATTATTCCTGCTGCTGCTCCCAGTGCCACACTTAAAACACTTGGAGGCATATCACAAAGCAAAAAGCAGCCTAAAACAAATCCAAATACTTCAAACAATACTGTTCCAACAAGTATTGCAAAAGACTTCATTTTTTTTCCAGTAAGGGCATAAAGCGGAACGATTGTTGCAATATTTTCTGGAATGTCCTGCATTGCAATTCCTATTGCTATTAGCAACCCTAGTGCAGGGTCAAGTGCGTATCCTATTCCGATTGCAAGCCCTTCTGGAATGTTGTGCAATGCAATTCCTGTAACAAGCATTGTAACGCTTCTTTTAATGCTTGGCTTTTCCTTTTTTCCCAATTGCGGATTTATATGCGGCAATGTCCTGTCAATCGCAATTATTGCAAGGATTCCTATCAGAAATCCGATTAATGCATAGTGATAAGGCGCTGTTGCAAGTGCTTCAGGAATCAATTCAAAGACTGAAATTCCAATCATCATTGCGCCGGCAAACGCAAGTGAGTAATACAGAAAGCTCTTGCTTGGTTTTTTGACAAGTCCTAACAATGCCCCTAAAGTCTGCCCGACAAAAATAAGAAAAACAATTAAAAAAAAATCCTGCATCCAATCGCCACCTTAGCTCCAAAAAGTTTTTTCATACTGCAAAAAACAGTTTTATTGCAATCATAAACCCTACCCCAAACAGGAAAAACACAAATGCCTCCATTGCCTTTTTCATATTCTTCTGCTTGTGCAATTCAGGAATTAAATCAGATGCTCCAATGTAAATGAATCCGCCTGCTGCAAAAGGCAAAAGGTAAACTGCAAATTCGCTTGTTCCAAGGAAAAAGAAGCCAACTATGCCTCCGGCAACGCTTGTAAGCTGTGAGGCAAAATTGTACAACAATGCTTTTTTCCTGCTAAACCCGCCGTATACCAAAACTCCAAAATCTCCTAATTCCTGCGGAAGCTCGTGGCTCATTACTGCAAGTGTTGTTACAATGCCAACGCCAATGTCTACTAGAAAGCTTGCGGCAATAATCAAACCATCAATAAAATTGTGAATTGCGTCTCCAACAAGAATCAAATAGGAAAAGGCGTGTACATCACATTTTCCTTTGTGGCAGTGATGCCAGTGCAAAAATCTTTCAATCAAAAAGAATAGAATAAAGCCAACAAAGACAATGTAAAAGCTTTCCATTGTTGGCATTTCTTCAAGTGATTCTGCAATAAGGTGAAAGAATGCCCCTCCAAGAAGGGCTCCTGCGCTAAATCCTACAAGAGCGTGCAAAATCCTTTCAAGTGTTTTCCTGCTCCAGCCAAGAGTTACTGCACCAACAAGAGCCAAAAGACTGTTTGCAATTGTTGCAAGCAAAATCCATGCAATGGTTTCCATGCCTTTATTAAAAGCAAACTTTCTTTTATTCCTTTCCTATTTTGCAAGCTGGGCAATATCCAGGAAATTCAATATTATTTTTTTATTTAAAATTTCGGAATAAAATTGAGTTGTGTAAATAGGTTTTGTTTTATGTTTCATTATTTGTACCTTGCATTTATCTGAATGCACAAGAACTGCACTGTTCCAGGTTAGTATTTAAAAGAAAAGTTTCCGTAATGCTTTGTTGTTAAATTCCTGTAATCAGTGGTCTTCAACATTTCAACCAAAACAATACTGCATTTAAGAGTTTAAAAAAGTAGTGATTTCTGCCCTTCCAGGATTTGCACACAGGGGCTTTAGTGGGTAGTAGGTAGTTAGTGGTTTGTGGCTTCTTCATTTCCAAACCTTTTCAAGGTTTTTGAGCCCTTCTTTAAATTCTTCTTCGCTTAGCGGGTTTGATATGTTTCTTTCTTTTAGTTCATCCATTATTTCCCAGAGGCTTGTTCCTGCATTTTCTGCTGCTTTGCCCAGGCTTATCTTCCCTTCTTGGTACTGTTTTATTGCTTTTTCTAGCTTGTATTGTTTTGCGCCAAGTACAAATATTCTTTTTAGCGCTGTGGTTTTGTCTGTTTTTTCTTCTCTGGCAACTTCTTCTATCAATGCAGTGTCCTTCTTCTCAAACCTTGCGGAAACGAGTTCTGTTTTCATTTTTTCCCTCCTTTGAGTTCTTCAATTTTGGTAAATGCTTTAAGAATAAAACCAATTTTGTATCTTCCTTCCCTTTGGGCAATCTTTAATGCTTCTAATGCTTTCTCTCTTGAGATTTTTTTCCTTTCAGCAAAGCCAACGATAATGTCCGGGATTGTTGCCCAGTTTATTTCAAGCAACTTTGCTGCGTTTATTGCCTGTCTGTCATCAACCAATAGTAATTTTGCGTTTGTTTGAAGGTACAATTTTATGGCCTCTGTTTCTCCTTTATCCAAATTAAGTTGGCTTAACCACTTGCTCGCTTTACTTTTTTTCAAAGGTTCTGTTTTTCTAATCACGATTTTGTTTTCTTCAATTGCTTCCTCTATCCTTAACGCATCAATTTTCTGTAACTCTTTTCCTGCCACGACCGTTTCTTCAAAAACCTTTTCAGGGATTTCAACCTCAAATTCTTCACATATCACATCCAACAATCCTGCTTTGGTTCCAATGATTAATGAACTGCTGTCGCTAATAACAAGCAATCTTGTCATACATTATATTGTAATGTAAACAGTTTATAAATATACTGCCGTCCGGCGTGATTGTGTAATCCCGCCTCCCGGATTTGCGCCTGGTTTCCTTTTATTCAGGCTTTTGCTGTGTAAATCGTTTGCGTTGGATATGCAAAGTCTATTTTTGCCTTTTCAAAAGCTTCTTTTATTGACATGTTTATGTCGTGCCTTGCAGCAAACCATTTTTTGTTGTCTGCATAGTAGATTACAAGGAGATTTAGTGAACTGTCCTTGAATTCGGAAAACTGCACAATTGGGTAATTTTCACAGTCCTTGTGGTTGTTGATAATGCCTGTTACAAGCTCTATTGCCTTGTTTATTTTCTTCACAGGTGTTTCATAGGTAAGACCCAGATTAATAATGATTTTTCTTGACGGAGCAGAACTAATGTTTATAACTGAGCTTTTTGAAATCTTACTGTTTGGAACACTTACCTCTCTTTTGTCAAGGTTTCTGATTGTTGTATGCCTTAAGCTTACTTTTTCAACCTGTCCAACTGTTCCGTCAAAGTCAATCCAGTCTCCTACCATAAACGGCTTGCTTATAAGAATGCTTAGCCCTCCAAACATGTCGGCAATTGTTTCCTTTGCTGCAAACGCAAATGCAAGACCTCCTATTCCAAGCCCTGCAAGGATTGCTGTTATGTCATATCCAAAACTGTTTACTATTATCAGAAATGCAAAAATTATAACAAGCCATTTCATAACCTTGCTTGCAATAGGAATAAGCTGGTCGTCAAGCCTTGTGTCTGTTGTCTCAGCCAATGGCATAAAGTAAAGCTTTATTACTGCGTCAATAAGGTTTATTACAATCCACGCGGCTCCAACTGTAATCAAAATGTTGGAAATTGCATCAACTATTGGACGCATGTTTTCGGTAATTGTCAGAACATTAAGGCCAATTCCTATTCCTATCATTATAAGGAAAAAAATCAGCGGCTTTTCAATTGTATGCAAAAACAGGTCGTCAATTTTTGACTCGCTTTTCTTTGTAACCTCTCTTGCCCTTGTCTTAATCATATAATAAATTACTTTTCCAATAATAACAGACAGCACAATGCATGCAAAAAAAAGAATAATTTGTGCAAGGGAATTCTCCCAATAATTAGGTGCAGAAAGCCATTCAATCATTTTAATTAAGAAAGCGCAAAGTCCTTTTTAATCATTGTGTTTGTCTGTTTCCGAAAGCATTAAATGTTTTGAAACAGTTTATTCTGCCATGAATGTGCTTGTATTTGCACCACATCCTGACGATGCAGCAATCGGCTGCGGTGGCACAATTGCCAACCTGACTAAAAAAAACAAAATTGCAATTGTTTACCTGACTTCTGGTGAAAGCGGAAGCATAAAAATTTCTGAAAAAAAGCTTGCAAGGCAAAGGGAAGCAGAGGCAAAAAAATCCGCGAGAATTTTGGGCGTGAAGAAGACAATTTTTCTTAGGAATCCTGACGGCTTTCTTGAATTTGACAAAAAAAACCTTCAGAAAATTGTTTCAATTATCAGAAAAGAAAAACCAGAGCTTGTAATTTGTCCTTATGCAAAAGACCAGCACAGGGACCACAGGGTAACGTCAGAACTTGTTTTTGATTCTGTGTGGAAAGCAAGCGGGCCCTGGCTTAAGGGGACCGGAAAGCCATGGGATGTAAAAGAGGTTTTGTGCTATGAAATCTGGACGCCAATACAGAAACCAGCACACTTTGAGGACATTTCAAAAACCATTTCAAAAAAAGTTAAAGCCATCAAATGCTTTAAAAGCCAGACAAAAGACATCAGGTATGACAAAGCTGTTAAATGCCTGAACAGGTTTCGCGGAATAATATCAGGATTGGGAGATTACTGCGAGTGCTTTGAGGTTAAGGAAAGCTAGCTATTTTTTTCTGCTTGGCATTATTGCAAGGTGTTCAAAACCCTTTTTTGCATGCCTTGTTAAAACCATTCTTGCGTCGACAGCATAAAATTTTCCTTTTGAAACAATGATTGGATTGATGTCAACCTCTTCAACTTCTGGAAAGTCCACCACAAAATGTGAAAATCTGGTAAGTATTCCTGTAATTTCTGAAACATCTGCCTTTAGTCTGATTCTTGGACTGTTAAGAAGTTTGTTAACCTTTGTATTTTTTATCATCCTGCGTGCAAGATTTTGGTTAAGTGGCGGAAGCCCAATGCTTTTGTCTTTGAATATTTCGGTTGCAATTCCTCCTGTTCCAAAAATTATAACCGCCCCAAAAACACTGTCGTTCTTTTTTCCAATAATCAATTCAATGTTTCCTGCCTCAATCATTTTCTGAACACTAACTCCCTTGATTTTTGCTCCCCTAACCCTTTTCGCGTTTTTAATTATTTTCTTAAATTGTGATTCAACCTCTTTTTTTGACACAATGTTTAATGCTACACCTCCAATATCTGTCTTGTGAGTTATTTCGTCTGAAACAACTTTCATTGCCACAGGAAAACCAATTTGTTCTGCTTCTTTAACTGCCTGCTTTGCATTTTTTGAAAGAAATGTTTTGTTTATAGGAATCCCATATTCTCGGAGTATTTCTTTGCTGTCTATTTCGTTAACAACAATTTGTCCCCTTTTCAAATAACTTGCTATAATTCCGTTTATTTTTTCCTTATCTGGTTTAACTTTTAGTTCTGTTTCAACAGGCGCTTCATACAAATTTTTGATATTTTCCCGGTAGCTGTTCATATAACTGAAAACCCTTATTGCTGATTCAGGCGTTCTATAGCACGGCACATTCATTTTTCTTAAAATCTCTCGGCCTTTTTCTACAAAGTTTTCACCAAACCAGCATGCCAAAACAGTTTTGCTTGTACCGCTTATCTTTTCAGCAATTGCTTTTGCAACCTCTACTGGCTTTGAAATTGCCTGCGGGCTAAGGATAACTACAATTCCGTCAACATTTTTTTCCTTCAAAACTATTTCAATTGCTTTTTTGTATCTGTCTGGTCCTGCATCACCAAGCAAATCAATTGGATTTCCCCTGCTCCAATGCATTGGCATTTCCTTTTCAAGTGCCTTCATCGCCCTTTTTGAAAGATGTGCAAGCTTGCATTTTCTTTGAATTATTGCATCTGTTGCCATCACTCCTGGTCCTCCGGCATTTGTTATTATTGCAATCCTGTTTCCTTTTGGAAGCGGCTGTTTTGCAAGAGCCTGGCTGCATCCTACCAACTCCTGTATATTTTCAACTCTAACAATGCCTGCTCTTTCAAAGGCTGCATCAAAAACCTCATCATCTCCTGCCATGCTTCCTGTATGGGAAATGGCTGCCCTTGCGCTTTCATCAAACCTTCCTGATTTTGCAACAATAATTGGTCTTTTTTTTGAAAACTTTGTTGCCGCCTTCATAAATGCTTTTGCGTCTTTGATTGTTTCCATATACACTGCAATGCTTTCTACCTTTTTGTCCTTTTGAATAAATTCTATTAAATCTGAAAAATCAACGTCCAGCATTGCACCAATTGAAATAAAATATTTGAATCCGACATTTTGTTTCAAGGCCCAGTCAAGAATGCCTGAGCAAAGTGCTCCGCTTTGGCTTATTAGTGCAATCTTTCCAGGCAATGCATTTCTTATTGCAAAACTTGCATTGATTTTTTTATCGGTTCTGATATAGCCAAGGCAATTTGGCCCAAGCAATCTTACTCCTGTCCCCCTGAGAATTTTTTTAACTTCCTTTTCAAGCATTTTTCCTTCTTTGCCAATTTCTCCAAACCCTGAACTGACAACAATAATTGATTTGGTTTTTGCTTTAATGCACTGTTTTATAATTATTGGAACTATTTTTGCATGAGTTGCAACAATTGCAAGATCAATTTCTTCAGGGAGAGTCAAAACGCTTTTGTAGCACCTGATTCCAAAGACATTTTTTCTATTTGGGTTTACAGGATAAACAGTTCCCTTATACCCGCTTCCAACAAGGTTTTTCATCAGTGAAAGGCCAATGCTTCCCTGTTCATTGCTTGCACCAATAACTGCAATGGATTTTGGATCAAATAGCTTTTGCAGCCCTTTCACAAAAACGCCTCATTATTATTCTTCAGTTAATTAAAAGGAACTGAACTATAAAAAGGCAGTTACTTTTTTTTCTGCAAAATAGGGTAAAAAAGTAAATATTTAAATAACAACATATCTTATTATTTAGATGAAAAAAGTTTTTACAATAGCTATTTTGCTGGTTGTTTCTTTAATTCTTTCAGGCTGCATTGCACCTGATGGAACAACATCTGCAGCTTTAAAGGACTGTGGTTCAGACCCTGCCTGTTTTGAGGAAGCAACGCAATCATGTGAACCTGCAAAGGTAACAATATCCCGTGAAGACGAATCAAGCATTATGGAATTGTACTCTGAAATCAGGGGACCTGTAGGCGATAACTGTATCTTCTATCTTAAAGTGACAAAATTTGAGATGAAAACACTTGACGTGCCGTTAGATTCCTCAGAGCAGGAATTGTTTGATCAACTGCAAGAGCAGTTTAAAACCCTTAAAGGCAAGGACATGCTTTGCAACATTCCACAAGATGCCATTGGCGGAACAGATTTGCTTTCAATGGAAAACCCTACTGAAATTTGCACAGGTTCACTCATTACCGCAGTTGAACAACTGCAGTGACTGTTTGTTTTTGAATGGAAGGTAATTAAATGCATGATATTGCAGTAATTCAAGGAATTTTAGACGCAGTTGTTAAAGAAGCCAAAGGCAAAAAGCCAAAGGAGATAAAGCTTGAGGTTGGAATAGGTGCATTAAAAAATATTCAGGCTGACAATGTCAAATTTTGGCTTGAAGAAATGCTCAAAAAAGAATTTGGTCCTGATTTGAAGACAAAAATTAAAGTGAAAGAAATTTGTCCTGAAATAAACTGCAAATGCGGCTTTTCCGGCAAGGTTTCGGATTTCAATGTAACACACGAAATGGCTCATCTTGGAACTTTTGAAATGCATTGTCCAAAATGCAAAAGCCATGATTTTGAAATTGCCAAAGGAAACGAAGTTCTGATATTTGCATTGGAATTTAAATGAAATGTTTGGTCAGGTGAATATTTTTGGAAAAAATCTTAATGGGAATTGGGAGCGAGCTGCAGGGCGATGATGGCATTGGCACAAAAATCGCATCGGATTTTCAGAAAACCAAAAAAGAGAGCTGGCTTTCTCTTCCTTGCGAAACAGTTCCTGAAAACTTTGCAGGTGTTGTTGAAAAGGAAAAACCAAAACTTCTTGTAATAGTTGATGCTGCAGTCATGGGTCTTGCCGCAGGAAAATTCAGGCTTTTGCAAAAAGAAATGCTTAATTCCGCAGTTGTCGGAACACACGGAATGCCTTTAAGGCATCTTGTTGAAAGGCTTGAAAAAAGCGCTGAAAAAATTATTTTTATCGGAGTCCAACCAGGCAAAATAATGCTTGTTGAATCTTTATCGCCTCAAGTTGAAATAGCAAAGAAAAAACTTCTTGAAATAATTTCAAGAGAAGCCTGGGATGAGATTGAAGTTTTTGACAATTAATGCGTTTTGTAATCTGATAAAAGAAATTCCTTTGTTGAAGTCAAAGCATTTACTGGGCAGACATCAACACACTGTGCACAAAAAGTGCATCTTGACAAATGGTATTTTACCTTGCGTTCTTTTTCAAGAAAATCATAGCAGTTTGCAGGACATACTTTTATGCAGAGCTTGCAGCCAATGCATTTTTCTTTATCATAAGCAATTTTTCCCCTAAACCCTTCGGGAATTGGAACAGGTCGGTTTACTTTTGCCATTCCTTCCTTAACATTTTTCAAAAGCTTTGTGGTTGACTTTGGCACATGCTTTGACGGAAACCTGTTAGTAAAAGGCTTTCTGAACAACTGTTTCAATAATTCTTTTGCCATTTCAAACATTTCATGCACCTCCATTCAATTTCTTCAAAACCATTTTGCCGCCAAACATTTTCACACCATCCAACTTAAGTCAATTGCAATAAGCAAAAGCCCAAAGAGAGCTGCAAGGCTTGCATATCCCCAGTAAATTTTTACAATTTGTGTTATTCTAAATCTTGCTATTGCAACTCTTACAAAAGTTGAGCCAACGAACACAACAATAAACAATTTTGCCAGGAAAAACAAAGCGTCTGCCACAATTGCCCCTGTTCCACCAAGCAATAATATGTTTGAAATATTCCACGGTATAATCAATGCAACAATAAGCGCTGCAAACGCAATTGTTTTTACCGAAGACGAAATATAAAAAAGAGCAAGATTTCTGCCACTGTACTCTGTTAAAACCCCGCCTCCAATTTCTGTTTCAGCTTCAGGCGCATCAAATGGAACTGTACCAATTTCTCCAGGCATCACAAATAACATTACCAGCGACAAAAGAACCAATCCCAAAAATCCAATTGGTCCAACAAGGCCCCATACTGGAATTGTAAAAATTGTACCAAGCGAAAAAGCAGGAATGCACGTCCCTGTTTTTGAAATAACCCATGCAATTGCAATAATTGAAATTGCCAAGGGAAACTCGTAGCTTAGCATTGTAACCATTTCCCTTTGCGCACCTATTGTTGCATATCTTGAAGATGAGGCAAAGCCTCCTAAAACCATTGCAAGTGAAGGTATTGCAAAAAGATAAATTACCAGAATTAAATCACCATAGCCATCAAGCAATGGCTTAAATCCAAACAATGGCACATAAAGCAGGACCACAAGCGATGCTGTTAAAGAAACAATTGGCATAATTTCAAAAAGCCATTTAACAGAATTTTTTGGAACAATATTTTCTTTCATAAAAAGCTTTTTTACATCAATAAAAGGCTGGCTTAAAGGCGGTCCAATTCTTGCCTGCATTCTTGCCGCCAAAATTCTGTCAATTCCCTTGAACAAAAGACTAATAAAAATTCCAACAATTGCAACAACAGGAATCAATGCTATTGCCTGCAAAGCTTCAATCATCTTCCAACCCTCCTTTTCAAAGCATTTGTTTTTTCAACTGAAAGCCTGCGCATTGCTTCGTTGTCCAAAACTTCTTCATTATTTCCATCGGTTACCACCGCCCTGTTTGTACACGACATACACGGGTCTGTTGAAGCCGCAATTATTGGCACGTCTGCAACCTGTTCACCCATCAACATCGGGCCCCATGGCAAAAGATTGTTGTATGTTGGCGCTCTAACCTTCCAGCAAAAAGGAGATTCCTCCCCAACAAGTTTAACATAATGAATAACTTCGCCTCTTGGAGCCTCAATTCTTCCAATGCCATCTCCTTCAACAGACCTTAATTCCGCCAAAAGCTTTGGAATTTTTTCCTCGTACACTATTTTGCCCTTTGGCATCTGCTTAAGGCACTCTTCTATTATTTCAACAGACTGCTTTACTTCCAAAAGCCTTACCACAATTCTGTCAAACACATCTCCTTTAACCTCTCCTAAAAGATTTTTTGGAGTTATTGCTTTTACATCCAAATCAGAGTAGGCTGCATATGCTGCATCCTGCCTTACGTCTTTTTTTATTCCTGAAGCCCTTGCTGTTGGCCCAACAGCACAAAGTGCAAGCCCGTCTTGCTTGCTTAAAATTCCTGTGTCAACAGTTCTTGATTTTATCACCGGGTCTTTTAGAAAAATATCCCCAAGTTTTCCAAATCCTTTTTTGTAATACTCCAAGGCTTCTTTCAGCATTGGAACCTGCTTTTCTTTAATGTCACGCCTTACTCCTCCAATCATCATTATTCCCTTTGTTATTCTGTTTCCTGCAAGAGCTTCCATAACATCCATAACTTTTTCCCTGACCTTCCAGGTATAATACATTACGCTGTCAAAGCCAAGTTCGTGTGCTGCCACTCCTGCCCACAAAATATGCGAGTGCATTCTTTCAAGCTCGCCATAAATTGTTCTAATATAGTGCGCTCTTGCCGGAACCCCAATGCCTGCAATGTTTTCAACAGCAATACAGAAGCATGCTGAATGGCAAATATTACAAATTCCGCAAATCCTTTCTGCAAGGTAAATAATTTGCACAGGGTTCCTTCTTGTTCCTGCCCATTCAATTCCCCTATGCACCTGGCTTAGTTCAAAATCAACATTTACAACCTTTTCTCCCTCAATTTTCAAATCAAACCTTACAGGTTCCTTGAGTGCTGGATGAATAGGGCCAATTGAAAGGCTATAGCTTTTCCTGTCTCTTTTTTTCTTAACAGGCTTATCAGGCTTCCGTTCCCTGTATTTTTTTTCAATAATTTTTCCAGAATTCATTTTTTACCAGCCTCATTAAGATTTCTTACAAGCTTTTCAGGGCCCTTGCTGTCTCTTCTCAAAGGATAAACCCCTTTTGGAATTTCTTTTGGCAAAAACAGCCTTCTTGAATCAGGAATGCCCTTTATTTTTACTCCAAGCATTTCCTGCAATTCCCGTTCAGAAATAAGCGCTCCTGGAATCAAATCAGTAATGCTTTCCAAAACCAAATCCTTTTTTGGCAAAACAACCTTTAAATTGAACAAAAATTCCTCCAGGCTTCCGCCAAACCCAATGGCAAAATGGTAAATCAATTCAATTGTTTTACCCAAATCATAGCCTGAAGCAACACTAAAATGTACTCTTGGATACAATTCACAGAGGAATGCAACAGCTTCTTTAAACAGGCTTTTGTCAATCTTTGCCCAAACCATCTTCACAACAACAATTTTTCTTGCCTTGTGCTTTTTTGTTTCAATTCTTGCACTAAACTTTTTTCCAAACTTTTTCTCAAAAGCATTAACAATTTGCTCTGGCCTAATTTTTCCTCTGCCGTTTGCTGTCTTTTCCAAGACCTTGCCTTCCTCTGCCTTAATTTTCACAGCACTCATTTCTTTTCACCTCTTTTCTCAAGCTTTGCCCAGACCTTTACAACACCCTCAATTATTGCCTCAGGCCTTGGCGGACAGCCGGCAACATATACATCTACCGGAATAATTCTGTCAACAGGCCCTACAAGATTATATGACTCGTAAAAAACACCGCCTGTGCTTCCACAATTTCCTATAACCATAACCACCTTTGGGTCAGGTGTCTGGTCAAAAACCCTTCTGAGCTTTTTTTCCATATCTCTTGTAACAGGCCCTGTAACAAGCAAAACATCAGCATGCCTTGGCGTTCCAACAAGCTTCATTCCAAACCTTTCAATGTCATATCTGGGAGTCAAAGTTGCAACAATTTCAATATCACAACCATTACAGCTTCCTGAATTTACATGAAAAACCCACAAAGACCTGTTCAAATCCTTCAAGCTCATAAAATTCCCCCAAAAGCCATTCCTGCAAGCAATACAACCACAACCAGCACAAACCAGAAAACATAATCGTTTACAATTCCCGAATGCATTTTTTTCATAAACTCATAATAGCCTTCCATTGATTTGAAAAACCCCCAGTAAAGATTTTCACTTCCAATTCCGTCATCAGGATGCCTGTTCCCTGAAAAGAATGCCATACCCTGTTCCCCTGAACGCTTGTAGTTATTGCTCCCCATAGCTCTTACAAGATAAGCTATTGCTATTGCAATAGCAACACCTGCAACAAGCATTAGAGGACTCCAAGCAACGGATCCTGTGCTAAAAATTATTTCGCTCACAAAATTCCCCCAATATAAGCCTGGCTGTTAATCAATGCCTTTGCAGCCGGCAGGAACACTCCCTCAATTGCCTGCTTTGGGAAAAGCCCAAGCAACAAAATAAAAAATGCAAAAATGCACATAACCAAAAGCATGCTTTTTGGCAAAACCTCCACCTTTCCCTTATAAGGCGGACCAAGGAAAATTGCAACAAACACTTTTACAAAAATTGCCAAAAGCATAACACTTCCCAAAATTCCAACAATTGAAAACACAGGGCTTGCCATGTAAACAGATTCATAAATTATAATCTTGCTTGCAAATCCATTGAAAGGCGGCATCCCAGAAATTGCAAACATGCCAATAAGAAAAAGAACTGCAAGAACAGGGCTTTTGTGAGCAAGCCCGCTTATCTCCCCAATCCTTTTCTTTTTTGTAACAAAGCCAACAGCAGCAATTAAAAGGAAAAGCAATCCCAGGTCAAGCCCATCATTAACCAACTGGAACATTCCCCCAATTACTGCCCTAAATGAAAAAATATCCATACTGGTAACAGCAGCTAACCCAGTTCCAAATGCAAGCAACACAAACCCTGTTTCAGCAACAGCAGCATAACCAACAAGCCTTTTCAAACTGGTTTGCTTCAAAGCCATTGTTACCCCAACAAAAATTGAAAACACTCCAAGAATTGCAATAACCCATCCAACCATTGCACTAAGAGGCGTATTTGCAAGCATTAGGAAAAGCACCCTAAACAATGCATAAATTCCGACAAGCCCTGAAGCCACAAGCACTGCAGAAACAATTCCGCTTGCCTTTTGATAAACATCAGGCTTCCACATATGCACCGGAAAAGAACCACATTTAAGCAAAAGAGCAGACGCAATCAATGCAACAGCAGTAAAATCAATAAACGAAGCATTAACACCAACAAGTGAAGCAATTGCTCCAATGTTCAGCAGGCCATATTTTCCATAAAAAATTCCCACTCCAAAAAGCAAAAACAATGCCCCAATTGCCAAAAGAACAAGATATTTGAACCCTGCTTCAAAACCTTCTCCCTCCCTAAAAAATACAATAAGCCCTGCTGAAGAAATTGAAATTACCTCCAGAAAAACAAACATTGTAAAAAAATCCCCTGTAAAACTAAGGCCTGTAATTCCTGCAGCCAAAAGCAAAAGCAGCGAATAAAATTTTTCGCCACCCTCTTTTTTCTCAAAAAACCGCAGTGAAAAAAGCCCTGCAAGCAAACACAAAGACATTGCAACAAGGGCAACAAGAGCAGAAACAGCATCAACCACAAGCACAACCCTTACCGGGAAACCAGCCTGGCTTATAATTCCCGGAACCTGTGCTCCAACAGCATAAAAATGGCTAATGCCAGATAATGCATCCATAGCAAGCCAGATAATAAAAACCTCGGCTGCCAAAAGTCCTGCAACAACCCACACTTTCATTGCCCTTTTCCCAAGTTTTCCGAAGAAAAATACTGCAAAGGCAGCAAAAAGAGGAATGCCTATTGCAAGCGCAGGTGCATTTTCAAGAATCATTCCTTAAGCCTCCTTTTAAGGGCATCAAGCGAGCCATAATGCCTATAAATCATTATTGCAAAAGAAAGCATCAAAGCAGTTACTGCAAGATTTATTACAATTGAAGTAAGAGTCAAAGCCTGCGGGGTTGCAAGAACCATATTAAGCGATTCAGCTCCTGTAAAAATCGGAGCAATTCCCCCCTCCCTATATCCAAGACTTACAAGGAAAAGGTTTGCAGCAGAAGCAATAATGTTAATGCCAACAACAATCTTTATCAGGTTTCTTTTAAACATTGCGGCATAAATTCCAATTGCAGCAAGAGCAATCACTGCAAGAAAAACAAAACCAATCATTTTTTGCCACCTACATTATTTTCCTTTTCTGAAAACATTACTTTGCCGTTTTCTAAAAACATTACTACTGCAATAATTGAAAGTGCAGCAAACACCTCAAGCCCTACAGCAATATTCATCAAAGGAATTATTCCACCACTCCACAAAAACCCAGAATTTGCCCCAAAAGGAATTGACATTCCAAACAACGAATCTGAATTTGCAAGAAAATTGTGAAAAAAGCTTGTTCCAAGACCAAGGAAGGCAAGCAACCCAAACAATGCAAGCCCAAAGCTTTCCCCAAAAAACAAAATTCCCTTATTGATTTTCTTAGCCCACTCTTTTCCAAAAGCAACAAAGAACAACACAACAAGACTTGCCATTATTGCCCCCCCTGGGAATCCTCCCCCAGGAGTCAAATGCCCATGCAAAATTATGTATAAGCCGAACATGGTTATTGGAATTACAAGGACAACTGCAACATTTTTTACAATTGGAGACATTTCCTTATCCACTCTTTTTCACCCCTAACGCAATCAAAACTCCTGTTGCCGCACCAAAAAGCACACTTGCTTCTCCAAGCGTGTCAAGACCCCTGTAATCAAACACTATTGCGGCAACAATATTGTTGCTGCCTGTTTGAACCTGCCCGTTTTCAATAAAATAATCATCCATTGGCGTTGAATCAGGCATGTCTTCGTTATGCATCAGCATTCCTGCCATTAAAAGAAAAGCGCAAAGCAACACAAGAACTGATATTTTAATGCTTTTTTCCATTCTCCCACCTTTCCGTTTTACTGATTGCAATCACAAAAATTGCTGTTGAAAGACCTGCTCCAACAGCCGCTTCAGCGATTGCAACATCAGGAGCCTGAAGCAAATAAAACTGGGCTGACAAAAGCATGCTCATTGCCGCAAGAAAAATTACCGCCCTTAGCAAATCACTGCTTTTCACAGCCAAAAGTCCTGAAACAACAATTCCCAAAAGCAAAACAGCCTGCAAAATTTCAAAAATCATTTTTTGCCCACCCTGTACTTTTCCTTAAGCATGTCAACAACAGCTCCCTTTGGCATAACACCAGACCTGTAAGCCGCCCGTGCAATAGCATGCGCTCCGGTTGGGTTTGTTACAAGAAGCAAGACCATTACAATAAGTGTATGAATTGAAAGCACAGCATACTCTGGCTGTCCGGAAAAAGCAAACCATGCACCGTAAACAATCACTGCCAAGTAAATGAAAATTGAGCCAAAGGTTGTGCACTTTGTTGACCCATGCAACCTTGTGTAAACATCGGGAAACTGATGCAACGCAATCACGCCAGAAGTTTGAAAAATTATTCCAATTGCAAGAAATGCATAAATTACCAAAATAATCATCCTGTCCTTCCCTCCAAGTAAATTGCAAAAGCAATCATGCTTCTGCCTCCAGATACTTCGAAATAAACAATGTTGACACAAATGCAAGCAATGCGTAAACAATTGCCACATCAATGTAAATTATTGCATTTAAAGCCACGCCTAAAACAACAAGAAAAGCCATTACTAAAGTGTTTATTGTATCAAGTGCAACAACCCTGTCAGGCATTGTTGGCCCAAGCAAAACCCTTGCAAGGCAAACAAGCATTAACACAACCAAAGCAACGGCCACAACCATGAATTCAAATCCAGACCCAATCATAAACCTTCACCTTTGCCAGCTGTTTATTCAGCAATCCTCCTAATCCACTTTGGAAAGCTTGAACATACATCCTCCAATTTTGGGTTTTTACTTTCAACAAAAATCCAGTGCACGTAAATATTTCCCTTTTCATCAACATCCACCGAAAGTGTTCCGGGAGTAAGTGTAATTCCATTTGCAACCATCATAGTACCAAAATCGCTTTTCATCCCAGGAGAAATTTTTACAATCCCTGGCTTTATTTTTTTGGTTATCATCCTATAAGCCACTTCAATATTGGCTTTTGCCATTTCAAAAAAAAGCGGGCCAATTGCATAAATTAAAAAAAACACCCACCTTTTTGGATTCAAAGACCGGAAACCAAGCTTTGTGCCTGTAGAACAAAAAAACTTTTTTGCAAGAACTGCTGTAAAAGCAGCAAAAACAAGCCCAAAGCCAATTTCTTCAATTGACCAAAATAAAACCTTTCCCGAACCTGCCGTCAAAACTAGGTAAAACAAGAACGAAAAAACAAACGCAACTGCAAGCACGGCCATATTTTTCTCCCAAGTTATTAAGACTAAACCGCTTAAATAAACTTGCTATCAAGCAATAGCTCAGTATTTTGTAACAATTTGGCCTCTTAGAAAGGTATAAAAACACTCACGAATTGAATTATGTAGTACAATAGCATTATCTAATTCTTTAATGAATTAACATACTGTTTGTATAGCAATAAAAAAAATAAAAATAAAAAATAAAAAAAAATTTAAAATTTAAAAAATTGCAAAGAATTAATTTTAAAAATTTTAAAAAAAATTATAAAAAATTTAATTTTTAAAAATTTTAAAAAACTAAAATTTGCATAGAAACAAAAAAAGGTGAAAAATCTAATGGTAAATTTTGAACAAATGCCTTTAAGCAAAGAGCTCAAAAGGGCATTAAAGGGGCTTGGATACAAGACTCCAACAGAAGTGCAGGAAAAAACAATCCCCCTAATAATAAAAGGAAACAACGTTATTTCAAAAAGCTTTACAGGCTCTGGCAAAACAGCAGCCTTTGGAATATCCCTGGCTGAAAGAATGCTTCAAGGGAGGTCAAAATCAATTCTCATACTTTGCCCGACACGCGAACTTGCAACACAGGTCGGAAAAGAAATTTCGGGAATAACAAAGTTCACAAGCTTCAGAGTTGTGTCTGTATACGGCGGTCACAATATCAACACAGAGCTCCGTGAGATAGAAAAAGGAGTTGACATTCTTTGTGCAACCCCTGGAAGGCTCTTGGACCACTTCAAACGAAGGGCAATTGATCCAAGAATCTTTGACACAGTTGTTCTTGATGAGGCTGACCGCATGCTTGATATGGGATTTATTTCAGACATAAAAGAAATACTTGCATTCATAAGACCCGAATACACACATCTCTTTTCAGCCACGCTTGACGGAAGCGTTGCCCAACTAATCAAAAAATATATTCCTGATTACAAAGAAGTGCTAATAGAAGATGAAATCATTGGAAAAAACATAATTGAAAAAACTATAAATGTTTCAAGAAACAGTAAGCTAAGGGAATTACTTGAAATAATTGCAAGTGCTGGCAAAAACAGGGTTCTTGTATTTGTTTCAACAAAAAGGTACGCTGACAAACTCAACCACGAATTAAAGGGCAAGGGCTTTAAATCAACAAGCATTCACGGTGACAAAAGCCAAAAAGGAAGGGAAATTGCCCTAAAAAATTTCAAGCTTGGAAGAAAAAATATTTTAATTGCAACAGATGTTGCAGCACGCGGCTTGCAAATTGACAACGTTGAATTTGTTGTAAACTTTGACAGGCCAAACGATGCTGACACCTACAAACACCGTGTTGGAAGAACAGGAAGAATGGGTGCAATAGGACATGCAATAACATTCGTTCCTGAAGACACTGAAAGCAGGGAACTGTGGTTTGACCCAATGAAATCAAGAAGGGCAATGCCAATGGGCCGAGGTCAAAGAAGCGGTGGCATTGGAGGCAGAAGCAGTTCAGGCGAAAGAGGTAGCTTTGGAAACCGAAGCTTTGGCGGCAGAGGTCAAAGCAGAGGTAGCAGAGGTTCAAGCAGAGGTTCAAGCAGAGGTTCAAGCAGAGGTTCAAGCAGAGGTTCAAGCAGAGGTTCAAGCAGAGGTTCAAGCAGAGGTTCAAGCAGAGGTTCAAGCAGATTTGGCAACAAAACCCAGGGACATGATTCAAGGAACAAAGGACCTGAACAGCGTGGTTTCCACGGAAGCGGAAGCACAAGAAAACGCAGGTCAAGAAAAAGCAGTGATGTAAGCGATTTCGTTTACAGAAACTAACCTTCATTAATTGAGTTGATATTATGGCAAAAGTTATTGTTTTGCTAAGTGGTGGCATTGACAGTGCTGCAGCAATCTCACTTGCATTGGAACAAGGCATGGAAGTTGTTGCATTGCATTGCAGTACAGTTGCTTTGGACAAAACGGCTGAACAAAAAACCATTTCCCTTGTCAGGCATTTGGAGCAAAAATTCGGGAAAAAAATAAAGCTTGCTGTTGTTCCATTTTTCCCAATTCTTAATGCAATTGTTGAAAACTGTGACAGGAAATTTGCCTGTGTTTTGTGTAAGAGAATGATGTCAAGACTTGGAGAAAGGCTTGCAGCTGAAGAAAATGCAAATGCCTTGCTTAAAGGCGACAGCCTTGGACAGGTTGCATCGCAAACCTTAAGCAATCTGAATGCTGAAGCAGGATGCATTTCAATTCCTGTAATAAGGCCGTTGCTTGGAATGGACAAGCTTGAAATTGAGGCAATTGCAAAAAAGTTTGAAACCTTTAAAATAAGCACTCAGCCAAGCTCATGCTGTTCAATTCCTGACAAGCCTTCAACCGCTGCAAAGCGTGCCTTTATTGAATTGAAAGAAAAAAAGCTTGATACAAAAGGTCTTGTTGAAACTGCTTTTTCTGAAAGAAAACTGGTTTAATTTCCTTTTTTTTGCATTTTTGGCCCTAAAATAATAAATATAATACGTTTGTTCTATTAATTAAAAAAAGAAAGGAGTTTTTTTAATTTGAAGGAAACACTAAAAAATTTATCCAAAGCATTTATTGGCGAAAGCCAGGCAAGAAACCGCTACACTTTTTACGCAAAACAGGCAAGGAAAGAAGGCTTTGAGCAGATTGCAGAGATTTTTCTTATTACTGCAGAAAACGAAAAAGAGCATGCAAAAAGGCTTTTTGAACACATAAGCGAATTGAAGAAGAAAAACAGTGAAATATTTGATGAAATAGAAGTTGAAGCTTCAGTTCCAACAACTTTTGGAACTACTGCAGAAAATCTTAAAGCGGCAATTGCAGGAGAAAACTACGAGCATTCAAAAATGTACCCTGGCTTTGCAGCAACAGCAGAAAAAGAGGGCTTAATAGAAATTGCCAAAAGGCTCAAGTCAATTGCAAAAGCCGAAGAGCACCATGAGGAAAGGTATGCCAAGCTTTTGAAACAGGTTGAAACCGGAACATTTTTCAAAAAAGGCAAAGAGGTCTGGTGGGTTTGCAGGGAATGCGGTTATGCCCACTTTGGCAAAGAGCCTCCGGAAAAATGCCCAAGCTGTAATCATGCCAAAGGCTTTTTTCAGTTAAAATGCGAAGAATACTAAGGGTGCATGAAAAAATGGCTGTGGAAAAAATCGGGCAAATTTTTAAATGTCAAATCTGCGGAAACATTGTTGAAATGCTTCACGTTGGAGGCGGCGAGCTTGTATGCTGCAGCCAGCCAATGAACCTGCTTGAAGAAAAGACTGAAGACAAAGGAAACGAAAAGCATGTTCCAATAATTGAAAAGACTGAAAAAGGCGTAAAAGTAAAGGTTGGTTCAATTCCTCATCCAATGGAAGAAAAGCATTTCATTGAATGGATTGAAATTCTTGCTGATGGAAGTTCTTGTAAAAAATTCCTAAAGCCAGGACAGGCGTCTAAAGCAGAATTTGAAACAACTGCAACAAACGTTACTGCAAGAATTTACTGCAACTTGCATGCTTTGTGGAAATCAAAATAGGAATTACTTCAAAACTTTTCCTGAATTATTTTTGCACAGCTATTGCAGTGCATTCCTTTTATTCCGACAAAAATTTCATTTTTCCAAAATAGTGCCCCTTGTCATATTTGCCGTTGTCTGCTATTTTAATTCCCATTTTTTTGCCACAAACTACACAACTTCTTTTTATTTTAGAGCTCATACAATTCCTTTAGCTTCTGTTTTACTTCTTTGAGTTTTTTGCTTGAAACTTTCCCAATCTTTTGTGATATGCTTCTTTTTTCTATAACCACTGGGAAGTCTGCTTGGATTACACTTTCGTGTTTGAGTTTTCCAGCTGAAAAATCTTTTGCTGATAGTCCTACGTCAAAAGGATAGTCTTTTCCCTTGCTTGTGACCTTTAGTACGATGACATCTTCTGATTTGTTGTTGTATTTTTCTTTACTTATAACAAGTGCTGGCCTTATCTTAGCTGAAAATTGACTTGAGAATGGAATTGGTGCTACTACGATTTCTCCTTGTTCAAAACTTGAAGAGCTCATGTGCCTCACTCCATCCTCTTTTGACTGCGTGTTCGTGGGCGTGTTTCATCCAAATCATTTTTTCTTCTTCTACTTCTCTTGCTTTTTTTTCTATTGCCTGCCTTGCCACTTCAGTCCACTTTATTTCAGCGTGTTTTTTCATAACCTTGTGCAATTGTTCAGGAATAGCCATAGTCATGTTAACCATTAAATCACCTTAAATAAGTAAAATAAGTAGAAATCTATTTAAAGCTTTCTTTTTTGCAGCTCGGTGTGATTGTGTAATTCCGCCTCCCCAAGAGGCACCCCAAGAAGCAGCCCCCTATAGCCCTTATAGGTTACCATTACTATTATACACAAGGTTATATTTAAGAGTTTCGGCGAAAAACTTGGCTTGTGGTATCCTGATATTATTTCGTTTTAGGGATTCTCTTGAACGTGTCATCTATTCGCCTACTATATTTTTGTAGAATAGTCCTATTATGGCTTCTGGTTGGAGTTTTTTTTAT
>JAFCCL010000014.1 GCA_017610205.1 Candidatus Iainarchaeum sp. | reverse complement strand
TGCACTGTAATTCAAAACGTCCCATAAAGCAGTATTGTCATAACCCAAATCCTGTTGTCTGTTGTAATCAATCATCAAAGCAAGTGCGCCTGCAACCTGGGCTGCGGCAACACCAACTGAATCGGCAGCATTTACTATGCTGCCATCCAAAGCCAAAACAGGAACTTCTTCACCTGGAGCAAGGACTTCGGCGTAATAGCCTGTAGTGCTCATTACACTCTGTGGTTCATAACGTGAATGGGCGCCAGCTCCGATAACATATGTATATGCAGCAGGACATATTGCTATAGAATCATATGCTGGTGAAACAAAGAGCCAGCCATCTTCGTAATGTGTGTGAATAAATATGCCGTTGCTTGTAGAAATATATGTATATACTCCCATATATGTTATGTCTGCTCCTCCTTGTGCTGCTACCCAGTCAAGTGCTTTGAGTAGAGTGCTTGTACTGCTTCTGCTGTCGCTGTTTGTGATTTTTACTGCGTAGTATTGTGTGTTTGGTGCTATTCCTGATATTGTTGTTCCTTCTCCAAGCATTGCTGTTGCCATTTCTGTTCCGTGGCCGTATTCGTCCATTGGGTTGGTGTCTTCTCCGCTGCACCTTGTTCCTGTTCCTGTTACGCAGTAGTCGTATCCGCCTAGGTATTTTGCTCCGTTTAGGTCTGGGAGGTTGTAGTTGACTCCTGAGTCAATGATTGCTATTGTTACTCCTTGACCGTCTACATTGAAGTTGTTCCAGGCGTTTTCTGCGTTTATTCCTGTTTCTTCAAGGTTCCATTGGCTTCCTGTGGTGTGGCTTGTTATTTGAGTTCCTTCGCTCATTATTGTAATTTCGTCTTCTTTTTTTGTTTGCGTGCTGGCAGCTGTTCCTATTTGTATTTCTTGGTCTTCTTCAATGCTTTTAATGCCTGGTTCTTGGGCTAGTGTTTGGGCTTGTTTTTCTGTTAGGTTAATTAGTATGGCGTTTATTGTTGTAAATTCGTATTCTATTGTGCCATAGTTTTCTGCTACTGTTTTGTCTGCGTTTTCAGAGAACAAGACGATGTATTTTTTTGTTTGTGGTGTTAGGTCTTCTGAGTAAACAGAGCAGGAAAATATTAGTAATATTAGTAGTATTAAGGCTGCCTTTTTAAGGTCCATTCTGTATGTATTGCTGTTCCTGTTCTTTTTAAAGCTTATAGTTTATCTTTTAACGTTAAAAAGTTACTTTTTATCATGGTTCTAGTGTCATTACTGCTTTTGGCTTTTTCTCATCTTCATTTGAAATAATTATATCGCTTCCGCTAACACCTAAATCAAATTCATTGCCGCTTTCCAATGTAATGATATCAGAAGTTTCAATATAATTCCAACCTGTTTTAACAGTTATGGGACTGCTCCACGTAGGAATCGCAGTGGGTTTTGCTTTTGCTTCTGCTCCTGCGCCTGATGTTACATAGAATGCTATTGTTGTTGTGGTAATTGCCCATTCTCCTGCTATTTCTGGTTTGCCAAATGTGATTGTTATGTTGCTCCCATCTGGTATTGTTGTTGCGCTTGGCGTGCCGTTTTCTACAATGTATTCGCATGGTCCTGTCACGTCTGGGTCTTTGCAGTCTACTAGCCCGTCTCCGTCTGTGTCTTTTCCGTCATTGCTTAGTTCTATGTCGTCTGGTGCTTCTGTTCCCATTGTTGAGGTTACTGTTTTTTCTAGTCCTGTTGCTTGTTCTACGTAGGTTATTCTTATTTCGCTTGCGAGGACTTGGCCTGCTCCGAGTATTGTGAATTGTGCTCCTGTGTCTATTTGTGCTGTTTCAAAGCGGTATGTTGTTCCGTTGTATTCTATTGTTGCGTATCCGCATTGGTTGTCAAAGCAGATGTCTGAAAAGGGGTTTATTGAGATTCTTTGCCCGCTTGAGTTTTGAAGCACCATTACAAGGGTGTCTCCGTCTACTCCAATTCCCTTGCATATCATTGTAAGAAAGGTTGTGCAGGTGTTTGTGTTTACTCCTCCACCTGCTACAAAAACAAGAACTCCTACAATGGTGGCAATTGCAACAAGAGCCCAACCGTAAGTTATAAGGTATTCCAATGCAGCCTGTGCTTTGTGCGCTTTCTTTGAAGGCATATTGTATTAGTAGTGGGGGGTAGGTGGTTAATAAAAGTGACGGAATAGCTTGAAAAACTTGGAGATTAACCAAATTGTAATCGCTTTGAAAGATTACAGGTAGGCAAGTAGAATTCCGTTACTTCGTTTAACTTTCATATGGAACTGCTGCTTGCTGTATGTGTTTTTTTTTGTCTACTAAAGTATTGTTCCAGAGTTCTTCAACACTTTGTGTTAAAATGTTTCCAATTTGATTATCCTTTTCTATTTCTGGAATCATAACGTTTCCATTTGGATAAATATCAAAATATGAGCCATTAAAAAAATCTTTTGATGCCCAGATAATATCTAGTTCTGAAAACTTGTTTGTAATTTTTTGTTTTAATTGTTCAAATTCTTGGTTTGTTATCTCAAATTCTTCTTTATAGAGTCTGCCTCTGTTTTTTGGAATGAATTGAAATATTTTCCAACATTTGGGATTATATTTTTTCACAATTAGGCCTATTTGTTCTATTAAGAGAAAATTCTTTTTGCAGACCATTGTGTTGATTTTAATTGGAATGCCCTTGCTTTTTACCATCTCAAGATTTTTGGTAATTTGGTGGAATATTTTCTTGTTTCCCCTCATAGATTCCTCTATTTTGTTGTCGGGTCCGTCGACTGTAATTTCTATCATTGACAGATAATTCTTTGTTTGTTCAAGGAACATTTCGTTTAAGAGAAGTCCATTTGTTGCTAAGGAAATAGTAAGGCCGAGTGAATATGCGTGTATTATTATTTTATGAATGTCTTTTCTCAACAAAGGCTCTCCGCCACTTAGAACAATTCTTTGAACGCCTGCTTTTTTAAGCTTGTCAAGAACTTTTTTTACCTGTATTGTATTTAATTCTTGTTTAATATTTTGAGGGCCATAACAAAACTTGCATTGAAGATTGCAGCGACTAGTTAGATTCCAGCAAACTTTTGTCGGAGCCGTTAGCTCCTTAAATGTGTCCGATTCCAAAAGCTGTAACTGATTTTGAAGCAATTTTAACCGCCTCCTTTAATGCTTTTTTTGTTGTTTCACCTTTTGCAAGAAGGGTGAGAAAAACTCCTGCAAGAGTATCGCCGGCGCCAGTAGTGTCAAAAACTTTGTCGACTTTTGGTGCGGGTACTGTGAATTTGTTCCCATTGAAAAGTGCCTCTGCTCCATTTGAACCCATTTTTTTGACTATCTGTTTGTTTTGCCTTATATTACTATTAAGTAGTTGGAATTCCTTTTCATTAACGAAAACTATGTCTGCAGTTGAAAAGACTTTGTTTGTTTCTTCTGGCCATTTAAGAAGAAAAGCTTCTATGGTATCAATGCTTATTGTTGCCTGACAATTCTTTTCTTTAATATATGAAACAATTTTTTTCTGCATTTGTGGTGGCATACTTGCTACATGAAAAAATTGTGTGTTTAATAGCTTTTCGGGAATGTCTTCAGGGGATATGTTTTCGCCTACATTAAGCTCGCCTCTAGAACTAATAACATTAAATTCTTCATCGTACTTTGCATACCATCTAAATGTTTTTCCGCCATTAATCACTTTTATTCCGGAAAGGTCAATACCAAGTTCTTGCAGGTTCCTTACATCAAAATCTGAACCAATTCTGCTTACAATCCCCAATTTTTTTGAGAATAGAGAAGCTGCTTTGGCCGCAAAGTATGCTGCACCCCCGAGAATCTTTTTTTCCCCCTGTTTAGTTTCAGGAAAGTCATAGCCGACATGGCCTATAGTAACAAGGTCGTAGTTATCCATGCTGTATCACAAATTAATTTTTATGACTTTAACTGCTTTTTCTAGTTTACCGTTTCCATTTATTCGCACAAGGCCCTTTTGTTTAAGAGTGCTTATTGCAGTAGATATGTTTGAAGTATGCTTATTTAGTTTTCTTGCAATTTCTGAAACTGAATGTCCTTTATCTGCTAAAGTGAGAATATCTATTGTAAGAGGGCTTTTGAAAGCCTTGCTAAGCTCATATATTTCATTCAGATTTTTTAAATCCAAATAATTGCTGCAATTCTTAATATTGTTTTTTGATTTTATTTCCTGAAGAAAATCAAACAAAGCATGTGCCAGTAGGAAACGCTGTTTTTTTACTGGGAATTTAGCTAAAGAAATTTCAGACAAATCAACTTCTTCCGATTTTCCGTTTGTTGAAAAAATCATTTTTCTTTTTGTTTTAGCAATCAAATTCCTTAATATTGTTTCAATATGTTTTCTTGGAAGATTATATTTTTCAATCACATCATAGATTTCTTCCAATTGCATATCCCAATGAGGCACATTAAAAGTTTGGTCTATTGATGAACTTTGTCCAAAGCAAGGGAGTAAAGGAAAAGCAGTTATAATTGGTCTGCTTTCTGAAATTAATTCTTCATCAACAAGAATTCCCTGCAAATTTGAAATAAGTTGTCCGCTATAATTACCCGCGACAAAAATGTCAATCTTGTTTTCAATATCCTCTGGAAAAAGCTGATGCAAATGGCTTGATACAAACAAATCAAGATATTTGTTTACAACATATCCAAGTTCATACTTAGTGTTTTTTGGCAAATAAAAAATGTCACTTATTTTCTCACCAATGTTCTGGGTTTTGGATGGAATGGTATTAAGCCCTTTAAAAAAAGAAAAAACTTCTTCGTCCTCGAGTTTCAATAGCTTCTGCCAGTTATTGGATGCCTTATAAACAAAAATTCTTTCTGGATCAACACCAAAAGATTCAACAACTGAACGGACTTCCTCAATCAAAGAATCCATTTTATCCTTGTTATATGCCTTGAAGGGTTCTGAAAAATGGCTTCTCTTTTTCCGAAAAAGAACAGTATCGCCTAAACAAAGATAAAGAAAAACATTATTTTTTAACGCCAACTGCGAAAGATAAAAAAGTTGGGCGAGATAATAGTAATTTGGATGTGAGTAACTAACAGAAAAATAAACATTAATGCGCCTATTGTTTTCCTGCTTTTTATGAATTAAATTAGTAAAATGGTTTTTTTGATTGCTTACCAAAAGCGAAAGACCCCTCAATTCCATAATAACTTAGTTATGAAAAAAGAATAAAAATAGCAACCATTGCTATAAAAATACTATAATAGGGTTATCCTTTTTAGCTAAAAATTAATAATAAGCAAAAAAAAAGAAACTAATAACAGCGGTAGTGCTTGCATTGCCGAAGAACTCTTGTGTAATCCTGTTTGGTCAAATGCCTGGGATTGCACTTGTGTTCAATCAAAGTTTTTGGGAGTAATGTGTTTTGTTATTAGTAGCTTCGCCAGGTTGTGTAAATGGTGGCGGGAAAGTAAAGGATGCGATTGTCAATGTTTTGGGAAATGAATGGCCTCTTTCTTTAAAAGAAATTTATTTTGCTGTTGTAAGAGACTATTCTTTGAGCGTTTCACAGCAGGCAGTGCACAAAGCATTAAAGAAACTGGTTGAAAACAAAGTCCTGGCCAAGCACGAAAGAAAATACTGTTTAAACCTTAAGTGGATTAGGGAAATCAAGCAATTTGGAACAAACCTTGAAGAAGCATACACTCAACCAGTTGAAGGATTTTTGCAAAGCAGAACAAGAGTTTTTTCACCAAATTCAACCATTCAGTTGAAAAAAATTCAACCAATAGTATATGAATCAAAATGAAGGAGGTATTTTAGGTGATTAAGTGGGAAAAGTAGGACAGCAAATAATGTGTGTGACAGAAAGTTATGAGTGGTAATGTGAATAGTATGAGTACAAAATTGCTTATTTTTGATTTTGACGGAACACTGGCTGATAGCAACCAAGGTATTTTTGAAACAATAAATTACACGCTTGGCAAACTTGGTTGTAAAAAAATAACCCGATTTTTTTTTGAAAGCCTTGTTGGAATGCCTCTCGAAAGACAACTTGAAACAATTTTGCCAGAAGAAAAAAAAGAATTTGCAGAACAAGCACTAAAAGAAACCATTAAAGAAATAAAAAACCTGGAAAAATCACTAGTTTCTGAAGAGGACCTTTCAAAAGCAGGCTACAAATTTATTGGAACAAATCTTTTCGAAAGTATTGGAAAAAGAATATACGGGCCATTTGATTCAACAAAAAGCAGTTTCACAGAATTTGCACTCGAAGAAATGGAAAAAATTCTTGAAACAAACATTAAACCAAGACAATCAATATTTGGAACAGACGCATCATTTTACCTTGAAGCAGAAATATTTGAAAACGAGCCAAACATTGTTGTTCTTGGGCCTGGAAATCAATTAATGGCACACACCACCAATGAATTTGTAGAAACAAGTCACCTAAAGAAATATACTGATTTATATTCAAAACTGACTCTAAATTACTTAAAAAAATGAAAACAGAAACTTATTTTAATTTCAAAAGAAATAATTAAAGAAATAAAGACAACTGCAAAGGAACACGAAAGGATAAAAAATGATTAACGAAAAACTCTTCTTGGAAATAAAAAATCTTCTTAATAAAATCAAAAAAGAATGTCCTGACTCAAAGTGCAACACTGTCAATTTTTACAAAAAAGATTTGGTTGATGAAGCCCTAGAAGCAAGAATGGCAGTAGACAAAGAGGATTGGGAAGAACTCAAAGAAGAGTTGGGAGATGTTCTCTGGAGCTGGTTTGATTTTTGCCAGCAAGCAGAAAACGAAGGGCTTTTCACCACTAAAGAAGTTTTAGAGTTATTGAAATACAAGCTTGAGAAAAGAAACCCGCATGTATTCGGAAACGAAAAGGCATCAACCATTGAAGAAGCCAGAGAAGCAAAAAAGAAGGCAAAAAAAGAATGGAAAGAAAAGAAAACAAAGAATTAAAATTATAAAAACAAGACTCGGTTCCATTCACCCCGGCGAGCATCCTTTGGTTGTTGGGCTTCCAACTGAACCTGGGTCTCCTAGTGTAGTACAACGCCATCCTTGTCCTGATGCCATTGAGCACATTGTTTCCTGTGGTGCAATGCTGTAAAGAAAGTCTGAGCCAAGTGCTCCCTGCTGCCAGTTTGCCGTAAAAGTCTTGTAGGTGTTGTCGTAAACTGCAATTCTGTACAGTCTTTCAGTTCCCTCTTTTGGCCGCCTAACCATATAATTTGGGTCCTTTTCCTCAAATGCAAGAACAACCTTTACGCTGTTTACCTCTGCACACCTTGACTTATAATCTCCTATATTGCTTGAACAGGTCATTGCAGTAGTGCTTATAACTGGGGATTGGACATCATTAACTGTTCCAAAAAGGCCAATGTTTCTTCCAGGATTTAAGCCCTGTTCCACAGGGCCTGTTCCTCCTCCAACCAGCTTGCTTTCGTTTGTTTGAACATTTACTGCAATGTCGTAGGCAAGATTTGTTCCGGAGTCATCACATTCTGTTCCAACAATTGAAAAATTGTCATCCTCAACATCGTCAAGATATCCTGCTTCCTTTGCGCCCTTGATAACAGCGCAAACTCTTGCATCTGCAACCTTTCCAAGAGCTGTCTGCATTTTTTCCCATCCCTCGTTGTTGTTTGCATTGTAGTATTCAGGAACATCACCTGAATACCATGGATAGCTTGTGATTGGTGTTGTAATATCTGTTGTGCTCCATGCTGCAACAGTACTGTCTCCAGGGCAAAACAATGCAATGTCATCAATTTCTGTTCCTTTCGCCATTGGAACAAGAGGGTCTTCCCTTGGCTTGCAGGACCCAAAATCGCACATTCCCAAAGCAAGTTTTTCAACCTCGTTGTGGATTCTTGGAGCAAACAACCCATAATCGTTTGTTGTATTAATCCATCCTTCGTCGTCAAATCCCTCTCCTGAATTTGAGTAATGTGCAAGAGACCTTGCCTCTGCAATTGCTTTAAAGAAACGCAGTGGCACATAAATTCTAAAAGTTGTTTTTGGAAGAATAATCTGTTTCAATTCCTCTCCTGAACTCTTGTCTACTACAACAATTTTTGGCAAATTTTCATATTCCTTCTGTGAAAGCCTTTCAAGATGCAAATTCACATAAAATGTTCCAAGAGGGCAATTGTCCCCCCTTGGGTCTCCATTGCATTTAATTACCGTAAAAAAATCGTCCTCAAGGCTTTTTGAAATTGCCTGCTTTATTCCATCAGCCAAAGTTTCCTTTCCCTCAATGCTGATGGTGTAATTTCCAAAATGCGACGGCTGGTGAAATATTGCCTCAAGACTGCCTGCAGTGAAGTGTGCAAACTGGCTTCCTTGCTCGCCTCCAAACTTGCTTTCTGCAAAATCGTCCTGAATTTCTTTCCAGCTTTTGTCCTCCAATTTTAAGAAAACAACCCCTGTATCAGGCCTTACAAGCCAGTCTTCAATTTTTTTTCTCAAAGCATAATTGAAAACCTGCATTGCATCAGACCTTGCCATTTCAGCTGTTGCCTCAAGCTTTGACCTGCTTTCAATATGGTCAACTGTGTCTGTTGCATTTCTTTCAGCCTGAATCATTGACTGCACCAACAGCACTGCAAGCAATATAAGAAGAAAGCTGATTAAAGCCGTAAAAAGATTAAAACCCCTATCATTCATTTGGAAATAAAAAGGGCAAAGAGGAATTTAAGTCTTTGCATTCAAAATTTGCCAATTAGCCAAAATAACAAATTTAACTCTTTGCATTCAAAAAAATTGAACAAAATCTAAAAACAATTTTGGGTTTCAAACAGGTTTTTTTGTGCAAAACCCGGCCTTTTTTTTTGTAAAATTTCGTGTTTTTTTACAGCATTATTGTGTTTTCTTCTTTGAAGTGCCTGTCTCCTGTTACTATTTTGAGTTTGTAAGTTTTTGCCGTTGCCAGGATTATTGCGTCAATTAACCCAAATCCTTTTTCTTTTTTTCTTTTTTGCAGTTTTAGTATGCCTGCCAGTTCAAGTGTTTCCTGGTCTAATTTTAGGATTGAAGAAAGGGTTTTTATTTCGTGCATTTTTTCCTTTCTGTTAATGTTTTCTCTTTCAATCCATTCGCTTAATTCTGCCAGGCAAATTGCACTGGTGAAGCAGTTTTCTTTTTTAAGAATTGCTTTTACTTTTTTGCCTTTTTCTGTTCCGTTAAAGAATTCAACCCAGGCATAAGTATCCAGCAGCAATTCAAATCGCCCTGTCTTTATGCTCTCTTTTAAACGGCCTTGTCTTCACTGAACCAAAGGCCTTTTCAAGCAGAGAAAGGTCTTTTTTTATTATTACAACTTTTACCTTTTCATCTTTTCTTATTTTGTCTTCTATAACAACCTCTTTTGGAATTAGTACCCCAAAAGAACTTCCAACCTGCCTTACCTTGCTTTCAAAAACACTCACTAAAAATCACCTATTATAATATGTTATAATAGTTTATTTAAATATATGTTTTTCAAATTGCTCTTTAAAGGGGTATATATTTTTTGGATTCAAACCTGGTTTTTGTGCAAAAAGAGCCTTCTGCGCATTTGGCAGATGGCTATGCTTTTATTACGGTTTTTTTCTCTATTTTTTCCAACTGCTTTTTTATGATGCCGTCGTATATTTTTATAAGTCCTTTTACTTCCTGATTTTGCTGGTTTAATTTGTACAACTTTGCCCGTCCAATTTCTCTTGTTTTAATCACTATTTTTTGTTTTTCAAGCCCTGGCAGAATCCTGTGCAAAGTACTCCAGCCAATGCCTGCATTTTCAGCCATATCAGTAAGACTGTAGTCAAATTCACGGCCTGTTATCAGAAATTCCAATAAGCGGGTATTTGCCATAAAAAATTATACTTGGCAAAATCTTAAATTATCATTAGTTCAAAATTCTAAACTAGTTTGCTTTTATGATTCTGAACCTTTCCCAAATTTCCTGGAATTCTAAGGCAAGAGCTGAATAGTTTGCAGCACCCTCCTGGCCTTTTACAAGTTCTGCTGCAACATTTTTGAAGCTTGCTCCTGCTCCGGCTCTTAATTTTGCTTGCCTAAGCTCGCCTGCAGCGCAGTTAATGCTTTCAACAGCCCTTAGTTTTGCATCTTCCTTTGTTTCGCCCTGCCTTTGAAGATACCATGTTTTTGAAATTGTGCATTCCTCAATTCTGCCTGGGTCAACAAACAATGCTGCTGCCAGTTCGTCTTCGTAAAGGTCGTCTCCAACGCTTGAAGCATCTCCTCTTTTTGCGTCTGCAAACTCTGAATTGTAATTGTAGTAAGCAGTTACATGCTCTGGCTTTACAGTTTTTGATGGAACAGGATCAAGGTTTCCAAGATATCTTCCAACTCCTTTGTCCTTGAAGTTCTTGCAACCTGGTTCTTCCCAAAGCTCTGCTTTTCCTTCCGCTATCTCCTTGTCCATTTTTTCAAAGTCTTCCTTTTTCTCAAGCTTTACAAACTCATGTTTTCTACCAGAATCTGTAGCAGTAATGATAATCTTGTAAGTCTGGCCTCTTTCAAGCTCTTGCCTTGCAGGCAAACCATCTACATCATCAATTATGCCGTCTCCGTCAATGTCTTCCCCTGGCCTTGGCCCAACACTGCTTGTTATGGCTCCCTTAACTTCATCCTCTCCAAATATGCCCCAGTATACTTTCCAGCCTTGGTAACCCATATAGTTTGAAGCAACGCCGCTTGCAACGCCTTTTGCAAGGTTTTTTACAAGATTCCAGGTTGTAGCCAAATTGATAAATCTTCTCAAGTTAGACCCTGTAAAGAATGTCCTAATTTTTGTAAGTCCTCCTACTCCCTTTCTAGTATCAATAACCTCATCGGCAATTCCAGTAACTCCGCGCCTTGCATCGCCTGTAAAAAGTTTTTCAGCAATCTCTTGCCCTACTTTTTTGCCAACAACATTTTCGGCAATGAACTCAGCACCTTCTTTTCTCACACTTGCAACTGTTTCTCTTGCAGCGTCATCAAGATTTGTAGTAATCTTTGCGTTAAATTCCCAATCGGTAATTTTTTCTGCATTCCATTGCCCGCCACCGATTTTTATTGGGGTAAGTGCGCCGTCTTGTTTTGCTATAATACCTTTTTTGCCTTCGTCTATTGCGTCATTAATTATTTTTGTAAATTTTGTGCTTTCTGGAGTAGCTGGTGTTATCTCATAAAATTTATCATAGATATTATTTCCAGCAGCATCTGTTCCAAACTGGTCTTTTAGAGACTTTTTGATATTATTTTCAAACATATCTTTTACGCCATTTTCGTATTTTGTAATTCTATTTTTTACAACAACCTTATACCTAGGGGTATTTGGTATAGTTTCTGAACCTAACTCAGGGCTTATTCCAAATTTGCTTGCCTTTACAACAGCATCTTCGTCCATGAAGCTGCTGGCAATTTTGGTTTCTATCTCCTTTAACGATCCTGCTGCTCCTGTTCCAAGATTATTTGCACTTTTTATTATCTTCTCGCCCATTTCATTACCCATTTTGGCATATGCTTCCTGGCTTGATTCAAGTGCTATGTCATTAATTGTTTTTGTTCTTCCTACTTTTCTTGCCATCATGCTTTTTTTAAGTTCTTTTATATAAACATCTTGCATTTCTTTGACAAGTGCTGGATCAGCTGTTGTCAAATCCTTAAGCGAACCACTTTTTAATTCTCTAAATACTGTTTCTCCAATATTTTTGCTTGCAAGGCTTGTGGAAATTTCTCCAATTATTTGGTTTCCATTTCTTACTCCAAGCTTTAAGCTGTCCAATGTTGTTCCAAGAACTGCTGCCGGAACTATATCTTCCCTGAATTCGTTTTTTGCAAGAGCTTCTGCTGCTTGCTTATTTTCTGGAACAAGGGTCGAATTTCCAGTGCTATCAACAAAACTTTCGCCAAAAGGAAGGTAGTCTTTTACAAAGTTTTCAATGCTTTCAACAATACTTTTTCCTCCTCCTCCAATATCTTTTACAGCATCCCTTGAAGCCCAACTTGCTGGGAGAAAACAGTCTAATGTAACATCTAACGGAATACCAAAGAGACCACCGCCCATCTTCATAACTATATTGGATATTATGGAAGTTATCATGCATGCCGGAAAATAACCTGTCCAAATTCCCAAAAGCTTGTTCATCGAAGTTTCCCTTATGTATGCCGGTTGTTCTGCAACCGGAAGGTCTGTTCCTGAACCGTACATTTTTCTTGCTTCGTCCATTGCTGCTTCTGCGGCAATTCCTCTTTGTATTGTGGTTATGTTAATAACGTTTGGGTCGCCGTCTTCAACACTCCAGTTTATTGTGACGTATGCAACAAGTTTTTCTTTTTCACCCTCGCCTTTGCCTACTTTAACCTCTCCCATTTTTGGAATAAGGTCATACGGATGCATTCCGCATGCTTCAATTGCAATTTTGTGCGGTGTTGTTTTTCTGTCAAGTTCTGTTGTGCCAATTATGCTTTTTGCTGTTATTGAAATGTCCTTAATATTTTCTGCTGCCTGTGTAAACATGCTGTTGCCTTTTATGCAGAATTGTGCCTGTGCAGTGTAAGTTCCTTTGTCGTCTTTTACAAGTCTAAGTTGTTGTAATTCTTTTTTGTTTTTGTTTGCCTTTTCCTCCAAAAGAATTTCGCCCTTGGTGTTCTTTATTGCAACATGTTCTATTCCGTTTTTGCTTGGGTTTTTTCCCTTTGTTAAAAAGTCTGTTTCAAACATCACGCTTTCGCTTGTTTTGCTTGTGACATTGAAGTCAGTGCATCTTTCACCAGTGCTTATTTTTAGGCTGTTTCCTCCCTTAATTTCAAGCTTGCCGTAGAGCTTGTCAGGGTCTGAATAGCTTTTCATTACAATGTACTGTCCTGAATCGTCTTCTCCAATGCAGTCTTTGTTTGAAAAGGATCTTTTTTGGAATGACTTGAATGCCTTTGCTATTTCGTCTTCCACAATTTTGTTGTCTTCCGAGTATCCTGCCGGAACATGTGCATAAATTGTTTTTGGTACTTCCGGGTCTCCGCTTTTTGAAATTCTTACCTTCAAAAGCCCTTCTCCTACATCTCCTTTTACGATTTCAATTCTGTTGCTTCCGCTTGAAATGTTGTCTCTGTATCTTCCTTCTGCATCTCCAAAAAGCTCTTGTGCAAATATTTTTCCCAGGTCTCCAAATTCTGTTCCTGCCTGTACAAAGCCAGGCCATGCAAAGTAGTGCTCTTTAATTGTAAAGCCGTCGTCAACCGGCAAAAAGTTTGCTGCGTTTTCAATATTGTGCAGGCATTCGTCTGTTGTTACCCTTTCCTGTATAACATTTATTGAAATCCAGAAGTCTTTTGTGTTTTTGCTTACTATAATTTCTCCGTTGTGAATTCTTGCAGCACCTATAAGCTCAACGTAATATTTTCCGCATCCTTTAAAGTTTCCGCCAAGGTTTATGTTGCCAAAGTCAAAGCCAACTCCTCCAATGTTTTCAATGCTTTTTGTTCCTTGCAGAACATCGTAATCTTTAATTTCTTCCTTGCTTTCTCTCAGTGCTTTGAACATTACTTCTTTTGTCATGTTGTCAAGCTGTAGGAAAACAGGGAATGTTTCGCTAATAATTCCCATGTCGACAAAGCTGCAGTATTCTTTTTCTGGCTGTGAGCAGTTTCCAAAGCCTTCGGCACTGAAGTCTGCACGTCTTGCTTTTTCTTTTGCTGTTTTTACAAGTGTTTCTGCTTTGTTTGTAAGGAATGTTGCAAGCTGTTCTGCATCACAGTATCCTGCAGTGCAGTCGCTTGAAAGAACAGGGAATGCAATTCTTTCTGAGCTGTCTGAATCGCATTTCTTTATTGATATTTCCGCAGTGTGCTTTCCTTCTGCTGTTGCTGCAAGCTCTCCAAGTTTTAGTGTAACGCTTAATTCGTTTGATTCAATGTACTTTCCCTGGTTTACTAAAAGCCCCACCATTTTAATGGCTCCGGTTGTTTTTGTTTCCTGGCTTTTTAAAAGAATTAGCTTGAAGTTGCCTTCAACTCCTGGGTTGAGTGTTATTCCCGGGCTTATTGCAAATGTGTTTCCGCTTATTTTTTCAGGTTTTGTTATGCCGGTAATTCTTACTGGTTCGCCGCACTCGTTCCTTATCTTTATTGCCCTTTCAAGCGTTCCTTTTCCTGCTTCAGTACTGCTGAATTCAGAGCTGTCAACAAAGCTTGCTTTTAGGCATTTTATTCCTGAATAATTTGCGCTTAGCCTTATCAGCCCCAAATTTGGCTGTATTCTTCCTTCAACATTTCCTGATAGCTGAACATATCCCTGTCCTGGTTTTTGAAATGCTTCTGTTTGCTTTGTTTCTGCGTAAACAAATCTTTGAGGCGCCATTGGCTGGCCTGGGAAAAGGTTTATTCCATATCTCTCTTCAGGCCTTATGTCAAAGGTTATGCCGGCATTGTATTGTTCCGGTCTTGCAACTGCTCTAAATCCTGTAACCGGAATTTGGCTGTTGTTAATTATTTGCATTGGAGCCTGTGCATATGCAAGTTCTTCCTGTGCATTTCTTACCATCCAGAGTGCAATGTTTGGAGGATAGCTTAAATTTGTTCTTGGGTTGGAAAGTTCAACTGTTACAGGAATTGTTTTTGCAATCTGGCTTGATTCAAACTTTAATGTGTAATCGTGTCTTTCGTTAAGGCTGTTCATTCTTTCAATTCTGTTTGAAACACTTACTGTTACTTTTACAGTTTCGTCTTTTTCAATTCTGAGTGTTGGAACGGTTACTGTTAAATTCGGGTCTTGGTATTTTGCTTCCGAACTTGCCCTAAGGTCAAGTGCTGTACCGCATCTGTTTTCAACTTCGATTTCGCCTGTTCCTGTGCTTCCTGCCCTGCCAATTAGCCTTATCATTAAATGCTCTATGTCAAAGTAAAGGCATCCTTCGTCAAGCTGCTTGTTGTAATTTATCTGCAATTTTGTAATATTGCTTGTTGGGTAATTTTCTGAAACCATTCCTTTGACAACAAGGTCTGCTTCGCCGTAAAGGCTTTCTTCACTGTCTTCATCCAGATTAACAAGCACTCTTACTGTGGCTGTTCCATCCTGTCCTTTTCCTATTTCTGCCGGCATGGTAACGCTTACTGAAAATTCTTCAGGAAAGTCGTCGCCTTTTTCTATTTCGTATGTAAGTTCTGTAACAGGTTCTTCTCCTGTGTTTCTTATTGAAAGCGAAATTGTTTGTTCTCCTGAGTCTTTTGAAACATCTATTTTTAGAGGGCTTTTTACTTCCAGAATTCCGTCTCTTGCAATAGTAAGTTCTGCTTGTTCTTCTTTGTATCCTGCCGCGGTTGTATGGATTGTGTAAAAGCCTGGGTCAAGGCTGTTTCTAAAATAATATTCTCCGCTTAATCCGTGTCTTGTGCTTCCTTTTCCAATAACTGAGGCAACAATTTTGCCGGCTGAATCTTTTACCTGCACAACAGCTTCCTGCACTGCACTTCCGTCTTCTCCGTCCAAAACCTTTACTGTAAAAGCTTCTCCTATTTGCGGACTGCTTGGGGTAATTCTTACAAGCAATGGCTTGTTTCTTTCAATTTCAAAAATAAAGCTTTCGTCCAAAACGCTTTCTCCAATTGCCTGCATTTTTATTTCAGCAGAGCCTTCCCCTACTGCTTTAAAATATACTCTTACCTTTCTTGGCCTTTCAGGGCTTACGCCCAAAGCGCTAATTGTCAGCGAAGTGCTTTCTCCTCCTTGGGTGAATCCAAGTGGGTTTGTGCTTTCCTGCAATTCCCAGTTCACTTCGCCAACTTCAAGATATCCTTGTCCTGAAAGGTCTGTTTCAGGCGGCATTAATTCTCCTTCCTGCTGGTCTACAAATTCGTCAACGTCGTATCCTGTGAATTGTAGTTTTGGCAAGGCTTTGTCTGTGTCAAGTTTTAGTGTAACGCTCAATGGCTTGTTTGAGCTCAGGTCAATTTCAAGTGCGTAAAGTTCGTCGGTAACTGCTTTGAAATCCTGTTTGTCAATGTAGAGTCCGTTTGGAAGCACAAAGAAGTAGGCTCCGCATAATTCATTTTCGCATTCTGGTTTTGCTGCAAAAACCTGAATTTGTTCATTAATTGTGTTTGCATAAAGTCCTGTTTTTGTATCTGTAAACATTTTTTCGCCAAGCTCTGTGTCAGTTGGTTCTCTGAATATTTTTCCGCCTGCTTCTGTCCATGCTCTGTAATGCAGTTCAATGCTGTCTTTTGAAATGAGGTAATTTGATGAAACCTTTACCCTGAATGCAACAGTGTTTTCTGGCTCTTCAAAGTATAATTCTACAAACTTGTTTTCCTGTCCTGCAATTCCTGAGTTTTGCATATCTGCTGTTTCGTTTCCTGGAGCCGGCAGTGGCTGGTAGCTTTTTCCGTAAAAATAATTTGATGTTGTGGCTTCAAATCCTGTTACCCATTCTTCCTGTGAATCCACAAATGCAATTCCGTCTGCTCCGATTCTTACGTGCACTCCGCCTTTTTCAACTCCGGTTGGCCAGGTGCTTTGAAATGCAAGCCAGTAATCTTCTCCTTTTGCAATTCCTTCAACTGGAAAATTTTCGCTGTCAAAAATTCCGACAAATTCTATTGTTGGCGTAATTTTTGTTGAAATTTCTCCAAGGTTTATTACTGCTGTTTCTTGTCCCTGTACATTTATTCTTTGTGAAAAGGTTTTGCCTGAATCGGTTTCAATATTTACAACGGCTTCGGTGTTGCCTTCGTTGTCAAAGAAAACGCTTCCATCAAAAAGGTTTCCGTCAAACAAAAGCGTTCCGCTAACACTTTCAATTACTATGTGTCCTGCTGCCTTATTTCCTTGAGCGTCAAACACTTCAAGTTTTACAATTCCAAACGGCTTTGTAAGTTCTATAATAAGCTGGTTGTCTTTGTTTGCTTCAATGAGTTTTTCTCCAATGCCTTCTTCTCCTTCTTTTTTTGCTTCAACAATAACCATCGTTCCGGTTTTTGCAACAATGCTTGCATAGCCGCTTATGTCTGTTTTAATTGAAGGAATTCCAAGCGGGTATTCGCTGCCTTCAATTCTTTCTTTAAATGTAACATCTGCATTGTTTGCCATTGACTTAAATGAATCAAGAACAGAAATTCCAAGGTATGAACTGTTTGAATTGTCGGCTGATTCAATGAAAAGGCTTGTGTTTTCAATTTCTGCAACATTGATTTTTTTCCACATTGGCAAAAAGCCCTGTTTGTATCCTGTGGCAAAATATTCTTTTGGTTCAAGCCCGTTGAATTCAACGCTTCCGCCAAATCCTGTTGTTTTCATGCCAACAAAATTTCCATTGACGTCAAACAATTGAATTATGGCGTCACTCAACGGATTTTGTCCGACAAATATGCTAACAGCAAGTCTTGTTCCGCCTACATTCAGTGTAACCGGCCAGAGCTCTTCATCCTGTCTCAAAGTTCTGCCTTCGTCAAATTCCATTGAATCATATCTTAAAAATCCGTCCTTTTCAACAACAAGCCTTATGCTTGAACCTCTGGCAATTGAAAAAATTGCTTCGTTTCCCTCAATTGTTCTTTCATCAATGCTGGTGTCGGTTTCCCTGTCCATTACAACTATTTTTGCACCGCTAATAGGCTGCCCTGTTTCGTCAAAGACGCTTACAACTATGTTTGAATTTCCCAAAAAGCTTGCACTGTTTCCAACAAGGCTTATTCCCTTCAACTCATTTTCCTTAAATGAATAGCTTGCAGAAAGGGTTTCGTATCCGTCTGCCAGCACTGTCAAAAACACTTCAGTGTTTTCAGGGACACCTGCAAAGCTTGCCTTTCCCTCATTATCGCTGACAGCATTTTTTGTTGAACCCTGCCATTCAAGTGAAACAGAAGCTCCCCTTACAGGGTCTCCTGTTGCCTGGTCTAAAAGCTGAACCTTTGAATCAATTGCACTAATTTGCCTTTGCATTTGAATGCTTGTGCTGATTTCATTTCTTTTAACAGTAATTCTTTTTTCCGATTCATCAAATCCCAACTTTTCGGAAACAATTACAATTTCTGTTCCAATCGGAATTCTTTGCGGTCTGATTGTTTCGCCATTGGTAATTTTTTCAGGCCCAAACAAAACCGTTCCAAAAGAATCTTTTACAGTTACTGCAACCCCTGATACGCTTTCATTAAACTGGTCTTCAAAGCTGATTTCAATTGCAGGGTTTAATCCGGTTCCTGCAAAAACAATGCCGTAAATTCCTGCAATTAAAATTACCATCAACGCAATTGTTATGGGAAAAGCAGGCAAACCCCTTTCCTCCAATGCATCATTGTAGGCATAAACAGGAACGCCTTTTGCGTCCAAAAAGTCAAGAACCGCATAATACTTTTCTTCAAGCGCTGAATAAATTCCGCCAAGTTTTTCCGAAAACATTTACTTCACTTGCCCCTGCTTAATTTTGCATTAATTGCCTGATTAATTTCAATTTCCTTTGTTTGCATTAATTGCCTAATTAATTTTCTCTTCAATACTATATTAATCTTTATACAACCAAAAAATAAACCTGTTTTGCCATTTTAAGGCATTAAATAAGAAAAACGCAAACTAATATATTAAAGTAGTATATATTGGTTCTTTTGCATTGAAGGCTGATGAAAAGTAGGGTTTGCATAAAAGGCTGATTAGTCAGATGGTAAGAAATTTGTAAAATCTTTATTTTTTATTGCATGAAACTCTATGTTATTTCTTAGTTCCCAAGAATACCCTCTACACCGCATAAATAAACTAAATGCTTTCTTCCCACGTTCTTCAATCAATTGTAATGCTGGAACAAAATCTGAATCTCCCGAAATTAAAACACAGGCGTCATATTCATCAGCCAAAGCTTTTTGTACGATTTCAATTGCAATCTTAACATCAATTCCTTTCTCTCTCGCGCTTTTTTTCATTACACAATCATAACAACAAGGTTTGATTTTTACCATACAGTCTTTGCACAAATTCAACGAGCCTAACGTTTCTTTGCGTTTGGTGAGTTCGTTTAATATTTCCCTATCTGAAGCATATCGAAGTTTCCTTATAATTGTGTCTAAATTTTTATCCATATTCTTTACTTGGTCAAAATAAGAAAGTTGTTTAAAGTATGTGATTTTATTTTCACGTTGGTCTGGAATAGAATTGTAATAATAAAATCCTTTATACTCCTAATCTTTCTTACTGCAAACATATTTTACCATTTCAGAAAAGTCTGCTTGTTTGTAGTTCAATCCATTTTTCTTCGTGTTGTGGTAAAAATTATTTCCATCAACAAATCCAATCGCTTTAATAGGCAAAAAATCACATCAAAAAATAGACTAATGCAGTTTCCCAGCATTGCCCCAGAGGCGAACCTCTGGAACCATACTAGGGACTTTATAGTCATTTCTTAGGTCATTATCCTTTATAAGTCTTATTACAGCCTTTTGGCTTATTCTTGTTTTATTTATAGATATATACAGAAGCAGTAATAAGCCTACTTTTTCTTAATCCAAGTCTTTAATGCTTCGGAAAACGCCTCCCCCAAAGCCCCTTTTCTTGCACCTTTTCTTTGCCCTACTTTTGCCCTTGCACAGTGATATCCCCTGTTACCTTTTTCTTCTCTTCTTTTTCTTAAAAACTTTTGCTTCTGTAATCTTTGCAGTTGCAAGGCCATAGCCTTCAAAAATTTTAGGGCTTGCCTTGTGTGCCATTGCTCCAAGGAATCCAAGGCCTGCTCCAAAAATCAGGTCAACAAAGAACCCAAGAATTACTGCAACAATTCCAAAAAATATTCCGACAACGCCTCCTGCAAATCCTCCGGCTGGACCTATTGGTGAGTATGCTATTAGTACTGGAAGGCTGCTGATTGAAAAAAGCAATGCAACAATTCTTACAAAAAGTCCTGCAATTACTGCCGCCATTGCGCCTCCAAAAGCTCCGTCAATTGGCCCGCCTTCTGTTGCCTTTGCTGTTTTTAATCCAGCCCACGCAATTACTATCCAGGCACATACTGTGAACGTAAGATTTATGGCGGTTAATACAGTGATGTTAAAGTTTGTGTCAAACTGTATTGTGGTAAAACTGTCAAGGGCTGTAATGAGAACAATTTGTAAATAATACAGCACAATAAGTGCTATTATTGGAAGCCTTACTTTTGGAAAAATATCATTCATTAAATCCATTGACTAAATAACATTCTTCAATTATTTAAACCTTTTCTTGACTAAGTCGGTGTAGAAATGCCTAGTAGTTTATAAAAAAATCGCCTTTTTATGCTTTGCCCAAACAAATCCGAATAATATATGATTGCCTTGCCGATGATGATTTGACAATTAGCCTGATGTGCTCAGGGTAATATACTTTTTTTTCGTTGAAAATTTTTTGGGCCTATTTTTTATTCTTATGTTTTGTGTTCTATGAGGCCTCCAACATAGTTTTGCCTAAAGACCTCTTTTCCTTGATAGTATATTTGTTCTGTTCCTTTGAAGTCTGTTATAGTGCCTTCACTTGAGTCCTTGTATTCCCATCCCGCTTCTTTAAAATTTTCTGGGCCTCTGAACGGTCTTGTTTTTTTTTACCTGTAACAAAGCTTTTTTTAGAAAAGAAAATGTTTTTGAAGCAAACTCTTTGTCTTCCCTGTATTGTGGTAGCATTCCTCCGGCATAAGCCATTGCCCAAAAAGGTTTGTCGTTGAAGTAAACAACTTCTTGACCAGGCGCCATAAAAAAACCAGCATAGCTATCCCTATAATGCCAGTTACCTTCCCTGAATTCCAGTTCTTTGAAACCTTGTCTTTGAGGGGCAACCTCTTTGCTGTTACCTGCATAAGTTTTGGTCTTTGCTTTTACAAGAAAGCCCTTCAGGTTTTTTTTCTGCTAGCTTTAATCTTTCAGCTCTCTTCAGTCCACTCATTCAAAACTTTCCAAATTCTTTTATTATTTTCAATCCCTCTTTTTCCAGCAAATTTTGTCAAAAGCCTCTTTGTCAATTGTTATCGTTTCGTTGCAAATTTGGTTTAAGTGGAATGACTTGGTTTTTGGGAAACAGACGTTTACTATTTTTTTGCCAAAGTCTTGCACTGTCTTTATTGCCGGAACAAAGTCAGCGTCGCCTGAAACAACGACGCCAATATCATAAATGTTGGAGTAGGCGTGAGTAACGATGTCAACAGCAATTCTAACGTCAACACCTTTCTCGACAGGAGGGCTTTTTGGCCTTTTCTCAAGCCGACCTAGCTTGACCTCAAATCTTGGAATCTTTCTAAGGGAGGAGAAAAAGCGCTGTTGGCTTTGGTAGGCGGAGGGATTGTCTTTTTGATTGAGTGGAGCATTATAATAATAGACTTGCACAAGCTTGTTTTTGCCAGCCAAAAAGTCGGCAAAGGCCTTGAAGTCCAGCTTTGCCTTTCCAAAGTTCTTTACTAAATCATGGTAAAGGTTGCTTCCATCAATGAAAACTATGATTTTCTCTTTCTTTAAACGCATTAGAAAAACCGTAAGCAAGGGATTGTTTTGAACAATCCCCTGGAGATAATAAACCTGCCGTTGCCGAAGCAAAGGCAGGGAGATAATACAATATATTGTTAAGCAGGGAACTTAATAAACTTTTCTTGAGTCCTTTTTTTGTCAAAATTTGACTACCCTTATTCTTTAAACCCTTTTTGGATTACCCTTAATACTTTCTGATGATGATCTGACGATGGCCATGAGTGCAATCCAAACGCCTATTTGGCCTTATTTGTAAAGGATTTTTACAGAGTCCTTGGCTCCTTTACAGCCCACCAAAACCAAAGCATGTACATTCCTGCAATTGAAATTAAAAGAAATGCCCTGAACAAAATGTTGTGGGTGAACGAAATTAGCGCAAGGTCTGCTGTGCCAACAATTAATAAAGTTGTAAAGACAATTCTTGCATAATTGAGGACAATTGTTGCAAGCCCTGCTGAAACAGAGCCAAAAAGCCTTTTCCTCCAGTCAATTCCTGCAGATGCAATTATTGCACTTGCAATAATCAATGTTTCCATTAAACCAGTGCAAAGCTCGCTTATTTCAATTGCCTGCCCGCCTTCAAGGTGAATTACAGCGGTTTCACCCAAGGCCACATAACCATTGTGCCCTAAAAACTGGAGAAATGCCAAAACGTTTTCAGCAACCCACTGCTCTATTACAATAATTGGAGCAAAAAACCTGATTGAAATTGACAATGCCAGGTAAACAATAATAAAAAACGCAAGAAACCTTCCTGTCTTAACAGCGTCGTCTTTTGTAAAACTTGGTGAAAGTTTGGCTTGCGCTTTTTTGTTCATTAAAAACCCGTTATTATTAGGTTTTTGCTCTTTTTAATTGTTTTTTTATGCCCTGCCTTTCTTTCCTCTCCTTGACTTGTAAATCAAGGCAATTGAAAGCAACATGATTGCAATTATAACAATGCCTGCCACAAACAACGGGTCAGGGTTTTTAAACTTTTGGCAGCTTCCCTGAACTGTCCTGTCCCGAAATATGTTCTTCTCTAGAAAAGAAGTAGCTTCCTCAGTAGATTTGGTAATCTATATGAGGAAGCTGAATAAGAAAAAGGTTAAATGGATTATAAAACAAATGCAGTTGGGTGAGTTGAGTGTTT
>JAFCCL010000013.1 GCA_017610205.1 Candidatus Iainarchaeum sp. | reverse complement strand
CAGCGGCGAAATTGCATCAGACAGCAGCGGAAATGGAAACAACGGCACGCTAAAGCCCGCTGGAGCTGATGGCCCTGTTTGGGTTGGTTCAGAGTGCCCAAGCGGAAAATGCCTGCAATTTGATGGAATAGTGGATTATGTTGATATAAGTGATAGCGATAGCTTAGATATGGCTAAAGAGATGACTTTGATGGCTTGGTTTAAAATACCTGCAACCTTGCCATACAGGCAAACAATAGTCGGAAAGCATTACACAGAATATGAATTAGATATTTATCAAAGCGGGTGTGTTCACACTTATACTTCTAATGGTACTACAGGATACGATGAAGGAATAAGTGCCTGCATAGATGAAGAACTTGCAGAAAACGATTGGCTGGCAAATAAATGGTATCATCTGGCTTGGACATTAAACGGAAAACACGAAATCGCTTATATAAACGGCATAAATATAGGAGAACGCAATAAAGCACATGATAATACTAAACCAGGGAGTCATAACCTAAATATTGGCAGAAGAACAGGCGGAGGATTGTTGTTTGACGGCTTAATTGATGAAGTCAAAATCTTCAACAGAGCTCTAAGTGCAACCGAAATACAGTCAGAATACAACAGCGGCAAATAACAAAACTCCAAACAGCAACTAACAAAACCACGACACCATTTTTTTCAAACCCCAAAGTAACTGCTAACGGTTTTTCAATTTCTTGCAAAAGCTAAAATGCTGAATTTGTGGTTTAACTTACAAAAGAACACAAAAGAAGGAAAGCAAACAGCATAGGACAAAAAATAGGACACGATTAAATCAGCTATTAAACGCATTACACGCCAATTCTCAGGGGCTGTTAGCAGTTACATCAAAGCAAAACAATAAAATAGTGGAAAGAACTTAATATTTTTGATGCACCGTGGAACTTTTCTAAAAATATATCTGGCCTGCCTGTTTATTTTCATTGCGTTTAGTGTAATAATCGCATTAGGTCCTGTAGCACCTGACAATAGCGTGGCTCCTCAATGCATGGCCTATTGTGGTTCTATCACCCCTATATAACTTATGATAATTATATGGATTTTGCATCTCCAAAATAAACAGTTCAAGAATTTTTTCCAGAAGGCGAACGCAGGCCGCTAAAAAGAGATGGAACAATTGCCCAGCCAAGTGATACGGTTTATATATGCAAGTATGTTGCTGTTGAACAGGACCTTGATTGAATAACAATTTTAATAAATGCGCTAGTTGTTATAGGGATAATTTCTTTGTTTGCAGCGTTTTATGTGGTAGTTAAAATTAGTTAATTTCTTCTGCCGAAACCCTAAAATACTTGTTTGCACTTTAATTGAAACAAATGAAGAAACTTATTGCGAAAGTTTTTGATGGCAACGGGCCTTTGTTCTTTTTTCTAGCAATGATGCTTTGTCTTGTTGCCACAATAAACATTTCCATTGCTTTTTTTGGAACTATTTCGCCTTCACAGTTGACAGTTCAGGAAACTTTTAACTTTGCTTTAACAGGAGCTGTCTTTTTGGCAGCGCTTGCAACAATGTTTTGGGTTGGAACAAAAACCACTAACAAAAAGACAGTAAAAAACGAATGGCTTGTTCTTTCCCCCTTGATTTCAATGGCCTTTCTTGGAGTATTTCTTGGGTTTTTTGCAGCATTTTTTGCAATTCAAACAATGGAAGGTGTCTTTGGCAAGGAAGCAGGGCAGGCAATATTCTACCGGTTTCTTACAATATCCAGCATTTGCATTATATTGTTTGGTTTTGTTGGTTTGGCAGCAAACCTATTTTTAGTAAAAGCTTTCAAAAAAAGAACAAGCAAAAAAAGCGTTTGCCAACTTTGGACAAAAACTAAGCCCAGTATTCAAATCCAGCGCAGGAAAAAAAGATGGTAAAAAAAATCAATATATAAGATTATAACTTGTTTGTTATATATTATGATTTGATGTTATATGCCTGTAGAAACTTGGACAAAACAAAAGCTATTGGAAGAAAGTCTTGAAGACTTCATTATGACAAGAATTGACTTTGATAGAGTTCAAAAAAAATTGGTTTCATTTTGTGTCTTACAAATTCATTCTCAGAGAGAATCAAAATAGGAAGTAATGAAATATGATACCTCACACGGCCACTGCCATGCGCATCGTTTTTATCGAACACTAAACGATAAAGGAGAACGACTCAAAGGAAAAAATATATCCCAAGCTACTTTTAATGAATGTAAACAAGATATAATGCAGAACTGGAAGAATTACAAAAAATCGTATGTTAATAAGTGGCTTAAATGAAAATTATAAAAAACCAAAGATTTATTAACACAAAAGTTATATAACTAGTTAGTTATATATATTTATAATAATCATAGTACATTTTATATAAAAAAAAGAGGGTGTGGAAATGAATAAAAAAAATGCTTTAACCATCTTAATTGGCGGAGACATTGAATCAGATTACAAAGAACTTTTTTCAAAAAAGCCACTTAAAGAAATTGCTCAACCCAAAAATATGTTGTATCTGGATTCTTATGAACAATTAGATAAGCTTTTGTCCCCAAAAAAGATAGACTTGCTACGCTATCTTATTAAAGTTCAAGAAGCAGACAAGCCAAAATCTATCTCTGAGATAGCCAAGGCTTTAAACAGACATCAAGAGGCAATTAGCAGGGACATAAATCACCTAAAGAAACTAGGTTTTGTAATATTAAAACGCTTTAAACAAACAGTATATGCATTTTCATTGTATTCCTGTATTGACATTAAAGTTTGCTAAAAAGCCACCTTTGCCGAAACTCTAAAATAGGAGTTTGCACTTTTTTGTTTGCATGTTTGGAAAGGCATATCTTGCAGCAATGGGCTTAATGCTTTTTGTAATTGGAACAGGTTTGTCGCTTGTAACAGGAATTACCTCTGAAGCTTGTGCAAAAATTGCTTCAATGCCAAAAGGATTTGAAATAGTATTCAACCCATGCGATATCTTTGCATTGCTCCCAACAGCGGCTTTAGCAATGCAGGCTTTGGGAATAATAATTGCAGGAACAACAATTTTTTTCATTGTCAAAGGCATTAAAAAAACTGTTCTGAAATGCCCAAACTGCAAGGAAAAAGCTCCTGAAAAAAGCGCGTTTTGCCCAAAATGCGGAACAAAACTTGGAAAAAAAATTAAGCCTATAGAAACTAGGCAAGAAGTTCAACAATCGCAACCAAAATAGGAAAGTGCAAAAAGTATATTACAAGACTGTACCTGCCAAGAAAGGAAAACAATGCAATTAAAGGATTTGGCGAAGCATCTGACAAAACAAAGCTTCTTTTGCCGTCGGGGTACAGGATATTGCCTGCAAAAATTCCCAAAAGAACAAGCCCAAACCATGGAAGCAGTGGAAAATAGTCAAGGGTTTGAAAGCCAATTGGCTTTAAGCCAAGCCACAAAAGCCAGGGTGTTTGAATTGAAATTTCTGACAAAAAAACTCCTGCGGTGATAAACAGCCATCCAAGGAAAAAAATTTCTGCGTTTCCTTTTAGACGGCGAAATGCAAGAAAGGGAAAGGCAAGAATTATTGAGAGTCCAATACATTGCAGTACTCCAAATAAAACAGGGAACTCAGGAAAGGCAAGAAAAGTAATTAGGGTTATTAACAAACCAAGGAAGAAAATCCAAAGCCCTCTGAACAGGTATTTGCTAAAAATGGCAATGCTCTGCTTGTGTTTTTTTGCCTTATTGTAACTTAAAGTTAGGGAAATTCCTACAAGAAAAATAAAGGCAACTGAGGCAAAACGCCCCATTAAAAGAAAAAGACCAGAGTTCAGTTCAAAGCAATAGCCTGCAAGAAAGTTTAATGCAAACAAGGCATGAAAGGCAATCATTGCAATTACTGCAATTCCCCTCAAAGCATCTATTTCAAAAAAGCGAACATGATTTCCAAAATTGCCAGAGCCAAAATTCCCAAAATTGGCGACTTTTGCCATAACCATTGCATTAACAGTAAGCCTTATTAAGAACTTAATTCTATTTATTCCTGAAGGTGAATTGAAATGGAAAGCAAGCCACTGGTAAGATTTGTTGAAAAAAAGCCGATTAATGTTGCAGGCTATACTCTAATTGAAGGGTTTCCAGGAATGGGTCTTGTTGGAACAATTGCAGTAAAGTACTTGAGTGAAAAAATTGACTGCAGGGAAGCAGGATACATTGTTTCGGAAACATTTGTTCCAATTATCAGGGTTCACAACGGACTGCCAGTGCACCCAAGCAGAATTTATGTAAGCGACAAATACAAAATAGTGCTTTTGGTGTCAGAGCAGATTGTTCCACAAGTGTTTACTGACAAAATGAGCAAGGGGATTACCGACTGGGTTGAAAAAAAGAAAATCAACAGAATAATTTCACTAAGCGGAATAAGGGCCTTGCCAAAAAAAGAGGGAAGGCAAACAGTTTATGGAATTGCTTCAGATAACGCAAGCAAAAAAATGCTTGAAAAGCACAAAGTTGAAGTAATAAAAGAAGGAATTACAAGCGGAATAACGGCATTAATGATGCTTGAATTCAAAGACCGTTCACTGGAAGCATTCAGCCTTTTGGGAAATGTCCAGATTGCTGCAGACTACAAGGCAAGCGCTGCCTTAATTGAAAAACTCAACGAAATGTTTGGCTTTAAAATTGACACAGCCCCGTTAAAAAAAGAGGCAAAGGAAACAGAAAAGGCATTGCTTGAACACCTAAAGCAATTAAAGCAGGCAAGCGGAGACGTCAAAAAATTTGAAACCGGAACACACACGCCAATGTACACATAAACACTTTTTGGCTGTTTTTATGAATTGAGCAAAGCCTTAAAAATATTAAAAACACAATTTATTTGCCTAAAAAGCAGAACCTTCTTTTGCCTTTAGGATAGAAGGAAAATAAAATGCCGCCAAAACCAATTACCGAAAGACCAATTCGTGCAGAAAGAAGAATAAGACCTGCGCCAAGACAGGGTGCTGAAAGAAATTTCTTTGAATTTGAAATAATGCACAAACAACAAGAAAAAAACATAAAAGACTTTATAAAAAAACACGGTCTTAAATTGGGAGAAACAGCGCCAAAATATGTTTCAAAAGGAAAAGCTGTTGCAAAAGACCTGGTAAAAAGTCCAAAAACCATTGCAAAAGAAATTCTTGCCAAAAAATGGCTTCCAATGCATCCATTCAAACTAGGGGATAAACTTATTTTTAGCAAATACGGAGGGGTAAGGAAATTCAGAAGAGATAGGGCAACTTACAAAGAACTCAAAATTCTCAACGAAAGATATGCCCAGGCAGTAGAAGAAATGAACACAACCTATGAAGCAGAAGCAAAAGCTGCATTGATAGCGCTTGAAGCCGCAGTTAGCTCAGGAAAAGTAAACTGGGGAAACAGAAACCAGTACTATAAAGAATACCAAGAGGCTTTGCAAAATGCAGAAATAAAATTTGTGAATACGTCAACAAAAATAATGTTAGAATACTATAACTCTAAATACTATAAGAAACTTAAAAAAAAATAATTCAAGCCCTTGAAATACTTACTTTGCTTCCTTCTTTTAATCCAAATTTTTTTCTAAGATTTAAGGAAGCAATTACTTCAACCTCGTTCTTTTTGTGAGCAGTTCTTTCAGGAAAAATTATTGCCGCAGGCTGCTTTCCTTCAACCAAAACCTTGAATGCCTTAATTTTGCCAAAACTCCTTTCCTCTGTTTCAAAACCGGAAATTTCAACAGAAGTCAGGAAGGAAGCAAAGCCAGCAAGTTCTGCCTGGTTAACTTCAAGGTTCAGGGTTCCAAAGAAAGGCTTAAAGCCAAGGGCTTTTTTGAATTGCTTTAGGTAAAAAGGCCTGCTTATATAATAGCGCCCTTCACCCAAACCAATTTTTACTTTGGCGTGCAAAACCCTGCTTTTTCCCTGCTGAAAAAGCTTTTGCAATGAAAAAAATTGAAAGCGAAGCAATTCAATTCCCTTCTTTGTCAGTGAAATAGTGCAACCACTTGGAGATGCTTCCAGTGAAATAAAATCTGCCTTTCTAAGTTCCCTTAGCTTTCTTGAAACAGTCTGCTGGCTTACTCCCAACTCTTTTGAAATTTTTGCAGTTGAAATTTTAAGAAGACTGTGCAATCCATTGGATTGAACAGCAAGAAAAAGAAGAAATTGTTCATTGTCTTTCAAAAAGCTTCACCCCTAATTCCATTCAAAAACAGGCCACCAATCAAGCCTTGAAAAAATTGCAAAATTCTTTTCAAAAAGCTTCACCCACTGAGCCTTTTTTCAATGCCAATTCTTGCAACACAAATTACTGCCATTAGGGTTAGTATAAAGAGCAGCATTTCAATTGGCGCCAAAGGAAGGCTTGGCAAATTAAAAGGCGATTCAGCAGAGCCACCGACATTAACATTCATTGTATTTCCGCCAGGCATCCCGTTTACACTGCCATCTGCCCTTTCCCTAATGTCCATTCCGTTTGTCTTAAAAGCCTCAAGCAATGGCAAAAGCTGTGCATTGTAAGGCCTCCAAAGCTCATCATCAGGATCATACCAAAAGGCACCGTTTGGACCCCTTGCCATTGTAAGAGTTTCAGGAGCCATATTATTGTAGCTTATTTTTGGAACTCCGTTGTCTGCAGAAAAGTCAAGAGTGTGGTTCTTTCCGTCCTCTGTTGTAAACTCTATTCCTTCAGGAGTCTGCTTTACCCCTCCGACAATTGCCTGGTCATAAACCTCGCCTGTTTCCTTGTTAATTATTGAAACCCTGTCCTGGCAGCAGCCTTCATCCTGCGGGTCGCAGCCAGGGCTTGTTTTTTCGCTGTAAAAGACAAACCTGTGCCTGTCAGTGTCAAATATCTGGAACGGTCCCATTTTTTCTATTGCCTGGTTGAAATTTTCAACCCTTTCAGTTATCTGGCTTCTTTCACCTGCATCAAGGTTTGGAATTGCCTCAAGGTTTATTGCAGGTTCAGGGCACCCTGTTTCAGCATTTGTTACACTGTCAAGTGTTGCCTTTAAGCCCTTTACCTGGCTTGGCCTCAAAATTGTTCTTTCATGGTAACTTAGCCAAATCAAAAGCTCTGCCGGATTTCCTCCGGAAGCAGGCTTGTAAACAATTACACCGTTCTTAAACGCCACTGAAATAAAGTCTCCTGCAGGAATTGCCCTTCCATTCAAAAGAGTTGTGTTCATGTCAGTCATTACTACAACACGCGCTGATGGACCATAAACTATTTCACGAGGGCTTCCGTTTGCAATAATGCTTTGCTGGCTTGCGCTTGCAGTAATGCTTGGATAACGGTCTGTTTTAATTGCTTTAGCCTCTCCAAAGGCTTCAGTAATATCCCTGGTTGTTAATGGAACTCCTGTTTGCTCCAAAACATTTTGCCTGATGCAATCCAAAGTACTTTGGTCTAAAACCTTAAAGTTGCCTTGCCAATTCAACTCAAACAATTCAATTGGAGAACCGGTTGGCAAAACAACCCGGCCAATTCTTTGAGGTATTACTTCTGCAGGAACAGCAAGGTTTTCTGTAGACAGCCTTACATTGTCTTCGCTTGAAATAATTTCTTCAGCAGGCTTTCCTTCTTCTTTTACAGAAATTGTTCCGTCTTTCTTGTCAATAATTACTGAAACATCCTTGTCATTGTCTTCAAGCACTGTCCTGCTAACAGTGTCATAAACTGCTGGCAATGTATTACCGTTATACCAAAAGAAAAACATTTTTTCAAAAAATGCAAGACCAATGGTTTCGCCTTTTGTTTTAACATCAATCTGAAGCAGTGCAGCAGACTCTGTCCTTTGGCTTAGTATTTCAGCTTGGCCAGTAATTTTTTCCATTGCCAGTTCAACTAAATTTTTACTTTCGGTTTTATCCCCTTCCAGAGTTCTATTATAAACAATCTTGTCATCATTTTCAGAACTTGTTGGCGCAGTATAAGGCTGTCCTTTTTCATCAACAAGAGGCTTGTTATCATCATCTTTTTCTTTTTCAGGCGCAGTGTTTCCGCCTTTTACAAGATTGTTAATATTTTGAATTATGTCACCTGCATTCTTGCTTGCGTTTTCATTCGGGGTCAAGGTTCCTTCCTTTGCTTCATCATACGGCGAATACATGTGAAGGTAGTAGCCTTCAAGGTCGTCAACACAATCCTGCAGCCTTGGAGCCAAAAGAGTTTGCTGAAGAGCAGAACCAACAAGGCCAATTCCTGTAAAAACAAAATATAGGCCGCTTTCACTGACAGCAAGCAATGCCCCAACTCTTTGAGGGTCGTCTCCCAAAAATCCAAGGCCAAGGTCTTTTACTGCATCTGAACAGGTTTCATTGTCCTTTCTTGCCAGAACAAGGTCTATGTCGCTTGCATCCTGCCCTGCACTTTGCATGGATTCTCCGCTTATGTTTGTATGGTGCCCGAATGCAATAAGTGTTGTTCCGTCTTCTCCAACATCCTTGTCAAGAATGTCTTCAACAAAATATGATTTCATATCCTGTTCTACATTAAAGGCAATTACTGCCCTTCCCCTTCCCTTGTTTTCCAAATCAGAAATCTCTTCCTGTGAAAGAACTATTGGAGAAAGAGTAAGTTCGCATGTTGCACAATCATCCCTTGTTGAAGTAAAATATGCAATGTTTTCAACGCCCCTTCTCCATCCACCAGAAGGACTTGTCCACTCGTCATATGCTTTGTCAACAGAGTTTGGAGCAAACTTTTCACTTACATAATTTAACACAGCTTTCCACGGCAAATAATTCAAAACCTGTACAAATATTTCGCCTTCGTCGCTTCCATGCTGTGCAAACACATCAATATATGCGTCGTCAAAAATTGTTTCGTCATCTGTATAAAGCTCAACTTCTTTCCATTCGTCAGGAAGCATAAATGCAGACATTCCTTCAAAGCCAAAAGCCCTTTTGCCACCCCAGTAAAGGAATGGCTTTGCAGTCCACTCTGCTGCTCCCTTAAAGCTTCCCAAATAACTTTTAAGCAATTCTTGCTCGTGGGAAAATGCCTTGTCAAGCCAGCTGTAATATCTTCTGCTTTGCCCTGCAAAATTCTTTTCAATAAGGGTATTGTAAAGCCTGTCCATATTTTTTGACATTACATTCATAGCCCTGTCAGACCTTAAGTCAGTCAGCCTTTTTGCATACAATTCAGGAGTTTCAAGATGGTCAAGCTTCCAGTTTGAAGTGTAAATTCCTACTTTGCCAGTAGGAGACTCTTTTGCAATATAGGGAATTGTTGCCTCACTAATTTCAACATACTCGCCTTTGTCTGTTTTTGCTGCCTTTTTAACATATCTTGAAAAGCCCTTGCGCAAATCCTCTACAGGAACCTCGTCAATCAATTCACCGGTTTTGTCAATTTTAAATATTTCAAGCATGCCGTCTTTGGTTGTAAATTCAAATGCATCATCTCCCCATTTTGGGCCATAAGGTCCAGAACCGTTGGTAACTGTTTGAATAAACCCCTGCTGTACTTTGGCAGGCGGCTTGCTGTCTCCTGCAAGAGCAAGAAAGTTGTTAGTTCCCTTTAATTTTATTCCCTTGTTGTAAAGACCTGTAACTTCTTCCTTAATCCAAAGCTCTGTTGCATCAAGCCTTAGCCAGGTACCGTCTGCCTTTAGCATAAGGTCTGCATTTGTTTGCGCCCAATCCATAAGAGCAGCTTTTGCCTGCGGGCTGTTTGCTCCTGCTTCACCAGCAGCCTTTACAGCAGCGTCATAAATGCCTTTTTTCTCTGACCAAATTGCCCTGTTTGTATGAGCATAAGCCCTTAAGTCCCTTATTTGCTTAAAAAATTCGCCTCTTTGAAGAGGGTCAGTCATTTCGTCAAGGTAACCGCCTGGTTTTGACCAGTCGTTTATCGATTTCCTAAAGCTTCCGCCTTTCATAAAAGCATAACCTGAATCCCAGTCTCCTGTTGCCTCAATTCCCTTTGTCCAGGCATCTCCAAAACCGTATTTGTCCGTTCTTGTAACCATTCTTTTAAGCCTTGCCTCTCCAAAAAGCCCGCCTGGGTCATAAAAGGTTCTTCTAAACCATTGCATTAGCCTGTTGTCAGTAGTGTCCCAGGCAAGCCCCCTGCGCTTTAACCAGCCGGCATACTTTTTTGCAGTTCCAAAAAGGGTCGGGCCAAAGGTTGAAACAACCATTTCGGTTGAAAACCAGCTGTTGTAGTATTTGTCAAACATGCTGTAAATGCTTATCAGGCTTTCAGAAGAATCACCAGCAGTCTTCATGCTTGCTCCAACTTCTTCTGTAAGCACGCTGTTTGGAATTTGCTTAACTTCTTTTTGAACATATTTTGCCTCAAGCAATTCAGAATCAGTGGTTGCAGAAATATTAAGCTGAATGTTTTCAAGCTGTTCTTCAGTATACTGGCCTGTATTTCCCTCAAAAATTGCATCAGGAGTTACCCAGTCCTTGAAATCATCCCAAACTGTTTTAACATTATTAACAATTCCGTCACCGCTGTTTCTGTAAGAAAGCTGGACATCAGTCAAAGGACAGCCTCGTTCCTCTGCCTCAAGCCTTGGCAAATCCCTGCATTGCCCAAGCCTTATTGTGTCATCAAGGCTTACTCCAAAAGAAAAAGGACCCAAAAACCATTTGTTAAACAGCGGCGAAATTTCACCAACATCAATTTTTCCGGAAGGAATCTCATTTACAACGCCAACACCGTCCTCTGATTCCTGTACAATTATATCATTTTTAAGCTGGTCCCGGTCCTCATTACTGCCCCTGCCACTGTTTACATTGTCAACACTAAAACCAGGATTTTCAGCCTCTGTTTTTCTTTTAAGCGCTGCAATCTCGTTTGGAAGCAAAGTGTTTTCTCCAGGATATCTTTCGTTTTCAGGAGAAAAGCAGGCAAATTCAACCTCTATAGGATTGTCAATTACTTCCGAGAGAGCAAAATCTGCTCCAGAGTCTTCAGCAGATGGCACTGTTGCAGGAAGCTCTTCTCCAAAAGCAGGGCTTATTGTAAGGTTTATCATTAACGCAACCAAAAGAAGGCACAAAAATTTTTGTGAATCTGATTTCATAAACCCCACCATAAGAGTTCAAAAATTCCTGCATAAATCCACGGAAAAATGAAAAGAATTATTATCCAGGCAGCAAAAGCAGTAATGAACGTTGCAACAAACAAGTTTGCAAACTTCGGCAACTTTGTTTTTTCCAAAAATTTTTCTTGCACAAAAGAGGCAAAGAAAAGCAACGGCATTAACAGCACGGCAAAAATAAACGCAGTAATTACATTTTTTATAATTGTCAAAATTACAGCCATTGCATAATCAATTACAGTAAGCTGCATAAAATCAGGAAAGGTCATTCCTGGAAAAGGGCTTGCAAAATAACCCAAAGCATAGGGAATCAAATAAGCCAAAAAAACAATCGGAAGCAAAACAATAAAACTCGTGGCAAAAGCTGACACAATCCAGCTTAGCTTAAAGGCCTTTTGAATCCGTTCATTAAGCTTTTGCGCCACAAGAACAACAAAAAAAGCAGGAATTGCCACAATAATTGAAATCCTGATTAAATCAATCAAACCAAGGACTACTCCAGTAATAAATTCCAAAGGCATAATATATATAGAAAGCAAAACTGGTATAAAAACCTTCTTTTCATTTCATTATTATATATTATTCAATATTATATATTATTCAATAATTATATATCTATTAATTAAACTCGCCAAAAAAAATAAAAAAAACAAAAAAAATAAAAAAAAATTCAAAAAAAAACTCAAAAAAAAAATAAAAAAAAAAATAAAAAAAACAAAAATTCAATCATTCCCAAAAAATCAAAACAAAAAAAAATTCAAAAAATAAAAGTAAAAAAAAATAATCCATTCAAATCATTCATTTTTCAATTGGGAAAAGAAACTCAAAAAAATCCATTCATCCCCCAATCTTAAAACTAAACATTCTTTCCTTTCCAGTCTTTGGGTCAATTGCCTCAATTCGAACAAATTCATTCAAATTGTCTTTTGGCTGGTGCTTGCCATTCTTTTGCATAATCAAAACCCTTTCATTGTAAGGACTAGAATACAGGTCTAACACACGATAGTCTAGCTTTTTAATAATTTCTTCAAAGCCAGCGTGTACTGCACGAAGTTTAAACAAATGCTTTCCTTTTCTCGTGGACCTAACATGTCTTTCACCCCTTAGAGCAGCCTTTAAAGCAAGACCCCTACGCTTAAAGTCCTGACGGACTTCCATATGCCCAAGGTCATGCTCAGCAGCAGCATAACCCAAATACTTTCCTGGCTCCAAAACCCCATTGCTTTTTTCAACAAGCAAATGAATATTAATTTGCTGATAAGAAGCAATAGTAGTGAAAAACAATCCAACGTACTTATTGCCTGCAGAATTACCAGCTATCTTGTAAACACCTGCTAGGTGCAAAGTGTGAGCGCAACCTAAAAATTTAGCAGAGGAGTGAATCGGAATAGAAAGCTTTTTCCTGCCATCATAAAAAACCATTTTGCCTTTCTTAAAAGCGGCATTCCTTTCAGCAGCAGGGGCAATGGTTAAGGGTTCAGCCAATGGTTTTTTCCCAGGCTTTGCTTCCCTTGCAAGTCTTCTAACAATTTTTCGCTTTTCACACTTTGTCCTTTTGCTTTTGAACTTGGGCTTTCTTGCCTTTGCCACTGGTTTACTTGGTTTCTTTGGAGGCATGAAAGAATTATGAATGCTTTTCATATTTTAGGCTTTTGGTTAAAAATAAGTGCACAGCAAACAGGCAATTTGCCTAAAACCACATGTTTTTGTACATAAAATAAAGCCAAAAACTACTTAACTTATACATAAAGGAAGGTGTATATATGAGAATAAACTTTCAATTTAAAAAAATGTTGATAGGATAATTTATTTAGTAAATTGGAGTGTGGAAAAGATGGCTAAACCAATTAGGGCAACACCAGCATTAATAGGAGAAAAAGCCGTAAGCTTTGTAGAGTCTATGCGATTTAAGGATAAAAATCCCAGACTTACGAATGCCGACAAAGAATTTATTAAAATCATTCAAAGGAATAAAAAAATCTTTACAGTTTAAAATCTTTAATTCCGATATTGCAATATCTACAAGCCCTGTGCAAGAAAGTAGGTTGTCTTAATTCCAACACCCTTTTGCTTTTTTACCAAAGGCTTTGAAATTCCCTTTCCATGCAGGGGATTGTAACTTGCCCTCATCTGCAAAAGGCTTAACTGCTTTCCAATGGTGTAAACACTTGAGCCTGTTTTGCTGCTTAAAACATCAAGAGTTTGTGGGCCTGTACCCAATTCAATAAGAATTTTCTTCTGCAAAGGAGACAGCTTTCCCAAAATTACTTCGTTCAAAAGAACATTTTTTTCACTAAAAGGCAAGGACAAAATTTTCCACCACCGGAAAAAGGCAAACTCCTGCAAAAAAAAAGCAAAATTTGCCACTTCCTACAATTAATTAGTTAACTAAAAGAATTTAAAGGAAATGGAATAACAAAAAAGGAAAGAGAATGAAATAAAAAAAATGAAAAACTTTGGCAAAGTTTATTAAGGAAAAACAATATTAAACTATTTTATGCTGAAAAGAACAGTATCAACACGGGGACCGTTGCAAAAAAAAGTAGTTGAAAGATGGCCAATAAAAAAAATTGCCGAAAAACGATACAGGGAATTTGTAGAACCTTCGCTTGAAATTTTAAAAAAGATGGCAAAAACACTAACAAAAAACCCAGCCCTTGAAGAAGACCTGGTTCAACAAGCAGTAATAAAAATTGTCGCCAATTCCAAAAAGTGGAAGCCTGGAATGGCATCAAAGAAACTTTATGCCATTGAAATTGGAAAAAGGCATATGCGCGACATCCTTAAGTTTGAAAAAAACAGGGAGAACCTTCACTTTGAGGAGGTTTGTGAAGATTTTTTATCAATATACGGAGACAGAAGACAATTAACCCCTGCAGAAAATATTTTAAAAACAAACAGAAAAGCAATATTGGAAAAAATAAAACAGTATTTGGATAAAACAAAACTTTCTCAAAAAACAAAAGATATATTTTCATACTGGCTTAACAACGGAAAGACTAGAACTTATAACAAAACAGCCGCGCATTTTAAAATTCCGCTCGGAACTGCCCAAAGCAGAATATTCAGCGCAAGAAAAGCGCTTAAAAAGGCTATTGTGAAAAACTCAAAAAATCAGATTTCGAAATGACTTACATACCCTGCAAAAAAAAGGCAATTGCCGAAAATTGGAATATGGTTTATTAAATGAAGAATTGATGAATTTGATATGCAAAGAATTTACCTGGATTCCAATGTTTTTATTTCCTTGTTTAGCAAAGAGCTTGGAAGAAACCTGTGTGGATTGTTTGTTGAAGCAGAATGGTTTTTTGAACAAGTAAAGCAAAAGAAACATTTCCTTATTTTGTCCGACCTGTTTTTTGAAGAGGTTCAAAAACAAACCTATTTGAGCAAAGATGAAATCACAGCTTATTTCAAAGAACAGAATATCAATTTTGAAACTGCAAGAATAAAGCCTGGTTTGCCTTGGAAAAAGTTTATTGCCAGAGGAATTCATTATTCTGATGCACTGCATGCGGCAACAGCAATTGCCTTCAAATGCAATTGCATTGTAACCTTCAACATTAAAGACTTTGAAAAAGCCAAAAATGAAATAAAATCGTTTGAACCCTCTGATTTCAATTAAAGCCCGTGCTTTTTTATAAAATCCAAAGCAATTTTTTCCTTTTCCTCCTTTGAAAGCAAGCCGCCAGCATAGCCTCTTTTCCTTGCTTTGGCACCAAGTTTTTTCGCCCCTTCCCTGAACTTTTCCAGGCTCCAGCTAAGCTCAATGGTATCAGCAAGGTTTTTCCTAATAGAATCCTTCAAAAACTCGCTTCTGGAAGAGTAAAGCCCGCTTGCAGCAATAGCCTTGTCAATGGCCTTTGCATAATCTTCACCAACCTCAACACTCAACATTTTCACAAAAAAACACCTTAGTAATATGTTAATAATATACTATGCACGGTGTTAAAAGCCTTTGTTTTCGAAGAATTTTCTGAAATGGTTTTTTTGCCAAAATGCAGGCAATTGCCGAAAATTGAAACAAAGTTTAAAAAAGATGCAAAAAAAATATTGATAAGAAAGCAATAAAAAAATTACAGGACCAAAAAACAAGCAACAAACAGGTATCTTACTTATAAGAAAATCTTATATATAAGTTTACATGTTATTTTGCATAGGTGATTGAATGAAGCCAAATGTTGAAACAACCAAAATGTCTACCAGGGGGCAGGTAATTATTCCAAAACAAACGAGGGAATTTACCGAAAGCAAAGAGAATACTATCTTTACTGTGTTTCCCATTGATAACAAAACAATTGTTTTAAAGAAGCTGGACAAGCAAAAGGCTGTTGAAGAATTTAGGGCCCTGAGAGCAAAGGCAAAAAACAAGCTTTCTGAGGCTGCTGTCGATGAAATCGTTCACAAAACAAGATAAGCCAATTGTTGTGCTTGACACAAACATTGTTGTCTCAGCCCTAATTGCAAGAGAAGGCGCTCCGGCAAAAATATTTGAAAAACTTGTCCTTGGCAAGATAGAAAATTATACAAGCAAACAAATTATCAGCGAAATAAAAGAGGTTTTTAACAGGAAAGAAACTACCAAAAGGACATTCCAAAAGGCAAGAAACTTTATTATAAAACATTACTTAAACAACTCAATCCAATTAACCACAAAAGTAAAAGTAAATGTGGTTGAACATAAATCAGACAACAAATTTATTGAAACAGCAATAGAAGCAAAAGCAGGCTACATTATTACAGGAGACTGCCACCTGCTGAAACTAAAAGAATTCAATGGAATAAAAATAGTAAAAGCAAGACAATTTCTTGAAGAAAGAAAATAAAAAAAAGCATTTTCAACATTGCCTTAACACAATCCCACTAAAAAAAGCGATCAGCCTGCTTGGCCGAAACCCCAAAATTCCGTTTTGCCCAACAGCTGAGAATTTGCTCCAAATTTCGGATAGACAAAAAGCTTAAAAATAGTTGTTATATTAATTGATATAACAATAAAATGGTGTTTTTTATTAGCAAAAAACACAATTTTCTATAATTTTTGGCCTTATCACAAGGTTCAATTTTCATTCTTTTTTTTCAAAACAATTAAAAACAATAAAGCCCTATTTTCTCTCAATAAATGCATTGCAATTGAAGTATTGTTTTGCAATTGAATTATTGCATTGCAATGGAAGTATTATATTGCAATTGGATTTATGCAATTGTTTTTGCAATCAAGGAAAGTGTTGTTGATTTTATGGGCAAAAAAACTCCAAGAAGGCTGCAGAGGTTTGACAGACAAGGCATTGAACCAACTGACGAGGCAATGACTGGAATTGATGAAAACAAGTTTTCCTACAGCCCAAAGCCAGAAGAAAAAAGAACCTCAGGCAAGGAAATGTCAAGCAAGGAAATTGCAACCAGCCTTGCAATGGAAGAGGTTCAAAAATTCAAGGAACAGCACAAAAGGCTTCCTGAAAAAAAAGAGTACGACAGCATTGCTGAAAGCATTTACGCACAGCTAAAAGACAAAGCACGAAGAAAAAAGGCAATTGAAAGGCTTGAAAGAAAAAAGGGAAAAAGACCAAGAGAAAAAAGCAGTGTTGAAGGAACTGAAACAGGCAAAAAGAAAAGAAAACACGTCAGGCCAGGTCACGAAAAAAAGCAGGTTGAAGAAAAAGAATTTGAAGCACCTAAAGAAGAAATTGGCCTTAGCAGTGAACAAATTAAAGGAATGAGTGTTGAAGACCTTTTTTCAACTGAAAAAAGCGAAAAAGAAAGCGGTGAACTTGGAGAGCTTGAAAAAATTGGCGAAGACGAATTTAGTCTGGAAGGGCTTGAAAGCATGGAAGAAAAATCAGGCGCTTCAAACAAATGCCCAAAATGCGGTGCTGAAACCGAAGCCGTTGTTTTTTGCCCTGAATGCGGAACTGCTTTTTGTGAAAAATGCGCAAAAAAAGTAGAAGTGCTTGGAAATGTTAAAACATTTGTCTGCCCAGGCTGTGGAAAGAAAATAAAAAAATAACTCAGAACAAACCTATTTTTAGATTTAAAAAAAAAACGAAATTGTTTCATTTAATTCACAATTGAGTTTTAGATTTAAGAAGATGGAATTGTTTCATTTAATTCACAATTGAGTTTTAGATTTAAGAAGATGGAATTGTTTCATTTAATTCACAATTGAGTTCGTCAAGCAATTCAGAATCAAGAGGGGTTGGAATCCACATTGTAAGGTTTACTTCTGCAGGAGGATAGCCAGGAATGTCACTTTCACTGATTTCAATGAACTGAACCCTTGCATTGCTTGGAGCGCTTGCACCTATTCCTTCCACAAGCTTTTCAAGAGTGTTGAGGGATGGAGGATTGCAGAAAAATATTTTGGCATCACCGTGTTCAATTCCTGCATCGCCAAGTGTTGGTGCATCCCTTGTATAAAGCATTACAAATGCGAATTCTTTTGCGTCAAAGAGGTAAAAGTAAAACATGTAATCAAAACCAGGGGCAATAGGCTGCATTATTCCCTTAATGTTTTGCTTAAGCACTTCAGCAGTTTCCTCAATTTTTCCATTTTCTGCAAAGTCTTCCTTAACAGCTGCAAGCAAATAATCCACTTCAGGTGTACTGTCAAGTGAATGTCCCGCTATTCTTGGAGTGCTTGAGTACAATATTGTTTCAAGGGCTCCGGTGGCATATTCTTTCCAGTACTGGTTTGATACTTTTTCCTGAAGCGTTAGCCCATAATTTGAGGCATAAAAGAACAGCATTGTGCAGATTATTGAAACTATGAGAAGAAAGTAAAGCGCATCTGTAAGTGCCGCCTGACCTTTTGAATTAAGAAAGCCTGGCTGACTTTTATTAGTTAATGGCTTTAGCATTCTGTTGCAAGCAATTGGCTTTAATGCCATGTTACCACCACCAAAAGCATTGGTCTTACATAAAATGTGCCTGTTTTAGTATTAGAAAATTCAAGAGCTAAAGGGAAAGATCTTATAAAAAGGTTTGAGCTTTCAAGCCCTGGTTTTTCTTCTCCAAGATTTACATTGCTGCAGATAAACTTTTCACCACCATCAATAAAAAAATCAGATTCAATGGTTTCAACATCAAGACCAATAAATTCCTGGCCGGGGCCAGTTGAAAGCGGAAGCAATCCTGCCATAAATTTTACACCCCTAATATTTTGAGCCTCTGCACACCTTTGGTTGAACATATTAAATCCTCTAAGATAATTGCCTCCTTTCAAAGTGTTTCCAACCCGCAGAACTGAAATTGCGTCATCAAAAGCCATGCTTCGTTGGTCAAAAATATTCCAGGTAAAAGTAAAAACGTAAAAAAACATCATCAGGGCAAAAATCAAAGGAATTAAAGATGGAAGATCGTCTCCAATAGGTCCAAGAAAACCTTTTGAGCTTTTGGAATCAGGCAACGAGCTTTTGATTCCTGGCAAATTCTTTGGCTTCAATTTATTCAACTCCGCAGTTTATTTTTGAAACACACTCTTCCGGCTTTGGAAAGCAGGATGATTCACGCCGTTCATCTGCATCTTCACAGGTTGAAAGCCAGCAGGAAGCTCTGTCAAGGTTTACAAGACACTGGCTGGAAGATGAAGAGCAGGAAATTACATGAAGATATGTTTTTCCGTTGTAAACTTCTTTGATTAAATACATGCTGTTTTTTGGAGCAATTCCAATTGACATTGGGTCAAGGGTTATTGAGTCCTTTTCAACAAGCCTGTCTTCAGGTTTTGTTTCCCAGTCATAGAAAATAATTTCTGCATTTATGTCAATGCTACTTGTGGCAATTATTTTATCAGGCTCTTTTCTGCTTGCAATCTGAAAAATAAGAGTGCTTAGCTTTCCTTCCTCAAATTCTTTTGGCAAACGCTTTATGTTCATTACATAAAAAAAATACTGGGTTGGAGTCATTCCGCCAAAATACTTAAGGGATTCAGGAATTGTTACAGTTGTTGTGTGGCAGAGCTTGTCATCACCTCCTCCAACAAGCCCAAAAACCGATTCGGAATAGTCCTTGACCATAAGCTGGGCAAGGTTTCCTACAACAATTCCTGTAAGGGCAAACAGGAAAAAGGAAACTATTGAAAACAAAACAGTTACCAAAATCAAAAGATTTAGCTTACTTAAAGTAAAACCCATCATGTTTAATCAATCTCCCTACCATACAAAGCATAAACATCAATTTGTTTTTAGGTAAGCGCATACTGTTGGAAATGTGCTTGTAACGCCTGTTTTGTTAACCAAAAGGTATTGCCCCTGTACAATTTCGTCCCTGAAGTCAACAAGTTCGTAGCCTTCTTTGTCAGGGCAGTTTCCACCGGCTGTTGGAAAATCGGCATCAGGACTTATGTTAAGGCAAAGCCTTTCAGATTGACCGCCTGTGTCATTTACTCCACTGTAATAATACTGCAAAAGCGTACAAAGGTTTTTGGTTGCACCGCAGTATTCTGCACAAAATGCAGGTTCTCCATGGTCCTGTATTTTTACATCTTCGTCTTTGGGATTGTAACAGGTGTTTAGAAGAAATGTTATTTTTTGCGGGCTTCTTTCAGCAACAACTGTTTCAATTTTGGTTTTCATTTCTTCAAGCTTTGCCCTTGTTTCATTAATGCATTTTTGTTCATTCAACTGGTTCATTGCAATCAAACCAACAAAAATAACAAAACCCATTATAATTACTGAAATAAGCAATTCAAACGGGGCAGACTCCTGTCCTTTACAATTAACCATTATAAGACCTCAGGAATTAAAAGGCAGAAAGAAGTATTTAAGGATTTTGGATAACCTGGCAGAGTAGAAATCCCTGGCAGTTTATAACTAAACCACAATTTTATGCTTCAGCCAACCAACTCCAAATTGCAAGCAATTGCCTTAATTATTGCCTGTTTTTGGCGATTGCCTGCCTGCCCAAAGCCAAGCATAGCTACCAAGCATAGGTTTGATGAATGAGTTAATAGATTCCATTAATGCCATATACCTGTATTTGCTTTTGCCAAACAATTTGGGTAAGGCATTCAAATTTTGTTTTAAAAATGATTTCAACAGAGCCCATAGCTTGCGCATAACACCAGCATGTAAAAATGTTTTCATGTTATGAATGAATCAAAGCCATTTAATAATTCATTTATTGATGGCTCTGTTCCATCTATCACGTCAACTCGCGGATAAACCCATTGCTGCCTTGCTGAAATGTCTGTGGCATAATAAAGATAAGTTCTGTGTCTGCTGCCTGTGGTTCCAGGCAGCCATTTGTAGTCGTTAGCTATATTTCCCAAGCGCCCACTTAGTGTATATCTTCCTGAATCAGGGTGATTTAAATTTTCTGTATGAGTATGCGGAAAAACATGGCCTACAACCAAAACCCATTCTCCCTCTGGCAGTTGAGTAGATGAAGGGGGAGATGAACTAGTATAAAAATAGGGGTTAGTTTGTATGGTTTCATCAGATAATCTAGTCACGCCATAGACCGCCCCATAGCCTGTGGTTCCAAAATAAAACCTTCCATTAGCTCCCAAAACTGTTCTGTTAACCCAGACAGAAAATCTGTATAGTTTGGTGTTATCAATTGGAAGATAGTAGTTCCATCCACCGCTTGCATTACCTGCATCGTCAGGCCTTGCTTCCCAGACAATAGTGGTTTTGCCCCATGGGTCTTCGCCCATAATTCTCCAATTTTCAGTGTCTGTTCCATTTTTGCTAAATCCTCCAACGCTTCCTTGTCCAAGTGTCCAAGTTGTATAATCACAAGCATTTAAAACACTGGATGTTGCACCGCCGTTGCACTTAATTTCAACAGTTCTTTCAAAATTAAAAGCATCGGAGTAAAGTACAAAAATGCTGCCACCGGAACCGCAATTGTTTTGCGAAGCAAGTCCGTCAAAATGCATTTCACCGCCGGCTGTAATGTCAATTGGAAAAGCAGGTATGGCTCCATTAACTTTAAAATCTGAGCCAGTTTCCAAATCGCCAAAAAAGTGAACGGAATTAATCTTAATTGCTCCGCCTGTTATGTTTTGCAACAAAAGTTCTGCAGTGTTTTCTGTTATTGAGCTTCCTTTTAGCATGATTTTTGTTGGGTTTGAGCTTGAAAAGGTGGTTGTGTTGGTTGTGTGTGTTGTGATTAATATTAGTGCGCCTATGATTGCAGAAACCATTACCAGCGCCCAGCCGTAAGTCATTAAGTATTCTAATCCTGCTTGTGCTTTTTGGTTCATTTTTGACCTATTATTGTATGTTTTAAGTGTAATTAATACTTTTTGAAGGGTTTTGCCTTTTTTTTGGATGTGGAAAAAGTGTGCCGGGGTTTTGTTACTTGCTGTTGTTGTATTCTGACTGTATTTCTGCTGCAGAGAGTGCACGGTTGTAGATTTTGGCGTTGTCCATGAGGCGGTCTAACTCAGTCATAAGACAAAGCTGCCAAAACCCAAAAGACAATGTATTTCAAAAACGCTTGAACGAGTTAGGTATAAAGCACATCAAAGCCAGAGTTAGACATCCCCAAACAAACGGCAAACTTGAAAAATGGTTTGACACAATCAAAAAGCTCAAAAAGCACTTCGGTATGTTACGAAAAGCAGTCAATTACTACAACTACAGACGGTCCCACATAACCCTAGAAAATGGCTACCTCAGAACACCATGCGAAGCCTACGAAGACAAAGCCTTAAAGTGATAACCATGCACAAAAAATGCAGAAGGAACATTAATTCAGGACAACACAATTAGTTTGGCGGTATAGAAGTTCTGTGTTTTGTTTATGAATCCCTACAACTATTTTGCCAGCAAAAAATGTCGGTTTAAGGCATTCAAATGCGCTTTTATAAAATGATTTTTACAGAGCCTAAAAGTTTTCAGGAAAGTAGAGGCATTAATGCAACCAGTGCTAAGAAACCAAACCCCAAATTCTAGGGCGTGCAATTGCAGGTTGTTTCTGTTGGATTGTGTTCTAGGCAAAGGGAACAAATCTCAAAGTTTGTTAGAATCCTGTCATAAATTTTGGCCTCGTCATTCAAGCCGTAAAGGAGACCATAACCAGTACTAAAAGACCCTACTATAAGCCTCCTTGATCCAGAGTAATGGCTCGGTATTGTTTGACTTTTTAACAAAGCCCCATCAAGGTAAACATTTACTTCAAGGATTTCCCTGTCCACTGTTGCAACAAGGATGTGCCACAAGCCGTCTAAATGGGTTGATGAATATGCCGAAACATTGTAGTAAGTTGTATCGGAAGCATCTCTTATTAAAAAACCTGTTACCGGGTTCGTGCCAACCGAAGCATGGCGAAAAGCGATTTTGCTATCCCATCCTGTTCCATAAATGTTTTGAGCTCCGTTTTGGTTAGCAAGCTCTCCTTTAACCCATTCTATAACCGTATACTTGGTTGGAATTTCAACTGTGTTTAGACTTATAGCATAGTTGCTGGCTGTTCCAACAAAGCTAATGCAATCATTGGATGGACATTCTTTTGCCCAAGTTGGAAGCGGATTTCCATTAAGGGTTGCAGCATTTTCATTCCAGCTGCTGTCGCTTGCAATTTCACCGTTGCCTTCATCAAACCTGTACCAGACAATAGGCATTTTGGCGCCGCTATTGCATGAAATATCAGCTCTTTTTTCAAACCCGGCAAAATCTGAATAGAATAGGACAATAGAACCGCCATTAGTGCAGTTGTTTTGTGAAACAAGATTTTTAAAATGCATTTCGCTGCCGGCAGAAACCTCAATTGGAAAATCTTTCGGAGAAACGCCGTTCAAAGCCCAGTTGCTTCCGGCGCCCAAATCTCCAAAAAAGTGAACGGAATTAACCTTAATTGCTCCGCCTGTTATGTTTTGCAATACAAGACCTGCTGTGTTTTCTGTTATTGAGCTTCCTTTTAGCATGATTTTTGAAGGGTCAGAGCTTGAAAAACTGGCTGTAGCAGAAGTTGGGTTTATGACAAAAACAAGCACTCCAACAACACTGGCAATTATTACAAGCGCCCAGCCGTAAGTCATTAAGTATTCCAAGCTAGCCTGAGCTTTTTGGTTCATTGTTGGTCTATTATTGTATGTTTGTGGTGTAATTTAATGCTTTTGGGGGGGGTTGTTTTGGTTCTTATTTTTTTTTTGTTTTAGTGGAGAAATCATGTTGTAGTTTTTTTGTTAACTGCCTCTGTTGTATTCTGCTTGTATTTCTGCTGCGCTTAATGCACGGTTGTAGATTTTTACTGAGTCAATTTGGCCGTTGAAATATGTTGGAGATCCTACGTCAAATCTGGATTGCCATCCAATGAATAAATTGTTTTGTGGAGATATTTCGTCATTGGCAATTCCTGAACCTGAAAAAGACCCATTAATATAAAAACTAGCGTTTCTATAATCGCTAAAAGTAACTGCTATGTGGTGCCAATTATCTATGGTAAGAGCACTTGTGCTTTCAGGGCTGTTAGCTCTGGTATCATCCATATTAAGGAAAAGTTTTCCTGTGTTGCGTAATCCAAAAACCATTGAATCACCATATCTTTGACCAACAATGCTGGAGTGTGTTAGTGAATAAGCTTTTATCCATGCAGTAATAGTAAAATCTTTGTCGTCATCAAAGAGATTGTTCCAGACTCCTATTTTTGTTACATCAACATAATCTGTCCCGTCAAAGCCGATTCCTGTGTTTTTGTTTCCGCTTGTGTCTGTTGTTTGTGTTCCGTTTCCTTCGTTGAACCAGTATGCTGCTGCCAGTCCTGGTGGCCCTCCGTTTCCTGATTTGATTTCTGTTTTTCTGTCCAAGCCTGTTGCATCAGTGTATTCTATGAATATGCTGCTGTTTTCTCCGTTTTTTTGGACTGCAAGATTTTCTAATAGGATTTCGGTTCCTGGAGTTAGTTCGAGCGGGAAGTCTGTTGTTGGGTCTATTGTTTGCCTGTTTAGTGTGTAGCCTGTTAGGGTGTCGCCTATGTCTCCGGAAAATGTGATGGAATTGATTGTGATTTTTCCGCCTGATGTGTTTTGCAATACTAGGCTTGCAGTGTTTTCTG
>JAFCCL010000006.1 GCA_017610205.1 Candidatus Iainarchaeum sp. | reverse complement strand
TTATTACTATTCAATGGTCAAAAGGTTTTTGATAGCATTAGCTTTGCTTTTTTTGTGTTCGCAGGCTTTTGCAATAAGTGCACAGGATGCCATAAATTTTGCAACAAAGCAAAATAATTTCTTTTACAGCAGTGAATCTTTGGATACTCTCCAAGTTGTAAAGATAATCGATTCTGGAAAAGCTTATTGGGTTATAATGGTTCCCAATGGAGATAGCGTTACTAGTTTCATTCCGATTCTTGACAGAACAAATCCTGTCTTGCCTGATTCAATAATTGCAAGGCGCAACCTGATTAAGACAGCTTACTTTCTATGGAATTATGTTGATTTGAAGACTGATGTTGCTGAACAAGCCAGACTGCTTTATCTAAACTTGTGGCTTTTTGACGCGGCAAGCGTGAGCGATTTTTTGCAACTCAACGCTGATTTAAAAAACGAAAAAACTGATTTAATCACGGTTAAGTCTGAACTTAAAGATTTTCCGGATCTGCAGCAAGATATAGACTCGTTAATCTTAAGGCTTGACGAAATGCGTGACATTGTTGATGCTCTAAGTGACTCGTTGCTTGAAACGTCTTCTTTCCAAACAAGATTTGAAAGTAATCCAGACACAAATTTACTTAAAGAATTTAAAGAAATGATCGACCAAGACTTTGATATGATTAGTGAATTGAAAATCCTTTTAATTCACGACCCTGATGAAAAACAGCCTTCTTATTTTGAAAAACTTGAGGAATTGAGGCAGGCAATTGCATCGACAGATTTGCCGTTGGAAACAAAGCAGGGCCTGAATGCTTTGGCTAATCTTCCAAACAGCATCCAAAAATTCAATTCAAAAACCAATTTTCTTGTTAGTTTAAAAGAAAGGCTTAACCAAATTTTCATAAACACCCAATCAAATGTTGATGCCCTTTCAGCAGACCTTTCAACAAGGGAGCGAAGAAACAATGCAATGCAGGCTCTTTACGGAACAGATTCTGAGATTTTGGAAAAAACAGGACAGGCTTCGCTTGAACAGCTTATAACACTTCTCTTAAACGAGGACTATTTTTTCATGTGGAATAATCAGGCGGATTTGACAAATGCAAAAGAGGACTGGGACAAGGCAAAAGGATTTTATCAAGCAGGTTCTTTTGAACAATCTGAAAGCAATGCCTCAAGTTCAAAAAATTATGCATTAAAAGTTTATTCTGACGGACTCCAAGAGCCAGATCCGCCTTTTGATACAGATTTGCTTTTTACCGGTGTTGTTTTATTAATAATTGCACTAATAATTATCTATGCCTTGAAAAACAGGGAAAAAATTTCAGGGCTTGTTTCCGGGGAAAAAGAAGATGGTGAATTAAATGATTGGAATGAATAAAATACCCGGAAAGAATTGCATTTTGCTGGCTTTTGCACTAATTTTGCTTTTTTCAACAGCCAATGCAAGTCTTTTAGCCAACATTTCTCCAAAAGAGCCTGGAATTCCTGCTTTATCCCTTTATATTGATGAAACAGGTCAGTATGAAATTGAGGTTTTTAATGATTCGGAAATTCCTGTAAGCAACATAATGCTCAAAATTTCGGTTGGTGAAAGTCTTAAACTAATTGACCATGGTTTGGAAAAAACAATGTTTGCAACCACAATTGAATTAATAGAACCCCATGAAAAAGAATCGTTGCTTGTAACACTTAAGCCAACAGAGTTTAGCACAAACAATCTTTTTGTTTACGTTGATTACGGAATAGGTGAATACACAAATCTAAGCGCAACCTATGTACTGGTTGAAGAAAATCCTCTGGAAATAAACGCCAGTCTTTCAAAAACAGCTCTTGACACAGGCGGCGAAGGCTCAGTTTCCCTTTCTCTTAAAAATGCGGGAACAGAACCGATTCAAAACATAAAAGCAGAACTAATTGTTTTTAAAGGGCTTGAAACCAATGCAGGCGTTGTTACTGTAACATCGCTTGATCCAGGCGAAGGCTATAAAGCAAAAGAATTTTTATTTGTGGCAAACCCTGAAGTAAGCGGAAAAATTCCTCTGTTAATGCAGGTGGTTTTTGAAGATTCCAAAGGAACTCACGTGATTGAAAAATATTTTGCTGTTGAAATTCAAAACAGGCAAACAATTCTTTACCTAATAGGCGGAATAATAATCCTCCTTATTGCAGTTGCAGTTATTTCAAGAATGAGGGATTCAGGTTCTTCAAAAAAGCTTGAAAAGCCTGTTGAAGAAAAGCCTGTTGAAGAATAGGTTGTTGAAGAAAATCCTGCTGAATAAAAATCTGCTGAACAAATTGCTGTTGTTTTCTTATGCACAGATTTCAACAATGTCCTTGTTTTTAAGCTTGTATTCTTTTGAAACCCTTTGCCCTGGGAATTTTGCACTGCCCCAAACTCTTGCAAATTTGAGTTTTTTTTCAAAGTCTTTGTGCAACTGTCTTGCAACATCTTTTACAGTTGAATGCAGTGGCAGTCCCAGTGGCAAGTCATAGTCTGCTTTGCTTCCTGGTTTTTTTGTATAAACAAGCACTTTGTCAAGCAGACTGAAAATTTTTTCTCTTAATTTTTCCAAATCATGTTTTTCAAATGCATTAATTGAAAGGCTTTTTTTAAATTCTTTCCCATCCTGCTTTTTGTCAAGACAAATTCCACTTTTTAAAAGTTCTTCTGCAACAGCTTTTTCCTGTTCTTTTCCTAAAGCAACCAAAATAATGGCGTCTGAATTTCTTGCAATTGAAAGAACCTGTAGACCGTCTGCTTTTCCACTGCTGCTTCCTTTAACAATTGCAGGCAATTCAACAATTTGTACCTTTCCTCCAAAATAATCCATCATTCCAACAACTGGTTTTTTTGTTGTAAAAGGATATGGTGCTACTTTTGTGTCAACTCCTGTAAGCGTATTCAGCAAAGTGCTTTTTCCGGAATTTGGCAATCCAACCAAAACAATTTGTCCAAGTCCCTCTTTTCTAACCGCAATGCTTTCTTTGCTTCCTTTTTTTTTCTCAATCTTTTTTTTCTTGTCAATACTTTTTTTTAACAACGAAATCTTTTTGCTGATGTCTTTTCTTAAATTCTCTCCGCCTTTGTGGCTTGGAGCAGCACTCTTCATTTTAATCAAGGCGGCAAGCTTTGCCTCTGGAGAATTAGCCTGCTGGTATTCACTCACTGCGTTTTCATATTCGAAGGAAACATTTGACGGCATGCAATAACCTAAGCCTGAAAACAAATTAAAATCTATTCAGAGGGCTTTAAATGTTCTAAAAACAAGCAATTCTTCAAAAAATAGCCTTTTTCTTGATAAAATTTCTGCTTCAAACCCTTGTTTTTTCAAAATTTCAACTGTTTCAAGCTGTCCATTTAGGCTGCTTTGCAGGAAAAAACATTTTCCTTCTTTTTTCAAATGCGTTGCAAACCCTTTCAAAAATTTGTCCAAAACCTCTCTTCCCTTAACTCCGCCGTCAATGTCGGCGTATTTTTTTTCATCCGAAATAACGTAGGGCGGGTTAAACACAATTGCATCAAATGTTTCTTCTTTTTTTAGACAATCAAAAAGGCTTCCTTTTCTGAATTCAATTTTTTTGCCAAACCCAATTGCCTTGGCATTTTTCTTTGCATTTTGCAATGCTCTTTCATTAATATCTGTGCTTATAATTTTTCCAGCACCCTGCATTGCGGCATTTATTCCCTGAATTCCTGAACCTGTTCCAATATCCAACATGCTTGCATTAATTTTTACTTTAACATTTTCTGCCAAAAGAAAGCTGTCTTCACTTGGGCAATAAACATTTGAAAGAACAACAAGTTTTGCTTCTTTAAAAAAAACAGTCGGCATGCAAAAACGCCTTCTTTTCAAACCCTAGTTGCAAACAGGCAGGTTGTTGTTTATTCTGCAAACTGCTTTACCCATGTGTTCTATGCGAACTTCATACTGGCAGTTTATCAAAACAGTTGGAGTTCTAATGATTCCTACTTTTTTTGCAAGTTCAATGCTTGCAGGAAACCTTGTGTTTTCAACAGTAAAAAGGCATTGGCTGAGTTTTATGCCGTCGTAAAGCATTGCCTTTCTTTCAAGTTCCTTAAGCTCGTCGGCTGTAATAAATGAATTGAAATGGTTACTGTCAATGCATTTTGAAAGCTGTTCGGCACCATAATGTGGCATTTCCGCTGCATTCAAATCACAGTATAAAGCATACATTTCCTGCTGCAGCTTGTTAAAATTTTTAAGTTCAAATTCCCTGTTTGCACACACCAAATAACGTGCAGCTCCCTCTATGTTTTCCCTTACAACCTCTTGACTTCCTCCAAACTGACTTATCCAATAGGTTTCAAGCAACCTGCTGTAGGTTGGTAAATAATTGTAACCAAATGAAACATTTACATCGTCTAGTCCTTTAAGAATTTCAACAAAATTTTGAACATCCATACTTCTTCTAATGCTGTTTGGATCGTATGGGTCGGCAAAAAGCTGTATGTTTATATTTTCTGCATTTCCGCATGGTTCCTCTAAAAGAATCTTTGGTCTGGTAATCTCATCCAAGTCCATTTCTGGAAACTGAAAAATTCCTTCATTGTAAGTTCCCTTTCCCTGTCCTACGTAAATTTGAAGCAGTTTCTTAAGTGGTATAAATTCTCCGGCAGATGTTGTAACTGTTGCATCGCTTCCAATGCTCTCTTCTTCAATTACATATGCAGGGAGCTTTTTTATTCCAAGTGCCTGAATAAGGCTTTGGCCGTCAATTGTGCTTTCTTCAATTGTTTGAACATTGTATCTTATTCCTTCTGCACTAAAAAGAACCTCAAAAGAATTGGCTTCTTCGCATCCTGCGCATCTGTTGCTTGAAACTATAATCATTTTGATAACGCTTTCAGCATTGCTTCCTGTGTTCTGAAAATCGTTAACGTTTGCAGTTTCAGGAGTTCCAATAGACACGACTAGTAAGGCAATAATTGCAATGCATGCAATTCCTGCAATAAGCCAAGTGTTTTTTTCAAAAAAGGCAACGAAATTTTTCTTTTCTGCATTTTTTGCTTTTGCTTTAACATTGCTTTTTTCAGCAGTATTAACACCTGCCTTTTTAGCTTCGACATTTGAGCTTTTAACAACATTTTCCGTGCTTTTCTGCACGGTTTCCTTTTTCTCTGTTTTCCTTTCCTGTTCCAAATTTTTCACCAAAAAACTTCCTGCAAAAAAAGCAGTCCTAAACTATTTTTACCCCAAGTAATTCTTAATAAGCTTTTGCTTTGATTAGGCTTTGTTTAAAAAGTCAGTACACTAACACCTCCTTGACCTTTTCTGGCACCTGTGTGCAAAAACTCGTTTCTACATTTAATTCATAGTATGCTGATATCAGGCAGCACAGGTTATGGCAAAGTACCTTGCATAGTATTTCATTTACATTTGCAAGGTGGTTTTTTGTCATTAAATCAGAGCCAAATTTTTGTTTAATCATGTGAAAGGTTGTTTCTACATTGCTTCGCTTGTGATATTTTTCACCGAAAGCCTAGTTTTAGCCTTGTTGTATTTCAAGGGACAGGTCTTTATTTCCACACCCAAATGCTCTATATCTGGTTTGGCACCACAGTTTTTTTGGTATGCCAAAAAACCCTGTTCTATGACATAACCGACATGACCTTTTGTTTTAACCCTTGAATCCTCATCGCTTTCCTTTATATTTTCTGCAACTTGTGCAAGGGTCTTACCTTCAAGCCATTTGGCTTCTTTTAACAAAGTTTCAATGTTAGGTATTTCTTCTGCTTTGACAGCCATTCATAAAAATAAGCTCTTAAAAGAGTTTTTAAACAAAAGTGCAGAAATAATCATTTGCCAGGAGTTTTTAAACAACGCCCTTTGATTAGGCGTTGCCTGCAAAGGGTTAAAAAAACAAGCAATTACAATTTCTTTTGGTTGGGGAAAAATGATTGCTACAATTTTCTTAAGTGTGCTTATTCTTGCCCTTTTTATGGGAAATGCGTTTTTAAGCCTTACAGATCCAAAAAGGCTGAAAGCAATGGCAAAACAGCAGGAAATTAATGGCGTTGAAACAGGTTTGGAAAGCCGGCAATATGTTCAGGAAGAGCTTCCAATTGTTCAGGAAACCATGCGGCCTGTTCAGGAGGCAGTTCAGCAAAAGTATGATTTTTCGGAAACAGGAGAAATTACTGGAACTGGGCAAAGAGCTCTTGTTGTGAGGTCAAAATATGCAGGAAGTTTGCCTGTTGTCAAACCAATGCCTTTAGAAGAAGCAACTCAAATAGAGCGAGTGGAATATCTTAACAAGCGAATTACAAGGCTTGAACAGCTTTTGCTAAAGCTCAATGAAAACGGTTCAATTTCTCAAAAAATCAATACTGCAGATTTTAATCAAAAGCTCAACAGCCTTTCTGAATTCAAACAAAATACAAGGCTTGAAATGGCAGCTTTAAAGCAAAGGCTTGACAAAATAAAGCCTGTTGAAAAAAAGAGTAAGCCAAACATTTCTGAAATAAGTGACAAAAAACTCAGAGACCTTGTGTTCAGGGCATCAAATTAGTGTTTTGTCCTGTGAAAAACTCTGAATAGTTTTTGATTTCTGACGCATTTTTCAGTTTCCTTTCTTCTAAAAAGCAAAAGATAAAATATTCCAAAAATGGCTGCATAGGAATGTAGAAAAGGATCAATTTTTGCTCCTGCTGCAAGCTGCTTGCTTTCGCCAAACTCCTTAAGCTCTGTTTCCACTTGCTTTTTTTCAATTGCAATTATTGCCTCACGTTCCTTGTTGCCTGTTTCAATAGCCTCCACTAAAGAAGTTTCAAGTTCTGCATTGTTTTGCACCATTGAATTTTCCTGCTGTTGAACAACAATTTCCGCCACAGGAAACAAAAAAAGAAACAAGGTAATAATAATTGCAAGTCCGGCAACAGCTTTTTTGGCATTAAGCACAAAACCGGATGCCATAATTCCCCAGACTCCTGCGCTTGCTCCGATAAGTGCGATTCCTGGATTAAAAAAGGAAAAAAATGCAACGGTAAGAATTGCTGAAAACAAAAAAATTCCTGCAACATCCTTTGAAGATAAAGCAAGCTCAACAATTGACGCAAAAAGAACAAGGCTTACTACATTTACTATCAAATGCCAAATGCTCATGTGTGCCAGCATGTATGAAATAATATTAAAGGGGGTTCCTGCACTGAACGACATTGAAAGAAGAATATTTTTTTCAATAAAAAGATTGCCCTGTGAAAAGAAAAAATATGCCGCGAACAAAATCAGGGTAATGGCAATTGTTGCCTTAATCCTCCATGCAATTGCACAAGTGCTTGCCAAAATTCCTTTTCCAATTAGTTTTTCTTTTTCTTTGACCAAGTTCCCCACCCACTTCTTTTTCTATTGTCTTCCGAGGTATCGCGAACATTTTTTGCAATAACGCTTGCAGCCCCTACAACAGGGTTTAGGTCATCTCCCTTAATCAAAAACACAACCTCTTTGGGACAACCCTTAATTGGGCTTCCGTCAACAACAACCTTTACATTGCCTGCTTTTTCCTTAAAAAAGGAGCAAATTTCTCCAATTGCCTTTGCCTCAATTTCGTTCAAGTTTTTGCCTGCCTCGTGCATTGTTGAAAGCTCTTCTGCAGAAAATGAAATCACTGCAATTCCCAAAGCATTTTCTTTAACAAGCTTCATCTTTCTCTCAATATCCTTCACTTTTTTGCTGTCCCTAAGCTCCCTCAAACTGCCTGGTTTTGCCAGAACCCCTGCCACAACAAATGGCCCAAAGTCTTCTCCCCTGCCAGTTTCATCAATTCCCAAAACAACCTCGTCCTTTACTTCAATGCCTGTCAAAATCCTTTCCTTTATCTTTTCATAATCTTCTCCTTGAATCAGAACCTTTCCGCTCTTGTACAGGGTTACAACGCTTTTTCCACTCTTGCATCTAAGTAGTTCGTACTGGCTTTTTGTTTCAAGACAAGAAAAGCCCTTAAGAAATTCCTGTACTTCTTTTTTGTTCTCTGAAAAATTAAGCACACATTGCATGAAAAAAAGAAGGGCTTTTGCAAATTTAAATCTTAGCCTGTAACACGAATTTTAAATCTTCTGTCTTTTCATTCTTTCAATGCAAAATCTTGCAAGCAGAAATTCAACCAAGCTTTCAGCACCCTGATTCAAATTGACATTTTTAGGCGTAAGCCCATCAAAACACGCACCTGTTTTTTTGTCATACAATGCAGCTCCAAGCTTGTTTCCGCCAAAAAACCAGTTAAAGCAGGTTAAAGCAATTTTTTTGTAATCCTTGTTGTTTGTTGCAAAAAAGCCAGCGGTTGCAGCCTGAACCATTGAAGCGGCTTCAATTGGCTGCTGGTCAAACAACGCCTTTTGTCCACCTTTTGGAAACCATCCGTTTTGACCAACTGGCTCAAACATTTCTCCCTTAACTGTTTGCCTTGCCAAAAACCAAAAGCTTTTCTCTGCAACATCCAAAAAATCCTTTCTTCCGGTTGCATGAAACGCAGCAAACATTGCCTTAGGCAGCCTGGCATTGTCGTATGTAAGAATATCCTCAAACCACTTCCAATTTTCGGAACTGTTTTCTGCAAAAAAGCAGAACATTTTTTCAGCCAAAAATTCTATTTTTTCAAGCAAAACACGATTGTTTCCATCAGCTTTTAGCATTTCTGCCAGTCCAATAATGGAAAAAGCAACAGGCCTTGAATCCTCAAGTCCCTGCACCCACGGCAAAGCTTTGTAAAACATCTTTTTGGCATTTATTTTGTGGTTTTCTGCAAGCCAGCTGTTTGCCGCCCTTCCGGAAGCCCACAGAGCTCTTCCAAAACAATCAGCACTTCCTCTCTCATTCTCAAACTGTCTGTTAAACAAAAGTACGTTGTGAAACCAGCCGTTTGGCTTTTGCATAAAATTCAAAAACGAAAGATACCTGACACACTCCCCTCTTGCCCTCTCCTTTTTGAACAAGTCGCCAAAATCAAGTAATGCAACCAATGCCCTGGCATTGTCGTCAACAGTGTATCCGCTTTCAAGCATTGGAATTCCGTGAATTGCGTGCTGTCGCATGCCAACACTATCTGAAAGTGTTTCCAAATAGGAAAGGTTAACAGGAGAAATCCTTAGTTCTTCAAGTAGTTCTTTTTCTTCAATCACGTTAATAGACTAAAGCTCTGAAACAATTTAAATCTTTTCCTTTGAACATTTTCGTTTTTTTAACAGCATCCAAATCTTATTAAGTAAATATCCTGCAAGCACAACTCCGAGCAGCATTAAGCTGTCGCTTGCAAAATCAAACACGCTATAGGCAATGCTTGCATGTGACCATGTAAACCAGTAAGCGAGGTTGTGAATAATAACTGCGACAAAGATAACTGCAATAAGCTTAATCCACTCAATCTTTTTCAAATTCTTTCCAAATAACAGTGCAAGAATTCCAATGCCAACATGCATTGCTTCGTGAAAAAAGAAATTGAACGCAATTGCGTCTGCCGGAAACAAAAAACTGTTAAAGTTTGCAACACGCCCTGCTCCGTACAGCAAATAGAACGCAGCGCACTTTATCCAAATGATTACCTGCAGTGCAACATAAACAATCGCAACCTTCAAATTGCCTTTTTCAAACACCATTCTTGCAATAAAAGAAAAAGCGAAACAAATTTAAATTAGGCTCAGAGTTGAGTTAATCGTCATTCCTTTCGGTCAGCAGGTGTTAACCTCATCATTGCCTACAATCCTTATAGGTTATAATATTTTTATACTCGTTGCTTTTGCTGGCTTCTTTTATTTTATTATTATTTTGTTGGTGTTGCCCCAGGGCTTTACAACAATTAGTGTCTTGTCATCCAGTTTTCTTAAAATTCTGGTTACTTTTGCTTTTGAAAAACCTGATTCGTAAACAAGGTCCTTTTGTAATATTTCATTTTTTTCCAGTATAATCTCATACAATTTTTTCTTGTCCCCTTCCAAAACACTGCTGGCAATTTTTTGTTTCTTATTGTTCTTATCGCCCTTGTTGAAATCAATATAGAACAAAAGAAAACACGCTGTGCTGACAAAAGTGAGAATCATTAAAAAAATTACTTGCATTGTGGAAAACATTGCCGGTATTTCAACATACTCTGGTGTTTCGCCATTTACTGTAACATCAATTTCTGTAATGGCGTTTGAAAAGAAAATAAACGAAATTGAAAACAGGGAAACAAATAGAAAAATCATATAGATTGCTTGCTTCTTTCTTTTTAGCTGGACAAAATCTATATGACTGTCTGTTTTATGAAAAGGGTTTTTTTCCATTGCTTACCGCTGTCTTTATTTTTTCTGCTTTCCAAAAGATTCTTTGTATTCGGCCGGAGTCATTCCCATTTCTTCTGCTTTTGCTTCAAATTCTTCTGCCAGGAATGTTTTGAATTCTTCTACTGTCATTCCCATGGCCTCTGCTTTTGCCTCGAATACTCTTCTTTTGTCCATCCATCCTTCTTTTCCTTCTTCTGCAATACGTCTTCTTAGTTCTTCCATTGTTATTCCCATTTCTTCTGCTTTTGCCTCAAGTACTCTGAATTTTCCTTTTTTCTGTTCTACAAGGTATTCCTTGAATTCTTCTACTGTCATTCCCATTTCTTCTGCTTTTGCTTCAAATTCTTCTACCAGGAATGTTTTGAATTCTTCTACTGTCATTCCCATGACTTCTGCTTTTGCCTCAAATCTTGCAGTGTCAATTTTTCCTTTCAAATCAAAGTCGCCTTTAATGCTTTTATCAAAGAGTGTTCCTGATAGTGCAGATCCACTTGCCGTGCCTATTAGTATGGCCATGACGCATACAATGGCTAGAATATATCTTGTTTTCATTTAATATCATCTCCAGATATTTTGTTAATGTTAACCTTACTGTTTGAAACACTATATATGCTTTGTTTGAAACCGGTTTCATAAGTGAAAATTTGCAATTGTCTTTTATCAAAACCTGCAGTTAAAGCAGAAGTTAACCTCATCATTGCCTATTGAAAATATAAGTGTTAATGTTTAATTTACTATGCCTTTAATTGCATCAATTGGTTTTCTGGGCTCATATTTTTTTCTGGTTTTTGATAAGTCTAAGGATAATGCCTTCTTTATCCTATCCTTTTTAGCCCTGTTTTCTTCAAACTCTTCCTGCATTTTACGCATAGCGTAACGCTCGAGGAAATCCACGCTCCATACCTTTCACATTTTGGCAGCTTGACCACCTGTTTTCTTCAACGCTTGTTTCACAAATTTTCTTGTTTTGTTTAGCGCTTTTTTTAAGTCTTTTTCGTTCTTAACTCCAGCGCAAATGAGTTGACCGTTCAAGAAAAGAAGAATGCTTGCCTTTGGTTCTGTTATCTTCATTACTGCTCCTGGAAATTGTTCCGGTTCATACTCGACATTGTCTAAGCCAAGAGCCAATTCAAACAAATCAAGTTTTTTGTTCAAACTGGCTGAAGCAACCATATTGACCACCTTGTACTCGATTTTCCTTCTAACCTTTATTTCTGGCTGAACTTCATGAAGCAGCTTTAACGCTTTTCTGATTCCTGTAGTAATTTGCTTTTCACTGCTTGCGCCGCTGACAATGATTTTTCCATTTTTGAATAACAGCATGCTGACCTTTGGCTCTTTAATTTTCAAAACAGCTCCTGGAAACTGCTCTGGTTCATATTCGATATTTGGAATGGCTAATGCTAAATTATACAAGTCCAGTGTCTGCTGCAAATTTGAATAGGCAACCAGGTTAACAATTCTGTAACGCATTTTTAGAAAAACACACTCCTGCAAAAAATAGCAGTAAAATAAGTAGAATAGAAAACGCCTTAAAAGAATTCAAAAAGGCTAACATTTAAGGTAAGAAAAAAGAACAACATTTTCAGGATAACACTATTAGCAAATATTTTTTTTGGAGGCGGGAAGCTGGATGCAGTTAACTTTCCTTTTATTGAGGTGGTTTTTTGGTTGAAAAAACGTTTATTCTAAGGTTGAATGATGGTTATGAGGTAATTGGAGAACTTGAAAAGTTTGTAAGAGAAAACGAAATGGAATATGGCTTGCTGGTAAGTGGGTCTGGAAAAATAAAGGAATTTGAGTTGATTTTGCATGAACCGAACGGCGGCCTAAATAGGGCGAGGTTTGAGAACGAGTTCGAGTTGAACGCGCTAAGTGGGAAAATTCAAAAAGCCAAGGACGGCAAAATCAACACAAACATAAAAGTATCAATAACAAGTACTGGCGTTACACCAAAAGCAGGACAGCTGGTAAGCGGAACGGCAGATGGAATTCTTAAAATCGGTATAAGGAAAGTTGGATTTGGTGGAATAATCGAAGCATAGGACAGCACAGTACTAATACAAGTGAATGCCTAAAAGATGTATTAATACTGTTTTTTTTTGAGATAAAAATATACAAACACCTATTATTACCTATAGTGAATATAGATTATTACTTCATCATCGCCTAATGTGCCATATGGTGTTATTGCCTTAAATTATTGGTTTTTTTCCAATTTTTTTATGTTTCAGGATTTTTTTCATGACAAAAATTAGGGTGCATGACAAAAGATACCCCCAGACAACTGTTAGTACAAGGGCTATTCCTAAAACAAGCGAGGAAGAAAAATCAATGTCAACAAAAGTGAGCGGCAGGAAAATAAAAAGATAAAAATAATTCGCAAACAAGTACATTGTGTTAACGATTACGTTTCCTCCCAAACCAAGGATTTCATCAAACACAAAGGCAAAAAGCAGTATCAAAAATGCTGCAAGAGGAAACAAGACAATTGCGGCTGCTTTCTTCCAAGTTATTTTAAGAAAATTCATGATTGAAAGTTTTAGGTTCATAATCTATTGCCTTTGGATGGTTTGTCTTGTTCTTGCCTACAAAAAAATACCAATAAACGATTAAAAGGGCTTTCATTGAATCTTTTTCAAAAATTCCCTGAAAGGTTTTTTCCTAACAAAAGCAAAGACTTTTTAATAAAAAACCCGTTCTTAGTTTGCAAGGAGGTAAAAACAAAATGGCTGAAAAAAACATTATTTTGCCGGTTTCGATTATTGCAGCTGCATTGATTATTGTTGCAGGATTTGGCTTCCTTATACCAAACCAGTCTGCAGGTCAGGAACCAATAGTCGTTCAAATTCCAGACTACCTTGAAAAGACAATCAGTATACAAAGTGAGAGCTCGTTGTCAAATCTTGGTGAAGGTGTTGTAAGCTTTGCAGAAGCCGATTCAGATGAAAGCCTAAGGCTGATTTCTGTTTCAGGAACAGTAACAAAGACAGCAAGTCCAGAACTGGCTTACATTACTCTAAGCATTGAAACCCTTGACAAGAGCGCAAGCAAAAGCCAGAACGACAACGCTGTTCAGGCAAATCAGGTAATGGTTGCTTTGAAAAATGCAGGAATTGCCGAAGATGACTTGGAGACAAGCTCTTACAATGTGCGCGAGGAATTTGAGTGGAATGAAAGCATGCGCAAGTCGGTTTCGGTTGGCTACAAAACTACAAACACAATCAGAGCAACAGTGCGTGATTTGGAAAATGTAGGCAATGTTATTGATGTTGCTGTGACTGCCGGTGCAAATAGCATAAGCGGCGTAAGCTTTGCTCTTACAAAGGAAACACAATCAGAGCTCAAGACAATAGCTTTAAAGGATGCTTCTGAAAATGCGCGAATAAAAGCGCAAAGCATTGCGTCTGGATTGGGTATTGGTGTCGGGCAGGTTTATAGTGCGAGTGAAAGCTCAAGCTATTCTACTCCTTCCTATGCAAGAAACTATGCAATGGAGGATGCTGGAGGTCAATCCGCGCCAACACCAATAACGCCGGGTGACATAGAGTTCAGTGCAACAGTAAGCGTTCAATTCGAAATACAGTAAGCAACAGCAATTATTTAATTTGAAATAAGGTAAGTTTGACAGGTACTTTAAGTGCCTGTTCTTTTTTTTTTTATTTCTTGTTCAAAATGACTTCTGTGTGAGGGTAGGCAAAGGAAACGCTTTTTTCTTTTGCAATTTTTTCAAACACTGTGTTTGTCACTTCTGTTGAAATTTCAGTCATTCTTTTTGCCGGAACAAAAAATCTTACTGAAATGTTGATGCCGCTTGGCTGAAAGCTTGTTCTTGCATAGGGTTCTTTCTTTACGCTTTCAGCAAATTGTTTTATGCTCTTTTTTGCAGCTTGAACTCCTATTTTCATTGCTTTGTTCAAATCGCTTTTGTATGTTACTGTAAAAAATACTTGTGATAGAACAAACTCGTCCTGTTGTGTGTAATTCACTATGTTTTGTTCAAACAGCAGGTTGTTTGGAACCATAATGCTTCTTCCGGAATTTTCTTCTGTTTGAATAATTCCTCCGATTTCTTTTAGAGTAATGTGTGTCAAGGAAATGTCTCTTACATCTCCTTTTACACTTCCAATTATTATCCTGTCACCTATTTCAAACGGCCTTCTTGTAACAATCATAATCCATGCCGCGATTCCTGTTATAGGCTTTTGTAATGCAAAACCAATTGCTGCTGAAAACAGTCCAAGTGTCAAACCCAGTCCGGTCCAGTCTCCGCTGAATGAAAAGACTGCAATTAAAACAAGCAAAACAACAAAAACGTATTTTATTGTTGTTGAAAAAATTTCAACGTTTGAAACCTGTTTTTTTGTTTTGGCAAGTTTGAGCAGATTTTTTTTCACAATGCCGAGCAAAAAGCCGAATATAACATAGACAACTGCAATCATTGCAATTGTTGTAACAACCGGCAAAATAGTGGTTCCAAACCCGCTTGCAATCTCAAAAAAGCCAATCATATAATACTTATGTCTTCAAAGTTAAAATACTTTTTGCCTTTTTCTTTTGAAAAAGCACTTAATCATCTTACCCAAGCCCTGGGGGTCTTAATCATCTTGCCAAACAGGGGGCTTTAATTATCTTGCCAAACCTGAAGCCTTGAGCATTTTGTCAAATCTGTTTTCTTTTATTGCAAGTCCTGCTTCTTTGACAATTTTTTGCACAAAGGAAATGTTGTGAATTGACAAAAGCCGCATGCCATTTTCTTCCTTTGTTTTAATCAAATGGTGTAAAAAGGCCCTGTTGTGATTTTTGCAAACAAAACAATCGCATTCTTTTTCAATTGGGGAAAAATCTGCCTTGAATTTTCCGCTTTCAAGATTAAGGTTTCTGTTCATTGCCAAAGCAGTTCTGTGTCTTGCAACTCTTGCAGGAAAACAACTGTCAAAAATGTCAACTCCTTGCAAAATGCATTCAAGAATGTCTTTTGGACTTCCAATACCCATTAAGTATCTGGGTTTTTCTTTTGGAAATTCTTTGTTGGAAATTTCAACCATTTTGTTTCTTTCAACATTACTTTCTCCAATGCAAAGCCCTCCAATGGCGTTGCCATCAAATTCAAGTTTGGCAATTTCTTTTGAGCTTTTTTGCCTAAGCTTTTTGTTAAGTCCTCCCTGACAAATTCCGAACAAAAGCTGTTTTTTATTTTTGTGCGCGCTCTTGCATCGTTTTGCCCACCTTGCAGTCCTTTCAGCGCTTTCCTTAATCCTTTTAAGTACTGTTCCATGCAATGGCACGTCATCAAGGCATATTGCAACATCGCTTCCAAGCTTGTTTTGAATTTCAATTGCCTTTTCAGGGCTTAAAAAACTTGGGCTTTGGTCAAATGGGTTTCTGAATTTTATTCCTTTTTCAGTTGCTTTTATTAAAAATTTTTCATTCAGTGTTTGAAAGCCACCACTGTCCGTAAAAATTCCCTTGTTCCATCCAATAAATTTGTGAATGCCACCTGTCTTTTCCACAATTTCTGTTCCTGGTCTAATTGAGAAAAGATATGCATTACAAATAATGCATTTTGTTCCGGCTTTTTCAAGCTCATTGTTTGAAACAAGTTTTACTGCGCCTTTTGTGGCAACAGGCATAAAAAAAGGGGTTTCTATTTTACCATGTGCGGTTTTTAAAATTCCTGCTCTTGCATTGCCTTGTTCTGCAACAAGTTTAAACATAGAAAATCACCGGCAGGTTATTTTTTCCTTGTAAGAATAAAATCAATTGCCGCCTTGAGCTTTGCTCTGCCTGGCTTGTGGCTTAGGAAGCCAAGCTTTTCTTCAAATGCCTTAAGGGCCTGATTTTTCAATTCTTCTACCTTTTGCTCACCGTACTTTATGCTGTCATACTCGTGCATTTTATCAATAATAAATTTGACTTCTTCCATGCTTTTTTCTTCCCTGTGTTTCTCCAAAATTTCTTTTACTTTTTCCAAATCGTTTCCTTTAGCATTTTTAAGTAAGTGCATAAGCATTAGTGTTCTTTTTCCTTCAAAAATGTCGTTTCCAACCTGTTTTTTCAATCCCTCAAAGTCTGATGTAAGGTCAAGCAAATCGTCCTTTATTTGAAAACATCTTCCAAGCGGAACTCCAAATTCAAACAATGCCTCAAGCTGCTTTTCGTTCATTCCTGAAATTATTCCACCAAGCCTTAGTGGCCCGCAAATAGTGTAGTAGGTTGTCTTTCCTCCAATTACAAAAAAGACATCTTTGTCATCCAAATCAAGCTTGTTTTCTTCAATCCACTTTATTTCAACACTTTGTCCCAACGTTGTTCGCATTAGCATTTTGTTCATTTCGTCCATGACCTTAAATGTTTTTTCAGTTCCCAAAATCTTTTCGTTGTCGCGAAGCATTTTCCACATTACAATATGCAATGCATCTCCTGCATTAATTGTTTGAGCCATGCTGTAAATGTGGTGAAGTGCTGGTTTGCCTCTTCTCTCCAAAGAACCGTCTTCCAAATCATCGTGGATTAAAATCCAGTCCTCGCTTGCCTGCATTGCTGCAGCAGTTAAAGCAGCCTTTTTTTCGTCAACTCCCATTGCCTCACACGCAAGCATTATCAGGCTTCCTCTAATATACTTTCCCTGCCTTTCAGGGTAATCAGAAATAGTTTTCCAGAAAAATTCATCCTCTGCCTTGTATTCTTGAATCCTGTCCTGTGCATAGGCAGGCTTTGTACTTCCAGGCAAATACTTTTGGTACTCTTTCCAAATAATTTCCTTTTTTTCAGCCAAAACATTTTTGAAATCAATCTTTTCCAAAAAAACACCCTGTAATAACTAATGTTAATTCGCTTTTTATTGCTTTTGCCACCTTCTATCACTATCTGTAATTGCCTTTACACTGGAATAATTTCCTTTTTTTTCCTGCAAAAATACCACTTTTTGCAAAAAGGCAAGCTTAATATTTCCAATCGCCTAATATTACTGTTTTAACATGGAGCCAAAAAAGGGATTTTTTGACAAAATAAACAACGCCTTTTTCAGCGTAATAGATGTTTTCCTAACATTGCTTGAAGAACGCGGCTGGAACATTCCTGAAGAAACACGATTCCTATACCACACAGCAATCTTCATCTTTTTACTATGGCTTGGTTTTCCTTTAATACTTCAATACTTTGTTGAATTTGAAGCCTTTGTTTTAATTCTTGCATTTGCAAGCTTTTGCATTGCAAACATAATGCCAATAAGAAAGTTTTTGGGATACTATTCAAACGATTCTCAAATCCGCGGAATTGTATCCAAAATAAAAAACAAGGAAATTTCAATAAAGCAGGTTGCAAAACACCTTAACAAAAACTTGCTTCCGCCACGTTTAACACTTTCAATAATTCGTGCATACCGAGCAAAAGGCCAAGGCATTCCGCCGGAAATAATCCGGACAATAATAAGGCAGCCGCAGGAAATAGCAATTTTTGAGGAAATAATAAAAGAACCATTAAACGAATCAGATTTCTCGCTTTTAATGCGCAAGTACAGGAACAGGATTCCAAAACCAATTTTGCTTAAAACAGTTGCCTCGCAAAAAATGGATGCAATGACCATAAGGGGCCTTTTGTTCAATCAGGAAAACGCCTATCAAATAATTAATGAAATTGGCAAAAAGGCAGAGGACACTGCATTGATGGATTTTGTAATAGCTGAAAAGCACAAATACAAGCAAAAAATGGTTTCAAAAAACTTTTTCAGAAACCACCGAATTGCAATTTCATTCATTCTTTCAACACTTGGACCAGCCTTATTTATTCCCTTCCTAAAAGAGCCATTTTTGCTTGCAGCAGCCTTTGCAATAACATGGATTCTTATATTTGAAATAATGTACAATTACGCAGTTAAAGCAATATATTTCAAACTATAAAAAGGTGTCAAAAAATAATGCTTTACTTTGCAACAGGAAACAGTCACAAGGTTGAAGAGGTTTCAGAAGTTCTCAAAGAATACGGTCTTGAAATTGACCATGCAAACCCAAAAATTGAAGAAATTGACTCAACAAGCCCTAAAAAGATTGCCTTGGACAAGGCAAAACAGGCCTTTGAACAGCTTAGAACCTCAGTAATAACAGAGGACACAGGTGTATGGTTCAAGGCCTACAAGAACTTTCCAGGAACCCAGCCCAAACGAATGTTTGAAAGCCTGGGGCTGGAAGGACTGCTTAAATTGCTTAAAGGCAAGGACAGAAACGCCTTTTTCCTTTGCACAATATGCTTTTTTGACGGTTCAGAGCACAAATTCTTTGAAGGAAAACTTGAAGGAAAGATAACCTCAAAAGTGATAAAACCAAATGCTAACAGAATGCCTTACGAAAAAATCTTCATTCCAAACGGGTACAAAAAGGCAATTGTGGAAATGACCAAAGCAGAAAAAAACAAGATTTCCCACAGGGCAAAAGCCACACACAAACTAGGGGACTGGATTAAAGAAAAGGCATTGCACGAACTGCTTGACTCAATTTGAAAATGTCAAAATGGAAAAATGCCAAAAGGGCAAAGCTTTAATTCTTTGCCAAACACATTTTTTATTACCTTAAATTAATGGTTTGGCAGGGATAGGGAAGCGGTCAAACCCGCAGCGCTTAGGACGCTGTCGCTTAGTGCGTTCGGGGGTTCGAATCCTCCTCCCTGCATAGGGAACCGTAGGTTCCCTGTTGAGATGGATTGAAGTGAAAATCTCAGCCGGATTTTTCCGGCTTTCGAATCCTCCTCCCTGCAAACGATAAATTTAAATCAAAGTCAGTGCAATATATTGCTATGTGAAATTATGGTTCAAAATGTTACTTTGCAAATGGTTTATAGGAAGCTTAATAGCTTAGAAGAAAAGGTTGGTAAGCTTGAAAAGAAGCTAATTCCAGAAGTAAACCTAAGCAAAAAAGAGCTTGCAGAATTGAATAAGATAAGGCAAGAAATCAAGAATGGCGAAACAATTTCCGAGAAAGAGCTTTTTTCTATTCTTTCAAAGTGAGCAAATGTGGCATTTGAACTCAAGCCATCAAAGAGAATAAGAAAACAAATTGAGAAACTTGAACGAAAAAGCAAACTGAGACTTCTTGACCTGTTTCTCAAACTCAAGGAAAGCCCTGTGCCAGTTGATGAATTTAATGTTGTCAAATTAAGCGGAAGCAAAAATACTTACCGCGTTCGCCTTCAGAAAATCAGAGTAATTTATGACGTTTACTGGAAAGATAAAAAAATAGAACTGTTGAAAGTTGATAAAAAGAAAGACAGGATGTACAAATGATCTGGTTCGAGTCCTCCCTCACACAAATTTCCATTTACCTAAAAAGTTCTGTTTTTTTCCAAATCCAAACTCTTATAAAAACCAAAAAACCATACCTTGCATAGTTTTTAACATTAATAAATTTCCTTAACACAAAAGGAGGTGAAACAATGGGCGCAGTAACAGAATTTCTTGAAGTATTTGTTTTGACCCTTCTTGCCGCAATTATGCTGGTTATTCTTGCAGTAATATTCTTTGGCATAACTCTTTGGGTAATTGGTGCAGGAAGCGAAATGGTCTTTGGAATGGCTCCTAGTGCAGACTTTGCTGTATTATCAGCAGCAATACTGTCTTTCGGTGCAATCTTAGCCGGAGCATTAAACAAGTAATTGAAGGTTAAACAAGTAATTGAAAAGTGGGGTCTTTGCCCCCTATTCTTTTTCTTTTTTTTTCCAAAAAACAGGTCTTTTTTTTGGAAAATTCATTTCTTTTTTTCAAGGAAATCTTTTTTTGCCCGGCCTTCGAGTTTTAAAAAAGGCCCTTTTCTATGTTTTTCCCTTGGAAACAGGGTCCATCCGCCATTGTCAATCTTGCAATTTGGCACAATTTCTATTACTCCGTTTGGCAGACTAATTCTTGTTTTTCTCATGCCTATCTCAATAATTCTCCCTTCAACACTGCCTGTCTTTATTTTGTCCCCTACACTAAAGTCCTTGTCCTGCAGCAAAAATAACCCTCCAAAAATGCCTGCCAAGCTGTCCTTGGCAGACAAAGCAATTGCAAAGCCAATTATGCCCCCGCTTGCAAGCATTGCTACAACCAGTTCCTGTTGCCCAAACTCGCCAAGAAGCCATAGAACAACCAAAAACCATCCAACCCAGGAAACACCCATGTATGCAAGATATTTCATGTCTGGATTAAAGTCTCTTTTCTCAACAGCTTTTTTCACAATTTTTTGCACAATCTTTATTGCAACATATGCAACAAACAAGGTTATTGCAACAAAAATTATTGCAAAAACAATCTCGTTCATTGGAGGTAAAATAGGAACAATGGTCTGTTGCCCTTCAAAAAAATCCGAAAATTACACAATCTTCAACAGACATAAAAACCAGTATTATTATGCCTTCTTAATTTAAATAGTTTTTCAACCCCTTACTTTTTTGATTCAAACGGAGTGCCAAAAGGAAAAAAACCTGAACGAATGCAACTGCACTTACGACTGTGACAAGAAAGGAATCTGCTGCGAATGCATAAAATTCCACCGAGAACGGGGCGAACTTCCAGCCTGTTATTTCGGTAAAAAAGCAGAAGCGAGCTATGACAGAAGCATTGCAAAATTCATTGAAGACCAAACGTAGTAGTGCTCCTAATCAATCTTTAAAAACAGTGCTGCTTAGTCCTTTCTCAAAAGGTCGCCTACGTTAAAGCGCTTTCTTTCCTGCTTTACTGGTTTTGCTCCTTCAATAGCCCACTTTCCGCTTTTCTCAGCGTTCTGTGACTCGGTCAAAACCTGGTCTGCTATGTCTTCATCATGCTGTGAAAAAACAGATGCTTCACTTTTTGATTTACTGTAAAGACCTTTTTTTGGAAGCTTGTCCTTAAATTTTACAACAAGAACAGCTGCTATAATGGCAACAATTACAAAAAGAATTCCAGCCTGTGCTTCTGCTCCAACGCTTCCAAGCGACACCATTCCAATTCCTGTAACCGGTGGATTTACAAGCTCATTTGTTCTCATTTCAAGCTCATTCAAATACTTATTCAAGGCATTTATTTTTACAAGATTATCACCGGTTTGGCTTTCAAGACCTGTTTCAACTTCAGACATTGACGCCTGCAAATTGTCAATATTTGCCTGCAGTGCAAGCCTGTCTTCCTCTTTCAAAGCACTTCCCAAACTTTCTTCAATGCTGTTAAATTGTGACACAAGAGTATTAACGCTTCCCTTCAAGCTGGTTACCTGGTTTTGCAAATCAGCCCTTTCATCAGCGTCATAAATTTCAAAAAAGTCAACGCTTTCCTCGTCAACCTCGCTGTCATCAACCTTCAAAACAATATTGTGCTCTCCGTCATCCAAAGGCGATACAAGGAAATAAACTGTGTTGCCAACAGGCTCTGTGCTTGAAAAAAGCCTTGAACTGTCCTCGTCAAATGCTTGAATTGTCTGGCTTGAACCAACAGTCTCGAAAGAAATAATCCTGCTTCCGTCAACCAAAACCTCTGCATCATCAAAATCTGTTCCGTTTGGCAATGTAACTGAAAAGCTCCAGACAGTATTTGCAGGAATGCTTTCCTGTACATCAATTGAAGCAGCACCTGCTCCTGTTGCGGCAAGCAAAATAATTAAGGCAAAAAGCAATCTTTTCATTTAAACCAATAAGATTAGGGCTTATTTAATATTTAAACATTTGCCTAAAGAAAAATTAATTAGTCAGGACCCGTGGTCTAGTGGTATGACATCGCCTTCACAAGGCGAAGGTCGCCGGTTCAATTCCGGCCGGGTCCAATTTCCGATAGAATTAATAATTTCAAAATCCTTTGTTTAATGGGAGTTATGGAAAAGAATTTAGGCAAAGCCAAGCTTGCCAACTTGGTTAAGGAAACCGAAAAAAACCTTTTCAGGGCAAACAGGCAACTGAAAGAGGCTTCAGACCTTCCAAAAGAAATTGAATCAATTTTTGAAAACCTTGCACTTTTTGAAGAAGCATCTGCCAAAACCCAAAGCCTTGCAAAAGAATTTGAAAAGGAACTAAAGGGAAAGAAAATTGTTGGACAGGCAAGGCTTCTTTTTAGCAATCTTGAAAAGCTAAAAAAGGGGATTGACGGCTTTTTTGAAAACGAGGCAAGAGCAAGGCTTTTTATTGAAAAGCACAGAACTGAAAGGCTTTACTCTTTTGAAACCGGAAAGGCAGCAACAAAGTTTGCAAAACAGGCAATGGAATCCTTTTCAATCCAAAAAGCGGTGTTCAAACCCCGTTTTATCGGGACCATTGACATTGAAAAAACAGCCAACGCCCTAAAGCTCAAAGCTGAAGGAAACGGCATTGTTTTAAAGCCAAAAAACCTAAAGGCGTTTGTGGAATACATGTCTTCTAAAAGGCTTGCTTCAAACATTTCTCTTGAATGCGATGGTCTGAAGCTTGTATGGCATGACAAAAAAACCCTTGCTGTTGATGCCCCTCAGGAAAGGCTTTTCAGGCTTGACCGATTGTGTGAAGTGCTTGAAGGCAAAAGCATTGAAAAACACCTGTCAGTATAATTGCCTGTGCCGCAAAGGATTTATTTCAAAAAAGCAGAGGCAGTAACGCCTGCATCCCATGAAAGCCTTGGTCTTACCTTAATCATCCAGATTTTTTCAGTGTTGTCATCAATTATTAATGCAAACCCCTTGCTTCTTGGCATTTCTGCAAAATATTTGTCAAAATCCTGATGCATATAACTAGGCCTCAGAGCCCCAACTGCATCTATGTCAGGCTTTGCAGTCATCCTGTGGGAAATAAACAAATCACACTGGCTTATTGCATCAGGATGCAGTTTATTCGGCCTTTGGGTTGCAAGTACAAGGCTCAAACCAGGCTGTCTTCCAACCCTAACCCACTCAAGCAATACTTTTAACGCAAGGTTGTCCTCATCCTTTGGCATAAACATATGTGCCTCGTCAATAAACATCCAGACAATTGGCATTGAAGATTCCCTTTTCTCTCCCTTTACCATTTTAATTTCTTCCTCTTTCCTGAAAAGCATTCTGTCCTCAAAAAGCTTTTTTCCAAGCAATGCAACAATAATGTCCTTTGTTCCCTCCATTCCAATTGCCTGCCTGTAGCTGCTTACATCAATTATTGTAATCTTTCCAGGCTTTACCAAATCCCTGATTTTTGTTCCCTGCCTTTCAATAAGCCCCCAAGCCTGTGCTGCCCTAAGCCTGTTAATCAAAGCCTGCTTTGTGTTGCTGTCAGACTCATTGTCCTTTTTTACCATTGAAATTATGTCAGAAATTCCGTAATATGTTCCAAGGGTTTCCTTAAGGTTTTCAACAGCCCTTGCAAGAAGCACGGCCGAAGGCTCTGACCACTTCATTCTAAACAAAGCCATCCATTCCCCTGCCTCAAGCTCTGAAGCCTTTAAAGTAAAAGCTCCGTCAACAGGAATTTCTTTTTCTTTGTAAAAGCCAAGCTTTCCCTTTGGAACCATTATTTTTACGTCTGTTGCAGCAGGCTTTAAGTCCCAGTCTGAAAGTCCTTTGACATTTTCCTTGTTTGGAATCTTAAGGCTCCAAAAAATTCCAACGGTGTCAATAACTATTACTGAAAGCCTTTGCCTTACGCTTGGAGAAACACGAGCCATTTCCTCCAAAAGCACTGCCATAGAATAGCTATTATGCACTATAATATCGTTTGCAACAAAATTATGTTTTTCAGGAACACTGATGTCATAAACCTCAAAATTTCCTGCTAATTCTGTAATTTTTTTTATTTCATCCCAAAAAATATCGCTTTCTGCAAGCAGTTCCATTATTTTGCAATCGTCAACTTTTGCTATCTGAAGCATTTTCTGTCTTGATGGTGCATAATGAATACTTTCACACATGCTTTTTGGTATTTTGTATCCAACGCTTCTTCCAATTTCTGCCCAATTTTTTGGCCTGTACTGTTTCCAGATTTCTTTCGGAATAGTGTCAAGATTCGGATTTTTTCTTATTGCCTGAACTTCAAGCAATGCCTTCTGTTGTTTAAATTCTTTTTCTCCATAAAATCCGATTTCTTTCAGAAAAGTTTCAAGGCTTTCGCCCTGAATTACTATTTCAAAAGAACCAAAGCTTTTTCCGTCTAGCACTGCTGTTTTTTTCCTTATTTTTGAAAGCACGCCAAAGCGAAGTAGCAAATGCTGTACCTGTCTTATAAGTCTTTCGGAAACACTTGAATAACTAAGTCTATATCTTTCTGATTCTGAATAAATACTGCCATCACAGCTGAATAGTCTGTTTAAGAAAAGTGCAAGTTTTTGTTTTGGCATTTGCAATACTTTTTGTGGGATAGTTTTTTCATGTGACAACAAGTCATATACTTCAATGTTTTTAAGCCAGTTTCTTAGGGTGTTAACTGGCGCAATCTTTGTTCCTTTTGCAAACTTTCCATTCTTTCTTACGGCTTTTATAATTTTAGTTTTTGGGTTTGAGTTTACAACACGCCAATTGTATTGTCCGCTCAAATTAACTTGCAAATTTTCATCGAATTCATGTACTGCTTGTTTGAAGTCGGAAACTATTTTTTTATCGGTATTGCTAAACCAAACAGTCCTTCTTGCCATGTGCCCCTCCGCAATTAAGTACGCAAGAAGCTTTACCTCACATTCGCGTAAGAACCCGTTGCCAAAAACTTCTTGTTTTCTCGGTGTTGCAATCCTGCTGCCTTTTGAAAGTTGCTCTAAGGGTTTCCAGCCTTCAATTGTAAGCAAAGGATGTTCTGGTGTAAGCTTTATCTTTCGCCCGCTTCTAAATTCAACCTCTAAAAGCTTTTCTACTGGTCGCTTGAAAAATTCTTGCTTTGGTGTTTTGCCAATTTTGTAATTTTCATTCATTGACACAACACCACGTGAGTCGTGTTCTAAGTCTTTTATTTCTACAAGCGAACCGTCGTCCATTGTAATAAGAGTGTCGCCTGCAAGGCACTTTCCTCCACCTCTCTTTCCGCAAATTAACATAAGGTGTGGTCTTGCAACATCAACAAGAATTTTGCTTCCAAGAACAGGCCTTTCACCGCTTGACATTAAGACCTTGCCAAGATATCCTGTTCCTTCCTTTCCATATTTTGAAAGATCTTTAAGGCTTCTTCCAATAATATTTTCGCCCTTTCCAATTTCCTTAATTGCCATAAGTTAAACAAACGAATTGGAAAAATATAAACCTATCTCTTAAAAAATTTGAAGAGTTATTAAGGCAAAGGAGGTGGGCATTTAAGGGGAGGAAATGTATCTGGCGAAGGAGGTGGGGGTTGGGAGTTAAGGAATTTGGGTATTCCTTGCCAAATACAATACTTTCCTCCCTGATTGTAGTTTTCTTAAATGCCCTTCTTTGAATAAGCGGTTCAATCTTTGGGAAGCTGCGTTTCTTCCCTTATAGCCGAGTTCCGCTTTTATTTCCTCGGCTGTTGCTTTTCCATTTGATTGGACCATGTGCATTATCATCTGGTCCTGCTCTGAGAGAATTGAGCTAGGCGAGTCAACTCTGCTTTGCTGCAAAGGGGTATGATCCAGTTCAGCCGTTTTCATTTTGAACATTATTTGGTCAAACTTGTCATGAATGTCTTCAAGCATTTTGTTTGTCTTTTCCCTTTCCTCTGAAAGCTTGAAAAGCAACACTGCCAAAAACATTGGGTTTTTGCACTGCCTGCTAATCTCCTGCAAATCAAGGCTCAGTTCGGAAAACTTTGGAGAAATTTTCTTGACTAACTCCGCGTCCCCAAACAGGTCTTCAAGCTGCTTTGTTGAATCATGACTTGACATGATGTATCATGATAGTGTCATGACATTAATAAAGCTTTGCTTTTCAGGATGTTTGCACAAGAAGGGAGTACAACTTTGGGTTTCAAACCAGGCTTTTTGTGCAGAAACGAGGTTTATGCTGTTTTTCTGTATTTCAAGAAAGAATAAGAAAGTTTGAAAGGAAAGAATCAATTCCTTTCAAAAACAATTATTTTGATAGTGTTATTTCTATTGCTGAAACCTTCAAAGGTGTTCCTTCCTCTGTTTTGATTTCTTCTGTTGAAATGTTTATGTTGTCAATCTTGCTCTCTATCACAAACTTGTTTCTTACAATTTCTGCGACGTCAACAGCCCGACTGATTGCTCTTCCTCTGGCTTTTATTTGAATGATTTTTGCACCCTGATTCATTTGTGTTACAACAGCCAAAACATATGCCATTGTTCCTTTTTTTCCAACGAAAACAATGTTATCCCCAGTCATCCAAAGCACACCTCCCTGATGTACGCTATTTTTTTTGAAATTCTGTTATCTAATTTCTTAAAGGCAAACTGCCTTTTCTAAAAAAATATGCCTACAACCTTTTTTTATAAATATGTTTTATTTTACCATTTTATCGTAATTAGTGAATTATGCAATGTCTAATATCATTCCCTACACTGTCTAAGGCTGTGCCTGGTTTTTTTTTAAAAAAGAAAAAATTGCTGGAATGCCTTTGCATTAGCGCAGATATTCCAGAGTGTTTTGCCAGATTCCAGGAGTTATAGCTGGGTCGTAGTTGAAGTAAATGCTTTTTCCTATTAGGAGATTTTTTTCAACTATTCCTGGGTAGTTGCTTGCAGTCGCAATATGTTTTATGTAGGCAACCTGATTTCCGTTTGGTTTGACATCAAATGTTAGTATGTTCAGTGGACCATATCTTGGGTCTGCTGGGGCAACTTCTATGCCTTCCATCATTTTGTTGTCAAAGTCCAACCTGTAAATTTTGCCTGTTGTTGCAATTGGCTGCTTGCATGTCGGAATGTCGTTTGGCCCAAGATCACATTCAACTGGTATAATATCGCCAAATGTTGCTCTCCAACCTATTACGTCTGATGCAACCCCTGTTCCGTAAATTCCTCCAGATCTATAAATTCCTGAATCCATTACGGTTATTAGCTTTCCGCCTGTTTTGACATAGTTTTCAAGTGCTTCGCCAAAAGTCCTTGAGACACTTTTGTCATATGGCGTTATTCCCATATGCTGGTCAAGCAAAACAATGTCATATTGAGCTAGCTGCTCTTGTGGTGCTGCATCTAAATCTGAAGCATCTTTTACTCTGTAGTATACCAAATCTCGCTGGTTGTCAAGGTCTGCAAGCAGGTCAACACTTGGCTGGCCTACTACCAGCATCTGGACCTGATTATCTCCTCCCAAAAATGGGATTGTCCACAATCCAAATTTGTGACCTAAGAATGCAGCTATTATGACAATCAGAATTAACGGAATTAGGGCCTCAAGATTTCTTGTAACGCCTGCTTTCATTCCGCCACCTTGTGCCGGTTCTCCTCCTGCGTCTTCTGGATACATCCTAATACTCACCTTCGTTAATTTTTTCCAATTAATATGTTAATAATTCTATTAATATTTGGTGCTTTTCTCCCTTTTTAACCTTTCCTTTTTGAGGGAGGCACTCTAAGTCAATAGAAGTCTTTTGTTATTTATAAAGCTTTTCTTTTCCTTGGCGTTGTAGGTAAATTCTGTTGCCATTTCATGGATTGGACTTTTGTTGGTTAATTAGATTTTGCTTAAGTTGGACCTTGTTTAAAAACTTCTTGAAGGCAAAGTACTAAATTCTCTTTTTCCTTTATTTTTATAGATGGCTTCAAAGAAAACAAAAGTTTCCAAAAAAGCAAAGAAAAGATTTGCTGAAAAAAATTGCCGCATTAATCAAACATTTTTTTTTAATTATTTTCAAGTTTGCTTATTGCTTGTAGTGCTTTTTTTATTCTCCATTGGTTGAAGTATAGTGCTGTTAGGATTACTGTTTGTATTGCTATTGTTGCGAAGGCTATCCAGATGTTTGTGTAGTAATTTACTACTAATGGCAGGGTTGTGTATGTTGTTGCCATGAATATTCTGAACCATCCTGGCTTGACTTTTGTTATTTCTATGATTAGTCCACTTATGATTGCTACTGCTAGTATCCATATGATTAGGTAGTTTGGTGTTTGGACTGTTTCTTCTCCTAGTACTGCGCTGACTACTGGTCTTGCGTCTGGTTTGATGTTTGGGATTATTTGCATTGGTGTTGTTGCTTCAAAGTTTACTGTTGTTTGAAAGTCTGTTGTTGTTACTGTTGCTGTGTATGTTCCTGCTTCCTCTGCTGGCAGTATTATCGCCCCATCTTTTGCTTCAAGCAGTGCTGTTGTATTGTTTGGGTATGTTATCAGGACGTTGAAGTCTGTTATTGTATTGCCGTCATCTGTTGTTAGTGTTATTGTTTGTGTTTGGCCTGTTTTTATTTCTTGTTCGAAGTGTGCTGTTGGTGGTTTGCATTCTCTGACTTGGATTGTTTTGGTGTTTGCATGGTATCCTGGTTTGGTTGTGTAGATTGTGTATTCTCCTGGTTCTTCAAATACAAATGTGTTTTTTCCTGTCTGGTTTGTTGTTTTTGTTTCAACAGTTGTCCGGTTTTTTGTTACTCTTGTAAATGCTCCTGTTAACGGATTTCCTTGTTGGTTTAGTACTGTTATAGTGATTGGTTGCCTTAGGCAGCTTCCTTCTATGTTGATGGTTAACCTGTTGCCAGTGTCTCCACCGCCTCCTGAGCTTCCGCCTCCTGGCCCTGATGCTGGCTCTGGTTCTTCGCCACATCCTTCTATTGGCGTGTTTGAGCAGGCTGCTGTGCAGGTGCCTCCATCACCGCAGGAGTCTGTTGTGCAGGCGTCTCCGTCGTCGCAATCTGAGTTCAGGCTGCATGCTGGATTGATGCATATTCTGCTGCAGCATATTTGGCTAGGGCAATCATCATCTGTTGCGCAGCTGTCTGAAGCAACAGTTACTTGGTTTTCTCCAGAAATTTGCGCTTCATTGTTCATTCCCTCAAGCATGTATATGCCTAAAAAGGTTGTTGTTTCGGCTTGGTTTGGTGCTGTCAGAATGTATGTGTGTGTCGTGTTTGTCGCGTTTTCTATCACAACCAATTTTATATGCCCTGACTGTTGTATTGAATCAGGTTCGTTATCAGCATAAGCCACTGTCCACCCTGTTGGAATGCTTTCGTCTATTGCATAATAAGTTTCACTTCCGGTAATGTCAACAGTTAGTGTTACAGTTACATTACTGTCAATTTCAACTGTTGTCTCACTAAAGTTTCTTGAAACTGTTGACGCATAAGCGCTTCCAAAAAACATTACAAAAATTGCAAATAGCAAAACAGCTTTGTTATTCATCGATTTTTCCTTCTATTGCTTTTATCTTATTTGGTCTTTCGCTTCCGCTGCTTTTTACTGTCCAGCCTTTTGGCACCAATTCGTCTATTGCATAGTAAGTTTCATCGCCTTCAGTCTCTACGATAAGCATTACTTTGAGGTCGGCTCCTGGTTCAACATTGCTGCTAAAGCTTCTTGAAACACCGGAAGCAAGGCTGCCACCAGCCAAAATCACTAAGGCAGCAAACACTAAAATAATTTTTTTACCCATTTTTTCCACTTTCTTTAATTCTATTGCTTCAAATTCCTATATAATTGTTTTCTCTTGTTTTTTTTTAGCATCCTGTTTCTGCTTTCCACAATTGAATCTTTTCCATTAGAGCAAGCATTGTTAGGTTGCCTTGTTTCCATTGGGAAATGTGGTCTGTTAGTGCTGTTAGGTCAACGCATTCTACTGCTTGGCATCTTGGGTCGTCTGCTTGTTCTGTGTAGCTGCAGTTTGTTCCTTCACAGCTGTAGTTTCTGTAAGCTGTTTCAATGCAGCCGTCTTGGCTGTTGCAGTTTTGGCAGTTTGGCCAGGTGCCACAGTTTGAGTCAGTGCCAGCGCATGTTTGCGTTGCATTGCTTTGAAATTCGTATGGTCCAATGTCAAATCCATTGCCTTGTGGCCGTGGATTTCCATCAATATCTTTTAAAAAATCAACCTCTGCGAAAAATGGATCTTGTAAATAATCCGGTAACTCGGTTATAATGTTTGTCCCCTTGTCAATTGCGATGCTGTTTTCTTTTAATTCATAGGATGTGGAAATATCCTGAAAAATGTCATTAACTGTATATGCCGGACCGTATATTGTTGTTCCGTCTGCAACAATTTCTTCTTCCTGCAATAACCACCCATAACTTGGTTTTTGGTTCCAAGCTCTTGCAATGTAAATATTATGGCTTCTGTTAATAGTAGAGCTTCCTCCAATTATATTATTTTTAGAAGTGGTTGTTGGAGATGTTGCATAAAGAGCAGCATTATTGCTAGTGCCTGTGATTATGTTGTTAAAAATGTAAACGTTTTCTCCATTTTTGCTCCAGTCTGCGATAACATAGTTTCCTTCTTTGCTGTCCAATATATTGTTATAAATTGTAAGATTGCGGCAGCTTTGAAAAGTTAAGTTGTTATTCATAAACCTGTTGCCAGACACTAAAATATTTTCGTTCCCTGCATAGATACTTATTCCATTTGCATGGGTAGAGCCGATACCAAGAACATTGTTCGTAAGTAACCCTTTTTTTAAACTTACATAAAGACAGGTCCTCCCTGTTTTTGTAATATTGTTTCCTGTTGCTTTTCCATTTGTTCCTGCAAGTAAAATTCCGAATCCATCCAAAATGTTGTAAACAAGATTGCCTTCAACTATATCATAATTGCCTGAACTTATTGCAATCCCGCCATACCCTTTGTTGTTATAAACAAGGTTATTTTTTATTATTAAACTCTCATGGTTAAAACCATAGGGACAGATAATTCCGCCTGATCGAGTGCCCCCTTCAGTCCCAGAATAGCTTCTAATAGTAAAACCGTCTATAGTTACATAACTCCCATATTTAGAATTAATGTAAAAGCCTCTTATGAAAATAGAAATGCCGATTTTATTGTCTAAATCTGAAGCATTTCTTGGCCACAAATAAACTGTATAATTCCCATCTATATCTGGCTGTGTGGTATAATAATATTCATCTGCTTTATCTAAAATTAATGGATGGTTTTGGAATGAATATGCATCAGGGCTTGTTCCTCCAGGAGAAACTGCCCAGCCAAGAGGAACATCAAAAACAACCATGTGTCTGGCTTGGATAAATCTTTTCACATATTTTGTGTCAACCCAGTTATTTGCTGCATGAGACCAAAATCTTATTTTTGTTCCATTCCAATAATCATCATCTTGAATTAATTTATCACTATCAACAAAAAATCTCTGGTTTTCAACTTCAATGTTATCATAAAGTGCATCAAAAACCTCTCTATCAACAGTAAGTGTTGTGGTACCATTAAGGTTAGTTGCATCCATTGTCAAACTGTAGTTTCCATTGTTCTTATTTGACCCGCTTTTAATTCCTACAATAATTGTTTCCCCCTCTTTAAACAACGTTGAATAAAAACCATCTGGGTCTGATATACTAAAAGAACCAACTTCTGCTTGCCCTGGATTTATTGCTATTATTTGATGCCCAAAATTGTTTCCTTCATTCTCAAGAGAGCTAAATTCGCTAACCTGCTCTAAGGCAGGATCGCTTTGGTTAGGCTCTTGAGCTATTTGTAGATATTCTCCATCTTCAAAAAACAGTTTTTCTTCTGGATTTATGTTCGTTTTTGCATAGTAGATATTCTGCCAATTAATATTGTCAAGGCATTCCTCTTTAGACACGCACTTTGCCCAACCACCTGTGACTTGCGTGCCTTCTAGAATTGGCTTTTCTCCTAAATATGCTTTTATGGTAATTCTATCTGCTTCTGTGCCATTTACCTTTATATTAACACTTTCTCTATACGTTCCTTCTCTAACCAAAAGAGTATCGCCGGCTAATAGCTGGCTAGTTCCATAGTTTATGGTGGCCCAAGGAGTTGTGGCATTTTGTGCTTGTTGTTTTGTATGCGCGTCGTTACCGTAGGGCGCCACATAGTAAGTAGCTGCGTTTGCTGTGCTTATCAAGGCTATAAAAATTAGTGCTGTTGCAATGTGTTTTTGTTGCATGCTGTGTTAATTAAAGGTTTTTTTTTATTTAATGCTTTGTTTTTTTTAATTGCCAGATTTTTTTATTTAATGCGTTGCTTCACCCTTTTATGATTCCGTAGTACATGTTTTCTATTGGAAGCAGGTATGTTGCTTTTCCTGCCTTTTCAAGTTCGGGGTTTGCATAGTATTCAATGGGAAGCGCGTAGTAAATTATTCTTTCACCGATTCCCGATGTTACAATTAGTGGCACACTTTTGTTGAGGTCATATCCGGCTACGCTCATTTTGCTTCCAAAGTCAAGGGAGAGGACTTCGTTTGTAATTCCTCCTGAAAGTGTTTCAACAATTCCAAAGTCTTCTCCTTTGAAGACATATAATGGCAGCGATCTTGTAATTCCTCTTATAAGCGGGTGGTTTCCGCTTGGTTCTGTTTCAATATTTCCTGCCAGCATTGGCATTCCTTCACGGCATGAAAAGAGTTCGCAGAAAGTAATTTTTTCATTGTCAACAGGCTTTACTCCTAAAAGCTCATCAAACGAAATTATGTAATCTTCGTCTCTTCTTGACCATGGTCCAAGGATTGTATTTGTATCTGTGGAAGGATCTTTGTCTTCTGTGTAAACCGGGTGGTCATTTGGTCCAAGTTTGGTTCCTGCATCACCTGTCCATACAAGTACTCCGCCTGTTGGATTTGATGCATAGTCTATAAACATCCTTAATTGCTTTGTTTCAATTTCTTTTGCCCTGTCAACTATTACTATGTCATAGTTTTGCAGAACTCCGTAGCTTAGGTTGTCAATATGCTGTGTATCTGCGTGAACCGAAAGAAGATTTGGGTCTGCAAGAAGTTCTTCAAGGCTTCCGTTGTTAAACCCTATTGGGTTTCCAAGACCTGAGTCTCCGTATACTATTAGAACGCGTGGTCCGCCTGTTGTATAGGTTTTGATTGTCCAGTAAACGTCGCACCATGCTTCTCCTGCCATTGGAATTTCACTGCATCCTATTACTCCTGTAAATGTCAGCAAAAATAGTAAAACAAAAATCATTGCTATTAGAATAATTGCCCTAATGCCATTTTGTATCAGTATTTCGTTTTGCATGGTTTTCAGCCTTTTTTTTCTTAAACGTTATCATTTTTATATCTTAACAACTATTAAAATCTTTATATTGTGCCTTTTTTGGCGCATTTTTGGTGTTTTAAAATGGTTAAGTTAAATAGGGGTCCTGCTGTTAGCGGACCAAGCAGTAGTTTGGGAATTGTAAGGTTTTTTGACGCAGATACAAGCGGTCCAAAGCTTTCGCCAGAATTTGTTATTGGTGCGGCAATTGCTGTTATTGCACTGGTTTTGGTTGTTAGGGCAATTACTCCTTCAGCATAGTTGCCTGCGTTTTGCAAACTGTGCTTTTTGAGCGCTCTTTTTTTGCAAGTTCTGCTGATTTTTTCAGGTCTTTTGGATAGTGTTTTCCCCTGTAGAGTGATTTGGCTTCTGCTTCTTTTGCATTGAATGTTTTTTTTAGCATTGCTGCTGCCTTTTCCTGATCAAATCCCTTGCATGAAACTATATCTATTTTTGCAAGCTGCCTTAGTGGATATGTGTGTATTGTAATGTGTGATTCTGCTATTAGCACAAATGCGCTTAGTCCTTGTTCTTCCTTGTTTTTTGGATTGTATTTGAAGACAAATGCTTTGGAAATTTTTCTCATTCCGATTTTTGCAGGAAATTCCACAAGCGTTTTTTTGATAAAATTTTTGTCACCTAGTTTTTTTGCATTGCATTTGTACAAATCAACAACCAGCTGTGGCCCGTATTCTGGATTAAACATTTTCATAAACAACGGCATTGCCTTGTCCACAATGTTGTATGCAAGGTCGAATGAAAATATTGAAAGGAAGTAAACAAAGTTTCCTGTCCAAAGCCCTAATGCAAGTGTTCCGATTTCCAGTGAAAGCCTTGCGCTTACAATGTGTCTTATTGTTGAATTAATGTGTTTTCCTTTTTCTTTTGCATTGTCTACAAAATCGTTTAAGGCGTCGTCAAGAAATCCAAGAATAACAAGGGCTGCAAGCAGAAGAATGTCTATTGAGGGCAAACCTCGCAGTGCAATTGTTACAAAAATTATTGCAATTGCAAGCTGGTGTGCTTTTGAATCAATTTTTCCCGCAAACAACACTCCTATTGTGATTGCAATTATTAGTGTTGCAAATTCTGTTGAGCCTGTTGCAAGGTATCCTGCAAGAATTCCGTAAATTGCAGCTGTGGCATATTGCAGCCATGGAAATTTTGATTTGAATGGTTCGTCAATTAAATTGTCTGCGAATTTTGTAAATGCTCCGCAGGCAAACATTAGCAAATAAGTTATTACTGTAATCATTGTAATTCCTCTTTACTGCAAGTACTGGTTGTAATCATTGCAAGCAATTCCTTTTTTTTTTACAGTACTCCTTTTTCCTTTAAAGCAGTAGCGACTAGGGGAAGTGCAATTGTTGCGTCACAGTTTACCTGCACGCTGTTTCCTCTTTCCTTTAATTTGCCCCAGCTTTTTGCTTCTCTTGTTTGTGCTCCTGAAAGGCTTCCGTCAAATTCTGCAGCTGTTGAAATGTAAACCGCGTAATCAAGTCCTTCTCTTAGAATGTTTGCGCCGATTATGTGGTGTTTTGAAATTCCGCCTCCGAGAATTATTGCGCCTGTTTTGTCTGCTGTCAGAACAAGGTCTGCCAGCTCTTTCATGTCTTTTGTTACGTCCATTGCAAAGTCTGCGTGTTCTTGTTTGAAGAAATACATTTGCATTCCTATTGCCCCGTCTGTTATTCCCGGGCAGAACACCGGGATGTTGTTTGTATTGCACCAGTGCAAAAAGCTTTCTTTTGGAAGCTTTTCTCCAATGAATTTTGTAAGCTGGCTTGGGCTGACAATTTTTTCTTTGCTGTAAATTTCCTTTAACCATTGCTGCATTTTTTCTTCCAGGAGCTCAAATCCTTTTGTTTCAACAAAAATGTTTCCAATTCTATTAATGCCTTTTTGGTGCAGTTCTACATCGTTTGCCTGGAATGTTCCAAGATTGTATGGCATGCTGCTTTTGATGATGTCGTGGTCAATGCTTCCTGCAGTTGTTACAATTGCGTCAACAAACTTTTTTTTGCACAATTCTTTTACAATTCCCCTCAATCCTGAGGCCATTAAGTTTGCTGTAAAACCCAAAAATATTGTTGCGTTTTCTTTTTTCATTTGTTCTATAAGTTCAACAGCTTGTGCCAGATGAGTTGCCTGAAAGCCAACTGTTTTCATTTCATTGACCATTTCTTTTGAATTTTTTCCGTTTAGTTCAATATCCTTGATTTTTTCCATAAAAAAACACCTCTTAAAGGGGGAGTCTTATGTTTACCGTTGAATTAGAAAAACTTTGCGTTTATGTGCAGACGCTTATTCTTACAATCTCGGAGTGTTTTGAAGGAATTTTTTCACCGTGCTTTTCAAGGCTTTCCAAATAGGCTTCTATTGCTTCTTTGACATTTTTTTTGGCTTCCTGCATTGTGCTTCCATCTGAAACACAGCCTGGAAGGTCAATACATTCGGCTATGTAAATACCATCTTCATCCTTTGAAATTGCCACTTTAAAATCCATGTTTCATCACATTTATTGCTAAAAGTTGTATATATTACTATTCTTACACAAGTTATATAAATTATTAATAATAAAGCTATTTTCCAAGAAGTTTTGTAAATTCTTCTTTGTTCAATCCAGCTTGCCTTATTATTGCACGCAGTGTTCCTTTTGGCAATTCTTTTCTTTTTGGAACAACAATTCTTGCAAATGGAAAAGTTGTTTTTCTAAGAACAATATGGCTTCCTTTTTGGTGATTTTCTTTAAAGCCAATCTTTTCAAGTGCTTTGATTGCCTTTGCTGAAGAAATAATTGGCAGTTTCATTTGTTCACTTCACAATCTGTAGTGCAAATTTCCTTTCAAGGAGTTTTTCTGAGGGCTTTTTCTTTGTCTGGTCCAATTCTGTGTTTGTTCCTGTTTCAATTTCTTTTTTGAATTTTTCCAAAAATTCCGGCTTGCTGCAGGCAATTTTTAATTTTGCTTTTTGCCCTGGCATGAGCTTTGCCTGCTTTCTTAAATCCTGTATTTTTCTTCTTAGTTCCTGCAGTTCCCAGATTTCTTTTAGTTCCTGGTCTGCGTCAATTTCAAGAAATGCTTTAATGCCCTCTATTTCCTTTTCTGCGTATTTTCCTTTTCTTGGCTTTTTTTTGTCAAGCAAAACTTTTTGCACATTGCAGCTGCTTTCAAGAACTTTTTTAACGTGACTTAATTCTTTTCCTGTTTTGGATACTATTGTAAGAGAACGCAGTGGCCATCTTCTCCTTAGCTTGTTTTCTTCCCTTAATGAAAGCACTGCCTGTGTAACCTGTTTTGTTTTTTCAAATTCTGCTTCGAGCTTTTTGTCAATCTTTTTTGCATCAGGCAGTGGAATTTCAATCAGGTGAATTGATTCAGGCATTTTGCCTGATTTAAATCCCTGGTAAATGTATTCTGCAATATGCGGGGTGATTGGTGCAATAATTTTTAGTATTTTGCCAAGAACATAGGACAGGGTTTTGTTTACATTTTCCTTGTCTTCCCTGTTTCTTACAAGTTTGATGTAGGTTCTGCTTAATTCTTCTAAAACAAATTCTTCTATTGCTGCTGTTGCTTTAAAGTAAGTAAAATTGTTGTAAGCGTTTAGGGTTTCTTTGGTCAAGCTTTCAACCTTGCTTATTATCCATTTGTCCTCTGCTTCCAGTCCCTTTAATTCAATTTTTTCCGCCTTTTCAAGGTCAATGTCCAGGTAAAGCAAGGCATAATTGTAGCTGTTCCATAATACATTGAAGAATCTGTGAATGTCTTTAAACGCATCCCATGAAAATGCAAAGTCTTCTCCCTTGCTTGTGCTTACTAAATAATAGCGAAGGTAGTCTCTGTTATATTTTTCAATTATTTCCTTTGGTTGTACAATGTTGCCAACACTTTTTGACATTTTTTTCTTTTGAAGGTCCAGTACTATTCCATGCACTAAAATGTTTTCAAATGGTGCCTTGTCAAAGCAAATTGTTGAAAGAATCAATTGCGAGTTCCACCATCCTCTAAACTGGTCTGTTCCTTCAAGGTTTAAATTGGCTGGCCAGAATTTTTCAAACAATTCCTTTTTTTCTGGAAATCCCAATGCTGCCCAGCTGCTTACTCCTGAATCAAACCATACGTCTAGAATTTCCGGAACCCTTTTCATTGTTCCTCCGCAACTGCATCCGAATTCAATTTTGTCAATTCCTGGCTTGTGCATTTCAATTTCTTTCACACCACTTAATTGCCTGAGTTCTTTTCTGTTTCCAATAACTTTTTTGCTTTCACACTTGTCACAAACCCATATTGGCAGTGGTGTTCCCCAGTATCTTGCTCTTGAAATAGGCCAGTCGCTTATGCTTTCAAGCCAGTTATGCATTCTGTCCTTCATCCATGCCGGTGTCCAATTGACTTCTTTGTTTAATGAAAGCATTTTTTCCTGAATGCTTCTTATTTGCAAAAACCATTGTTTTACGCTTAGCATTAAAAGAGGGCTTTTGCATCTCCAGCACACTGGGTAATCATGTGTGTGCTCGTGTTTGTACACTAGCATTTTGTCATATTCCAAATCCTCAATAATTTCCTTGTCAACAACTCTGCATTTCTTTCCTGCATATTTTCCTGTTTCTTCTTTTAGCAAGCCGTTTAATTTAACCGGTGAAATTGCAGGCAGTCCTGCTTTGTTTCCAACCTCGTAATCTTCTTTGCCATGTCCTGGTGCGCAGTGCACTAGTCCTGTTCCTTCATCAAGGTTGACATATCTTTCGCTCATAACAACTCTGTAAGCATTTTCAAGTTCTGGCAATTTTAATTTTTTCTGCAATGGATTTTTGTATTGCATTCCTTCAAGTTCTTTTCCTTTTACTATCTTTTCAATTGCATAGCCTGCTTCAATTGCATCCATTAAGTTTTGTACTTTTTTTTCTGCAACAATCCATGTTTCGCCATTGCTTAGTTTTACAAAAGCGTAATCGAATTTTGGGTTTACCATTACGCCTGTGTTTCCAGGCAGTGTCCAGGGAGTAGTGGTCCAAATTACCAGAAATGTTTCTTTTGCATCCTTTACTGGAAATTTTACGTAAATGCTTTCATCTGTTTGTTTTGTATACTCAATTTCGTTGAATGCAACAACTGTTTCACAGCGTGGGCAAATGTGCACTGGGTAAAGCCCTTTGTAAAGAAGTCCTTTTTCATCGGCTTTTTTGAAAGACCCCCAGATTGCTTCAATGTAATCATCGTCTAATGTAAGGTATGGGTTTTTCCAATCCATCCAGACTCCAATATTGTCAAATTCTTTGTTCATTACTTCAATGAATTGTGTGGCAAAATGCCTGCATTGCTCTGTAAATTTGTCAACTCCGTATTCTTCAATTTGCTGTTTGTTGTTAAAGCCAAGTTTTTCTTCAACCTTTTTTTCTGTTGGAACCCCATGGCAGTCGTATCCTGGCCTGTCAAAAACATTAAATCCCTGCATTCTTTTGGAACGCATTGCAACATCTTTCAAAACCTTGTTTAAGGCAGTTCCCATATGAATGTGCCCGGTTGCATAGGGCGGGCCGTCCATAAAATAAAAGGGTTCTTTTTGCTTCTGGCTTTGTTTTCTTGCCTTTTCAGGAATTTGGTCCTTTTTCCAAAAACGCCTTACGCTTTCCTCTTTTTTGAGGTCAAATTGTTCCAAAATCCTTTTTTTTGCCATTTTAACACATTTTTTACTTTCTTTACAAAAATTCGCATTTTTATTATTTTTAACTAATTAATCCTTTTAAACAAATTCCTTATTTGGGCAATAAAACCAGTAAAAGCCTCTTTAATGGCTTTTTTTCACGGGTATTTTTTTACCTCTCCAAAAAAAATTGAATTGGGTCCGAGAGGATTTGAACCCCTGACCCTTGGTGTATAAGACCAATGCTCTGCCAGACTAAGCTACGGACCCGCGGTCACGCCCCGCGAGTGCGAATGCCATCTTCACGCCTAACGGCGCTCGATGCCATATGCTCGTTATCACTCGCACAATAGGATGTGACTTCTAATAAATTAGAAACGGGGACTTGTTTAATAATTTATTTAATTCCTGCTTTTTGGGGGTTTTAAAGCTTTAAAAAAAATAAAAAAAGAAAGGGGTTTTTAAAAGCCCCTTTTTTTACTTGATTGACTTTTTTAACTCTAAAGAAATTTTCCTAAGTTCATTTTTTGAGTTTACAAGAATGCTTATTCCTACTACTATTGCAAGCACCCATGCAAAGGCTTGAATGAACGGAGTTAAGAAAAGCTCTATCAAGCGTATTAGCACATTTGCTATTTCCGGTCCCACAACTAATGTCAAAGCAAGCATTCCTGAAAAGATTAGGACAATTCCTTCTGCAATTAATCCTAATGCTTTCTTTACCCTGAATGTTGTTGCTTCAATAAGGTTCCTGAAGTAGCGTGCAACCAGCAATCCTGCTACCATTACAACAATGCCTCCAAGCAACGAGAAAAATATCGGGCTTGGGTTGCTGTTAGAGAACACAAAAATTCTTTCAAGGTAGATTGTAAAAATGTCAAGATTGAGCCATCCTACCGCCTGTGCAAGGAAGATTCCTATAACATACCATTTGGTCAGGCTTCCAATCAATCCCGAAACCTCTTTTCCTCCAATTGCAGCCGTAAGGTTTTGCTCATCAATCCATTTGTCAACCTTTGTGCTCTGCAGAATTTTGATTACAATCTGCTTGATTATTCTTGCCAGTACCCAACCAATAAGCACAATGATTATTGCCGCAACAATTCCTGGAACGACTTCTACAAATTCGTCCCAGATGTTTACAACAAGTGCTTGGTATAAGCTGTCAAGAAATTGGCTTATTGTCAGGTTTAAATCAACCATTTACTAATCACCTGAATCTAAAAAGCATTTGATGTTTTTAAATGTTTTGCATCAATTCGTCTATTGCCTTTTGAAATTCGGCAATCGTTGAATTATTTTCGATAGTATAATTAGCTTCGTTCAAAACTTTGCCAAGTCCAAACTTTTCCTCTTCCCAGACCTCTCTTTCAAAGAACTGTTCTTTGCTTTGGCCGTCAATTTTGCTTTTCCTCTCAAATCTTTTGCCTTTTACCGATTCAATTTTTATAAGCTTAAATTCAGGAATTTCCTTTTTGAAAAAATTCACTTCTTCAACACCCCTAACTCCAACAAAAACAACTCTTTCAAAGCCACTTTTTTTGGCTCTTTCAAATGAACGCCTTGCAATTACGTCCAATCCAAATTTTTCACGAAGTTCCTTTCCCATTCTTGAACGACCCATTTTGTTATCCTTTAAACCATGCTTTTTTAACTCAAAGCCATTCTCGTCACTCATTACAACCTTGCTAAAACCATGCTTTTTCACAAGATAGTCTGCAGCGGTATCCTTTCCAGAACGAGGCAGTCCGGTAAATGCAATTGCCTGCATACAATTAATAAGTTGTGTAAAGGGTTAATAATATTAATCACAAAAGAAACAATTTTAACCGGAGTGACTTTCTTGTTACAAATGAAAAAAAAGATCGGTCTAGTTAGAAGAGGGCTTGCCTCCAAAATCAGTGGAAAATTTTATCTTACAGGTGCTGGCAAGACCTTGCTTAATAGGCTAAGGCGTGAAGAGGCTTCAAAGATGCCAGATGTTGTCAGGGCTAAAAAGCCAACCAGGAAAAAAACGACTCTGTTATTTGTCTGCGCTGATGGTGTTGGTTCTTCAGCTGATGCACAAAGATCATTTGTAGACATTGCATCAAAGAACCCACTTCAGGTTAATATTCTGTTAGACCATATAGGTTACAGAAATACTCCTGATTTATTCAAACACCTTGCCTTAAAGTCGGACTTCATTATCCCAATTGGCACTTCAACAACTTTAATGGTTAAACAAATAATATCTACCTGGACTAAAAAGCCGCATATTATAGACCTAGAATTTCATATTTTGTCTGATATGGGGTGTGAAATAAAATATTTTAAAATTCTTGAAATTATCAAAGAACATTTGAAACAAAAGGAAAAATTATAAAAAGAAAAAAGAAAGTAACGCTTTTTCAGCGTTACATCATTCCCATTCCGCCACCCATTCCTGGTGGCATTCCACCTGGAGGCATTTCCATCTTGCTCTTGCTTGTTCCTGCAATGATGTCGTCAATTCTGAGAATCATTTCAGCAACTTCTGCACCTGATGTTATTGCCTGTGTCTTTACAGACAATGGCTCTATGACATTCAATGATTTCATGTCTGAGAGCTTTGCTTTTAGGACATCAACTCCTATGTTTTTTTCTTCATTTTTTGCGTGCTTGCTTCTAAGCTCGACAATTGTATCCAATGGGTTCATGCCAGCTGTTTCAGCAAGGGTTCTTGGAATTTCTTCCATTGTGTTTGCAAATCCTTCTATTGCAAGTTGTTCCCTGCCTCCAATGCTTTTTGCATAATCCCTTAGATGCATTGCAATTTCGATTTCTGCGCTTCCGCCGCCTGCAACAATTTTTCCGTCTTTTATTGCCGTGGCTGTTGACATCAAAGCGTCGTGCACTGCTCTTTCGGCTTCATCAATTACGTGCTCTGAACCGCCTCTTATTATTAGCGAGACACTCTTTGGGTTTTTGCAGCCTTCAATAAAGACCATTGCGTCGCCTGAAATCTTTCTTTCCTGCACAAGCTTTGCATTTCCCAAATCTTTTAGGTTAAGGCTTTCAAGTCTTGTTGCAACCTTGCCGCCTGTTGCTCTTACAAGTGCATCCATATCAGATTTTTTGACTCTGCGAACAGCAAGAATTCCTTCTTTTGCAAGGAAGTGCTGTGCCAAATCGTCAATGCCCTTTTGGCATACAACAACGTTTGCGCCTGCCTTTTTGATTGCTTCAACCATGTTTTTGAGCATTCCCTCTTCCTGGTCAAGAAATGCCTGCATTTGCTCCGGCGAAGTTATCTCAATCTTTGCATCTGTTTCAGTGCTTTTTACTTCAAGTGCTACGTCAATTAATGCAATTTTTGCATTTTCAGCCTTTTTTGGCATTCCGCTGTGCACTATTTCTTTGTCTATTACAATTCCTTCAATTAGTTTGCTTTCAGCAAGTGATGCACCCTGCTTTTTTTCAACCTTTACATTGTCAATATCAATGTCTATTTTGCCCTCTTCACTGTCTGCAATTTTTGACAGGGCTTCTACAACAATTTCTGACAATTCTTCTGTTGATTCAGCTGCCTTGCCGGTCATTGAAGTCATTGCAATATTTTTCAATGCCTTTTTGTCAGAAAATTTTATTTCCTCTGCGATATCTCTTGCAAACTCTATTGCCTTTTTTGACGCCATCCTATATCCCTTAACAATAATGCTTGGATGGATATCGTTGTCAAGCATTCCTTCGGCTTCTTTCAAAAGACCGCCTGCAAGAATAACTGCAGTTGTTGTTCCGTCTCCTACTGCATCATCCTGTGTTTTGGCAACCTCTGCCATAATCTTTCCAATAGGGTGCTCTATGCTTATTTCGTCCAAAATTGTTGCACCATCGTTTGAAATTGTTACATCCCCGAGGTCGTCAACAATCATTTTGTCCATTCCCTTTGGACCCAAAGTTGACTTGACTGCATTTGCAACTGCTTTTGCAATCAAAATGTTTATTCTCTGTGCATCTCTTCCCCTTGTTCTCTTTGTTCCCTCTGGAAGAAATACTACTGGTTGCTGTGATTCAGCCATTTATATCTCACACTCCGTTTGTTTTAGTTTTTAAAAATTTGGTATTGATATCTACGTTCAATAAATGTATAATAAATTGATGGATATAAATGTTTAAAAACTTATAGTTGTTATGGGATATACAATGGGGATTTGAGGCTGTTTTGAGGCTAATTCTGTAGGTTTTTATCTAATATTATCCTACACTTTAACCTTCATCAAGTGCTCGCCTGCCGGAATAAGCTGGATGTCTTCCCCTTTTTTGAGTTTGTAGAATTTTGTCAGATCTGGTGGGATTGTAATTGCCAAAGAGCCGCCTGTTGAAATAAGCTTTCTTGCAAAGCTGAATTCCTTTCTTGCTCTTTTCACGGTCTTGTCAACGGTTTTGCCTGTTGCGAACTTTTCCTTGCATTTCCTGCACTCATAGATTGGGTTGTCCTTTAGTGTAACAACGCCGCCGAACATCTTCAGGCTTGTTTTTGACAGTTTTGCTTCACCCTCACAAATTGGGCATTTTATTTTTGTTTTGAAAACCATAATTCAACCTCCTTTTTGCTTGATTGCCAAAGGGTAATCGCAATTATTTTCTTTTTGTCTTCAGCTTTTTGAACAGTGAAAAACTTGTTGGCAACCATGCCAATTGTTTCAAAGCATTCTTTTCTATACTTTTTGTCAAATCCTTTGGAAATTCTCACTTCCTGCTTTTTGATTACGAACTCCAACTCTGTTCTTGAAAGTCCATAAAGCAAGGTCCTTTCAGTAAATCTTTCCAATGCGTGCTGTGTCCAAAAAACTTCCACTACAAAATCACTACATTAATTGTGAGGCAAGCATTATTTAAGCCCCCTGTTTTTGTAGTGGAAAAGTAGTGGTTGTATCCCTTATAGTGGTTGCAAGCGTTTAATGTTTACTGCCCTGTGGTTTGTCATTCCACGAATTTCGTGTTTTGCATTCCTTTGAATTCTTTGTCTCCTGTCAGGACTTTTGCGTTGAATTCTTCTGCTATTACAAGGTTGAGACAGTCTGCGTAGGAAAGTTTTTTCTTTTGCTTTAGTGTTTGGCTTCTTTTTATGCCTGTTTTTTTGATTCTTTCGTTGTTTAGCTTGATTGTTTCTGTTTTTGCTGTTATGGTGTTGAACAGCTGGTTTGCCTCTTCTTTTCCTTTTCCGTGCAGGACCTTGTGGTAGAATTCCATCAGAACCAGTTCGGTGATGAGGGCGCCTTCTTCGTTGATTTCTACAAAGTATTTCTTATATTTTTGGTTTTGGTAGACAAGCCATTCGAAGAGTGCGTAGGTATCTAGCACAAGCACCTTAATCCCAGCCTTCTTTTACTTCTTTCATAAGCTGTTTAATGCTTTTGTTTTTGCCCATGCTTTTCAGGGTTCCTCCAAGGTCTACTAGATTTGGCACAGGTTCCAAAATAACCTTGTTGTCTTTGGTTCTCTCAATGAACTGCTGCCTTTTGCTCAAACCAAGCCTTTCCCTTATTTCCTTTAAAATCAGGACCTGGCCCTTGCTCGTCATTCTGGTTTCAAGAACATTCTCGCCCAAACAAATCACCAATACAATATAGGTGCAACTTATATATAAATATTACTATTGTAAAAAGTAATACTTTCCCAAAAAGTAAGTTTTTAATGTTTAAAAGCCTTTACTTGTTTTAAGTTTTTAAACCTTGGAAAAGTAGGTTTTGGGTTATTTTGGCTTTAAGCAACTGCTTTTACTGACTTTGGCGTTGTTTCTTCAATCATTCTTGCTTCAAAGCGAAGGATGTCTTTTACTAGGGGGTTTTGCTTGTTTAGTGTGAAAAGCTTTGTGTTTCCAAAGGTCTTTGTAATCCTGACAAGGTCAAGCTCTTCAAGCTTTTTCCAGTGCTTAAACAAGGCACCCTTGCTTATTCCTGCAAGTTCTTGTACTTCTTTTTTGCTGTACTCTCCGCCAATGTTGTCTATGAATGCGTCTAGCATTCTCACAAAAGGGTTGTCTCCAAAAAATCTTACCAAATTTGTTTCTTCTTCCATATTTTTCGCCAATTAACTTATTGAAAGCAAAGTTTATAATAATATACTTTCAAAGTCTATTCAAATGGACTCTCTTGAGCTAGTTAAGACAAAGCTTCTTTTCAAACTGGCAAGGAGAAGAAACTGGGGTAATTCCCATACTGCTTTTGACAACCTTAAGAAGGGTTTCAAGCCAAGAGAGCATCTTTTGGTGAAAAGGGCTGCTGAAGAATTAATCAAGGAAAATCTTCTTTTCAAAAAGCCTACAGGCTATGGTTTGCATGTTTCCTTGAACCATAAAAGGGCTCCAGAAATAAAGCAAATGATTTATGAATTGCTTGGCATTAAAGTTGATTAAAACTGTTGTATCCCTTATAGCGGTTGCAAGTGTTTAATGTTTAAAAGAATTAACATTTCTTCGCTTTCCTTGCCCTTTCCTGCATTTTCTTCAAAACAAATTTCTTGCTTTTTTCGTGAAACTTTCCTTTCAGTGCCTGGCTTAAGAGCCCTTTTGGGTTTATTCTGTAAAGGTACATTGGAACTGGCATATAGTAAAGAGTGTACTTTTCCGCAATCCTAATCCAAAGGTCCCAGTCCTCTGCAACCTTTAACTTTTCGTCAAGGCCACCAACCTTCTTAATTGCCTCCATTCTAAACAATGTGCTGCCCTGTGAGAAAAGAGCGCCCTTGCACAACTTTGCCATAGAAAATTTCAAATCAGGGAACTTGTCGTCAATATTTTTTTTAGCCCTTGAAGGAAAAGACAGCGGACCAGTAATTTCAGAAGCCTCGTCAATAATCCATGCGTCTCCATAAACAAGCCCTACTTCCGGGTGCTTGTCAAGCAGCTTGCTGCTTGCCTCAAGCTTGTAATTTACCATTACGTCGTCCGCATCAAAAATGCAGGCATATTTCCCGCGAGCCCTTTTGAATGCAAAGTTTACTGCATGGTTTTTCCCCTTGTTGTACTTGTGTTCAAAATAATGGATTCTCTTATCCTTGTAGTTTTTGCAAATCTTTCCTGTCTTGTCTTTTGAGTTGTCATTAATTACAATTAGTTCAAAATTTTTCATTGTCTGGTTCAAAACAGATTCAATTGCTTCGGCAACAAATCTTTCTGCATTGTAAGCAGACATTATTACTGTTACCCTTGGTTTGATATCGTTTGCCATGCATTAAAAAGAATCCCTTTTTACTATAAAAACATGTTCTTTGCAAAAAGCCGTTGGCTTTTGCTTTAGGGGATAAGGTTATAATTAAGCTTGCCTTTCTTTATTTCTGGTTTTTGAGTATGCAGGAAATGCTTATAGTGATTGCAACCTTTGGAGAAAGACTCGAATTAAAGCACAATACCTTTGTTCAGTTGCTTGAAAGTATTCGTTCACTTAACGAAAAAAATTTCCGCGTTTTGATAATAAATAATACCTATGATTTGGAGTACAATGAGAGGGTAAGGGGAAAAATTGATAAAATAATTTCTCCTTTTAGAAAACACTTTCCAATTGCACAAGTAAGCTATCGTGATGTCAAAAAATTTCACCAATTTATTTCCTCAAAAGGCTTAGCTGACCTAAAGGGCTCTGTAGCAATCGGCAACTACTCTTGTTTCAGAAATTTTGGGCTTGCAATAGGCATCCTCCTTGGCTCGCCAATAATAATGTTTCTGGATGATGATGAATTGATTGAAGACAAGAAATTCCTAAAGAAAGCCAGGGAGTTCATTGGAAAGTGCTTTGATGGAAAGTTTGTTGGGGCTGTTGCAGGCTATTATGTTGACAGGTCCGGCTCTTACCTTGTGCCTTGGAACTGGAAAAAGCTTTGGTGGGATGTTTTCTGGAACAAAATAAAGAACATGAACAAGGCCTTTTCAATTATTGGCAAGGAACCAAGGCTGAAGGAAACAAGCTTTGCATTTGGAGGCAACATAGTTTTACACAAAGACCTGTTTCACAAGCTTATGTTTGATTCCCTTATTCCCTATGGAGAGGATATGGACCTTTTGATTAACGCAAGAGCTTATGGTTTGTACTTCTTCCTTGATAAAGAGCTTGCAATAACGCATTTGCCTCCTCCCAAAAAGATGTCTGACTGGTGTGTTTACATGAGAAAGGATGCTTACAGGTTCATCTATGAGAGAAAGAAGATTCTTGAATTTATAAAAGAAAAAAAATTGCCTTCAAACGTAATAGAAGAGCTTGACCCCTATCCTGGAATGTTTCTCAAAAGAAGCATTTACATAAAGCTTGTGCTGACAGACCTTTTGCTTTTTTTAGGCTCTGTTTTCACGGCAAAATTTTCTGAAGCAAAAATCCACTTGGCAAACATCAAGGTTTCATTGTTTGATGCAAGAAGCTTTGCAGACAAGAACAAGAAAAAATACCAGCAATTGCAGAAAAACTGGGTCAAGCTTGTCCAAGTTCTTGGCAAAGAACAATCATTGAAAGTCCAATTCAAAGCAAAATTTGGCTAACACCCTGCTTGCAGAAAGGCTTTTATTATTCCATGTGCTTTCTTATTTTCATGCAAACCGCTTTAGTTTATGGGTATTATGGCAAAGATAATATTGGTGATGACGCAATGCTGCAGGTTATTGCCAAACAGTTCAAAAAGCTTAGTATCAAAACAATTGCTGTTTCAGGAAACCCTGCAAAAACAAGGACGGCTTTTGGGATTGAGGCCATAAACCCCAAAGCAAATCTTGCAAATCTAAAGTATGATTTTTTTATTCTTGGCGGCGGAACACAAATCCAGGATTACAGATTGAAAGGTTTTGAAAATCTGGTAAAGTTTTTTTTGAAGGCAAAAAAACCAAGTGTCAAAACCTGTTTGCTTTCAATTGGTTCCACCAAGCTTAAGACAGCAAAAGGAAGGGCTCTTGCAAGAAAGCTTTGCGAAAACTCCGATTTGATTATTATGCGGGACAATGAAAGCAGGGACCAGCTTAGGAAAGCTAATGTTAAAAAGCAAATTTATGTTTCTGCAGATTTAACTTTTACTGAAAGCAAAAAGCCTGATAGAAGAAAAAGGAACGCAATTCTTTTCTGTCCCATTCCCTTTTATGAAATTTTTGAGCTCAAACCAAAAAAAGACAAGCAACTTGCGGAAAAGATTGCAAAAGCAATTGACCTTGTTTCTTCTGACACAAGTGCAGGAATTAAAATTTTTCCTTTCTTTAAAAAGTATGACACAATCTTCTGCAAAAAAATTCTTTCAGGTGTTAAAAGCAAAAAGGTAAGGCTTTTGAAATACAAGCCTCTTGGAATGAAACTGACAAAAACTTTTGAAAAGTTTGACCTTGTTGTCGGAATGCGTTTTCATTCACTTGTTTTTTCCGCCGTAATCGGAAAGCCGTTTGTTGCAATTGATTTTACTGCAAAAACAAGAAATCTTGTAAAGGCTTTTGGCTGGCAAAGTTTTGAAGTGGAACAGGGTTTTAAGGCAGAAGAGCTTGCGAGAAAAACAACAAAGTTGTACAAAAATTTGCCTGCTTCAAGAAAAAGGCTTCTTGCAAAAAGGAAAAAGGCTGAGAAAAAGTCAAAGCTTGCTTTCAAATTGTTTAAAGAAAAACTGTTATGAATGAAGCAAGTCAAGAAGCAGCGCAGCTGTCCAGGTCATTTTCTCAGAGCCCAAAGGCATTCCAGCCACTCCTTTCTTTGAAGCAATTGGGGTAAAGTATTCATCAAACAAAGGCATTTGGAATTCCTTTCCAAGAGCATTTTTAATTTCAGCGGAACTGGCTCCTTCTTTCCTAAGTACTTTCTTTCGCAACTCCACATTTTTCCAAATCCTTGGGTCTGGTTTTTTTCTTACTCTACTCCATCCAATTGCTGCAAATCCAGAATCCCAAAGCCATCCGTGGCAGTACTGTGTTTTGGAGGGTGTAGTAAATGATTCATTAAAGCTGTTGTATTCCATTAGGGAAGCTGCAAGGCTTTCAAGTTCTTCAATTCCCTTAAAGCCTTGTGAAATTAATGCAATTGTTTCCTCTTTAAGATTTCTTGCAAACTTCTTGTCATAATTTTCCAGGCCTTTTATAACAATCCAGTTTCGCACAGGCCAAACAGGTCCGCGTGCATATCCTGTTGGATTAAACTCCTTTCCGTTAAGTGGAACGCTTGGAACCATAAAACCGTTCTTTGGATTAAATTCTTTTTCGCTTTTCAAATGCTTTATCAATGCATTTGCCTGTTCTTTGGATGCAATTTTTCCAAAAAGTGGCGCAAGTGAATGCACTGTTGCAATTTTTATCAGCTTGTTCCCTTTTACATCAAAAGAATAAAACAGTTCTGTTTCTTCATCATACAATTTGCTTTTTATTGCATTTTTAACCTTTAACGCAAGCTTTTCATCAAGCTTTTTTTCTTTTTCCAAAGAAAGAGCGTCTGCAATTTTTGCCATTGCGGAAAGTGATTCCTTAAAAATGCAGTTAAACAAAATATCCTGAACAACAAAAGGGCATTCTTTCCAGAGTCTTTTTTGGTCATACTTTTTTGCAACAAAAAAGCCAAGCAGCCTTCCATAGGTTTCGTAATCCTTTTCTTTTGGTCGTTGGCTTTTGTCAACGTAAATCGCATCTTTTCTTTTTTTTATTCTTTGTTCAAATCCATTTTCTCTAAGATCTTTTCCCACGCTTTTTACAAGCTCGTCATAACACGGAGTGTTATCAGAACCAGTTGCCCATGGGTGAAAAACGGACGCAAGACCTTCTCCTTTAGGGTCACGCTCCTTTAAAAGAAATGAATGGTATTTTTTGAGCTTTGGGTAAAATTCTTTGAGGGCTGGCACAAGCTCTTCCTTGTTCTGCGAGCTGTTAAAAACCTTCCATAGTGCAAAGGCAATGTTCGGGGGCTGTGTAATTCCTGAAGTCCTTACTTTTTTGTTTCCGCTTATTTTTGCAGTAACTCCCCATTCTTCTTCATCAGGGCTGTAGCCTGTTTGTCCTGGAACAAATCTTATTTGCGGAAGCATTCCATTGCTCCACTGCGAAGAAAGAACTGAGGCAATTTCATTCATTGCCCTTTTTTCACCATAGAAAAGAGGCATGAAATAACTAAAGCCCTTTCCCTTACTTAAATATTTCCTACAATGAAAAGTTTTTGAAAAATAATCATTGCAACCATTTTTATTTCCTTTCGTTTTTTTTATGGGAAACCTGCTCCAAATTCCTTTTTTAAGCTTTTTTGTAAAAATGTTGCTTAATAGTTTTAAACTATTTATTTTAGAAAAATAAAACAATCGGGAGTGATTTATAATGAATATAAAATTTCAGAAAGAAGGCGAAGCACCTAACGAAGAAACAGATAGAGAAACTGAATCTGAAGAGGAAACTGAATCTGAAGAGGAAACTGAATCTGAAGAGGAAACTGAATCTGAAACAGAAGCTGATGCAGTTCCTGAAGCAGACTAAATGTTTTGCTTTATTTTAAAGGGTGTTTCAATGAAAATGCCCAAATTATCTTTTTTTTTAAAAAACAAACTTAATTGCTTTTTTTTAATAAACTTAGTTGTTTTTAAGCAATTAACAAAACTTTATTCTTCAAGGCTTTTAATCACAAGCCCTGAATTGCTTATTTCAACAGGATGCAGTTCCTCGCTGTGCTTTGTTCCACGCATTTTTATAACGCTTAATACTCTTTCAAAGCTTACTGCCTTGCGAAGCCTTCCCATCATAATAAGTCCGTCGAAAAGAAAGTCTTCCGGAGAAAACTCCATGTTGTCAAAATCTGTTTTGCGCTTTTCAGCTGTAACCAAAAGTGTTATGTTATTTGCGGTAACTGTTTCAATAAATCCAAGTATTCTTACTCTAAATCCTCTAATGTCCGGTGAAAGATTTTCCAAAGGCGTTATTGAGTCAATTGCAACCCTTTTTACCTCTTCCTTTTTGATTTCGCGCATTAATTCATCGTCAGCCATTTCATAGCCGCGATTTATTGGAATCTTCATTAGCTTTACAAGCCCTTTTTCTTCAAGCTCTGCAAAATTCATTCCAAGAGATTTTGCGTTTTCCCTTACTTTTTCAATGCTTTGTTCACTGGTGACATAAATTCCTGCTTCTCCGTAAATACGTGCGCCGTTGTAAATGTATTGCAATGCAACAATGCTTTTTCCTGCTCCTGGCTCTCCGCTTACAAGAATGCTGCTACTGTGGTCAAATCCGCCTTTTGTAAAAAGTTCGTCCAAACCAGGTGTTCCTGTTTTCACAAGTGTTATTTTTCCTTCCATAAAAATCACTCCTTTTAAAGCAAAACAAGTAATTAATTGCTTTTCTTCTATAAATAGATTATGCATTCAACTTTGAAAGAATTCCTGCTCAAAAAAAAGCTTTTCTTTGAAAAAAAGATTGACAGGGGCTTTAGCAGCCACCTTTTTCTTGCAAGGAATAAAAAAGGAGTTTTTTTTGTAATCAAAATGGAACGGCATGACAGTACGCGATTTAAAATGGCTGAAAGGGAATCTGAAAATTTGAAAAAGGCAAACGGTGTTGGAATTGGCCCAAAATTATTTGATGCAGATCTTGAAAAAAGAATTGTTTTAATGGAATTCATTGAAGGCTCGTGCTTTTCAGAATGGATTTTTGCGGGCCCTTCAAAAACAGGACTAAAGCGTTTTGTCAAAGAGCTGCAAAGGCAGGCAAAGGTCCTTGACAAAATTGGTCTGGACCACGGTCAGCTTGCAGGAAGCGGCAAAAACATTCTGGTAAGAAAAGGAATGCCTGTAATAATTGACTTTGAAAAGGCTTCCTGCAACAGAAAATGCCACAATCTTTCAGTAATTGAAGGATTCCTGCTCAGAAATCCAAAAGGGGCAATTGCAGCAAAAGTTAATGCAATTTTGGGGTAGTAACCAGGTATTGCAAATTTTGGAATTTTGCTGAAACAGCAAGGATTATAAATCCTTAAAAAGGAATTATTCTTTAGAATGATGAGCCAAAAAAAACCAAGTGAACAAAAAAAACCAAAACCAAGGAAAAAGAAAGTTCAAAAGACATTTGATGTAAAATTTGTAAAGAAGGCTTACAAGATTGCAGACAATGTTTCAAACAGGCTTTTCTTTAAATATAATGCTGTAGCAAAATCAGGGCGTATTTCCAAAAATGATTTCAAACAGGCGGCTTTTATTGGGGTAATGGATGCTTATACAAGGTTTGAGCCATCACAAGGCATTAAATTTAATACATTTGCTTACTCAAGGGCAAAGGGTGAAGTCATTACAATGCTTGAGCAAAAAGCTCCGGTAATTGCTCTTTCAAAAGAGGTTTTGAGATTAATTTCAAACGAGGTTGCATTAAACAAAAGAATTGAACGGCTTTACAAAGTAGTTTTTGAATCAAAAACAATTGCTGAAAGAGATTCTGCCATTAACCTAATTTCAAGGCTAAGGTCTGCACATCGCGGAATAAGGCCTTTTTCAGGGGATAAACTTGTTGAAACCGGAAAAGGTAAAGGAAGCAAGCTTTTTGACCTTATTGAAGGAAAGGCAGGGCATTCCAATCCACTCAAGCGTGCAGAGGCAAATGACCTGCGTGAATACCTTTCAAAGGCGTTTGTCCAATACCTTGACAAGCGCACTGCCAGAGTTTTAAGGCTTAGGTTTCTTTCAAAGCAATCTCTTCCTACAAGGGCAATTGCCGAAATCATGGAAATAAGTCCTTCGCTGGTTTCAAGTTTGCTTAATTCAGGATTGCTGAAGCTTTTGAACAATCCAAAATTCAAGCTTGCCATAGGCTTGCCAAAAGGAAAAACATTTTCCAAAAAAGATGCTGGAGCAATTATAAAAAGATTTTCCTTATCTTTGCGCGGAATTCACTGGCGGCAACCGAAAAAATAAAGGTTTGTGGAAATTTTGGAAGAAAAGATTTAAATAAATAGAAAAACAAGTTTTATTTTATTGTGATAAAGAATGCATCAACCAAAACAAAAAAGAAGAGTGCTTGGAACAAGGGGAGTTCAGGCCTTTTTCTTCAAGCGCCTTAAAACAAGGAGGCTATATCTTAAGGCTGGCAAATGGGAAAACCTTGCCACAAAAGAAAAAGCATTCATTCTTGCCGAATCCTTAAAGCAAAACAAGGCAACGCAGTACTCAATGCGGCAAAAGGGGCTGATAATTGCTTTGATTGCCAGGCAGCCTGTAAAGTTTGCAATGGGGCTTGGAAAGAACAACACGTCCTTTTTCTTTATGGGTCTTGGCACAAGCGTTAACCTGCTTTTTAGGAAATTGGGACCAGACTCTGCCAAATTTGTCAAAAGAATCTTTTACAAGGACAGGTTTGCTCTTGGAGTAGATGCCTTCCAACTTGGAAAAGGGATTTCCAATAATTTTGAGTCTTTTGCCAGTGGGATGGGCAGGACAGGCCTGCTTAGCTTTGATGCAGCCCTCAGAAAAAGCGGCAAAATAGACAATTTTCTCAGTGGCCTTAGAAGAACCGCAGAGGTATATTCAAAGGCAATTGAAAAAGAATAAGGTCTATTTTCTAAATTTCCTGTCCACTTCGCTTATCAGAATGTCACAAGCTGCCTTAATGCTTTCAAGCTGCTTTACTATCCTTTCCTTTTCAAGCTCTATTTCCTGCACTGTTTCATATGGCTCTATTGCATCCCTTAGCATTCCGCCGTCAACATATGCATAAGGGTGAGAGTCCATTTTTTTGGCAATTCTTTCAACCATTTTTCCAAGCCAAAGGTTCATTTCATCCTTTACCTGGCCCTTAATTTGCTTTCCAGAGCTTAAATGCTTTCTAAGCATGTTAACAATTGTTGCTTTTGGGAAAGGCAAATCATCACGTTCAACTTCAGCAGCCTCTTCCTTAACAATTTTTTCCTCTGTTCCTGGTGTTTCTTCACCATTTTCTGGCAATATTTTTTCGTCATTTTGTTTGTCTGTCATACTAATAGCCTCCCAAATTTTCCCAATTAGCATTAAAAATTAAGCAAATATCTTATCAAACATTCAGATTTTAAAGCCTTTCCATTGTAAAAATTGATGCACTATTTTGTAAAATTTCTCAAAACAGCCCTAAAGGTAGGTATTATCTGGCTAAATTAGGCATTTATTAATTTCCAATAAAATGCATGTGGTTTAATATGTCTTTTATTGCAACTTTTTTCACAGTTGTAACAGAATCGCCTGCCCCGCTAAACACAAGCAAATTTTTTCCATTCAAATCAGGAATTGCCTCTGATGGAAATATAACATTGTTTACAAAACCACTTTTTTCATAGCTTTTTTCAGGCTTGAACAAAGGCTGTGTTCTTGGGCTTCTTGCAATTATTTTTGTCGGATTATTCCTGTCAAAAAGTACTGCTCCGGCACTGTAAATCTTGTTGCCTTTTTTGTCTTTTTGCACCCCGTGGTATATTTCCAGCCAGCCTTCTTTGATTTTTATAGGGGTTGTTCCTGCCCCAACCCTTTCGGTTTCCCAGGAATTAGGTCTTGTCTGCATAATGCTTTTTTCTTCACCCCAGTATTTTAAGTCAGGTGAATGGGAAATCCACATTGATGGGCGGCTGAATTCAAAAAATCCTTCCGGTCTGTGCAATGCAACAAAACGCCCCCTGATTTTTTCAGGAAAAAGGGCTACATCCTTGTTTTGTTCCCTGAAAATTATTCCCTTTCTTTTCCAATTTTTGAGGTTGCTTGAAACAGCTATTGAAGTGCATACTCCTTCGTGCAGTGAAACAGAAACATATGTCATATAATATTTGTCACCGACTTTTGTAATGCTTGGATCTTCAACACCAAATTGTCCTTCTTCATGGGTTCCTGTAAAAATTGGAAGCATATCAATTTTTTCAACTTCAAATCCTGCTTTGTCCAAAATTATTCTGCGAAAATGCGAGCTTGTTTTAAGCCTGCATGTTTCATCCTTCAGATAGATTACGTTTTCTTCTTCACCAACAATTTTTGCCTTGCTTATTTTCATGCTGCTAAGCTTGTAGCCCTTTCTTTTCACCTGCTTGTCTGAAACAATCACCGGGCATTTCAAGCCTGTTCCAATATGTCCTTTTGGCATTTCAGAAACCCTTGTATAAAGCATTATTTTCTTATTCGGCAGCCTCACAGCTGCAGGATTCAGCACGCCCATAACAACCCAGCCCCTTACCAAAGGCTTGACATCCTTTGGTCTTAGCAAAACCTTTTCCTCAACAAGCATTAAAAAAACCAAAAAAATAACGCATTCCACGCTTTTAATTCTTTTGCAAGACAACATTTTGCCAATGGTAAGTTGGTAATAAGTACGAAATCTGGAAAAAAAAATAATTTTTAACATACTTTAAAGAATTTGTGCAAATGATAATTATACATGGCTCTTTCTGTTAAAAACCTTTCAATCTCTCTTGGCAGCAAGGAAATACTGCTTGACGAAAGCGTGGGGCTTGCAGATGGTTCCAAAGTAGGTCTTATTGGCAGAAACGGAGTTGGAAAAACAACGTTTCTCAAAGCAATTTTAGGCCAAGTGGATTACAACGGCAAGATTGAATTCAATGGCAAAGCAGTTTATTTTTCCCAACAAGTTGATTTGGACTTGAATAAAACAGTGTGTCAAACACTTGGAGAAAGCGCCACAATTCATCATCAAAATCAGTTTGAAAAAAAATTGCACAAAATTGAGCAGCTTCTTTCACGCCCAGAAATCCATCAAGACAATAATAAAGTAAGCAAGCTAATGGAGCTCTATGTGGAATTGCAGGCAAAAATTGCAAAGCACCAAACCCTGCCTCCTATTAACAAAATCAAATACGCTTTACAAACTCTTGAGATTAAAGAATCATGGCTCAACCAATCCATTGGCTCACTTTCTACAGGACAACGCGCGATTATTGCCTTGGCCCAGATTTTATCCTCTGACGCAGATTTTTTGTTGCTTGATGAACCAACCAATCACCTTGATTTTAAACGCTTAGGTATTTTGGAAAACCACTTGCGCGCTTTTAAAGGAACTGTGCTTATGGTCACACATGACAGGTATTTTTTGGACAGTGTGTGCGACACTATTCTAAAAATAGAGAATGGAAAATGGATTAAGTACAACGGCAATTATTCAGCATACATAAAAACGCGTGAAGCAACATTTAAAGCCCAAAAAGCAGCCTACTCATTAGAAGAAAAATACATTGCTATTCAAAAAGACAAAATAGCCCGCCTTGGCAAAAGCCCCCAGAAAGTCAAGCAAGGAAAATATCGTGAAAAACTTTTGGAAAAGCGCAAAATTATTGAAAAACCAGACCTGGACCAGTCAAGATTCAAAACCTCCTTTGAAGCAACCCCAATTAATTCAGTTGTGATTTTGGACCTGGTTGACCTGTGTGTAGGGTATGAAAAACCGCTCATTTCCAACATAAATTTTAATGCTGGTCTTGGCCAACGAACTGTTTTAATTGGGGAAAACGGAATAGGCAAAAGCACGCTTTTCAAAACAATCGAAGGCCGCGTTTCGGCAATTTCTGGCAAAGTGATTTTGGACTCAAAGGCAAAGCTTGGTTATGTAGACCAGGAACTCAAAGACCTAACAATCAAAGCCACCTTGTACGACGAAATATTCTCCTTGTTTAAAGACCGTGCTAAAACGCGCCAGCAATTGTCCATGCTTGGGTTTGTTACTGATAAAGATGTATCCAAGCCAATTTCTCAACTGTCAATGGGTGAAAAATCCAGGCTAAACCTTCTCAAAATTCTCATTAAAAAACCAAACTTGCTTTTGCTTGACGAGCCAACAAACTACCTGGATATTGACGCCTGCGAAATTGTTGAAAACGCATTTTTGAATTACAACGGTGCAATTCTTGCAATTTCTCACGACAGATACTTCATTGAAAAAATTGCACAACGAATTCTAAAAGTAAGCAACGGAACAATCAAAGAAATCGACAAAAAAATGATTTAAAATAATCTGGCAAAACATTGCAAAATGGTAATCTGACAATTAGCCTTGAGTATTAAGGGTAATATAACTTTTTTGTTGTTGTTTCATTCTGCCTTTTTAAACGGGTTTATTGTTTTTATCCACTTGACTTTTTTGAAGTCTTTTTCGTTTTCTGTTATTATTGTGTCAATGCTGTTTTCTTCCATTGTGGCAACTATTAATGCGTCCCAGAAAGGAATTTTGTAAATTGCTTGCACATTAATTGCTTCCAAGATTGTTTTTTCGTTGTATCCTAGTATCTCAAAGCCGTCAATGTAATCTAAGACAATTTGCTTTGCTTTGTCAATCTCCAAAGGTCTCTCTATTTTGCTTGTGATAACTGAATAGAATTCTGCCAGGTTTTGAATGCTTAGAACCGAATCTTCTTTTTTCCATCTTTCTTTAACAAGTTCTCTTGCTATCGGATGCTTTTTTGTCTCGCTTTTGTCGTAAGCGTAAACCAAGATGTTTGAATCAAGAAGCTTCAATTCCTTACTTTCTGTCATATATTTCTCCTCTGTTCTTTACTTTTATTTTTCCTAGGTTAAATCCTTGGTCCATCCACTTGAACTGCCTCTTCATTGCCTTGTTTTTTCCGGTTTTGCTGGAAAGTAGTCTTATAGACTCACCGACTACTTTTGCCAAAGAGCCTTTTTTATTATTATACTTGCTTCCGGCAATTGACCTAAGGGTTTCCTCGTCCTCATTTTCCAGGGTAATTGTCACGTTTCCCACAAAATCACCTATAATTATATACTTACAAAGTCTTTATATACGTATATGTTATTCTTTAAACTCCTATGCAACCTGATTCTTTTGCCACTGCCAATCTGATAATTAGCTTGATGTGCTCAGGGTAATATACTCTTTTTTTGTAAGTTTGGCTTGAGGCACTAAAACCAAACACTTTTACCCTACTTTACTTAATAAGGCTATTTTTCATCTTTGGGTTTTGTATTATTTTCTTGTGAAGTGCCTTTACTGTTTTGTGCAGATCACTTTCTTTTATTATAAAAGAAATGTTTATTCCACTGCTTCCCTGAGAGATCATTTCAACGTTTACCTTGTTTTCTGCAAGGCAGCCAAACACAAATCCTGCTACCCCAGGTTTTTTCTTCAGCCCCTCTCCAACTACTCCCACCATTGCAAGATCCTTGTCAAAGCTAGCTTCTTCGAGAACCAGGCCGATTCTGGAAATGGCTTCCCTTGTCCTTGGCAGGCTTTTTTCGTCAATTGTGAAAGAAATCCCAGTTTCGCTTGTTGCAACAAGGCCAACGCTTATGTTAGCCTTGGCGATTTCATAAAAGATTTTTTCCAGAACGCCTGCCTGACCAACAAAGATAGGGCTTCTTAGTGTTATGCTCGCAATGTTTCTCTTGACTGCAATTGACTTGGCCACTATCTTCTGTTCAAGTCTTTCATTACTTACAATTGTTCCAATTTTGTCAGGTTTCTGGATGTTTTTTATCACGATTTTGATACCCTTTTCTTTCAAGGGAACCACTGTTCGCGGGTAAATGATTTTTGCCCCAAAATAGCCAAGTTCCTCCGCCTCCTCGTAGCTCAGATTTGACAAAACCACAGCATCCTCAACAATTTTTGGGTCGCTGGTTAAAAAGCCATCAACGTCCTTCCACAACTCCAAGGAGTTTGCTCTGAACAAGTTTGCAAGAATTGCTGCGCTGAAATCACTGCCACCCCTGCCAAAGCTGACAACATTGTCCTGCTTGTCAACTCCAAAAAAGCCTGGGAAAATCAGGACATTGCTGTGTACAAATCCCTTCGTTTTTTCCAGCTTTTTTTTGGTTTCATCCATCAAAGGCCTAGCTCTGCCAAAATCAGAGTTTGTTACAATGCCCTGCTTTCTTCCGTCAAAGGCAATTGCCTGAATGTTTTCATCCAAAAGATAGGCGAATAGAAGCAAAACACATAGTCTCTCTCCCGCTGTCTGCACAAGATCAAGGCTTCTCGGAGAAAGCTCTTTAAGGCACAAAATTCCCTGCAGTGCCCTTTCAAGCAGAGAAAACTCTTCAAGCAGCCCTTTCTCAGTCTCTTTCACATAATTCTTGGCTTTGATGCCTGAAAGCATTTCAAGATGCAGTTTTTTTACTGCTACAAATTCTTCTTTGAAGTCGCTGCCTTCAAGTGCCTTGTTTGCAATCCCAATAAGAGAATTGGTAACCCCTTTCAATGCAGAGACAACAATCAAAACATCTTCCCGTTCCCTGCGCTTTTTAACAACTTGGGTAACCCGCTTAAGCTGGCTTTCGCTTGAAAGAATACTACCACCAAACTTCATTACAGTTAGCATTAAAAAAAATGGGTTTAAAACTTCTTTAAAAGATAACCGAGAGGCGTGGTAGCCTCTAAAATTGTAAGAATACCTATTCTTTAAAGCCATTCGCAGTACAATTTAATTGCCGATGATGAACTGACGATGACACAGAGCGCAAGCAATGAAGAAAGATGGGCGGACTGAGGCTGTGAATATTTTTATTGGGTTAGTTTATTCTTCTGAGTCTTTTGTTTCGGAGGAAATGTGAGGGTCCGGCTCTTAGAGGATGCACCCCTGGTGTCACGTCCATTCCTGCTTCTGAGAAAATAAATGATATTACATTTGTGCAGTTGAATCCTTTGGTTCTTGCTTTTTTGAATCCGATGTTTGTCAATTCGCTTAGCTGAACCATCTTCTCTACTTTTTTATTATGCTTTTCTCCAACAGCCTCTTTTGCTTTTTCAGCAATTTTTTCTGTTTGCCTCTTAGTAATTTCCGGTCTTAAAACAAAGGGTGCCCCATAAGTTGCTAACACGGTTTCGGCCAGTGGCAGTCTTGCGGTTTTTGCCAAATTAAACATTTTACCATTTCCAATGTAGAGTGCCATGTGCGAAAACGGGTGTCCATATGCAAGGCACTTTCTTATAATAGCTGAATCAGATTTCGGCCTAAAAAATAGTATGTCGCCTGCTCGAAGTTGTTCGACAGTTATGGGTTTTGGATTTGCTAAGAAAGGTTTCAGCTTCGGTCTTAATCTCGCAAGCGTTTTTTTCAGATTTTGTGTTACTCTAGCTTCTCTTTTTCTAATTGCTTTCTTCGGAGTCATCTTTAACAGAATGATGCATCTTAAACAATTAAATATTATCTTTCTACCATATTGCACGCCTGAGCTCATTTTTAGAGTTAAATTGGTGGGAAACAAATCTTTTTTTATACTGTTTATCCATTAAATATACTAGGTGATATTTTGAGATTATCTGCAGTAATTAGTAAAGAAGAGGGCGAGTATGTTGCTTTGTGCCCTGAGCTTGATGTTGCTTCGCAAGGCAATTCAATAGAAGATGCTCTGGCTAATTTGAAAGAGGCTGTTGAACTCTATTTGGAAGACAAGAAGGACATAAAGCTTTCAGATATTGCTCCTTTTGTCACTACTTTTGAAGTGAAAGCCTGTGCCTAAGTTTCCAGTTCTTTCAGGAAAGGAAGTAATTAAAGCTTTGGAGAAGGCTGGCTTTAAATCTGTCAAGCAGAGGGGGAGTCATGTAAAGCTCAGGAAATTTGCAAGCGGAAGAAAGCTTACTGTTATTATTCCTTTGAAACAAGTGATTAGAACAGGTACAATGAAATCCATTCTAAGGCAAGCTAACCTTGACATTGAAGAACTGGCTAAGTTTCTAAAATAATGCTTTTCAAGGTCTTGTAAGTCTTTCTTCATTTTTCGAGAGAGATGGGTGGACTGAGGCTTTATTGTTTTTCTGTGTGAACGAAACGTTTTTATATATGAACGTTTGGTATTATTACATGGGTAATATTGATTTTCTTAATGAAAGCACATTTCGACTATTAGAGCTTCTTTTGAATAAGAAATACTATCTGCGAGAGCTTGCTGAAAAAACAGGTCTTGCTCCAAGTACTGTTCACAAAATAATGACAAAGCTTGCACTAAAAAAAATTGTTGTGGTGGCAAAACAAAAGAACCGAAAAATTTTCAGTCTGAATTATAATAATCCTCTAACGACAAGCATACTGAGAACTATTCTTGTGCATGAAATCACAATAACCAGGCCATTTAAAAACTTGGTCAAGTTACGGCCTTTAGGCGTTTACTTGTTTGGCAGTGCTGCGACCGGAAAAATGACTGGTGACAGTGATATTGATTTGGCAATTTATTTTAAAAAAAAGCCAGATTCGCTTTTAATAAGCCAAATCAAAAGAGAGCTGAGTAACCAGCTAAAAAGAGATGTGCAGTTAATTACGTTGACTAAAAGCAAAGTTGATTTAATGGAAAAAGAGAAAACAGAATTGTTGCAGCAAATAAGGGCTAAATCAATTGTCTTAGAAGGTGAAGAACTTGACTGAGGTTGATGATTGTTTTGAGAAAGGATTACTCAAGAAAACCACTAAAAGCAAGAGGCTTGCATTGCAGGATCTTGCACAAGCTGAATTTTTTCTGAATGAAAGTTTTGATTTAATAAACATTAAAAAGGAAGAGATGGCTGCAATAGCAATGTACAATGCGGCTTTTCATGCAGCAAGAGCAATACTTTATTTGCATGGAGTAAAGGAGAAAAGCCACTATTGCCTGCAGAAATACCTGGAAGAAAAATTCAGCGAAAAAGGAATGCTCAGCTCAGAGGACTTATCATTATTTGATTTGTTGAGGGGACTAAGACAGGAAGTTCAATACAATGTCACAAGAGTGAAGTTTGAGGAAAACCTAAGCGAGTTATATGACAAAGCGGAAAAATTCATTGAAAAAGCAAAAGACATCGTTAAATCCAAGAACTCTTAAAAAATGGAATTAAATCTTCATCTTTCAAATAAGATGGGCGGACTGAGGCATTTCAATTAAATAGGTTTTGTTCCTTTTCTTTTTTTGAATGAAAAAATTAAACCTTGCCTTTATAGTAATTTCTTTTCTGGCTGTGTTGCCTGGGGTAAATTTTGCCTACAAGATAATTTCAACTTGGTTTGTTTGGGGAATTCCTGAAAAGTGGGTGTTGAACATTTTTATTCTTTCACTTCCATTAATTCTTTTTCTTATTGTACTATTGCTGAATTTTGTTAAAAGGTTTTCAAAAAACAGGAAGTCGACAATTTTTACTTCGTCTGCATTAATTCTTGCGCAGGTGTTTTTCTATGCTTACTTTATTTTTATGGGTTTTTCAATATTTTAGAATATAGCCTACTTAAATTTAACAAAATGAAAAATAGTGGGAAGTACAATGCTTCCCATTGAATAAAACACTTTTTTTTATGGACAGCTTCCAACTAATGGCTTTTGCCCTGTTTCGGTCTTGCCTGAAATTCCGCCTACAACATCATAGCTTATTGATATATTGTATTGGTAGCTTGAGCCGCTTGAGCATGCAATGCCTGTTGAGCCTGTAACGCTTCCGTTGGTGTCTCCTGCTGCAATGTTGACGTCTGCCAATCCAATTGCTGCGCCATCAATTGTTATCTCAGTAACCGATATTTTGTCGGTTGTCAGATTCTGTAAAGAGAATGTGGCATCTGCTGCAGTTCCTGTGATTTTCCAGTCGGTTATTGCTATTGGCGAAGCGCTTTTCCAGTATGCTTTGCTCTGGCTTTCTGTAATGCCTGTTCCAAGTCCTGGAAACCAGCCCATTACGCCGACAACAACCAATGCAACTACAATTATAACTGCAAGGATTATCAGATATTCTGTTGTCCCTTGACCTTTAAACTTCATCTTTTTCCCTCCGTTTAATTTAATAAAACTGGTTTTAATTAGTGTTTTCTTCTATATAAAGCTTTTTTTTGAGGTACGTATTTAGTCACTGAGTGCTATTTTTCAATTTTGGCAGTTTTAACGCATTTCTGAGCCTTGAAGATAGACCCAACTAAATACTTACTTTTTGAGCAAGTTTGATTAATTTAAATTCCAAACATTGAATTAAGAATTTGTTCAAGGAAAACAAACACAATTATTGAGGAAATTAGAATTGCAGGAGTATATCTTAAGCCCATTTTTGCCTTTCCGCCTCCAATAACTCCTATAAAGAGCGATGCAAGAATTGCATTTCCAGTAAGCAAAATATAGGAAAGGTTTAGCATAAAGGCTGGTTTTACATTCAATTCTGATGAAAGAAACGTAACGCTTGAAATTCCTTGGCTTCCCTGTGACAATTGCTCTCCCTGTACAGTGGAAATCATTTCAAGGAATTGAATTGATACTCCTAAAAGCAATGGGGTTGCGATTACTATTACAAATGCAACAAACATTATATACATTCTTGTACTTGAAGCCAAATCCTTTTTCATTTCCTGTGTCCTTCTTAAGTCAAGGGCGCTTGTTTCAAGAAGCTTTGAGAGCTTGCCTCCGCTTTTCAGAGACTGTGCAAAGAATGAAACTGTTTCCCTCAAAATCTTTGAATTTATTTTTACTGTAAGCTGTTTTAGGGCTAGTCCAAAGCTTTTTGTTCCAAGGCTTTTTGCAGAAGCAATTTTTATTTCCTCACTTAAAGGCCCAAATTCTTTCCTTGCACCTTCCCTAAATGCTGAAAAAGGAGTCATTCCTGCACTAATATTGCTTGCTACAAGCATCAAAAAGTCAGGCAAAATTGCTTCAACCATTGAAGCACGGCCTTCAATTGTGTAATAAAGATGAAGGTAAACTGCAAGCACTGCTGCAAGTGCAAAAGCAATTCCAAGACCTATTGCTTCAAACAAAGGCATTACAAAGGCTGAAAAGTCAAGAAATGCAAAGTATCTTCCAAGAGCCAAAGGCAAAAGAAATCCAATTACTCCTGCAAAGAAAACCAAAATCATTCTTTTTCCAATCCAGACATCAAAATTTTCTTTTATGCCAGCATACTTAAGCTTTGGAAAAACTTTTGCAACTCTTCTTTCCTGTGGAACAATTTCGCAGACTGTTTTGCACACCCTTTCATATGTTCCACTTGCTGTTTTACTCATGCAATCACCTTTGGCATTCTGTTTTTGACAAATCCAATCAAAATAATTTGCATTGCAAATGCCCCCAATACAATCAGTATAATAAGTTCTGGTCCAATAGATACACCGCCTAATGCGGAAAGAATAACCAAAAAGGTTACTCCCATAGTTGGAATAGCTACTGCCAAAAGCAAATAAACCAAAATCCACAGATTTAACTCAGCTGCATAATTTTTTATTGCCCTTGCCTGATTGTTTGAAAGTGTTTCAACAATTGATTTTAAGGCACTCTCCAAAGAAGCTCCGCTTCTCAAAGATGTTAACAGTTGCCAAGTGGTTTTTCTAAGATAATCGCTTTTTGTGCTTAAAGCCATTTTTTCAAGGGCTTTTACTTCGCCTTCTCCTGAACTTATTTTTTTTGTCAATTCTGCAAACTCTTTGCTTACAATTCCGTAATCTTCATTGCCTATGTTTATCATTGAGTCAAACAATGAAACTCCACTGCTTACCTGAATCATCATGCTTTTCAATGCAAACAAAAGATTTTGGTCAATTCCTGTTGCATGCTGTTTTGCCATAATTCCGGGGTAGATTATGTGCAGAATGAAGAAAATGACAAAGAACATAAGGCCTACAACAAACGATATGATATTGCCTTCTGCAGTAACTGTTCCGTCTCTTGCAAACTGCAATCCATAAATAAACACGAAGAAAAGCAAACCGTATACAAGTGCGCTAAAAAATGCCGCTGTTAAATATTTTTCAGTAGAAATTTTAAGATCTGACTGCATAAGAGTATATTTGAAATTTGAAAAAATAGTTTTTAGTTTTTCTCCAATCCAAACAAAATGCCTGTTGACCTTGTTTGCTCTTTCAATTGAAAAAAGCATGAATTTTACCCTCATGTTTTACCACCAAGAACTGTTTCAGGGTTTTCATTGTCCAATACAGCCTTTTCAATAATTTTTGGCTCACTGTAATAAAGTTTCATTATTTTACCAACCTGCTCTATTTCGTTCTGTTTGTTTTCATCAGCCCATTTCAGCACAGCTGCTCTTGACTCAAGGCTTTTTGTTATCTCATCCTCTGTCATTCCTGTGTGCAGATTAAGCTGCCTTATAAATTTGGTTGCAGGATTTACTGTTTCCCATTCGTCTGTCCTCGGATCCCATTTGAAAACAGTGTTTATTCCAAGCTGTTCACCACTTACACCGCTTTCAACTTCGCTTATTTCATAGGTTCTTCTTACATTTTTTTTCCTGTCCCGGTATTGCACAAGAACAAGGTCTATTGCCTCAATTTCCAAAGGCGGCAGTGAAATTGGAGGCTCTGTCAGCCTTCTTAAAACCTGCTGGCTGTTGTCTGCGTGGATTGTGCTGTAAACACTGTGGCCTGTGTGCATTGCCTCAAACAATACTTCTGCTTCCTTCTTTCTCCTGATTTCTCCAAGAATAATTCTGTCAGGTCGCATTCTAAGAGATGCCTGCATTAAGTTAAGCATTGAAACCTCTCCCATTCCTTCGGAGTTTGGATTTCTTGTGGTTAAAGGAACCCAGTTCCAATGCATGTATTTTGGCAGCATTATTTCCCTAACATCTTCAATTGAAATAGTCCTATGGTATGCAGGAATCATTGCAGTCAATGCATTTAAACAGCTTGTTTTTCCACTTGCTGTTCCGCCTGCAATCACAATGCTCATCTCATACTGCATTGCCATCCAAAGCAATGACGCCATTTCAATGTTCATTGTGTGAACTTTTCCAATAAAATCAACTATTGTCCAAGGGCGCCTTGCAAATCTTCTTATTGTAATTGTGTTGCCTGAACTGCTTACCGGGCTGAGTGTGGCACTAACCCTGTCTCCTGAAACAAGATGTGCATCTAGGATAGGGTGCAGGGTGTTAATATTTCTGCCAACCTTTCTTCCAATCTGGGCTGCGTAATTGAATATATCGTCTTCTGACTGCATAAAAATAGTTGTTTCCATCCATCCATATTTTCGATGATAAACTGTAATCGGAGTTTTTGCACTGTTAACTGCTACTTCTTCAAGGTTGTTGTCCCCAAGTAAAATTTCCAGTTCTCCAAGTCCGTACATTGCATGCAGCAAAAGTCCTGCAAGTACGTCAACAATTCTTGGCTGACTTTCTGCAAGGTAGCTTTTAAGCTCTTTTCTTGCAATTATAAAAAATCTTTTTTTCAATTCAAATCCTTTTCTGTTGTCTGTTATTTCAGATGCCTCTATTGGAATCTGTTCCGCAATATTCTCCTTTAGTTCTTCAAAAAATGCACGGGTATATGCTCCAACATAAGGAGTGACTATGTGGTAAACCGGCCGCTGTTCTTCTTTTACTTTGTAGATTTCAATTGTTGCAGGAACAAAGTCAATAATGTAACGGTATTTTTCAAGCAAAGTTCCCCTAATTTCGTATCTTGGAATTGAAGGAAGCTCTTTTATAAAAGAAATATTTGGCTTTGCTGTAACAAGTGCCGGATAGCGCACGTCAACAACGCCTCTTTTTTCCAAAACAAGTCCGACTTTTTCAACGCTTTCAACACTCCATCCAAGTTGGTTTGCAAGCGCCTTAAACGACATCTTACCATTTCTTTTAATAAGTCCTACAAACTTGTCAATAGGTGTCTGCAAAAAGGCAATCCCGCCATTTTTTTCAATTTCTTCTCCCTGCATTTTGTTTTCAACCTTATTTGCCCAAAGGCCTTCTTTTTTTACCACTGACTTTGCTTGCATTTTCTTTTTTTTCTCAATTTGCTTTTCATTGCCTTTTAGTGCTTTCTTTTCTTCAGTCATTTCCAGTCACTTTTCCACTACCCAATAAAACGCTTTTCTAATTAATAAATGTAATTAAAACAAGTCTTTCTTATTGGATTCAGGTGTAATCCAAGATATTGATAACAATGGCTTTTTAAATTTTAAAAGCCTTTAATATACTGGGAAAAAATAATTGCCCGTATAAATTTTGGGCTGAAAAATTATTTTTTAGGAAAGTTGGGGGGCTAATCCTGTGTCTGAAAATGAAAAAACAAACATTTTTTTTAAAAAGCAATTTTTCTTCAAGCCACTGATTGTTCTTTGCCTTACTCTTTTACTTCTCCCCTCGATTACAACAGCTTACAAAATAAACCCAATTCAACTGGCTATAGTAAGTGGTGAAGAAACTGGCTCAAGTTCTTATGGCATGATTAGTACAACAGGGCAGCCAATTGCCGGTGAAGTATCCTCAAGCAGCTACTATCTCCAGCTTGGTTGGATTGCAACAATTTTAGACGGATGGCCTGTTGGCGTTCTAATCAATATAGAAAACCCTGTTCAGGATGCAAACATTAACAGTAATCCAACAATCATTTTTGACTTGAACAAAACCCCAACTGCTGATGTAAACAACTACAGTGCTAGAGTAGATCTAAATGGCCTTGCAAGCACTGACTTTAATGGCAGTACTGACTGCGTCGAATTTAGGGGAGAGTTCTACTGCAGCTATGTTGAAACAGGTTTGGCGGTTGACGCTGACAACAACGTTGTTTTTTATGCAGCTGACGATTTGAATAATTGTGGTTTGCCCATTGAAAGGATTGTACATTATGATGCAACAGCCCCTGTAATTACAAGCATTTCGGCTGCACAAAGCGGCTCCAATGTTGCCCTTTTATGGAACGGACAGGATTCGTTTACAGGAATTGAAACATATTATATTAAGGAAGACAGTGGAAGCTGGCTAAGGACAGGGCTCGCCCTTTCCCATGTCTTTTCTGGAAGCGGATTAACAAGCCATACCTATTATGTGAAGGCAACGGATTACGCTGACAACAACAGTTTGATAGTGCAAACAACATATACTCCTCCAGGACCTGGACCAACGCCAACACCTTCACCTGTTCCTGGTGGAGGCGGCGTTTTTCCAGGGGCTGTTTTGGAAAATGATTTTAATATAATCCTTATCCGAATTGATGACCCTGTTGAAGCAGGTGAGAAACTTGATTTTACCTATCTTATAACAAATGGAACAAACTCAAATGACAATGCATATATTGAATATTGGCTTGAAAAAGATGATGTGAAATTTGTAAGTGGAAGTGAAACAGTTTATCTTGTATCTGGTGAAATAAGGGAAATCAATGCAAACCTTCTTTTGTTTGAAGACATGGATGGCTTGTATGAGTTCCATCTGCAATTGTCAAGGGAAGAGCAGGAAAACGTTGAAGTGGAAAGGCTAATAACTGTTGGAAAAGGTGTTCCGACAAAAATCGGAATTGATATTACTTCACTTTTGCCAGGCGGTGGTGCAGAGCCATTGTCTTTTTCAATGACAATTGAATCAAACAAGGACGCGGTTTTGCCAGTGCTTGTTAATGAACGGCTTTATTTAAACGATTCGCTGGTTTGGGAAAAGAAGCAAACAGTGGCTGTTCAAATCCTGCAGAAATTTTCCGAAGAAGTTTATGGGTTGGAACCAGGCAACTACCGGCTTGAAGTAGATGCTGTTTATCAGGGTGAAACAGATACTGATATGTATTCTTTTGAAATAAAGCCATCTGCAGGACTGCTTCCGTCAACTCCACCATCTCCTTCAGACCAGTCTCTTGTTGCAACATTTTTTGAAATTATTCCATGGATAATAGTGGCAATTCTTGCTGTGATTGCAATGCTGGTTTTGGCAAAAAAGCTCAAATCAATGAAGGAAAACAGCCCTAAATTTGGGTAATTGACAAACTTTTTGAAATTGTGCTTTTTTTGGGGGTACTGATTGTTCTTTTGCTAGGTTTGTAAAAACAATTTTATACTAAAAAGGACTTCTATATACTAGTGTTTAATAAAAGGAGAAGTTGAATGAAAAAATTGTTGTTCCTTCTGGTTATTTTGGTCTTTTTTGCCCAGCTTACTGTGGCTGAAGAAAACATTCTCGAGCTAAAAATTGAGGACATGCCTGTTATTGTAAAAGCAGGAGCTCCTCTTGATTTTGTGTATTATGCAGGAAACAGGGCTGGTCCGCCATGTACAGGCTATGTAAGCTATTGGATTGAGGTTGACAATGAAAAAGTAAGCAAGGGCAGTGATAATATTTTTCTCGATAGCGATGAGACAAAATCTGGAAATGCAAATGTGCTTTTGCCAAGCCACCTTGAGGGCATTTACAATTTTTTGATTGAATTAAAGTGCAATGATGCAAATGTTTTGGCAAACAAGACAATTGAAGTGAGAAAAATTGTTCCTGTGATGCCCCAGCTTGGTGCAATTATACTTGATGGTCTGGATGAAGGAGGCCAGCTGGGCTTTGCTTATTCTATTAAGACAAACGATGTTGATGAAACACCTATTCAATTACATGAGCAGATAACAAAGGATGGTGAAGTTGTTTGGTCTAATTCGCAGAATATTGCTGTAAGTGGGATTAATGAAATAACAAGGCTTGGCCCTAGTTTGCCGATAGGAAATTATAAGCTTATGGTAACTACCTTATCAGGCACCGAATCCGCAAAGCTTATAAAAGATTTTTCTGTGAATGCACTGCCTTTAACTCCTCCGCCGTTTCCTTTTGAGTTATTGCAAACGATTGCAATTATTGTTTTAGTCGCTCTGCTTTTTGCAGGAATATTTTTTACAACAAAGCGTTTTGCAGGCGGAAAGTACCCTATGAAAATAATGCCTTCTGAAACTCTTGTTGATGGTGTTGAAGATGAAGATCGTGTGAGGCTTTTTGCTGCCGAGTCAGAGGGAACAGCAAACGATTACGATGTGGGTTGGATTCTTGACAAACTCGGATTAAAAGCAGAGGTGAGGGAAAACGCAATGGAGTTTGCTGCCAGAACAAATGTTTTACAGTCGGTTAAATGCTGTCTTGTTGTAACAAAAAAAGGAGAAGCAAGTTTTGAAACAACGGTAATGGTTACAATTGAAAACAACACTAACAGAAACTGGTTGAATGCAAAGGTAGCAGTTAAAATTCCAAGGTTTTTTGGCAAAACTTTTTTAGAAAAATCTGAGGATACAAAAATCAATGTAAAAAAGTTTGATTCCGTAGCTGAATTTATTTTGGAAAAGGTTGGTGCAATGAAGCTAACAACTTTTTCATACACTGTTCCTTTGTTAATTTCACAGCCTGAAGCAAATTCTGTTCCATTGCCTGCAGTTATTGGCTATGAAGAAGGTGAACCTCTGGTTATAACCATTGTCAATATTGAAAAGGAAAAGGAACACAAAAAACAATTTAAAGCTGAAAAGGAATCTGGAAAACAAACTAAAGCTGAAAAAAAACTGAAAGAAAAAATTAAAATATACAAAAAGTATATTTCTAAGAATAAAAAAAGATAAACAAAAATAACTATTTTTCCTGTCTTGCCTTAGGAAAACTATTTTGTATATAAGAGACTATTTATATAAAGAACAATTTCAAAGATAATGATTGAATGGACATTTAAAAAGGTAATCCTTGAATGAAAAAATTGTTGTTTCTGCTGGCAGTTATTGCACTTTTTGCCCAGCCTGAAGGAAAAAAGAAAAACTACCGGAAAAAAGCACCCTAAAAGCAAAGTAAAAATAACAACTAATTATAAGAAACGAAAATGAAATTAATTATAAACAACAAAAGTGATTCCGGCTAATATAATTAGCTTCTTCCCAATTCAATTTTTCTATTCAATTCAACAGCCCCCTGCACATAATTCAGGTCTGCATCATAATACCATACAACTTCTTCAGTTGGAGAAGCAAGCTCTGCACTGATTGAAACAACTACTTCAACATTTGGGTTTCCGATATTATTCCTTATCTTTAGTGAATTCTCATTGCCTTGTACATCTCCAAAACTTACAACAAGGCTTCCTGCAACACTATCAAATTCAAACTCATATTCATACTCTTCTTCAGAATCCTGTTGGCAAAAACTATTAACGCTTTCCCCATAGCTATCGCTATACCTTAAATTCACATTCACATCTCCGTCATTGTCGCAGTCCCATTCCTCGGATTCTCCACTGTCATATCTTGCATTTTGCACAAAAACATTTATGTCGTAGGTAAAAACACCTGTATCGCTGCCATCGTTCCTGTAAAACTTGGAAAAGTTCTGGTCTCCTGAATATTGGTGCTCGTATACAAGACCGTTGCTGAAAAGAAGTTCAACCTTTCCGTCAAGCAAATTTGAAAAATCAAGGTTAATTGAGGCATTTTGTTTTTCACTGTAATTTATGTCAACAAATTCATTGTAGTCAATCAGCTGCAGCTTGTTTATATCTGCAGGAAGCTTGTCCTTTATTTCAATCCTCATAAAATCTGTTCTCCTTTCAACACTTTGTCCAATGCCAACGATTTGATTCACATCCCATATTATGTCATCTGCAACAAAGCCGGCTTTTTCAATAGGATAAGTGCTGTAAATGTCTGCTTCCTGGTTTTGCATAAATCCTGTGTAAAAAATACTGAACCACACCACAGTTATCATTACCAGAAAGGTGCTGATTGAAATCACAAATCCCTTCCTCATGCTGTTTCCCTCACCCACATATTTAATTCTGCAATGTAAAAGTCAAGGTTGCCGTTACTTTCAATAAAGAAGCCTCGTTTAACTGTTGCAAGCTCGTCAAATGTTTTTTCACAATCTTGTCTTAAGACACTAAGGATTGCGGTGTTAAGGTCTGATTCATTGTAAATAATAACTTCTGCGCATTTGTTGTATGGAAGTCTTGCAAAAAAAGAATTTATGCCTAAACTGCTTCTGTTGTCAATGGCATCCTGCAAAATAGTTGTTTTGTCCAAAACAGTCAAGGTATCGGATGCAGTTTCTTTCAATAGCAGGCTGTTTCTTGCCTCTGGCACACTCTGTTCAAGATAAAAAACGCTTGTGCCAATAAGCACTGCAAAAACAAGCAATGCAATAATAGCTTCGAATGAAATTATAAATCCTTTTTCCTTTCCGTTTTTTGCATGTTTCATTTAAACACCTTCAGCCTTACAACAACATTGTTTCCGTCATAAAACGCAATCCTGTTAATGCTTACTATGCTGCTTTCGCTTTCAGGCCTTGCGCCAAAGCTTTCAACCACAAAATTACCCTTCATGCTTATAACATCAATTTTAAAATCAAATTTTGCAATTCCAAGAATGTCTTTCACTTCCTCGTAATTGCTTGAAGCCAGTGAGGAAAGCCGCTGCATTTTGTTTTTTTTGAGATTGTTTGCACTGCTTGCAATTCCAATCGAATTAACATTTTTCAATCCCTGATTTTGCCAGTTTGCAGGATTTCCTCCTGTTAAAACCAATCCATTGGCTGCCTGCTGGCCAGCCTGTCTCATTTCTGCATCCTGTTCCAAAAAATAAATCCTGTTTGCAATATGGTTGCTGTAAATTGTCGCGGTTGTTAGTATTAGAAGAAAAATTATTGAGGCAAGCATTAAATCTATTGAAAAAATCTGGCCATTTCTATTAAGCAAAGTCAATTACAATCTCCCCCTTCTGATTTTTAATTTTTATTCCCTCTCCTAATGCAAGGTTGTTTACTGTTACATCGTTAGTTAGCAATGGCGAATCAACAAAGTTATCGCGCCACGAAACCCTTACTGCATTTCCTGCAACACTTGGCTCAAAACCCTCCAATTTCTTAAGCCTAAAACTTACTTCTGCTCCATTTCCTGAAGTAAGTACTGTGTTTGCTTTTTCAGCAATCTGGTTGGCAATAAGCCTTGCTTTGTAATTTTCCTTGCTTAAAATAAATCCTTCATTTTTTTCGCTAAAAACAGCAAGCGAAAACAAAAGCAGTCCAAGGAGCAGTATCAAAACTATTAGGAACTCAACCGAAACCTGTGCCCTTATATCCATTTTAACCTTCCGTTACTGGGTCCTTTCAACAATATTTACGTCATCAACATAGAAATAATCATTCTTATTGTTCATTTCTGCATCAAATGCTATCCAGAATTCACTGCTCAAGGTATAAGGATTTAAATTAAATTCATAGAAGTGATATACACCATCATCCTCTCCGTTAACCCATGTTTTTAGGGTATGCCAGTCAGAATCATTGTGGCTGACCAAAACATGTGCTTCGTCACCAGATTCCCAGCTAATAGCTTTTGCCCAGAATTCAATTCTTGGATTTGTGTAGCTGCTCAGGTCAACAGGTCTTTTGACATAGCCTGTTGCCCTTCTTAGTCTAAGGTGCCTTGGCAAACTGTGTGGATTACCGATTGTTCTAAGAGATGCATCCCCTGAATGGGTCCAGTCTTCAAGCCAGCCACTTCCTTCATCCCAGGTACTGTTTGGGAAAACATCAAAAGCAATTACTGTTGGTTCTGGAGGTGCTGCTGGAATAACAACAGTTATTGCAAGGTTGTCACTGTAGGTGCCGTCTGTTGCAATAATCGTGCCAATCAGTGGCACTAGGCGTCGTAACCCATGGTGAGTCAAAGTGTAAGAAACTGTTTCGCAACTGCCTGCTGCAAGCAGGGCAATTATTGGAATTGATTCTGCGTCAATCCAGTCAGCAATTCTTCCGCTGTCTGAAAACGATATATTAGTTAACGCGCTGTCCCCGTTGTTGCAAACCTGAAATGAATAATTCTCTGTTTCGCCTGCATTATAGTCACTTGTTCTTGTTGCAGGAAAGACAACAAGTATCTCACCTCCGCCTGCAACAAGCACGTCTGCAGTAACAGGCAGTGAATTGCTTTCATTGCCTGATGCAAAGGCTGCATCAATTGAAACGCTGCCGGTATAGTTGCCAGAGGCACTCGCGCTTGAAGAGTATGTCAATGTCACTGTTTGCGATTGCCCTGCGTTAAGTGAGAATATATATATGTCAAGGTCAAGGTCTGTTGTTCCTGTGTGGCTCCAGTTTCTTGTAAGAAAAATGTCTGCTGTTTCTTCTCCATTGTTTGTTATGGTTACAGAGTCTGTTTCAGAATCGCTTTGGTTTAATGTAATGTAACTGCTTGTTTTGCTTATTTCAAGGTTTTCAATTCCTACAAAAACACATTGCTCCTGTGCAGTAAGCCATACAAAGTGCCCTCCTGTGCTTGTAGGCATTTCTCCCAAAAGGCAGGTGTTTGCTGAAGCATAAACATCTGATTTAAGTACGTTCAGGACAAAGGCATTTCCTTCAATTCCGCTTTTGCTTTCATCAACATTTCCTGGTACCTGATAGAAAACCCGTTTTTTTGCCCCGACTCCTTGCTCATAAACGTCGTTTGTAGCGTTTGCCAAATCCTTCACGCTTGTTTGTGCTGTTTCAATAATTTGTTCTTGTCCAATATCTGTTATTGCTTCAAAGCTAAAGCTGTAGATTGCAATTAGTACAACTATTGCAACCGCCAGAATTATCAGCAATTCTGCTGCAGCCTGCCCTTTTTTCTTCATGCTTAAACTGGTTTTAAATAGGTGTTAAGTGATTAATATGGCTTTTGATTCCTGTTTTAGGCAGCTGTCCAAAGCATGTGTTTTGCCCTTTTCATTACTGCCAAAGCTGCGATTAGGGCAATTATTGAAACAATGTAAAGACCCATTGCGTCAAATTCAAGGTCATTAAATTGCATTATAATTCCTTCAAAAAGTGTGACAATAAAGCTTGCTGTAAGAATTGCAACAGCTACAAAAAAAAACAATGATTTGAAAATGATTTTATATTTTGTATCCATTTCAATTCCTCTAGATTTATTTTGTTCTTTCTTATATAAATTACTTTCCTCCTGCCCAGTACTTCCGCAAGTGGGTTCTGATTAGCTGACTCGATAGTTTTATTTGTTAGGGGAGAGTAAATAAAATACTTGTTTCTGGGAAACAGGTCAGTATTATTAGGCGTTTTTTCTTCAAACACCTTGGGATACACCCAAAAATACAACAGCAAACACAAACTTAGCCAGTTATTCCGACTGTTGCTATACATGTTTGTAAACCAGTTGTCTGCAGAAGAAGCAAGCAACCAGCTCAAAATAGAGTGCTCTGATGCACTGGTTGCTTCAGCAGACACGTTATTGAGACGGCTCAAACAAACCAACAGAAAGATTGTTAGGAAAGCATTCAACTCTACAGTAAAAAGAATGTTGAAAGGACACGAAAAGAAACGCTACACTATGGCCATTGACTATCATGACATCCTATACTACGGAGACAAAAACAATCCTAATGTCAGAGGAACAAAGAGGCAAAGAGGCACAAACTACTGCCACCAATTTGCGACACTGGAGATTGTTGAGGGTGACTGCTGGCTAACACTTGCAGTAAGAAAACTCTCAGTAGATGATGACAGCAAAGCAACAGTAGTACAAGAGCTCATGCAGGTTGCCAGAAAACACGCTCAAATCACCTGTATTCTGTTAGATAGAGCGTTTTACACTGTTGCATGCATTAAGGCACTGAAGCTGTTGAAAACAAAGTTTGTGATGCCTGTTCCAAGAGACAAAGCAATCAAGCGAGCCATCAAACAAAACGAAAACAAGCTACCTATAGTAATACAACACGCTGTCGGCAGGAAAGAAAAACAAACATTCAACCTCGGCATGACTCGCAGTGAAACCAAAGAACCAAACAAACCAAGACCAGTATACTGCTTTGCAACAAACATCTAAACAGACAACACTCTTTACCTCAGAGAACTGTACCGCAAGAGATGGAGCATTGAAACCGGCTACAAGTCAAAGAAAAGGTTCAGAGCCAAGACAACCACCACAAACAACACAGTAAGAATGCTATACTTCTACATGGAATCCCTACTGTACAACGCATGGTACAACGCAAGAAACACTACCACAACAACAATTGCAACATTCAAAAAAGTTATCGAAAAGCTTGCTGCCACAAGCCTTGCAAACCCAAACAGAACAGACACATAGCAACCACACACACCCCAACACACATGCACTAGACATCAGCATACACAACAGGAGCAAACATGCACGCTATCAGCACACTACAACAAACACCTACTCTAACAAACTCAAAACACGCAACAACAACATCAACAGAAAAGCACGAAAAACAGCTCTCAATCAAGCACTTGCGAATCTACTGCTTAATGCATAACTTATAAAAACCTGAAAGCTCTATTGGATACAAAGCATTCATGAAATCACCTCAATTATATGAACGCTTTTCTTCAATTTATAAATGATTTATATAGAACCAGAAAAAAACAGAAACTTTTTTTATAACTTAATTTAATGGAAGCATAATATTAACATATTGAATTTGACGTATCCTTAAATCATCTTAATTAGTCAAACCTTTTTATGCCTGCAAAACCATTGAGGGGTTGAAGAAGAATTATTTGTAACCATATTTTTTCTTAATCTTTGCCAGTTCTTCCCCGGCAATGGCGTAATTTCCCAGTCTCCTTAACATTGTTTCAAGATCAGTTGCTCTCCTAAGTTTTTTATCTCCTTTACGAAGTTCTTTAAGTCGTTTCCTGACTGGAGCAGACTCTCTTCTGTACGCTCTCCAGTTTCGCATTCTTTCGCTTAGTTTTCTTTTTGGTTTTTTTGCTGGCTTTCTAGGCATTTGTATTACTTAATAAGTTCAAACCCCTATTTTATTCTTTCGGAACAAAAAACAGAAACTTTTTTTATAACCAACTACTATAATATTACTGGTTAAAATGGTTGAGTTGACAAATGAAGAGCTTGTTTCCGACAAAGTTGCTTTTTTGAAAAGGCATTGCATGCTGTGCAAGGGAAGAAGCAGGTTGAGGAGTTCCGAACCTGAAAGGCAGAATGTGCAAAAGGGACTGAAAAATCTTGTTGAATTCTTCCACACCAAATTCAATGCACTTAGAAGAGAAGACGCTGAAGCAGGAGACATAAACAACGCTATTGAAAACAAAAGGCGTTGCATGGATTTGCTGGAAGAATGCGAAAAATGCGACAAAAGCGTTGATTTGGTAAACAGAGGCGTGAACAAAATAAGAAAATAAAGGTTTTTATATGCTGATTGCAGGCGTTGACGAAGCAGGAAGAGGGCCAGCCCTTGGACCAATGGTTTTAAGCATTGCAAGTATTGAAAAAAAGCACGAAGAAAAACTTGTTGACCTCGGAGTCAAAGACAGCAAACTATTAAACGAAAAGGAAAGAAACAGACAGAACAAAATATTGCCAGCGTTACTTCACGAATTTAATTCTGTTCACATCAAGGCAGGGGAAATTGACACATTGCGCAACAGAAAAAACCTGAACGAAATAGAGGCAATGAGAATAGGTTACCTGCTAAACAGTCTCAAAAAAAAGCCGGATGTGGCATTTGTTGACTCACCAGACCCCATTGCAAAAAACTTTGGAAAAAGGATTGAAAAATACATTTCATTCAAATTAGAAATAAGGGCAGAACACAAGGCAGATATAAATTATCCAATTGTAAGCGCTGCTTCAATAATTGCAAAGGTTGAAAGAGACAAGGCAATAAGAAAACTCAGCAGAAAGTATGGAAACATAGGTTCAGGGTACCCCCACGACCCCAACACAATTGCTTTTATGCACAACTGGGTTAAAAAAAACAAAAAATTGCCGGACTTTGCAAGAAAAAGCTGGGCAACAAGCAAGAACATTGAAAACAAAGTTTTTCAAAGAAAATTAGAATTTTAATTCCTTTATTTAATTCTAATCCAAATTTTCAACAAGATCAGGAAGTGGAGAAAGCTTTTTTTGCTTTATTGCATCCTCTCCAAAGCACTCCAAAAACCTTTTAGTGGTTCTCAAAGTATAGCTTCTTCCCTTTGGCTCCCTTGCAACAAAACCCTCTTCAACAAGCTTGTGAATGTGGTCATATGCCTTGTTGTTTCTGTATTTTACAACAAGACTTTGGGCAATAGGCTGTTTGAACGCAATCAAAGCAAGGGTTTTCATTAAACCAGGATGAAACATTGCCTTCTGTGCAAGATGCCTTACTTTTTCCTCATAAGCAGGCTTTATAACCATCTGAAAAGCGTCCTCAACCAGCACTACTTGAAGAGAAGAATCCCTTTGATTAAACTCCTTCATAAACTTCAAAGCAATTCCCTTTGCCATAGTGTAATTTGACTCGGAAATAATCTCCATTAAGTCTGAAACACTAACAGCCTGCGGAGTCATAAACAAGGCTGCCTCAATCAATTTATCTTTTTCACTCATAGTGTATAGAATAAAATAATTGAATTAAAAAGACTATTCATTGAAAAAAAGAAGATTTAAATTACGTAAAAGGCAATAATTTATCAATGAAAAAGAAAAAATTGAGAGTTTTAGGAACAGCAAACTTACATAAGCCCATTCAGGGTTCTGGTAAAACTGGAAGCAGGAGAGACAAAAAAAAGTTAGAGGAGTTATGGAAGGACATATTGGATATCGCAGGTTTGGAGAGGAAGTGCTAACATTTGGAGAACAAACCAGAAGGCTTTTGGAAATTTTGGGCAATTCGAAAATAACAAGTGAAAGGAGAAAAGGCACACTTAAAAGTCTTAAGGAAGTCATTTCAAGAAGAGAGCTATCTCTTGGAAAAGATTGTAGAGTTATTGGACTTGCAAGACAAATGGGCTCTCAAACAAAGCGAACAGTACGACTTAAAGATGAAGGAAATGCGCCTTGAAGAGGTTTACCTTGTGAAAGAACAATCAAAGTTGGAGAATGCCAACAGTGAAAAAGTTAAAAAACTGAACGCAAAGATTTCGAGATTAGGAAAAGAAGCAGGTGCAATTAAACTAAAGATGAAATCTTAAAATGGATAATTATAGCAAGATTTAGTAATTTTTCAATTGCACTAGCTGGCTTTAATGCCAAAGAATTGAAAGAAGTCAACATTGGTGTGAAGCAGTTATCTGCGCCTGGAAAAGGAAAATTGCTTAGAACCGATTTCACTGAAAAAGAATTGAGAAACGGAAAGATTGAGGCAGAGTAGCGCAATCTATTTAAATTAAGAAAAACAAGGTTTTAGTATGAAAAATAATAGAAGGCGTTCTGGGATAAACCCCTTTTGGAAAAGACAGGGAATAAGATTTAAGGAAATTACCACAAGGTTTCAGAAAAGAGGAAAAGGGCAGGTATTTTTCATGAACTACGAATTGCTCCGCAGGAAATACATAAATGCTGTTAGGTCTAGGAAAATTAATTTGGAAAAGGCCTCTGATATGATAAAGTCCAGGCAGGACCCTGAGCTCAGAACTTACTTTTTGGAATTTGCAAATGCAAAAATCGCTTACGATAACGCTTTGCTAGTGCATTTGAAGAAGCCTGGGCAAAACGCAGAATATATTCAAATTCTGGAAAAGTTGATTGAAGAAGAACAAAATCATTTAAAGGAAGTTGGGATTGCTTGAACTTAACAAGGGAAAAATTGTAAGCCACAAAAAAATCTAGCTTTTTTTGAAGAAATTTAAAAGAACAGAGTTCAGACATATGAATTAGAAGTGCTTTTAGGTTGGAGATGGCCGAGTACAAACCAAAACCTTTTTTTCTATTGCCCTTAAAACAGGGTGAGTTTGTTTCGGTTGCTTGTTTTAAATTGATGCCTTGATAATTAACAAACCATCTCCAAGTGTAATAGGTTTTTGGCATTTAAAAAGCTTTCTAGCACTTTTACAAGTGAAATGGTGAAGCAAAAAAATCCGCTTTTGTCGAAGGGGTTTAAGGCAATTGTCATGAAATTAATCTTGGCAAATAAGACTTAGCCTTTGGCAAATAAGAACTAGCCTTTGACAAATAAAATTATTGCGACCGCCAAAAAGATAAAGCCAGCAAAAGGCATTAGCGGATTGAGTGCGTCTCCTGGTGCCGGCAGAGTTCTTGGAATAAAACTACCTATTGCAAGACCAAGCAAAAGCATTCCAACCATTTGATTGTTAGCCATAAAAACCAGTAAAGTAAGGGCAAGGAGATATTAAAACCTTGCTGTCCAATGCAATCCTACTTTGCTTCAAATTCTTCCGGAAGAATTTCTGATTTGCCAAACTTTTCTTTTGCATCCAAAAGCCTTTTTCTTTGATGGTTTAAATATTCCAAGAAAACTTTTTGTGTGTCTTCCTCTTCTTTGAAAATTGCTTCAATCCAGTCAGGTTTTGCCAAAACCTTTCCGGTTCTGATACTAAACTGCTTGCCATAGTCTTTTTTGCCTTAATCTTTTTCAAGGTTTTCATCGAATAATTTCTTAAGGCCTTCATACTTTGGAATGGAATAGGGGGGCTGCGCGCCCTATAACCCCCTTGCGCCTCGCTTCCCTGTCAAGCCCTCACTTGGGTTCGGGCTTGCCGTACCCCCGCTCGGCGCTTAAAACGCTGATAACTGTGCGTGCCTGTCATCTATAACCTGCACATTGTGATGTGCCTGCTGGCTTCTAATATAATCATCCGACTGCTCCATGTTCTGCTCTCCTGTAGACTGATGATGCTCATATCCTGACCAGAAAGAACCACGAGGATACCTTTTCCTGAAACCAGGATGATTCTCAAATATCCTTTTTGCGCTTCTGGACTTCAACATTATCTCAGCAACCACGACACTGTAACGCTTTGGAATATTCACTCTAAAGTGTGCATGATTGCCACCAAAACCAATCTCACCAAACTCAAAGCCATGAGCTTCAAACTCTCGAAAAGCAGCAATACAAGTATCAATATGCGACTGCTTCCTAAAACACTGGAACACACACTTTGTTTTGAACATGAACGTAACCCAGTTGTTTCTTGTATCCCCTTGATTTTTACAGCTACCGCCACTCAAAACTACCATTATATCTTTTCTCCTATCGCGCCATTTAAAGGGCACTGCACAAGCGGTGTCGCGCGCGATAGAAGAAAGAAAAAGATTCAAGGTTAAAAAAATAACGACTGCGGGTCTTTCAGACCACACAGTATTTTCTCAAATAAAAAAATTAACAAATTTATTATCCTCTTAAAAAAAATTAGCTTAACAAGGTTTTTAAAACAAACTACCTTTTTTAGTTTCATTATTGTTCAACTGCGAAATGCGTTAAATTATCAAACCGTACAATGCTTTATTTAAATTATCCACTTGTACAATGCTTTAAATACTTCTTATAATTATATTAATTAAAACTCATTCGGCATTTGATTTGAATGGACTTAACTCTTTTGATGGATTTGGGAATTGTAATAATTTCCGGAACTTTGATGGGCTGTGTTGCCAAACTCTTAAAGCAGCCACTGCTCATCGCCTACATTGTTGCAGGCATAATCATCAGCCCAATGGGCCTAGCCCTGATAACCAGCCCTGTGGAAATTGCCATTTTAGCCGAATTAGGAGTTGCTTTTCTCCTGTTTACTATCGGAATCCAGTCAAATTTTAGCCAATTGTTTAAACTAAAAAATGCAATAATAATTGGAGCACTTACCCAGGTTATAGCCACAACAGGAATTGTACTGGGACTAATGCAATTTGTAGGCATTGGTTTCATTGAATCACTTTACTTGGGCTTGATTTTAGCTTTCAGCAGCACAGCAATTGTTGTCAAACAACTGTCAAACATGAATAAAATTAGCACATTACATGGAAGGCTTATTGTTGGCTTTGCCCTGGTCCAAGACACTTTGGCTATTCTGCTGCTGCCGCTTCTTGCAGCCCCACAAATGCTTTTCTCACTTTCCTGGGCAGGGAGCCTTTTTCTAAGTTTTATGGTTTTGGCATCCATTGCCTTCTTGCTTAACAGAAAAATTCTACCAAAGCTGTTGAATCGTTTTGATAAAACACCAGAGCTTTTTTATCTGATTCTTCTCTCCTGCTGCTTTGCATTTATTTACTTGTCAGACCTATTAAATTTTCCAATAGTGGTGGGGGCATTCATTGGCGGACTGGCACTTTCATCACTGCCTTACAGCCAGGAGGCATCCAGCAGAATAATCGGCTTTAGGGACTTTTTTGCCACAATATTTTTTGTCTCACTAGGAATGCAGGTCAGCCTTTCGTTTTTCGGGATTCCTGTAGCAATTCTTCTGCTAATGTTCCTTGTGGTCTACCTTATCAACCCTCTTATCTACTTTTTCATTTCACTTGGTTCAGGGCTAAAAAGCAAAAGCGCTTTGTTTGTCGGTTTGGCACTTGGACAGGCAAGTGAATTCTCATTTATTCTTGCCAATCAGGGATTCAGACTAGGACAGCTTTCAGCAGGAATGTTTTCAGCAAGTATTCTGGTAATAACTGTTTCAATGGCTTCAACACCTTACTTAATGGAACACAATAAAGGCATTTACTCTTTTTTAAACAAAATTGGAAAACGTTTTTTTCCCCAAATATGCAGGAAAAAATTTGGCGAAAAGGAAAAAAGGTTAGAGTACCTTCCAAAAAAACGGTTCAAAAAGCACACAGTAATAATAGGAGTAGGCGTATTAGGGCAACAAATTACATCCGCACTTAAAGAAACAAATACTATTATTGCAGTCGATCATGACTCAGAAATTGTCCAAAAACTTATAGAAAAAAAGATTCCGGTAGCGTATGGCGAGGCAGATAATGAAGAAATGTGGCAAAAAACAGGACTTGCAAAGGCAAGGATTTTGCTTTTAACAATTCCTGACACAGAAACAGCAGCCGGGGTAGTGCGAAAAGTAAAAAAAATAAATCCTGAAATAGTTGCAATTGCCAAGGCAAAAAACTTTAAAGATGCATTAAAATTGTATAAAAATGAAGCAGACTATGTTGTTTTGCCTGAAATTATCGGATCCAACATTCTGCTAAAACATCTTGCATACTTTTTGGAAACAGGACACAGAAACAGAATATCAAATTTACAGGATGAATTTATAACTTATCTAAAAGAAAAAACAAGCTGATATAACAAACCTGTAAGCAAAAGGTTATTGCTTGCCTTAACCTGAATTTTACTCAAGAACCATGCTTGCTCAAACCGTAAATTAATTCAAAACAATCCAATTCTCCAACCAATTTTCCCTTATGGCAGACAGGAATGTCTTGCAACCCAAATTTTATGGCTACAGTCAAAGCATCTTCAATAGGGTCTTCAAGCTGAACAACTGTCGGCAAAATCATTATATCTACCGCTGTAGTCTTTTTTTGTTTTTTTGTAAAAGAAAATAGCGGTGGCGAAAGGTCTTTTCCAAGAACATCCAATATTTCTTGCAGCCTTATTACACCCATTAATTTGCCTTTGTTACCAACTACAAAAACTGTTCTTGTTGCCTTGTTTCTAAACAAAACCCCAATAATCTTTTCTACTGAATCTGTTTCTTTGACCTGATCAGTACATTCTGAAAATTTTTGATACAAATCCTTTACTTTCAATTTTTAACCACCTCCGGGAGATGCAGAAAATTTCATAGTTTCAGTATTGTTCAACTACGTAATGTTTAAATAGTATTACGGGCAATGAAAATTACACAAAATATAAACGTAAAATATTTTACAGCAAGACTTTAAAGAATACCCTCCATGAATATTAGTGATAACTTGTGTCTGATGAAAAATTAGCAAGAGCTATTAGGGCAAGGTCTAGAAGGAAAATTTTGAAAATCCTCTGCGGAAAGAAAAGGAAGTCTGTTCACGAAATCGCAAAAGAATTGAACATGAGTGAATCTCTGGCTTCAAGGCATTTAAAGCTATTGTATGATTTGAAACTAGTAGGCCAAAAATATGAGCCGCCTGAAAAGTTTTATTTTCTCAGGATAAAAAAACTCAAAAAGTTTTTCAAAACCTATGAAGAAGTAATAAAAGAAATTTAGAAAAATTCATTTCCAGTTAAACAAATTGCTTACTGATTCGTTTAAGTGAATTCTTTTAATTGCTTCGCCTAAAAGGTCAGCCACTGGCAAAACCGTTATCTTTTCACTCCTTCTGCCATTTCCTGGAATTGAATCTGTTACAACAACAAAATCTATTCCGCTTTTTTCAATTCTTTCAATTGCCGGACCTGAAAAAAGCCCGTGTGTTGCACAAACAGAAACAGATTTGCAGCCATCTTTTTTCAATGCGTCTGCTGCAGCGCAAATTGTTCCGGCAGTATCAATCATGTCGTCAAACATTACACAATTTTTTCCGTTTACATTTCCAATTACACCAATTGACTCGGCAACACCGGCAGCAGGCCTTGCCTTGTTTACAATTGCAAGCTCTGTGCCCAAATCTTTTGAAACCTTGGTGCTGCTTTTTGCGCTTCCTGCATCAGGTGCAACAACAACCAAATCTGAAAGGTTTTTTTCCTTAACATACTGCATTAGTTTCAATCTTGCAGTAAGATTGTCCAAGGGCACGTCAAAAAAGCCCTGAATTTGGTCTGAATGCAAATCCATTGTAATAACACGGTTTGCTCCTGCTTTTGTTAAAAGGTCAGCAACAAGCTTGGCAGTTATTGGCTCTCTTGAAGCAGCTTTTCTGTCCTGCCTTGCATAACCAAAATAGGGAATTACTGCAGTAATCCTTTCAGCGCTTGACCTTTTGGCAGCGTCAATCATTATAAGCAATTCCATTAAATTTTCAGAAACAGGTTTGGAGGTGCCCTGTATAAGAAAAAGGTCTGTTCCCCTAATGTTGTCCCTAAAGCGAACATATTGCTCTCCGTCATTAAACCTTTTTATATCAATCCTTCCCAAATCAGATTTAAGGTATGAAGCAATTTCCTTTGCAAGCTCTGGATTGTTGCCCCCTGCAAAAATCTTCAAATCGTTGTTTTTCAAAAAAAAGACCTCCAGTATAAAATAGTTTGTAGAATTGTTTTTAAAAAAGAATGCATTTTTTTTTAATGTAGAATATGGTTTATGATATAATAGAACAGGAATTTAGGGTATTGGAAAGCATTGTTGCAAATCAAAAAATGTCGTCCGCCGAAAAAATTCAGGCTTTGAAGCAATATGAACGGATTTTAAGCAAACATACAGGAATTACACTAAGGGCATTGAAGGAAACAGCTCACATTATCAATTATAGTGGACTTAGCAAAACCGAAATTTTGAATGAATTAAGGGCTATTGAAAATGTTTTTGTTGAAGGAGCAATTAAAACCAGTATAGAACTTGGAAAGCCTCTTTCAAAAAAACAATGCAGGAAAATTTTTTCAAATTATGTAAACCAGCATTTTAAATTAAAAATCGGGCGCGAACTGAGAAAAGCAAGAACCGCAAGAAAAAAGGCAGCAAAAAAGACTGTAAAGCGGCCAAAAAGGTCAATGTCCAAATAGCTTTTTAATGACTTATTTGTTTCAATCTATCAAAACAATGAATGAAAAATAAATTATCAAAACTGTTTAAAAAAAAATACCAAATCGTTTAAAATAAATTATTAAAACTGTTTAAAAAAAATTGGAGGAAATGCATATGGCTAATAAAATCAGGAAAATCAGGGCAAGACAGGTTTTGGACAGCAGGGGAAACCCGACTATTGAAGCAGATGTAAACACAGAACAAGGCCAGTTTTGTGGAATTGTTCCAAGCGGAGCAAGCACAGGAATAAACGAGGCATTGGAATTAAGAGATGGCGAAACCGCCTATGGCGGAAAAGGAGTTCTTAAAGCAGTTGCAAATGTTAACAAAAAAATTGCACCACTAATTGAGGGAATGGATTGCACAAAACAGGAAGAAATTGACAAGGCAATGATTAAACTTGATGGAACCGAAAACAAGGAAAAATTGGGAGTCAATGCAATTCTTGGCGTAAGCATAGCTGTCTGCAGGGCAGGGGCTGCTGCAAAAGGACAGCATCTGTTTGAATACATCGCCTCATTAAGCGGAAACAAGGGCGTTACAATGCCTGTTCCGCAAATGAATGTAATGAATGGAGGCAAGCATGCAGGGCTTGAAGAGGATATTCAGGAACAAATGATTGCCGCCACAGGCGCAGTATCTTACAGTGAAGCGCTTAAGGCAGGGGTTGAAACTTATCATACTCTAAAAAAAATTCTTAAGAAAAAATTCGGAGCAGGGGCAACGCTTTTGGGGGATGAAGGAGGTTTTGTCCCAAATGTAAACAGTGCACAGGAAAGGCTTGATTTGATAAGCAAAGCTATTGAAGAAGCAGGATATAAGGATATTATGAGCATTGCAATCGACAGCGCATCCTCAGAATTTTTTGAAAACGGAAAATACAAACTTTATGGAAAAGAATATTCTTCCGGCGAGCTTGTTGATTTTTACACTGAACTAACAGGAACTTATAGGAGCATTTATTCTTTGGAAGATGGAATGGCAGAAGAAGACTGGCAGGGCTGGAAAGAACTAACTGCAAAAATTGGCAGCAAAGTACAAATTGTTGGCGATGATTTGCTGGTAACAAATCCTAAAAAAATTGAAAAAGCAATTGAAGAAAAAAGCTGCAATGCGCTTTTGCTTAAAATAAACCAAATTGGAACGATTTCAGAATCACTTGAAGCCGCAAAAGAAAGCAAAAAAGCAGGCTGGGGAGTTGTTGTTTCGCACAGAAGCGGTGAAACAGAAGATAGTTTTATTGCAGATTTCTTGGTCGGAATTGATGCAGGGCAAAGCAAGCTTGGAGCCCCTGCAAGAAGTGAAAGAAATGCAAAATACAACCAGCTTATCAGAATAGAGGAAGAACTTGGAAAAAAGGCAGTTTATTTGGGAAAAAGGCGTTTAGAAAAGTAAAAGCAAGAATTAAAAACCGCAAAAGAGTTAATCTTGGCATGTTAGAACTTGACATAATAACCCTTGCAATTTTGCTTGCATTAAGTGGATTTTTTTCCGGAACAGAAACAGCACTTATTGCAGTTGACAGAATTAAAATAAGGCAACTTGTAAAAAAAAGAAACAAATCGGCAATCCTTGTTGAGGAATTCAAGGCAAATCCTCAGAAGATGCTTACAACAATTCTAATCGGCAACAATGTTGTAAACATTGCAGCTGCAGCAATTGCAACAACTGTTGCCTTGCAGATGTTTGCAAACTTTGCAATAAGCATTTCTGTTGGAATAATGACCTTTTTGATTCTTGTACTTGGAGAAATTACGCCAAAAAGCCTTGCAGTGCAGCACAGCGAAGCAATCTCACTCTTTGTAATAAAGCCAATTAAATGGCTTAGTATTATTCTAAGCCCAATCATTTGGTTCCTGAATGGATTTACAAAAATAATTATAAGAATAATTGGAAAGGTTGAAGAGCAGCCTATGACAGAGCAGGACATTAAAACAATGGTTACAATGGGAGCAGAGGTTGGAGCAATTCATGAAACTGAAAAACAAATGATTCACAGAATATTCAAATTCAATGATATAAGCGTGGAAGATGTAATGACTCCAAGAAGCGAAGTGAAAGGAATTTCAAAAGATGCAACTTTGGAGGATGTGAACGAATTGCTTGCAGAAACTCCTTTTAGCAGACTTCCTGTTTACAAAAAAGACCTTGATGAAATTGAAGGAATATTTTATGTAAAAGACGCATGGAATTATCTTGCTGAAGGAAAAACCGCAACAAAAGTAAGCAAACTTGCAAGGGCTGTGCTTTTTGTACACCAAACCAAAAAAATTGACAAGCTTTTGGCAGAATTCCGGCAAACAAGAAACAACATGGCTGTAGTGGTTGATGACTATGGAGGCATGCTTGGAATAGTAACCTTGGAAGATTTGCTTGAAGAAATAGTTGGTGAAATAGTTGACGAAAGCGAGGCTCCAAGAGTGGTTGAAGAAGGCAAAGGAGTCTTTGAAGCAGACGGAAAGGCTTCATTAAACGAAATAAATCAAATGTTTAAAACAAAATGGAAAAGCACAAAGTTTTCCACAATAAGCGGTTTTATGATTGAAAAACTTGACAGAATTCCAAAACAAAATGAAACAATTTCTGTCGGCAACTTTACACTAAAAGCAATTCAGGTAAAAGGTCCAAAAATTCACAGAATTAGGATAACAAAAAAGAACCCTGTGAAAAAGCTTTAAGGGTTTTGCGCCTCTCTCAAAATTCTATTAATAGTATTTATTTTGTCAAGCATTTCAGCCGCCTTAGGATACAATCTTGCCTTTTCATAGAGTGTACCTGCAATAACGTAAGAAAACACAATGCCCTTTGCATATGCATTTATGTTTCCCGGAACTGTTTCAGCAACTATCTTTGGCCAAAGTCCATTCACCATCTTTTCCAATCTAAGCGCAACTCCAACCTGTTCAGATTCAGGAACCTTACGCAATTTAACAAGGTCGGCTTCGGCAGCGTTAGAAGCAAGATTTCCAATATGCCTGCCAATTGAAGCAATCAATCCCTGGGCTTCTCTGGAAGCAGGATATTTTTCCCACACAATTGGTTTTGGTTTTAAACCAGTAAGTTTTTCTTGTACTTTTCCTACATCCGCAGAAGGTTTAAGCTCCACAATTCTAAAGCGTCGCACTCTTTTCCCTGTTGGAAAGTATCTTTTCATAATATTCAAAAGAATTTTAGTAAAACAACTATTTAACCCTTTTGCAAAGGCCTAAAAAAATTTGTCAAGTGTTTCCTGCTTTTTTCGCAAGCCCTTAATTTTTGCCACAGGATTTCCTATCTCAAACTCAAAATTAAAAAATTCACAGCCGTTTCTTTGAAGAAGCTCGTAGGCATTTTTTCCAATTGAAGGCGCAAGCAACAAGCCACGGGTTTCCTTTCCCTTAATTTTTTCAACCTGCTGCATATACCTCTTCAATTGCATTACTGCATTATAATCAGCCTGCCTTCTCTTCAACTCAATTACAACAAGCCTTCCCTCAGAGTCCTCTGCAAGAATGTCAACAACACCTTTTCTAAAAACCTCTTCCTGATTCAAAGGCTTTAAGCCAGGTTCAAGAAAACTCAAATCCTGCATTAACTGGTCGCTTAATTCCTTTTCAGAACCAAAAAGGCGAAGGTCAGAATTTTCCCTCATTGGATAGCAATGAAGTCCCTCCATCGAGTAAAGGGTTGCAACAATGCTTTCCTTTGGCTTAATCTTTCTTGCACTCAGCAAAAGTGCACCGTCCTTTAGCTCACATCCAATCCTTGCTCCCATCATATAATTTGTTGGACGCAACAACCTGTTTTGATGAATTGCAAAGGAATTGTCTCCCTTTATCAAAAGCAATCGCTTGCCACGAGGCAATTTGGAAGCAGCCCGCCCCCAGTATTCAACAGACATGTCTGCCACTACAAGTAGCAAATCCTTCCTGTTGAGTGCCTCTGATATCTGCTGCTGGGCTTGCTTTAAATCCATAATAGAAAACTTATGCAATGTTGTTTTAAGCATTGTCAGAGTTGTCAGTCAAGCTCAATGAGCTGCTTGAAGAAGAACTCAATCGCGAAAAGCAACGGATTGTAGCTGTGGCGTTGAGCAGGTGAGAAAGCCTGCTCTCTTTTTTTTGTTCAGAATTTGAATTCTTCTAGGATTTTTTGGGTAACGTTTAATTCTTCACGTATTCGTTTGATGGCTTTTTGCTCGTCTCCTATTGATAGATCTGCCCTGTTCTGTTTGAGCATTTGCAGTATTTGTTCTGGTGTGTACTTGTTGACTTCGTTGCGTATTTGGCGTGTTTTTCCAAATAACTGGATCCAAAATTTGTTTTGTTTGACGTAATCTGAAATTTTTAACCGGCCATGTATGAACGCGTTCCATTGGGATTGCGTAATGTCATTTAAGTAATCCTTTAGGATGGGTTTTGGTGTTGTCATTTTGAGTCTTCCGTTTGTTTTAGAACATTATTATTAGCACCCATAGGCTTACTACTCCAAGCATTAGGCTGAAGGGCGCGTATCCATAGAAGAGGCTGCGCATTAACCCAATTTTTTTCATGCTGGGTATGGCAGCTTGCGTGAGGAGGGCTAAGGTTAGAAAGGTTGGGCATGCGATGAAAACGAAGTCTACTTCTTTTAGCAGGAGGATTGAGGCGAACATTAGGCCTATTCCTATTGCGGTTGCGTAGTTTAGTTGTGTTTGTATGTTTTTGTTTCTTGCTATCGATTTTTTTGGCGTGAATTCTTTGTCAACTAGCTTGTAGTAAATGTATGCAACACAGTATAATGTGAATAAGCTTGCTAGTAAGAGCAGTGGAATTTGGGTAATTGGTTTGAATAGAATCCATGCTGCTGTAAACCTAATCATGTGGTTTAATGGACCTGAGAACAAGAAGTCGATTGATGTTTCTTTTAATCTTATTGGAGGCATTGAATAGATTAGTTGCAAAAAAATTAGCATTAAAGCGAAAATAAGGTGCATGAAGGAAATTTGCAGGGCCAAAAAACAGCCAACGGTTAGTAAGATTAGTGAAAAGATTATTCCTTGAATTGGGGTTATTCTTCCGCTGGCAATTGGCCTGCGGGCTTTATCCGGGTTTCTTTGGTCCACTTTTCTGTCATTGACATCGTTTAATGCGTATAGGCCACCTGCAATGAATGGAGCGAAAGCAAAGCACAGGAAGAGAAACTTTAAGCCTGTTTCAGTGGTAAGGGTGGTATTGGGCAGGGCGAATACTGCTCCAATGCTTAGGGAGAAAACGGTTACAAACCAGGCGTTTGGTCTCATTAGTGCGATTAAGTCTTTGATTTTTCTTGCAATCACTTTTATTTTATTTTTTGCAGTCATGCCAAAAGCCCCCACGAATGTTCCGCATTGCCTATCCCTGCACCCAAGTCTTTTAGTGATGTCAGCGTTTTGCCTTGTTTGTTCTGCAAGTTGAATTGGGTTATTTTGGCAGGGTACTCGTTGTACTTTAATCGCATTTTAACCAGCCCCAGAAACTTTTTTTCGAATTTCCAGAATGCATCGGCGTAGCAGTCAACGGTAAAAGAAATTTTTGTGTCTTTGTTTTCTCCGCTGACTTTGAATACTGGCTGGTTTTTTTGATTTATCTGTTTTTTGATTTTAATTTTTTTAAACAGGTGCAGTTTCTTTGCTTTTTTGTCGAAGAAGTATATTCCTTTTTTTAGTGAAAGGTTGCCGTTGCTGAGTAATGCTTTTGTCAGATTGTCTTTTATCATTGCTGTTCCAATGTGCGGGTTGAAGTAGGAGACTATGCTGCCGTTCCTGAAATGGAATATTCCCCAATACCAAGGAAACAAGGGGGTGTTAACAACTACTTGCTGGAAATATGCTGTTCCCTTGATGCCTTGTTGTTTTCCTTGGCTTTTGATTACACCATTAAAATCCAGTCTTGGCATTCGAAGAACTTTGTAGCTAAAGGCGCCGTTGAGGTAATTGCTTTGGGTAAGAGTTGGGGCAACAAATTCGTTGTTGGCTTCGATTTCTGAATTAAAAACAAATTCTTTTTTGCCTTTGTTAATTTGCACTACAAACTTGTTGTTTTTTTCACAGAAAAACGTCTTGTTTTTTGATTCTGAAACTAGGGCGTATGGTTTTTTGCTCAGGGTTATGTCACAGTTTTCCAGAATATAGTCTTCGTGCATTCTCTTCCCGTCGAAGTACCATGCCGCTGCTGCACCATTGAAAATGCTTTTGTTTTTTTGGACCTTGATTTCGTTGTCTAATTTTAAGGTAAGATCGTTGCATTTGATTTTGCTGTCATTTTTTGTTGACCACAGCACCATTAGCTGTTGCGGTTTGCTTTGATTGTCTTTGTTTTCTATGAAGAAAATCCAAAACCACCACCACCAAGTGCCAGGTTTCTTATCCTTTAGATCGATTTCCCAGATTCTTTCGTACAGGGTGTTTCTTTCTTTTTCGCTGATTTTTTTTACCTTTGTCTCAATCAATATAAATCACCATTTTTTTAGAACACAAACCCGTAGGCGTCTTCAAAATTTCCAACGCCCCTGCCCAAACCATTCAGGCTGGTTTTCCTGTCTTTGGTTTTTAAGCTGAATTCTTTTGCCGTTACAGCGTACTCGATGTAGACTTGCCATTCACCGTCTTTCATAGTGAATTGTTTTTCTGCGTAAGTTTCCAGCACAATTTTGAGTTCTTTGTCTTTATCGCGGCCGGTAATGACCCATTCGGGTTTTTTCTTGCCCTCTTTTTTCAATATTTTTAGCTTTGGTCTTTTGAATTTGATGACTTTTTTGGTTTCGTGGTCGTAAAAGGAGATGGCTTGGTAAAAGAGCTTTTTTGAGTTTTTTTCTGGTTTAACGCAGAAAAAGGAGACCGAGGAGCCTTTCTGAAAAAATATTTTTCCCCAGTTGAAACAGCCAAATGTTGTAATGCCGACAACTTTTTGCAGGTGTGCTGTTCCCTTAAATTCTTTTCCAAAAACCGTGCCTTTGGCTATTGAAAACGCATTCACCCAACCCATGCCAAAGGGGGGGAAGAATACGCCGTAAGCGTCTTTGTTGTCAACTCGCTTTAACTCGGTCATGTTCAGGTTGATGGCGTCTCCTATTTTCAGCTCAAAGTTTGGAAATTTTCCTCTAAAAACCGCTTTGTGGTTTGAAATTTTTGAAATCAAAGATTTTTTCTTGGAGTTGATTGTTGTTGTGGCGTTGGTGTCGCCCAAGTCATGCAGTTTTTTTCCATCCCATACCCAGCAAGCAGTAACTGCCTGAAACTTGTTTTTGCCATGGCTTTTGAGCACCATGCTTTTGTCGTTGAACGACATTCTTTTTCCGTGTTTTCTGAAAACGAGGAACATTAATTGGATTGGCTTTTCTCCGTTTTGGCCGATGAATAGAAACCACCAATACTCTTTTCCCAGGGGTGGCAGTGCTTCAGAGTTAAACATTGTTCTGTGCAATAGTTCTCTGCTTACTCCAAATCCGTTCACAGAAGAAAGTTTTTGTACTAGCTTGTAGGTTTCCTTGAATTCTTTCATCTTTCCAACCTTTCCTGTTAATTTGTTAGGGAGCTTTAAAAGCCGGCCGGTGTCTATTTGTTTCTGCCAAATGTCTTGCATGGCTTTGTTCACCTTCATTTTAAAGTCCCCGGTTTTAATTCTTTGCTGTGTGCTTTTTCGATTTTTTCTCTGTAACCCAGGTTATTGTATGCGCAGAAGGGGATTATTTTTCCGTCTGGCGTGGCGTAGTGGATTACGCATTTTTTTAGTCTAGCTACGTCAAGGTTGTATTTGTCTTGGAAGTGCATTGCTCCAACAAAAAGTGTTTTTAAATGAAATTCTAGCAATGTGTTAAAGTTTCCTGTCAGCAATTCGAGCAATAGCTTGTTTAATTTGAGGTATTTTGGGGCTTTTTCTTTTATAATGTTTTTTTTCAGGATTTTTCTCAGTTTGTTTACTGTTAGAACTTTTTTCGCTAATCCTTTTTGTTTTTCTTTGGATAATTCGCCGATTTGTTTTACTAATGCTGTTACGTTTACGAATTCAGTTATTGGAATGACCTTTTCATCGTCTTTAAAGAGGTATGTGGCCGCTCCACAGTGTGGGTGGGCTGAAAAGATTGCTTGCTTTTGGTTCGATAGTTGCTCAGCCAGTTTTGAGAGAGGTACAACTGTTGGAATTGGGTAAAAAGCGTTTCTTGGAATGGTGCCGTTTGACTGTTCTTCCAGTGCACTAATTAGACAGGGTATTGTGAATCTTTTTTGGTTCCTTTCTTTTGCGGGCATTCTCCCGCAGAAAGAAATTGGCTGAAAGTTAACCGCTCTAACAATATCCAGGTTCTTCAAAGCGAATTTAATTATTGCGTATGCTTCATAGTCGTTGAATCCTTTTATAATTGTTGGCACCAAGCTTATTTGCAAGCCTGCTTTTCTACAGTTTTCAAGGATTTGTGGAATAAAATCGTGGTTTTCTGTGTTTGTTTCAGGGGTCAGGCCATTGAATTTCATGTAAAGTGTTGTAACGCCTGCGTCTTGCAGTTGCTTTGCGAGCTTTAATTTTTTTGCAATCTGAATTCCGTTAGTGGCAATAAGTACTTGTGTAAAACCTTTTTCTCTTGCTTTTTTCACTAAATCCACGATATCGGTTCTAAGCAACGGCTCACCTCCACTGAACTGGATTCCCAGAACAGGGAATGGTTTTTCGGCTCTCAGCAAATCCATCATTTTCTCTATTTCCCCAAAACTTGGCTCGTACAAGTAGCCGCTTACTGCAGAGTTTGCGAAACAATAACTGCACCTAAGGTTGCATCTGTTGGTTACGTCGATGTTAGCGAGGAGTGTCTGGGATTCATGCAACTTACATAAACCGCAGTCGAATGGGCATCCCTTTTCAATTTTTGTGGCGGGGTTTTCTGGAGTAAAACCCATTTCCTGAAATTCGTCAAATATCTTAAACAGTTTTGCATCCGACCAATAGATTTCCCTAAAAAAGCCATGGGTTGGGCAAGTTTTCTCTAGGAAGACCTTGTTGTCTTCTTCAACTATTCTTGCCGGCAACAGCTTTTGGCAAGTGGGGCAGATTGACTGGGTTTCTTTAATCATCATTCTATCGCCTATTACTTTTTTTCCGACCTACTACTAAGTGTTATTTTATCGAATAGGTGATTGGAGAGCTTTGCTGCAATAGCGTCCTTACTTTCCTTTGGCTTTGCCTGTGCCTCTAGAAAGCAGTAGATTTCATCGAATGGTTGGCATTTTCTTTGATATTTTTCGTTGAAGCGCAATCAATTCACCTTCTCCAAGCACTTTCTTTAATTGCTCTAGGCTTAGGGTTTTCTTTGCTCTTATTAAACCCAAGAAGAATTTTGATAACAGCGAGGTTTTTTTGTATTCACTTAACAGTTTTTGCAGTCTTTTCTTTGTTTCTTTGTCTTTTGCTTCTGAAAGCATTTCTATGATTGGCTCGATGTTAAATTCCATGAAGTTTCGCAGTATTTTTTCAAATGCTTCCAAAAAAGACATTGTCGCTTTATAGAGTCTTTCTCTGCCTCTTTTTTCCACTGCTGCAATCAATCCCCATTTTTCCAGGATGGTTAAGCTTGGGCTGACCAAGCTTAGGCTGTAATTGCATTCTTCAGCGATTTCGCTTTGAGTCAAAGACCTGTTTTCGAACAACAGCAGGCCCCAAACTCTTCCAGCGGGTTCACCTAACCCCCACTGTTTTCCAATCAAAGCAACATGGTTCACGAACCTGTTTTTGATTTCTTTTACTTTACTCATTGTTTAGCCTCCGAACTAATTCATTTTCTAAAAACCCAAGCAAGCCCTTATTTTGTTCTTGCTCTGGCACAAACTCGTAGCCGCATTTCGTGCAACGCTTTTGTTCCCGATGTAAAGCCCAAACTTTGTGATGCCTGCACTTTGGGCAATTAACGTTTTCAATTGGCTTATTGGCATTACGCTTACCCATTCTAACTCACATAAAAAAATTAAAGCAAACTAAAGTCCAAGCCAGAGCTTGATTACGTACACGACAGTTCTCAACCATTCAAAGATTCGACCTCCTATACTCCTTAACCGACCAAGCATCTCAACCCCTCCAGATTTCGCAAATTTCAGTTTTTTGTGAAATTACATAAATTATATGCTATTTCTATTTAAAAACTTTCCGCAAGAACTGCTTTTTGTCCGTACTATTGGTAACCATAGGCTGGTTAAGTAGTTGCCTTTATTTCTTCCAGTGCCCTTGTTTTGAGTTTCACTAATGGGAGTATTAGTATTTCTTTTGTGACTGTTGGGACAATGTTTTTTCCCTTTTTTTCCAATTCAACTATGTGGAATTTTTCCAAGAGTTTCAAGTCCCTGATGACGGCACTCAGCCTTCTGCCAGCCAGATTTGCTAGCGCTGTAGCGTTTTTTGATTTCTTGCTTTGAATCAACCTAACCAATTCAAGCCTTTTCTTTGTGAACACTTGCGTTATTTCTTCGTCGGAAAGGCTCAGAATCATTCCTTTATCAGGGTACCTGCTTGGCTGCTTCCAAACCTTGTTGAGATAGGCCTTGATTGCATCCAATCTTTCGTCAGTCATTTCATACTTCATGCTTCTCACCTTCCTTTCATTCTTTCCAAGTAATATCTTTTATAGCGTGCAAAATTTTCTTTTATCTGGTCCAAGTAAAAATTAAAAACGTCATTCAAATCCTTTCCCATTGTCGGAATAGGGGTTGGTTCTGGTATAATCCGATATCTTTGCTCGTGCAAAAAGTCATGCGCAGTATCACCCCTGTAAACTTCGAAAAAGCTCTCGCTAATCTTTGTCCCGTAATTCAAAGAAAAATTCACTATCTTGTTTCGTTCTATTTCCAACTTCACATCCAGTAAATCTGTTGCAGTTAAAGGAATTACAAACTTCTTCCATTTTGCTAAGCAAACAACCCCAATAACACTATACATTAAATGTATAGTATTGTTTATAAACATATCCTCCAATGAAGGTTAACAGCAAATATCCCAGATAACAGCGACTATTTTATATGCCACTCTACATAGCACTCGCCTACTATCATTAACAAGTCCTTTCTGCCAATGGCTTCTATTATCTCTTTGTGAGCCTGCTTAAGCTGCATAAAAAAAGTGTATGCGAAATTATTTTAAGCTTTTTACACAAAATGCCGAAAGCGAAGGGTTTATTATCGACTTGATTAATACCTTTAATGAGATTTAATGGAAAGTGAACCTCCTAGCACTAAAGTGCGGAGCTTCTTAGTTGCCACAGTTTGCTAGTGTTGCTTGATGGGCATGTCTGATTGATTTCTTACATATGCTCTGGTTCTATCCAAATCTACTACACCTGTCGTCAGATAGCAGGTACTTGGAGCCCAAAAATGCCCTTTTCTGTATCTCAGACGCATGTTTGGGTGCTTGCAAAAAAACTCGTACGAACTTCTGCCTTTCAACAACTGTGTTGCTTTACTTAGATTCATGCTCGGTTTTGCTCGCACCACAATATGCACGTGCTCGGGCATGACAGCAAGCTCTTCTATATGCCTGTCATGCTCTGCTGCTATCTGCTTCAAAATAGCCTCCATATCAACCTTACTGGACTCTTTCCTCAAAACGTTAAACCTATATTTAGGACACCACTCTAAAGGATATACACATTCATAAACGCTATAAGCTCCGCTAACCAAATCACGCTTCATTATTGAAAAACTTCCAGCGCGGTTCTTATAGTGGCGCGCCAGCGCCACGCCGCGCTAGAGGAATAATACCCAAGAAAAAGAGAAATAGGCTGTGGCTTGCTTTCATCCCTGCCTTAAAAGGCATGGGTTTTCCGCTCACGAACTAACCATATTTGGAATAATCATCACCAAACTTCCAGCCATCCTTGTTTTCATTGTACTGGCAATTAGCATATTGTACGTTTTGGCAATAGATTTCCCAAAGGTTTGGATATTCAAAAAGGTTGGAATCAGTTAAGAGCAAGAACCTTGCATTTAAAAGAAATGAAATCAGTTAATGCTAAAACTCTTGCTTATTTTTTGCCTTTTTTTCTTCAACCTTTATTTCATTCCATCGCTTTATTGCCTCTTCCTCACTTGAAACAGTTTCGTTTCCAAAAACCCATGGACTTCTTCTCTTAAGCTTTTCGTGGACTTCCTCAATTGAATCCTTAATCGTAAAAAGGCCCTTTTCTTCAGCAATCATTCCAATAAAAAGCGCATCCCCCAAAACGTCACCAAGCTCTTCCCTAATGTTCTCAATATCGTTTTTTTCAATTGCCTCTTTTAGCTCTTGAACTTCGCTCTCCAATTCCACCCTATGGTTTGCAAAAGTCCTTCCCTTAGCCCAGGGGCACTTCTTTCTCTTTTCAAAAAGAGAATCCACAAAATCCTTCATTGCCTTTTCCATGAAAAAGAAATGCAGCAAAAGCAATAAAAAAGGTTTAAATACCTGAAAAGGGTTATCTTGTATTATGCAAATGAGTGACATGATTTTGGGGCTTTTGCTGATTTTTCTGCTTGGATGGACAGTAATGCTTGCAGTACAACAAACCGGGCTAAATGCGTCTGTACAAGCCCTTGAAGCCAAGCAGGTTGCACAAGGAATCCAGATTTCTCCTGAAAAATGCGGAACAATGGAGGGGTACAATCTAGTAGTGGCAACGGAAATAACTGAAAAAGAATATATTATTACAACAGGGTATGATAAGGAAATAACCCAGGTATATTTCTGCTTTTATGAATAAGGGCAAGCTTTTAAAGAAGCTTTAGAAAAGAAATTATTGCATGAAAAAGGACAACACTTTGTTTTTTATTAAAGGCAACCCAAGCTTTGAGGATTGTGACGCCGGTATTTTGGGAGTGGCATTTGATGAAAATGCAAGTTATGGCAAAGGAGCAGCCAAAGCACCAGAAGCAATAATGAAGGCATCACTTCAAATGGATATTGAGGACCCAATGACCGGGAAAACTCTTCAAACACCAATTCACAATTTTGGAATAATAAAGCCAAAGAATGCAAAAGAAATGATTGAGAAGACAGAAACCTTTGCAAAAAAAGCTTTGGAAGCAGGAAAGTTCTTTGTACTACTTGGCGGAGACCACAGCACAGTAAATGGTCTTTTGAACGCAGTTCCAAAAGACGCCTGCTTTGTAAACTTTGACGCCCACCTTGACCTAAGAGAAGAATGGAACGGAAAAAAGGAAAGCCATGCAGCAGTTGCACACAGAATTTTTAACAAGGGCTTTGAACAGGTTTGGATTGGAGTAAGAGATTTGATTAACGAAGAAGAAATGGAATTTGTTTCAAAACAAGGACTGGCAGGAAAAATATTTTACTGTCCTTCAATGCCACAAGCTTTTTATAAAAAGCAAGAATTTCCAAAGTGGATAAAGAAAGAAAATATGCTTTTTGGGAAAAAATCAATGCAAGAGCAGGCAAAAGAAATTATTGGAACAATTGAATCAGAAAAAGTCTGGCTGAACATTGACATTGACTGCCTTGACCTAATGCAGGGAGTTGAAACAGGTGTTCCAACTGCTTTTGGAATGAGTTTGGAAAGCCTGCGTGATTTGATTTACGAAATCTGCCAAAAGAAAAAAATACTTGGCTTTAGCCTGTCAGAAGTAATTCCTGACAAATTTGGAAAAAGTCAGGCAATTGCTGCAATGCTATGCTATCAAATAATTTTATGGAACGAATTAAAGAAGTAATAGTTCGGTTGGTGCTTTTGTCAACTGCTTGCATCCGGCAGAGGTTACAACAACATCGTCCTCTATTCTAATGCCGCCAAATTTTCCATAAATTCCCGGTTCAACTGTTAAAACCATTCCTGGTTCAAGCTTTTTCTTATTGCCGTGTAAAAATCCAGATGGAAAGTCGTGGGCGTCAACTCCAAGGCCGTGGCCCAAGCCATGAATAAGACTAATGCCTGTTTGTTTTTTAAGGAATTTGTCTGCCTTGTCAAACAATTGGCCACAGACGACGCCTGGTTTTACAAGAGCCTGAGAATACTGTTTTGTTGCAAAGACCCCGGCATAAAGTTGTTTCTGTTTCTTGGTTGGTTTTCCAACAGAAAAAACTCTGCTAATGTCACTGCAGTAATTCTTGTAATAGCAGCCAAAGTCAAAGAGCACAAGCCCGTTCTTTATTTTCTTGTCCAAAGGAACGTGGTGTGGAAAGGCAGCGTTTTTGCCAGAGGCAACAATTACAGGAAAGGGCAGAATGTCTTCTCCTTTTTCTCTGAGAAGGATTTCAATCTTTAAAGCAAGCTGTTTTTCGGTCATGCCCTTTTTGAAAAACCTTGGAATTTTTTCCGCAACAGACTCAACAATCTTGCAGGCAGTAGCAATGTTTAAAACATCGTACATTGACTTTGTTGCACGTTGAGAAGCCATTGCACTGGAAACGTCAACAAGCTTTTTCTTATCGGCAATCTTTTTTATTTCGCGAAGGAAAGCACTTGAGTAAAGAGGTTTATTTATACCAATTTTTTTAACGCCCTTCAACTCTTTCTTCAAAACAGTTTTGAATTGCTTTCTTCTATCAATTCTTTTTACTCTGAGAGCAGGAATTTTTACAGCTGGTTCAAGAATTGATTTCAGAAGAAGGGGCTTTGCTTTTGGTTTTAGGATTAGAGCATGGTTTGAAAGAAACTGTTTTGTCAAGCCGGTGAAATAACTTACATTTGAATCAGGAAGATCTTCCCTTGTCCTGAGAAAAACAGCATCTACTTCAATGTTACTAAACAGGGTCTTGTTTTTTTCACTTAATGGGTTCATACCACAAACTTTCCTTTTCTTATTATCCAATGTTCTTTTCCTTTTTTGTCAATTCCCCACAAATCAATTTTTTGCCTTGGCACATTAATTACAATGTCGCAATGATAGGTTGTTTCCCTTCCAGGCTCATACCCAGAACCCAGAGCAATATGCATCATCCCGGCAAGCTTTTCTGTTTCAATAAGATACCTTGACAACCTTGCCTTTGGATTGGTATTTACAGCAAATTCTCCAACTCTGTCAAAGTTTTTTCTAAGACCTTTGATTGCCTTTGCAGGCATGCTTTTGTTTTTTTCAAAAAGATCAATCATTTTTTTGCTTTCCTTTTTTCTTTTTTTGAATGCGTCACCAATTAACTTACTTGCCTTCAAAAGTTTGTAACTACCATTTTTTATTGAAACAACCATTGGCTGATTGTTTGGAATGACATAGCTTTTGTCAACATTTATTACAACATCACCAACAAAAGTACCGTCTATCTTGTGAGGTGTAAAAAAAACCTCGCCACCTGGAAAATTTCCATATCTTCCGGCTTCCTTCATCTTAAAGGCTTTTTTGGCCTCATGAGGAACTTTTGGGTTTACCTCTATATCAGAGCATAAAATTGGGCTTTTTCCAGAATACAAGTGCGCTGTGTCAAGCTCAAGATTTGTTTGACCCTGCTTTAATTTCTTTCCAATGGCAAAAATCTTAACGCATTTCTTGATTTCGGCTCTAATTTTTTCATCCCGTTTCCTCAAAGCAAAAAAGTTTATGTTGCAGGTCCTTACATAATTTTCCAGTGGCAAAGTGCTTGTAATTGCAAGCCTTTTTTTTGCAGGCCTTGGATCAATCCTTGTTTGTTCATACCACCAAGGCTTTAGGAACATTGCTCCAGGACTTTGCCACCTTGCCTTTTTGTTTGGAGTAGGATAACCAATTTTCATTCCAAAGAAATGCTTTCCGCCATAGCCCTGGCCTGAAACGCCAAAAGAAATATTTGTTGTTTTAAGTTTGTCTGCACCAATAAAAGGACTCAGTTTTTTAAAAGCCTTAAACCATGGCTCATTAATACTTTTTTCATATTCACAACCAGCAATTGTTACTGCAAAATCGTCAATTTGGTCCATTGGCTCAAGCTGGCTTTTTCTTGAAGTCGCAGAACCAAGTGAAACACTCTTGCAAAGCTTTGCGGCCTTCAAGGCAAAAGAATATGCGATTGAAAAGCTGTCAAGGTAATCGTCCAAAGGAAGTTTAAGGTCTTTTGCCTTCGGCAAGAGCTCAAATCCTATTGAAACACGCTCTTCTTTTTTGGCACCGTATCCTTGCACAAGAATTTTTCCGGCTGTTTGAAGAAGCTCTTTCCAAAGTCTTTTTTTTCTCCACCCTGTTTTGAAGGAAAGTTTTTTTCCATCTGCAATAAAGCCATCAGAGCTAGCAGTTATGTATAAATCTGGTGCTTTGAAGAGTTTTGAAAAATAATTGCTTTTAGTCTTTTTTTCCACGCTTTTGATAAAGGCATCAAGTGCTTTTGTTTGTTTATTTAGCTTGCCGTGTTCAAGCACTCTGTAAAGGCTCCAGGTTTTGTTCAATGTTTTTAACATTTTACTTTCTTTTTGCGTAACAAAAACGCTCATGTCTGCTTCAAGTGAATCAATTGCCCTGCTTAAAGGAGCAAGTGAAAAAAAGGCTTTTTCGTTTTCAAGCCTTAGTTCAACAAGGCATGTTTTGCCCTTGCCAAGATTTTTTGAAAGCGCTTTTTTGTAGTAGGCAACCTCTTTGCTTAATTGTTTTGTATTATATTTCATAAAAACACCTCTCCAAAAATTGAAATTATTTCCTTTTTAGCATTGGAAGGCCTGTTCGCTGATTTTCAACAACTATAAATCCTTCAGGAAATTCAATGCCATCCTCACTTTTCTTACTGAAGAAAAAAAGTTTCCCTCTTTGATGCAAAAAATATTTTTGCCCTCTGCTATTTTCATGCTCATAACCCATTTTGTTCACTGCCTCCGTGGTTTCTTTGCAATATTAGATTGATTCTCATTATTAAATTTTTGCATCACGTTATTAACATGATTATGGCAAGCAAAGCAGCACTTGAAAAGAAATTTAAGGAATTTTGCACAGAACTTTCAAAAAATGACAAAATTGCCATTATCCACCATAGCGATGCAGACGGATTGTGTTCTGCTTTGATTGCTGGAAAAGCTATTGAAAGGCTTACAGGACGCAAGCCTGTTGTTGTATTGCCTTATGAATATGGAAACATTAAACAGGAAAGGAAAGCTGTTGCCCAGATAAAAAAGAAAAAGGCAAACAAGCTTTTGGTCGTTGACCTTGGAATTGACAGCTCACTACATTCATTGGCTGAAAAATGCTCTTTTGAAAAATGTCTTGTGATTGACCATCACAAACTGTACAAGGATTTGAATAGTAAAAAAATCGTTTTCCTTAAGGCTCAATTTTTTACAAAAAAAAAGCCAAGCGCTTACGTTGCAAGCAAATTTGCCTTTGACCTATTCAACAAGGTTACTGATATTTCAGACCTTGACTGGCTTGCATGCATTGGAATTTTGGGCGACATGAGCCTTGATGCATGGCAACCTTTTGTAAAAAAGACAATTAAGAAAAGAAATGTTTCAATGACATGGCTTTACAGGTTCCTTGACCTGATTGCTTCAGTTGAAGTTGTTGCAAACAAAAAGATTCCTGAATTGTACTGGGAATTTTTTGATGCAAAGCACCCTTCGGATGTGCTTGAAAGTAAATTTCACAAGTTACTTAATGAATTCACAAAAGAAAAAGACAGGCTTGTTGAAGGTTTTGCTGAAAAAGCCAAACAGTTTCCAGAAATTGAACTTTACTTTTACGCAATAAAGGCAAGGTATGAAAACATCAAAAGCTATGTGATAAACGAAATAAGTGAAATGCGTCCGCACAAAACAATTATACTTTTGCAGTTTTTGCCAAAAGGCAGGGTGAGGTTTAGTGCAAGAAGGCAGGACTGCAAAGTAAAAGTAAATGATTTGCTTACTGAAGCCATTAAAGGAATTCCAAACAGCAATGCCGGAGGGCATGCTCCTGCGGCAGCCGGAAGCATTCCAAGGCAGCATGCAAAAAAATTCAAAACCAACATTATTGCAATTCTTGAAAAAGAATACAAGTGAACTTGTTGGTTTTTTCTTTAATAGATTAGTTTTTTCTTTTATCAAAGGATTTAATTGCTGCTTCTATTTCGCCCTTGTTTTCACGAAGTTCTGGCAGGATGTAATCCATTCCAAGTGCATTGTAAACATCTTTCTCTGTTTTGCTTGCAACAACTCTTCCAGCTTTATCAAATACACCATACTCGTTTAGCTTGAACCCTTTTTTTATCGCAATTTTCCTTAAGGCAATTGAATGATTCTTGCTTCCTGTAAAGTATTGCAATGCAGAACCCCACTGCTCTTTTTTTACAACTCTAAAATCAACCTGCAAATCATTTTTCAACACAATGCTTGTCTTTTTTTCGCCTGAAGCAAGAACCTTTTTTACAGTTGGCATTGAAACAATTGCTTTTGCAACAATTGCCGGTTTTTTTGAGGAAACAAGAATGTCAAGGTCTCCAATAGTTGGCTTCTTTCTCCGAAAGCTCCCTGCAGTTTCAACTTTTTCAACTGAATGGGTTTTTTTAATTGCCGCCACAAGTTTGTTTGCAATTGGCAGAGCGGTGGAAAAAGGAAGTCTGTCGCTTTTCACTCCGTTTTTTTCAAGAGCTTTTAAAATTTCCTGCTCGCTTTTTTCAGCAAAGCCTGCGATTTTGCTAATCTGGTGTTTTTTAGCGGCTTTTTTTAAATCCTGCAATGTTGATATTGCAAGCTTTTCATACAAGGACTTGAGTTTTTTTGGACCAAGACCTGGAATGGTATCAAGCAATGCAGGGCTTACTGGAGAACTTTTTTTGAGCTTTTCAAAATAACACAACCTGCCTGTTTTTACAAGCTCTTCAATTTTTTTTGAAATGTGTTCTCCAACACCAGGAATTTCATCCAGTGCCTTTAACCCGTCTTGTTGATAAATTTCTTCAACAGGTGTTGGCATTGATTCAATTGCGCTTGCCGCAGCCCTGTAAGCACGTGGCTTCCATTTTACTCCTTGAATTTCAAGCAAGTCTGCAATTTTGTAGAAAATTTCTGCAATTTTCTGGTTTTCCAATACAATCACGTGGAGTATTCAGCGAAGGCCTGCTTTTCTTCTCTCAAAAAACTCGGCGCATTTTTCCGAGCAAAATGTCAAAAGCTTGCCATTAACCTCTTTTTCAACGGTTTTTTCCGGGTCAATTTGTTTTCCGCAGGTATTACAAGTTCCTTCTTTGTAGTCTTCGTGCCCTTGCATAAATCCAGCTTCCGCAGGGCTTATTTCATCCTCTTTAAGCTGTTCTTTCCTTTCTTCCCTGTTGTAGATGTCGTCTGTTTCCTTTTCTGCAATATCCTTTTCCTGCTGCTCTTCAACTACTTTTTCCTCTTCTGGCACATCACTGTCGTCAACCCCTTCATTGCCATCAATTTCCTCATCGTCTATTTCCTCGTCTTCGTCAAGGTCATCTTCAATTTCCTCTTCTTCTTTTTTCTGGTCTGCCATAGCAATTACCTCCAATAAATAAACAATCATTTAGATTATTAACTTTTTCTTATAAAAGAATATACTTATGGGCAGTTATTCAAATATTCTGAAAAGGCACACTATTAGAAGGTTTCAGATGAAACCGGTTCCTTTTTCCCTGCTTAAAAATTGCGTTAACGCAGCAAGATTGAGTCCTACTGCAAGAAACACGCAGCCACTTGACTTTGTAATTGTAAATGGGGGGGAACAAGTGCAAAGAATGAATGAAGCTGTCTGCTTTGGCGGTGTTGTAAAGCAAAAGGGAAGAAAAGAGGGAGAGGAGCCAAAGGCATTTATTGCAATCCTTGCAAACAAGGAAAAGTCTGATGAAAAGTATATTGGAATGGATGTCGGAATTGCAGCAGAGGCAATTGTCCTAACTGCCTGGGAGAAAGGAGTTGGAAGCTGCATTCAGGGAGCAATTGAAAGGGAACGCATTAAGGGCGTTCTTGGAATTCCAAACGAGTTTAATGTTTCCCTTGTTGTTGCATTGGGCTTTCCTGCGGAAAAGCCAGTTGTTGAAAAAGCAACCAAAAACCTGGATTACTGGATTGACAAAAAAGGCGAACTGCACGTTCCAAAAAGAAGCCTAAAAGAAGTGCTGCACAAGGACAGGTTTTGAGAATATTAATAAATCAAAAGAACATAATTAGTTCAGGAGATTTTTTGAAATGAAACATAATAGGTCATCTTACAAATCAAGATTGAATAGAACAGCTGGAGCAAGTGGAAGAAGCAGAAGCGGGCAAAAAGTACGTGGTGAAACAGCTAAGAAGGACCATTTTACTGGTCCTGAACAAAGTCTTTTAAGAAATATAGGCATTGTTAAAGAATCTGTTTTTAGCATGAAAAAACCTGAGTTAAAAATGGCTTTGGAAAAACTTTCAAAACTTACAAGAAGTAATATCAGACAGGGAACTCACTATCAAGCCAGAAACTTGATAGGAAAAATCATAAATCAGATGGAAAAACTAAAAGCTGATGAGGCAAAACAAAAAAGAAATTAGAACAAACAGTCAAAAGCTTTTTTTCCTTCAATTCCTAAAAGGAAATCGTATCTTGTGTCAACATATTCCTGAATCTTTTTGACCTGTTCTGGCTTTAAGTGCTTAAAGCGCCCCTGAACTTTGAGGTAATCAAGCACTGGTGTTGCCTTTTCTTTTTCAATTCTTTGAGTAAATGTAAGGACTCCGTCTTCTATTTCATACAATGGGAAAACCCTTGTGTTTACTGCAAGCTTTGCAATTTCAATTGTTGCCTCTGGTTTGGTATACCAGCCAACAGGGCAAACGCTGAATGCGTGAATGTAAGAGGTATGGGGCGTTGCCAAAGCCTTTTTGACCTTTTTATGCAAATCAAAAATGTTTACAGGCGTTGCGGTGGCAACATATTTTATGCCGTGTGAGGCAACAATAAACGGCAATGGTTTTTTTGGCTCCTGCTTTCCACAAACCTTTGAGCCGGCAGGGCTTGTTGTAGTGCTTGCATACAATGGAGTGCCACCGCTTCTCTGAATTCCAGTATTGTGGACAACAATTCCGTTTGCAATAAAATTGTGCTCTCCTTCAACCCGCAAGTCAAGGGTTGGCTCAACTTGCTTCCTTTTTATTGACTTTATCACTTTCATCTCAAAGTTTTTGTTCCCGTAAAGGAAATCCCGGTATTTGTTTTGGGATTTGTATTTCTGGCTCGCCCCTTTCTTTAAGCTGAAACATACATACCCGTAAGTTGAAGTCTTTTTTAGGTTCCTGTAAACAACCATTGTCCCCTTGCTCTTAGATTGCTGATGGATTTTGCCAGCGCGAATGTTCATTGTCTGCAATAGTAACCTTAAAGTCCTAAGCAGCTCTTTGCTGGCAGAAACATACCTGAAACTGTTGCCTGTTTTGTAACCATCAGAGAGCAGTAATCCTTCAACAAAGGCTTTCTTCTCGTTAAAGGGAAGTGAAAACACCCAGGCTGGAATAAGCTTGTTTTTTGCCCCTTTGCCAAAACCAAGAGAGTCAATGAACTTAACAGCATTTATGGAATCCAGAAAGACTTCGTTCTTCGTTTCCCTTATTGAGCCAACACCAAACACGCTCTTAATTAGTTGTTTTGCAGGCTTTCTTGCCTTATTGCCAAGCGGCACTGCAAAGCCGAGCTCTGCTTTTACAACCCTTGTCCATCCGTCTCCAACATACAATCCAAGCAGTTTCATTAAATTCACTGAAGACTTTTTTGGGATTTTTACCGCCCTGATTTTGTTCACTTTATAATCTCCCTTTTTGGACAATTGTATTTTTGGAAAGGTATAGGGCTTTCCATCCAATCCTTGCTTAAGGGCAACAACCTTGTCTCCTGGCCGCAATTCATCGACTTTTTTCCAAACAAGCTCACTTTGTTTTCCCCTTCCATTTCTCTTCAAAACCAGGAAGGGGTGGTTTCCGGTTGCTTTTATAGTTTGCGAATAGGTATTTATTTCAAAAACCCTTTTTTTGCCATTGTCGAAAACACCTGTGCACTTTTTCAAAACAAGTTTATGGCTCTTTTGGCTTAAAGCATAAACCAAATCCCCTACTTCAATATCAGTAATTTTTTTCAGGCCATCTTTTGTCATTATCAGTGAGTCAAACGCAAGGCAATTCATATAAGCTTCATTGTCGGTGCAAACATAGGTGAATTTGTCGCCCCTTTCAAGTGCTCCGCTTAGTGCGCCAAAGCCAATGTCAAAGCTTGCCCCGTCACCGCCAAAAACAAGCAAATTTGTTTTATCCCTTTTGCCCTGCTTTTTTAATGCAACGTCAATGCCTGAAGCAATTGCCGAATTGTTTTCAAAGGCTCCGTGAATCCAGGGAATTGCCCAGGATGTTTCAGGGTACGGTGTTGAAATAACCTCCATGCAGCCTGTTGCCATTACTGCAATTGTGTTTGGGCCGGCTGCCTTTACAACATGCCTTATCATCAGTGCTTCTCCGCATCCAGCACATGCTCTGTGGCCTGAAACAAAGTATTCTTTGTAAGGAAGCCCTTTAATCAGCCTTTCCTTTGCCAGGCCTTTAACCATTTTTTCAGTCAAAAAAGCCACTCTCCTTTTTGCTTTCCCTGAGCCAAATCTTTGAAAACCTTTTCAAAATGCGATACTGTTATGTCCATTCCTCCAAGTCCTGCAATATAGCTGTTGATTGTAATGTCATTGCAGTAGATTGCGCTTCTGATGTCAGTAAACAAAGGACCTTCCTGACCTAAAGAAATATGCCTGTCAAGCACTGCAACTGCTTTGAGGTTTTTGATTGCGTTCTGCAGTTCTTTTTCAGGAAAAGGCCTCAGACATCTTATTCTAATCAAGCCAACTTTTTTGCCTTCTTTTCTAAGCTTGTCAATTGCAACCTTTGCAGTTCCGCATAATGTTCCCATCCCAATTACCGCATATTCTGCACCCGTCATTTTGTAAAGGTCAAGCAGCCCGTCACCATAAGAACGTCCAAAAGATTTTTTGAAGGAAGAATTTGCCTTTTTTACCACTTCAAGTGCATTTATCATTGCGTTCTGTTGTTGTTTTTTGAAATGCATAAAGGAGTCAGGAAAGCCTATTGGCCCAAAGGTCATTGGCTTTTTTACATCAAGTTTGAAAACAGGTTTGAATTTTGGCAGGAATTTGTCAACTTCTGCCTGTGATGGTATGTCAACTGGTTCAAACACATGAGATAAGGTAAATCCGTCAAAATTAACCATTAACGGCAACTGCACTTTGCTGTCTTCGCTTATCAAAAAGCCCTGAATTATTGTATCAAGCGCTTCCTGGCTGCTTTCAACCCATAATTGAATCCAGCCCTGGTCTCTTGTGCTTACTGCATCGCTGTGGTCATTCCAAATGCTTATTGGAGCACTTAGAGCACGGTTTGCCACAGCCATTACTCCAGGAAACCTCATTCCGCTTATGATTGGCAAAATTTCGTACATTAATGCAAGGCCCTGGCTTGCTGTTGCTGTAAAAGTTCGGCACCCAGTAGCAACAGAACCAAGAAATGCTGAAGCTGCACTATGCTCTGACTCAACATCAATAAGCGTTGCATCAAACTCTCCATTCGCAATGTATTCAGCAATTTTTTCAGGCACATGAGTTGAAGGAGTAATTGGATACATTGGACAAACTTGCACCCGAGATAATTTTACGGCGGTAGCAATTGCCAGTGAAGCTTCTTCAACTTTTTTTGTCATTTCTTTTCAACCTCTTTGGTTATTGCCTTTGCAGGGCATTGGTGCATGCAGATAAGGCAGCCCTTGCAATAGGTGTAATCAACATAAACCTTTCCTGTTTTTTCGTCAATTCTTATTGCTGAATCAGGGCAGTACTGCCAGCATAAATAGCACTTGATGCATTTTTCCTGATTAATTATTGGTCTGAAAGTTCGCCAGTCACCTGTCTTGTTTTTCAGGCTGCTTGCAGGTTCTGTAACAACTGCACCTGGAGTAAATTTCTCTTTTTTCTTTTTTACTGTAACCTTTGCCATAAAAATCACTTGCATACTTCGGCAACTGCTTTTGCCGCCTTTTTGTTCAGCTCTGCCACTGCAGCCTTTCCTTTTGCAGTAAACAATTCATCAATTGCCTTGTTCAATGCTTCCAATGAAACTTCCTTGCTTAAGGCACAGAAGGCTCCAAGCGAGGCAATGTTTACAAATGGCTTGCCAATTATGTCCAATGCAATTTTGGTAATGTTAATTGAATGAATGTTAAAATTTCCAAGCTTTTTCTTAAGCTCTGCGGCATTTTTGTCGCTGTTTACAATTACAATTCCGTTTTTTTGCAGACCTTTTGTCACGTCAACGTCATCAATAAGCGAGGTGTCAAGCACAATCACATAATCTGGATCGTAAACATGCTGCCTTAGATTTACAGGCTTTTCGTCAATTCTCACATAACTTTCAACAGGCGCTCCTGTTCTTTCAACCCCAAAATTTGGAAACGCCTGGCTGTATTTTCCATCGTGAAATGCGGCAATTGCAAGAACCTGAGTGCTTGTTACTGCGCCCTGTCCACCTCTTCCATGCAATCTTATCTCTTTTAAGGTCATAAAAAAGTCCTCTGTTTCAAATAACTGATTAAGGAAAGAATATAAAGTTTATATTAATAAGTTTAATGGTTAAATGGCAGAAATAAATGCTTTGGTTTTTGGAAGGGTTCATGGTGTTGGATTCAGGTATTTTACCGTGCAAAAGGCAAGAAAACTTGGATTAAATGGTTTTGTGAAAAATGTTCCAGGCGAAAAAGTGGAAATTGTGGCACAGGGAAGTAAAGAAAATCTTGAACTGCTTATAGAAATTCTAAAAAAAGGACCTTGCCTTGGAAACGTTGAAGAAGTAAAAGTTGAATGGCGAAAGGAAACAAAAAAATTTAAAGAATTTTCAATTGAATTCTAAAAAAAAACATTATTTTCTTAGCCTGTTTCCTGCATGAAATTTTTTCCAGGGATAGTCGGGTAAATTTTTGCAAACAGAAGAATAGAAATCAACAATCGGCTTGCTAACTGAACAAACATAAACAGATGCAATTTTTACTTCAGCACCCCTTTCTTCAAATATTTTTTTAACAACTGCCGGACCCTTTCCTGTAGGCAAATCATCTTCAACAAGCAAAACTTTTTTACCTGCAATGCTTCCATGCACATCATAAACTAAACGCCGAACATTACCTTCACGCTCTATATCTATTGGCCTTATATCCTTTATACCAAGCTGTTTTGCCATTATTGCTCCTGGTATAAGACCACCAAGCATACTTGGCACAATTATGTCAGGCCTGTAAACACCAAGGCGTTCGGTGAGTTTTGTTATGTCTGAGTAATACTGTTCCCAAGTCCTTTGTTTCATAAACTAAAACCTATTTTATACTGCTTTTAATTCAAAGGCAATCTGTTCTGAGAAGACCTGCCCATTTATTTCTGTGGAAATTGTAAGGAAATAGGTTCCGCTGTAAACAGGCGAAGCAGGATTTGGACTTATTGCAAACGGGTTCAGTGTCCTTTTCTCACCCTTGCCCAGGGTCGGAATTTTCCTTGTTGCAGGAAAGATTGAAATGGCATCGCTTGCCTCTGTTTCAACAGAAATAACAACGTTTTCAGCCGTTGCACCTGTTACATTGTTAATTGACACAATCAAAAAGCTTGTCCTTTCATCCTTCAAATCCAAGGGATTTGGAGCAAGCTCTAAAGAAATTGCCTTGGGTTCCAAAGCAGGCAAAATAAGCAAAAATGTTACCGCAATAACAAATATTACAGCAGAAATTCCAAGAATAGGATACTTGACTTTGTTCCAGTCAAAACCAAAATCGAATTTAAGACTTGGTCTTTTTCCGTTATAAATGCCCATAAGCAATCAGATAATAATAGACTTTTTTGATTAATAAAACTTGCGATAGGAAACATTATCTGCCAGTTCTCCTTTTCCTTTGCCGCTTGAATTGACGCAAAGCAGCCTTGGCAAAAAACTGTTGTTTTTTCTTGTTGGGCATATCAAACGAACCCCATTTTGGGGGATTGAGTTTTTGGCTTCTCCTTGTATAACCAAACCAGTTTTTTAGAAAATTTCTCTTAAAGGGAACGTTAACCTTCACAACATTCTGCAAAGATTCTCGCCTCCAGTTTCCAACAGAAAGTTGAGGAAAGTGCAATGCATCTGGTGTATTTCCTAAATAAACTTTTCCACCAGGAGCAAACCCCAATTTTATTGGAACTGAAAACTCTTCAAACATTGGAATTGGAAACTCTAAAACTGTATACGCAGGAAAAAACGATTTTTTGCCAGCAGCTGCTTTTTCCAGATAATCCTAAATAGGTTTTAATTGCGATTGAGAATATTGTTCGAGCCTAATATCTGCTTTCTTTTTTAAGGATGTAGGAATTATGTGTACAACTTCTTTTGGCCAAGGATGTGCTTGTTGATATTTATTCTGTGTGACATTTATTATATGAACCTTAACAGCCAACTCTTTTGCAGCAATACAGGCAGACCTAATTCGTTCAGGCATTCTCTTACCAAATTTTAAATGCTCCCTGTCAATTGAAAAATTTATTTTTGGACGCCCCATCTTTAGCATTAGCTCTTTTGCCTTTTTTTTATCCAGGGGAAATTTTGAAAGATTGGTTGTTACTTCAACATTTCTTCTTCCCAAATGTTTTACTGCAAAGGCAATCATTTCAACAGCATTTGGATTAAGAAAGGGCTCACCACCAGCAACACAAATTCCATAGTTCTTTTTATTCTGCTTTGAAAGCTTTTTAATTTCCAAAATCAGGCACTTAAATTCCTGCAACTCCATGTGCTTCTTCGGAAGTTTCTCCGACTTTGTAGTACAAAACTTACATCGAAAATTACATTTCCCAGTTATATTCACATCAAAAAAGGTCTCTAAATCGACTTTCTTCCAATCAACCTTAGCCATAACAATAGTATTATTGTTTAAGGTAATTATTAATTATTTGCAAAATTCAAGGCAAAGTAAAAAGCCTGTTGTCGCCTTTTCCGCCCAAAAAGCCTGCGCGGACACCTGCATCAAGCCATGCATGAGCATAAGAAAAAGCAGCAAGAGCCAAAGCACTGTCGCCTTTTTGCTCAAAATGCCTTCCATCATTCAAATAGTTTTCGGCCATTGAAATAAAGTCTTTTGCCCTTGCAAAATCTCTTGTTCCAGCAAATGCTTTTACTGAAACCTTTAGCAAAGCTGCTTCCGTAAGCTTCCTGTATTTTGCAGCCCTTTCAGCAACAGATTCAGACCCCTCTTTCTTTTTACTCATTTAATTCACCAAAAACAATTTCCTTTCAGGTATTCAATTTACCCAAAGCCTCTTTTTCTTTGTCAGTTAGGGAAGCAGCAATTACAAGAGACTGGGGAAACAAAGCAAAACTGCTCCTCTGCATTTTCTCCAAATCACCTGACTTAACCATCTGCTTTTTTCCACCCAAGGCATACAATCCAACCAAGGTTGCCTTTTGTAAAATATCATTGCATTTCTTTTTTTCAATCTTTGCAAGAATTGACAAAGCCTCTGCAACAGTCATCTTGTAATCTTTTTCAGCAGCAATATCCAAAAGGCAAAAAGTATGCATTCCTGCATTGAAATTTGATTCAATCACATCATAAAAAGATTCGGGCGCATAATTTTCTTTTGGAGCAACAATAGTACAGGCACGACCAAAACGATACTGGTCCAAGCCAGTAGAGCCAACAAAATCAAAAATTGAAATTCCAGGCAAAGCAATTGCCTTAAGCCCAAGTTTTTTTGCATCAAGCAAAAGCTGAATGTGAGTTGTGGCACTCAAGGCATTGCCAAAAACAAGCAAGGCAACATCCTCACCCTCGGTCTTTGCCTGCCTGAGAACAAGCTCAAAACCATCCTCAATTCCCTTTCTGTCCAAAGAAATTATTTCCTTTCCCAGCAATTGCTTTAGCTCCTCAATCTTGCCTTCACTGTAATCAGAAGTATAAGTATCCAAAAACACGCGACTGCATTTGGCAATTGCTTCCTTTGCCTCAAGGGTTAAATGCCCTGGTTTCAAACCAATTCCAATAAGGTAAAACATAAAAAAAATGTGCTGGGAAAACTATTTAAAGAAAGCAAACGCCATTCAATTCTATTTTTCTGCGAAAGCCCGTTCATCTCCTTGCAACCACTGACTTGTTGTTCATCGCAACAAATCGTTTCACAGCTTTGGCACTTGGTGCAGCAAGACCGTGCACTTTAACACTCTCTGCAGCAATAAAGTTTGCTGAAAGCATGCAGCTCTCAAGTGGCCATCCGTGCATTAGACCAAACACAAAACCTGTGTTGAAAGCGTCACCGGCACCTGTTGTGTTAATGGCCTTTGCCTTAATTGCTTTAAACTTTTGTGACTTTGAGCCTTTTACAAACAAGGATGCGCCTTTACTTCCCTGTTTTAGAATCACTACACACGCACCTTTCCTAAAAAGAGTGTTGATTCTTTGCTCAGTAGTTCTGCCTTTTGCAATATGCAGCAATTCATTCTGGCTTACAAACAAGTAATCAATAAATGGAAGGAAAGAATCGATTGTCCATTTTTTCCAAGGGTCAAATGAAGTGTCAAATGTAACAATAGCTCCCTTTTTCTTAAGCTTTTTTAGAAAGGAAGCAAAACCAGTTCTTAGATTTTCAAGATTATAAAAACCTCCAAAAGAAACAATATCCCCCTGCCTGACTTTTGGCAGCAACAGTTTTGCAAACTTTTTCGAGGTAACCTCATTAAAGCAATTCTTTACTGATTCAATTGCCCTTTCCCCATCCTTTCTAATCAAAAATATTGAAAATGAATTCATCTTATTGCTTTTGAGCAAAAGAGTTTTAACCCCTGCGTTGGATAGTTCCTTTTTAAGGAAGGGAGCGGTAAAGTCCTTTCCCAAAATACTTATAAGAACCGGTTTTAAGCCTGTTTTTGCAGCAATAACTGAAAAGTTTGCTGCACAACCGCCAATTGAAAAAGCCAGATTATTTAGAAGGTGTTCTTCTCCAAAAACCGATTTTTCAGAAAGCTCTTGAAAAATATCCATATTCAAATCCCCTACAGAGAAAAGCCTTGGTTTTTTCATTGCAAACAACAGTTATAGGGCTGAATTGGTATTTAACTTTTTGCCCACCTTATTTTGAGTATGATAAAAGCACTTGTTATAGTGGCACACCCTGATGACGAAACAATCTGGTGTGGTGGCACTATTTTAATGCACCCAAAATGGTACTGGACTATTTTAAGCCTTTGCCGCAAAAACGACAAGGACCGGGCACCAAAGTTCAGGAAAGTCTGCAAAAAGCTTGGAGCAAAGTGTGCAATCAGCGATTTGGAAGACGAGCACCCTGAACAAAAGCTTAAATCGCTTGAAGAAGTTAAGGAACGCGTGTGTGCGATGATAAAGCAACTGAAGCTCAACAGCGAATTCGATTACGTGTTCACCCATGGAGCAAACGGCGAGTACGGACACAACAGACACAAAGAAGTCCACCGCGCAGTGTGCGCAATGATTGCAAGCGGCGAGCTGCGCGCGAAGAAAGTTTTCTTCTTCTGTTACAAGAAAGCGCGCGACGGCTTCTACTGCGTCGCGAACGAGCGCGACGCCGACGTTAACACGCGCTTGACCGCGCGAATTGCGCAATCGAAACGCTTATTAATCACTTTCACCTATCAATTTAGTAATGGAAGCTTCGAAGAGCGCAGTATACACGCACTCGAGAGTTTCAAAGTGACGCAACATGAAATCAGTGGTATTTTATCCTTACCCACCGGAACTTGACGGTATAAGCATTCAGGGAGAAATGCTTTACAGAGGACTGCTTAAAGACGGACAGGAAGTTGCACCATGCGACAGAGGAGCAGTTGCAGAGAAAGAACTTCTTTACAAAACCTTCAAACCAGATGTCGCAATTGGAATAGGTTACTGGGCAGATGCTCCTCGAATCATTGAACATCCACTTGAATATGGAATTCAGCCAGTTCCATGGCTTAATGCAGACGGCTGGGTTGCAAACTACTACGAATTGCTTAATTCCCTACCCTTAATCCTTACCACAAGCAATTGGGTTAAGGAAATGTATTACAGGGACGGAGTAAGAAACAAGAACATTTATCCAATGCCTATTGGAATTGATACTAATCAAATGAGGTCTATTCCAAAGAGTGACCCGCGAATTGTTGAAGTTAGAAAAATGCTTGGAGTAAAACCGGATGAAAAAATGATTTTGACATCAGGCGGAGACACTACAAGCAAAGGATTTCAGGAAGTTTTGCAAGCGCTTGGAAAAATTAACGGTGACTTTCCAAAATGGAAATACATTGGAAAGACCTGGGAAAAAGGAAAGCCAATGTATCATTGTAAAAAAGAAATTGAGATAATGAAGGAATTGGACATGAAACAAAAAGTTGACTTCCTGGATGGGGCATTGTCAAGGGAATTTATGTGCTATTTGATTAATGCGTGCGACATTTATGCAGCTCCAAGCAGGATCGAGGGCTTTGGAATGATTCAGGTGGAGGCAATGGCCTGCGGAAAGCCTGTTCTTTCAATTGATGCAATGGGAATGAAGGACACAATTATCCATAACGAAACAGGATTCCTTGCAAAGATTGGCGAAGAAATAAAGCTTGAGGAAGAATGGGCTTACAAGTGGATGGGTTTTGAAAAAAAGCAGAAGATTCAGTTTGACGAACCAAAAACCATGGCTTACAGGGCAGACGTAGACGACCTGGCAAAATATTTGTACAGAATGCTTACAGAAGATGACCTTATGAAAAAGATGGGTGAGAATGCAAGAGCTCACGCAGTAAAAAACTTTGATTACATTAAAACATCAAAGGACATAAATGACCTGATTGAAAAAAAGCTTGACTTGAAAAGCTTTAGTCAAGAACAGGTAACTGTTTCTGTTCAAGAGCCTTAACAGCAAAAAGAAATGCGCCCGCACTCCATGCATGATAACTGCTTCCAGACGCCTTTTTGTCTATTGGATTAATCCATTCGTTGAATTCCCATTTGTATTTTACACCAAGTTTGTTTGCTTTTGCCAAAAGCTCAAGGTTTTCTTCAGCTTTTTCAAATTCATGCGCTTTCACAAGCGTTGCAACATAAAAACCGCCTATGAACGGCCAGATTCCGCCATTTAAATATTGATGCGGTGATTCTGCAAGACATTTTGAAAAATAACTATGCCATTCCTTGTCTCCTCTTTTTATTGTAGGATAAATTGACCTCATTGGATAGGGCTTGTTGATTTTATTCTTTTCAATAAAATCAATAATGGTTTTTGCCTGCTTTTTGAAAGCAAAGCCACCGCAAATTGCAAGACAATTTCCCAACGCATCAAACCAGGTTTCCTGCTCTATGTCTCCATCGTGATTCTTCCACACCCATGGAAAAAAATACCCGGATTTTCTGTTAAACATTTGAATTTTGGGAGGAGTTTTTCCGGAAGAAGCTTTTAGTATATTTTTCAGTTCATTTTTTTGCCCGTAAAGTTTTAATGCTGCAAAGTAAAGCGCAATTGAGTTAATTGTATGGCCATATTTGTGGGGAAAGGCATCCTGCCAGTCACTTGTTGGCAATTGTTCAGGCAAAAAGTCTTCTCCTGCATCCTGGCAGCCAAGCCAGGCAAAAGCCCTTTTCACATGATTTTTGTGCCTTGAAAAAAGTTTTGTATCCTTGTAATTTTTAGTATAAAATTTCAGCCCAAGAAGATACCATAGCGTGCTGTCCATTGTTGCAAACGTAACCTGTTTTGGTCTTTTGCTAAACAGGTCAACACAGTTTGGAATCTGACCGTGCTTGCTTTGGTTTTTTGCAAGCGTATTCAGGGTTATTGCAAACTGTGATTTAAATTCGTGTTCTTCATCATAACAGCTTGTTCCAAGCAAGCCAATCATTGAATCCCTTGCAAAGACACTGTCATATCCATCTTTTCCACCTGATGCAAATGTCCCATGCTGAGTAGAACAAAGCATCATTGTTTCCTTTGCCCTCAAAATCGCTTCGCCAATCAAATCCATAACAAGACAATAAGGCATTAACTCATATTTAAATGATTATTATTGTTAATCTTTTTACAAAAGGGGCGTTAGTCTAGTCTGGTAGGATTCAGCGTTCGGGAAACCTTTTAGAAAACCTGGCAAAACCAAAAGTTTTGCATGGTCACGCAAAGCTTTGCTTTGCATGAAGGTTTGCGAAAATCGTGAAAAACAGTTCGAATTGGTTCGAACGACGCTGCGGCAGGAGTTCAAATCTTCTACGCCCCATGGCGGATTAAGCTTTTAAATGTAAACACCCTATTGTTTTTGGTTGGGGGAGATGAAGGGTCAGGACATTTTGAGCGAAATTGCGTCCACTTCTAGCGGCGAATTTTATACACCTTTACCAAAAGGTTACAAGCCAGGCAAAACAAAATATGTTGTAGTAACAGGCTCTGTAATAAGCGGGGTTGGCAAGGGAACAATTTCAAGCAGTTTGTGCAAACTATTGAATGACAGAGGAATGAAGGTAGAGCCAATCAAGCTAGAGGCCTATTTGAATGTTGACTCAGGAACCCTAAACCCGTTTAGGCACGGAGAGGTGTTTGTACTTGATGATGGAAGCGAAACCGATTTGGATTTGGGAACCTACGAAAGGGCTTTGGACAAGAATTTGAGGGGAGAAAACTTTGTTACAAGCGGAAAGATTTATCAAAGAATTATTGAAAAAGAGCGGACTGGAAAGTATTTGGGCAGGGACGTTCAATTCATTCCCCACGTTACAGGCGAAATAAAACTTGTACTAAGAAAGCTTGCAATGGAAACAAAGGCAGACGTAATTCCAATAGAAATTGGCGGAACTGTTGGCGATTATGAAAACATGTTTGCATTAGAAGCTTTGAGGGAATTAAAGTATGAGGAAGGCACAGAAAATGTTTGCTTTATTAACATCACTTACATCCTTGAGCCAAATTCATTAGGAGAGCAGAAAAGCAAGGCTGCACAGCTTGGCATTAAGAGACTGCTTGCAATGGGAATTCAGCCAGGAATAATTGTTTGCAGGAGTCAAACCAAGTTGAAAGAAAGTATTAGAGAAAAAATGAGCCTTTACATTAACATTGCAAAAGAAAACGTTTTTGGAGTGCATGACGTAAGCAACATTTATGGTCTGCCATTGGTTCTAAGAAAAAAAGGGTTTGATGAAGCAGTCTTAAAAGAATTAAAAATTGAAAAGAAATTTAAGGCAAATGGAAACACTGCCTTAAAAGAGTGGACAAAGAAAACAAGCATGCAGGGAAAGGCAAAACCTGTTTTAATTGCAATTGCCGGAAAATACACCGGTTCTTCAGACGCCTATATCAGTATACTAAAAGCACTTGAACACTGCAGCTTTAAGCTTAACAAGCCTGTAAAAGCAAAATGGATTGACACAACAGGACTTGAAGGAAAAAAAGATTTGCTAAAAAAGCAAATGAAGGGAGTTAACGGAGTAATTGTTCCAGGTGGATTTGGAACAAGAGGTGTTGAAGGCAAAATTGCTATGGCAAAATACTGCCGTGAAAATAATATTCCATACCTTGGACTTTGTCTTGGATTCCAGATTGCATTGATTGAATTTGCAAGAAATGTTTTGAACTTAAAAGACGCAAACAGTACAGAGTTTGATTCAAAAACAGGAAATCCGGTAGTATGCCTTCTTCCAGAGCAAAGAAAAATAGAGGGATTGGGCGGAAACATGCGCTTGGGTGGCAGAGATGTTGAAGTTATTGGCGGAACAATTGCTTCAAAGCTTCACAGCAATGCAAAAAAGATAAGGCGCAGGTTTAGGCATAGGTTTGAATGCAATCCTGATTACATTAAACAATTTGAAGAAAAGGGCATAGTGTTCAGCGGCAAAGCTCCAAAGGTTCCAATTATGCAAATTCTTGAAATGCCAAAACACAAGTTTATGATGGCAACACAATACCATCCGGAACTAACAAGCAGACCATTGCACCCCGACGAACTATTTTTAGAATTTGTTAAAAAGAGCGCGGAATAATCTATTAAATTTTTTCCGCTTCTTCTATAAGCATTATTGGAATTCCTTCTTCCACGCGGTAGGAGAGATTGCATTTCTTGCAGGTAAGGCGCGATTTTGCCTGTTCATACTTTAAATTCCCCTTGCATTTGGGGCAAACCAGGACATCCAACAGTTTTTTGCTCAGTTTATTTGCCATTATTACACCTTAGGGATAATACTATGCAAACCCATTTTTAATTAAACCTTTTCTTTCTCTTTAATCTAGTGATTTAGCTTGTTTGTTGAAAAAATAAATGCTTTTGGAAAGGAAATTATACTTGTTGGAACTGCTCACGTAAGCAAGGAAAGCATAGAGCTTGTCAGACAAACCATTGAAAATGAAATGCCAGATGTTGTTGGAATAGAACTTGACCTGCAAAGACTGCACCAGCTAAAGCAGGGAAACAAATGGCAGCAGACGAATTTGGAACAAATAATCAAAGACGGAAAAACATACCTGTTTCTTTTAAACATTCTTTTGTCAAACCTGCAAAGGCAAATCGGAGATAACCTCGGAGTAAAGCCAGGAAGTGAAATGCTGCAGGCTGTAAATATTGCTGCTGGAAAAAAGCTTCCAATAGCACTTCTTGACAGGGATGTAAAGATTACACTTAAACGAGCACTGAACAGAATGGGAATTGTTGAAAAGGCAAAAATGGGTTACAGCATTCTTGGAGGATTTTTTGGATTTGGACAAAAGCTTGATGCAAAAACAGTTGAAAAACTCAAAGAAAAGGACATGCTAAATGCATTGATGCAGCAGCTTGGCAAAGAACTTCCTTCAATAAAAAAAGTTTTGGTTGACGAAAGAGACGTATTTATTGCAAACAAAATTATGGGAATAAAGGCAAAAAAAATTGTCGCAGTTGTTGGAGCAGGGCATTTGGAGGGAATTAAAAAATATCTTGACAAACCAAGAGACCTAAGACCATTGCTTACTGTTAAGAAAAAAAGAAAATGGATTGGTTTTTTGAAATACCTTGTTCCGGTAGTTTTTATTGCCGTTCTCGGATTTGGAATTTATGCAAAAGGAGTTGACATAGCACTTGACATAATTGTAATGTGGTTCTTAATTAACGGAGTGCTTTCAGCCTTGGGTGCAGCACTTGCAAGAGCACATCCTTTGTCAATTTTGGCAGCATTTATTTCCGCACCATTTACTTCACTGCACCCTGCTTTTGCCGCAGGATGGGTTGCAGGACTTGTTGAATTGAAAACGCGACCGCCAAAGGTTGTTGACTTTGAGCAATTGCCTAAAATGAACGGAATTATGGAAATGACCCACAACAAGGTTACAAAAATTTTAATGATTACTGCCTTTGCAAACATTGGCAGCCTAATCGGAACAGTAATTGCCCTGCCATATATTACAAGCCTGCTGTTTTAATCTGAAAGCTTATTGTATTGCAGTAAGTAATTGGTTTTGTTTTATTCTACAGCTGTTCCAGCTTCAACAGAATCGTCAATTGAAACAAGCTTGTACTTGCCTTCTGAATCTTCGGCTGCTAAAAGCATTGCCTGACTTTCAAACCCTGCAATTTTTGCAGGTTCAAGGTTTGCAACAACAATAATGCTTTTGCCACGCAGTTCTTCTTTTTTGTAAAATGGTTTTAGGCCTGCAATAATTTGCCTTTGCTCTGAACCCAAATCAATTTGTATTTTGTAGAGCTTGTCTTTTCCCTCAATGTCCTCAGCTGCAATGATTTTTGCAACCCTTAATTCTGCCTTTTGCCAGTCCTGAAAAGAAATCATTTTTTTCACCTCGTTTTTTAAAAATAAAAAATATCTCATTTCTTTAATCCAATTCTTGCCATTGTTGAATGACTGTGCACAAAAAGGCTTGACTTGTGACAGTGAAGCCTTGTTCTTCCGGCTAAAATTTCTGCCTTTGCCTGGTCAAGATTTTTTGCTTTAACTTCGGTAAGAGAATTGCCCAACTCTTTTAGAGTGTGGGCATCTGAACCGCATACCATTGGCATTTTGTTTTCTTTTGCAAACTTTTTTGCCCTGCTGTTGAATTTTTTCACAATTGTCCTGCTATTAAAAACCTCTAAGGCGTCAAGATGTTTTTTAAGTCTTTGAAGCTCGTCTCCCCAGCCTCTTAGAAAGGGCTTTCTCATAAGGTCAAAGGGATGAGCCGGAACAGCAATTCCGCCCTGTTCGTGTGTTAGTTCAACAGCCTCAAAAAAATCATTTGTTTCAACAGGTTTTTTTAGGAAAAGGCAAAGCAAATCTCCCAAAAGCTTTTCTCCCTTGTAGGCCTTTATTTCTGTTCCCAAAACAATTGGCACATTAAACTTTTTGCCAAGTTTTTTGAATTCTGACCAGCTGCTGCAATTATTGTGCTCTGTTGTAGCAAATCCAAATCCTTTTTTTGCTGCCTTTTGAACCAAATCAGACGGCTTTGCAATGCTATCTTCGCTGTATTTGCTGTGAACGTGCAAGTCAAGAAGCATACTGTAACAATAGGGGATTGTTTTTAAAAATCAAATTGTTATGTCTGATTCAACCGCACCCTCGTTTGCTTCAAGGATTTCCTTTGGAGTTATTTCAAGAACCTGCTCAGGGTTTATTAGGCATTTTATCTTTTCGGCAATTTTAAGCTTTGAATCAACAACAACTTTTATTCCATAAATTGAAATTGGCGGAATGAATTCTAAGTCATAACCTGTTATTTCCTCTGCTTCCTCCAATGCAACAGGTTTTGCTTCTTTTGCTTCAACGGCTGCGGCAAGCTTTTTTGGGTCAATTTCTTTTGACGCAAAATACACTGCCAAAACGTCTTCATTATCGCATTTGAAAAGCATGCATTTGATTGCAGTCGCTTTTACAGGAACTGGCAAAATTTTTGCCTGCAATTCATTTGATTGGACAAAATCTTCAAGCATTATGATTTCACTTCCTTTCAAATCATTTTATGCAATCTTTCAATGTTTCAGATTTTATCAAAAAACAAGAACTGCATGCGTCTCTTAATTCTTTTCCACTGTTTGCCCAAAAATAAGCGTTTATGATTTTTTTGTTTTCTTTTGAAACAACATGGTGAACTGCAGGAGCTAAATCAGCATCGCCTGATAACAGAATTGCGACTTCATAACCGTCTTTTTCCTGCGAAAGACACATTAGATCAATAGCAATTCTAACATCCACTCCTTTTTCCCTGTGTTTTTTATAAAGACCCAAAGCAATCAAAAAAATCCTTGATCTTCTTCTTACATTTTTCACAAAAGCCTAACTGACTAAGAACTGATGTTATGTTTTCTTTGTCAAGATTTCTGTTGGCCTGCAATCTTCCAAAGTGTAAAGTTAAATTGGGATTTTTTTTAAGCTCTGCATGAAAATGCTGTTGGTTTGATTGTTGCCGCATTCCGTGTTCTTTTGTTTTCAATGCATCGTAAAACCTCACGGTTGGATTTTTTCTCCGACAAATTTTTTCAAAAAAATTATTGCAGTTAATCGAATTTGGGTTAACACCAATTTCTTTCAGTACATGATAGAAGTTACTGCAGTCAACAAACAAAATTAGTTTTTGAATAGCCATTAAATAAAGAGTATGACAAAGCTATTAAAAATAAATGAGAGAACCCGCCACTGCAAGCAATGGCGGGGCTTTTATTAAAGTAATAATTATACAAAGTAGTTTATTAAGTTTTTGTTTGAGGAAAAAACATGTGGTATCCTGATATTATTTCGTTTTAGGGATTCTCTTGAACGTGTCATCTATTCGCCTACTATATTTTTGTAGAATAGTCCTATTATGGCTTCTGGTTGGAGTTTTTTTTAT
>JAFCCL010000012.1 GCA_017610205.1 Candidatus Iainarchaeum sp. | reverse complement strand
AAAGAGTCACTCCCTTTGGCAACGGAGCCAAAGTCAACTGCCCAAAAGAATTCATCAAAAAACGAGTCTACCTAATCATCTGCAGAGATTAAAACCTATTTATGTCCCAAAGCCCTCCTCGACGAAAAAGTTAAATAGCTCATTCAACTAAAGGTTGGTAGAATGCACAAAAATATCAAAACAGCATTTATTATAATTGCAGGCGTTTTTGCATTGCTTGCAGTGCTTGCAATTCTTTCAGGAGCTTTTTCAGTGCTTTCAGAAGCAGAGCCGATTGCTTTTGTTGTTGCAGCGCTTTTTTTTCTTGCTAGCATTATTGTATGGCTGCTTGCCTGGGCAATTCTGATAAAAGGTGGAAAAATTCCTGAAAAAATCAAGATAGGATTCTCCTGTGTATTTGCTTCAATGACCCCTGTACAGTTTGGCGCTGATGCAATGCGCTCTCTGAAAATGAAGGAAGTTTTTTCAACATCTTATAAGGAAACAATTTCTGCTTCAATGGTTGCTAAGGGTCTAAAATTTCTTGTTATAGCTTTGGCGGCAAGTGCTTCTTTCTTTTTTGTAATGGTGCATCCCGACCTTCAGCTTTGGGTTAAGGCAATTCTTTTCTCGGGTTTTGCAGTAGTTATACTGGCGTCGTTGCTTTTCCTTCTTCCTTTAAAAAAAGGAACAGGTTTCAAAATTGCAAGTGTTTTTGACAGGTTTTCCAAGCATATTCATTTTCTTGGCAAAGTTTCTGAATATTTTAAACATTACAGCCTTTACCTTAAAACAATTTCTACAAAAACACTTGCTTTGATTGCATTTATTGCAATTGTTTCTTTTGTTTTTGAATTCTTTGCTTTTGTGTTTTGTTTCTTTGCTGCAAATTCCGCAATTCCTTTTTATCCTATGTTAATGCTGTTTACAATTCTTCAAATTCTTGAACGGGTGCCGTTTCTTCCAAAAGGAATTGGCATTGTTGAGGTTTTTGGAATTCTTTTTCTTTCAGTAGAATCACTTATGGTAGAGCCACTTTCAATTCAGCAAATTGTAGCAATCATAATTCTCTTTGATTTAGTTAGGTTGGTTATTCCAACATTTTTAAGCATGGCAACTTATTTTTTTGCTTTCAAAGCCAATGCAGGTCAAATTCGCTAAAAGTAACAAAAACACTTAACCGCCGGAATTTAAATCAGCCCAAACCCGTTGAAAACAAGAATCCAAAAAATGCAGTTGGCTGTAACAATGCACCAGATTATTGCTACAACAAGCCATTCTTTCATTGGTCCAAAAATTCTTAAAAGCATTTTTGCAAAATCATACCTTGGCTTTCCATGTGGAATCCTTAGCTTGTAGTCTTTTCCAATTGAGTAAGGCATGTTTTTGCTTTGGCTCATATCATCTTTGTTTGTTAACAATTTCAACAAGAAATCTATTGCATGTGGCAAAAAGAATAGTACTGTAAGAAAAATAAGTTCCATTCTTTGAGTTAGTATAATTATGCATGCAATGCTTCCTCCAATTAAAAGTGTTCCGCTGTCTCCAGGGAAAACTTTTGCAGGGTAAACATTGAATATTAAAAAACCGGCAATTGCCCCAATTAAACCAAGACCAATTGGCATTGGCCCGGAACTTGCAAGCAATATTGTAACAAAACAGGCTATAATAAAACCACTTCCAATTTCCCACCCGTTAAGACCTGCAAACGTGTTTTCAAAAGAGGCAAGTACTGCTACAAATATTGCAAATGGCGGAATCCAAAAAATGTTTGGTGCGTAAAACATCGCAAACATCATGCAGACAAGAGATACTATGGCTGCCCTGCTTGTCCAGCTGATTGTTCTTACCTTAAATTTTTGTTTCCTGTCATCCAAAAATCCAACAATGCAAAGTACTGTTATTGTAAGTCCAAATGCAACAAATCCTGTATTTTCTGCAATTAAAAGATTAAACATTATTATTGCTGTCCAAAGCGGAGCAAGCAATGCAAGTCCAACTCCTTCTGGTAATTCTTTTTTGTTTATTTTATTGATGTCTTTTCCTGTAATTTTCATTTTTTTGTTTTGTTTTGCAACAATCAACACTGCAATAACTGATACAACAAAGGGAATTGTAAAAAAGGAAAGCTCTACAATCACCGGCTTTCACTTCCATGGTTTTGTTTCTTCATTATTTCTTCCAAAACAGTTGTGGCATAATTTCCTTTTGAAAGTTCAAACGAAATTGTTGCGCAAAGTTTTTCAGGATAAAATTCATCATTTTTAATTTCAACAAGCTTAAGTTTTTCAGGAAATAAAACAATGGCTTTTCTTGTTCCCTTGCTTGAAATTTCAGCCATTTTCTTCACTCTAAATTCTTCCAATGAAATCTCTTCTTCTTTCAAAATCTTTTTTTCAATTTCGCCCAGTTTTCCTTTGGTAAATTCTGATTCAAATCCAAAAAGCTGGGCTGTTGGAACATTGTCAATTAATATATCTCCTTCAATCTTTTTTAAACCAATTCCATGCGCTATCCTTTCTTCTATAATAAGATTAAACAAATAGCTTTGGTAAGCGTGTGTGAAAAGGTAACGAAGCTTTTTTGGCAGTTTTCCAAAAGCTCCAACAAAGTCATTTGGGTATTTGCACAAATGGTGAATCATGCTTCTTTCATATCTGAATTTTGGCGGAAACAATCGTGTTGCTTCTGCAAAGTCTCCTGTTTCGTAAAGCCTTTCCCTTGCCTTTTTGATTTCTTCCTGTTCTCCATCCACTGTGTGTGTAAGGTAAAGCATTACTCCTTCCTTAAAGCGTCCTTTTAAAAATTCTTTTCCAACCCTGTGGGTTATTTGCCTTATTCCTCCAAAGCGCTGTTCTCCAAAATAGTTTGCAATTCCGTTTTTCATTTCCTTAAAACATGTCTTAATCTTTTTTTCAATTTCTTCCTGTGGCAAATCAATATCTCTCACTGTAATTGTAAATTTGTTTCCCTTAAGTAGCCCAAGTTCAAGTCTTTCCTTTTCCCAACCTGGATTTCTTAGCTGAATTCCCCTGCTTCCAAATGCCTCCAGCCTTTCAACATTTGGCTGAAATATGCTGATTCTCTGACAGGTAACTGCCCGTTTATCTTTCATTCCTGCATAGCTAATTCTTCTATTGCTGCACTGTAAATATCTTGCAAGTTGTCTTATTGTAAAATTCATGTCCTTGTTTATTTTTTCCAAATCAAGATGCAGTTGTTCCACGCCTTCGGTTTGCTTTGGAACTTTTATTCTTTCCTCTAAATGTGTTCCTTCTTCATTAAATCGTTTTACTGTGCAAACTCGTCCGTCTTCTCTTACTTCTTCTACAACAAAATCAGTATAGCGCCTTTTTATTTGGCCTCCTATTCCATTGCCTGTTGTAGAATAAATTCTTTTCATTGAAAACCAGCTACTTATATCGAAGTATTGCACCAACGCCGCCAAAACCCCTGTAAAATTGCTCTCCTTCAGGGGTTTCAGTGCTTATAATTTTTGTTTTTGCGCCAGTGCTTTTCGCCTTTTCCATTATCCAGTCAATATAATCAATTTGCTCAACAAGTTCTGCATTGGTACTTTCGCATTTTTCGCATTTAAATTTTTTGGCTTCTTTATCAGATTGGTCTTTTACAACAATTTCGTGTTCTGTTTCGCAGTTGTCGCATTTGAATTTGTAAATCTGCCATTCTATTTCTTCGCTTACCAAAACTGTGTCAACCTGTCCTATTAGCAATGCTTTTTCAACCTCTTTTTGTCCATAGGTTCCCAAACCTGTTTTTACAACTGCCTCAAAAAATTTTTCAAGGTTTTTGCGTTCCTTTGTTATTTCAGCTCCTTTCAGAAGCTCTCCGCTTTTTTGAACAGTTTCCCTTATTCCTGATTCATCAGTATAACCTGTGTCAATGCTTCCGATAATAATATTCCTAAGTCTGTTGTCCATTAGTTCCTGGTTTAGAAAATAATTTTTTGTAATGCCTGGCCCTGCAATAATCAGTCCCTTAAGATTTTCCCCATATGGCAAAAATATGCCATTCATTTTTTCGCTTATTTTTTTGTAAAAGCTTTGGGCTGCTTCTTCTCTTAATCTTTCAAAGCGGTGTGCGCTGTTGTGAACTACTATTCCGTTTGCAAGAAAATTCGAATTTTTTACGGTTATGTCATGCATTTTTGTTGGCAAACTAATTTTTTTGATTTTATGAATTTTAACTGGAAGTAACGGAACTGAGAATATTGTTTCAAACTTTTCTTTCAACTTCTTATTATTCTTAACTTGTGATATTATGAATTTTCTAAAGGTTTCTTTTCCAATCATCCGTTGGTTTCTAAAAAAGTCTGAAACTTTTGGAAATGCTTCTGTATTAAATCCCTCTGTTTCAAACATTCGCCTGACTTCTTTTCCTGATATAAATATTTGCCTAACGCAGCTTCTAAAGCCCTTGCTTTTAACTGTTGCTTTTAATTTTTCCTTCTTTTTTGAATAAGAAAATCCAATTTCTTTTTTGAATATTTTTAAAGATTTTCTTTCAGTTACATCTATAGTAAATTTTGTATTATTTGAATAAGGGTTTCTCCTGTTATCATATTCGTGTACAGATGATAATATGCCAAACCTTAGCAGAGCAATCTGTATCTGCTTAACAAGCATTTTATTATTCATTCCTGCCGAAAGCCCTCTTTTTGTCACATAGCCTTCTGCGTCAAATAATCCTCTTAGGAAGGCTGCTACAATCCCATTTTCGCTTTTCAGTATCTTTTTGGGAATGACAGATGTTCTGGCTTTGTTTACCTCTGGAAACTCCTGCCTTATCAATCTAACAATTGGTTTTCCGTAGCATCTTATTTCATGATAGTTTTTACTTTCTCTAAATCCTGTTCTTATCTTGGCATTAAACACTTTTCTCAAAAGCCTTTCATAAAAGATTGCGGTTTCCCTGTCTTCTTCATAGAAATTTAACCTTTCATCCTCAATGCTTCCGTCACCAAGAAGATAACCTATAATTTGAGCAAGATTTGTATCAACTTCTGCCGGCAAGCGCAAATCGCTTTTTGGCTTGCAAAATTCTGAAATAAATCGGTCTGCATCCAAGTTCAATCCCTGGCAAACTTTTTTCAAATAGCTAATTCGTGGATTAAATCTTCCTAACTCAAAACGTGAAACAGAAGCTTGATGCAATCCAATCTTTTTTCCAAATTCTTTTTGGCTAAATTCAAGTTCCTTTCTTGTCCTAATCAATTCTTTAAGTCCTTTTTTTGAAATAATATAACTGTTAAAGAAATTTGTATTAATATGTTGGATGTTGCTTGTGACTTGGATTCTTTCAGGCATTATAAGAAATTCATTCTCTTTTAGTTCTGCGGCTGTTTTTTCTTCTATTTTACCTTGGTTCCAGCAAAAGAATTTATGGTCTTTGGAACAAGTAATACTCATCTGTGGGTATCTTGTAATTATTTTTAATGCCTTAAACTTGTTTTCCTTCCACTTATTTGAAATAAACGAATCTTGAATTGAATAGTTTCCAAAGTCAACACTTTTGACAGCTGCTGGATTGCCAACCTCACTTATCTTCACAATGTTTCCGTCACTAAGCTGAATCAGAGAATCTCCTAAAAGACATTGCCCCCCAGCCCTTGTCTTTCCTGCAACTGTGCTTGTAAAATGTCCCAAAATTTCGTATTTTTTTCCTATAAGGATTGCAATTGTTGCCTCATTTTTGTCAATTGTTAAAATTCCAAAAACTTCTGAGGGCTGTGCCATTTCCTGCAATGGACCTAAATGGAATTCTGAATCGCACCAGTAAAGCTTTGTGTTAAGTCTTTTCACTGGTTTTAATGTAAAAAGCTGTATGTCCTGCTTTCCCTCCTGCTGGCTTACATTTCCGCAGAAAACAACAATTCCCTGTTCTGGAAGCTTAAAATTTATTGATTTAAGAAAATTCTGTACTTTTCTTAAAGCCCCCTGCACGTTCTTTCTTGTGGTTGGGCTTTTGATATTGCTGCTTTGTGACATTTCCTCCGTCAATTGTCCTGTGACCAGACTCCTGTCTACGTCAGGCGGAAGATAAAGCGAAATAAGTTCTGTTCCCTTTCCTTTGAAAGCAGACATCTTTCGCAGTTTCTTTTTGAAAACCACCATATCGGCTTCTGCAATCTCTTCAATTCCATTGTTTGCCATTGTTTTCACCAAAACCTTGCAAGGATAATATTTAATAAGCCTTAAGAATATTTAATAAAACAAAGCATTTAATACAAAAGGACGGGGAATTTTTTAATGTTTGAAGACATGTTTGGAATGTTTAATAAGGAAAAAGAAAATGATGAAGAAACTGAAATAATCAGACCATCGCATGAAAATTATTCGTCTCAACATGTTTCATCATCTATTTCGAATGTTACTGTAATAAGTGTTGGCGGAAGCATTTTGATGGATGGAAAGCCAAACGCAGAAAGAGTTTTGGCAATTTCAAATTGTTTGAATGATCTCATAAGACAGGGGCACAAGCTTGTTCTTGTTGTTGGCGGAGGAAGAGTTGCAAGAGATTATGTAAATACTGCAAAAAATCTTGGGGCCAATAATTTTGAGCTTGATGAATTGGGAATTAGAATTACAAGAGCCAATGCAGTTCTTTTGCTTATTTCTATTGAAAATTCTTTTCCTAATGTGCTTAAGGACATTTCCCGTGCTGGCGAAATTCTTGCCGCCGGCAAAACTCCTATATACGGCGGATTAATTCCTGGATTTACAACTGATGCAGTTGCGGCTTTGCTTGCCGAATGCCTTGGGGCAAGATTAATTAACCTAAGCAATGTTGACGGCATTTTTACAGCAGACCCTTCTGCACACCCTTCTGCAAGAATGTATACTGAACTAAGCCATTCAAAGCTTATTGAAATTCTTTCAGGAAATGCAATGAAACCAGGTCAAAATCTTATCCTTGATTTGCCTGCAGCAATAATTTTAAAGAGAAGTGCAATTACTGTCTTGTTTTTGAACGGACACGATTTGGAAAACGTCAAGGCAGCTGTGCAAGGAACTGAATTCAAGGGGACAATTGTATTGTCTGATTCAACAGAAGCAATTGAGGGTGAGGAAGAGATAAAGAAAAGGGTTCGGAAATTAAAAAGAAAAAAATCTGCAAAAAAGGCCAGGGCAAAAAAAACACTGGGCTTTTATGAGGATGATGAAGAACCCCATGCCGGTAACATAAAGTTTTAACAGGCTAGCATTCTCCTCTTTCAACAGAGTTCATCAAAGGAATATACTTCAATCTTTTTTTCTCCAAATGCTACAAGCGCTTCTTCAGGGTTTACTATTGGGACTTTGAAAAGCGAACTGTCATCCAATGCAATTCTTGGGCAGGCTGTACTTACAATTGCTTCAATATTAATTCCGGCAATGTAATCCGGGACAAGGAGGTTGCTGGTAAAAATATATGCCTTTTTTCCCTTTCGCCTAAACTTTTTTTCCAAAAGTTTTGCAAGTGCCATTCTTTGCTGTCCCTTTTTTGTACAAACCCAGATGCCAATGCTTTTTGCCTGTTTTGCTTTTTCAATCATCGCAATTCTTTTTCTCAAAAACAGGTCTCTTTGCAATCCAAGTTCTTTCACTGTGCCTTCAATTGGTTCTGCAATAAAAACAGGCAAGTTTACTGCAAAGCTAAGTCCAAGCGGATGAAACAATCCGTCGCCAACAAACACAATTGCGTTGACTTTGCCTTCCATTGCCTTAACACTACTGTAGTTGCATCCAAGCACTTGTCCTGTTTCAACATTTTTGCCTCTTCCAACAAAAATTTTAAATCCTTTTTTTTTCATTTCTGTTTTAAGCATCTTAAGATGTTTTGCAAACTGAATTGTGCTGCATAAAGCAATTTTTTTAAATTTATTTTTTTTCATTTGCCCTGCAAGTTTTTCTGCAAGTATAAGACTGCTTTTCTTGTTTGGTTTGTATTCAACCGGGACATAAATGGTTTCAATGGCTTCTTTTTCCACAAATTTGCTGTGTCCAAAGTGCACAAGCAGGCTGGCTCCCAATTCCTTTGTTGCCACATCCTTGATTCCACATGCTCCAAAGCATGGGTCAACAAATGCAAAAACATTAACCCCTGCCTTTTTTTCTATTTTTTCAATTAAGTCAATTAACTGTGGTTTCATTCCTTCAGGGACCTGCAGGGCAACATTTTTTGCCTTTTTTTCCTTTATTTCCTGCACTGCTTTTTTTAAGTCAAACTCTATCATAAAAAGAATTTTTGCCAAAGGCATATTATAAAATTATCCTTTGTGCTCCATTCCCAAAATAAGCTTTTTTTCCTCTGCAAGCACAATTTTCTTTATTTTTTCAACTGCGTCAATGTTTGCGGAAATGCTGTCAATTCCGAATTCAACCAAGTGTTTTACCATTTCTGGTTTGCTTCCTGCCTGTCCGCAAATGCTTGTTATAACTCCTGCCTTTCTGCACTTTTTTATAACGTGCCTGATGCTTCTGAGGATTGCCGGATGCAGTTCTGTGAAATTTTTTTGAATGTGTTCATTGTTTCTGTCAATTCCTAAAGTAAGCTGTGTTAAGTCGTTTGTTCCAAATGAAATAAAGTCAATTTCTTCTTTCAAAATTTCGTCAATTCCCCAAACTGATGCAGGTGTTTCAACCATTACTCCAAATTGCGTGCTTTTTCCTGGTTCAAGCCCTTCTTCAATTGCTATCTTTTTTGCAGCTTTTACTTCTTCAGCACTTTGCACAAATGCAAGCATTACTCCAACATTGTAAAGCCCTTCTCCATGCAATTCCTTAATTGCCCTGAACTGTGCCCTTAACAGTTCAGGCATGTCCAAATCACGCCTTATTCCATGCCATCCAAGTGTTGGGTTGTCTTCCTCTGGCTCGTTTTCTCCTCCTTTTAGTTCCCTGAATTCATCGGTTCTTGCGTCAAATGTTCTGTACCACACAGGCTTTCCTTTGAATAGGGCTGCAACTTTTTTGACTCCTTCCTTGATAACTTTTGTAAGCTCTTCAGATTCTCCGTTTCTTATAAATTCTGCAGGATGCTTTCCGGATGACGTAATCATATGTTCTGCTCTAAGCAGTCCAACCCCGTCGGAATTTGTTTTTGCCGCTGCTTCTGCAGCCTCTGGCAATGCCACATTTACTTTAACCTTTGGTGCAATTTTCCTAAGCAGGTCAATAATTTTTCCCTCTTCATCTTCCTGTTCTTCTTTTGGCATGTCCTCTGCATTTTTATCTCCAAATTCTTCAACTATTTCTTTTGCTTCTTCAGGAGCCTTTTCCATTATTTCACTGCGTTCTTCTTTCACCCTTTCTGCAAATTCCTTTTCGCGTTTTTTTTCAGGGCTTTCTTCAACAACAGGCTTTTCCTCTTTTGCCACTTTGCTTACTTCTTCTATAACTTTTTCAACAGGCTCAATATCTGAAATCTTTATAACCTCAATTTTTACCTCTTCTGGTTTTTCAAGTTCAACAGTTCCCTTGTATACCAAGCCATCATAGCCATTCACAGTTACCGCATCTCCATCTTCCAGAATTTCCATTGCCCTTCCTGTTCCTACAACGCATGGTATTCCCAATTCTCTGCTTACAATTGCTGCATGGCATGTTACCCCGCCTTCGTCGGTTATTATGCCTTTGCTTTTTTTCATTGTTGGCACCCAGTCAGGGCTTGTCATTTGTGAAACAAGAATGTCTCCTTTTTTAACCTTGGCAATTTGTGCAACATTCCTTACAACCTTTACTTTGCCTGAAGCAACACCTGGTGACGCGGCAAGACCTTCCAATACAATCTTGTCCTTCAATGCTTCAAGCTTTTTTTTCCTTTCTTCACTGCTAACACTTGTTTTCAATCCAAGTGTTGTTATTGGTCTGCTTTGTACAATAAAAAGTTCCTTGTTTTCAATAGTCCACTCTATGTCCTGTGGCTTTTTGTAATGGTTTTCAATTTGCTTTCCAAGTTTTGCAAGCTGCATAATTGCTTTGTCGTCAATTTTTTGTTTTTTTGCAACAGTGGAACCAAGTTTTTCCCTGATGTTGTCCCTGCCCTTTCTTACAATCTTAAACGTTTGGCTGTGAATCTTTTTGTCAATGATTTTAAAACTGCCTTTGTCAACAGTATATGTGTCTGGTGTGATGCTTCCAGAAACAATTGCTTCACCCAAACCAAATCCTGCTTCTATAATAATTTTTGTTTCGTCTCCTGTTGGCTCTGCGGTAAACATTATTCCTGAGGTTTGTCCATTAATCATTTTTTGAACAACAACTGCAATACCTACTTGTTCTGTGGAAAACCCGTGTTTTTTTCTGTAATAAACTGCTCTTGCTGTAAAAAGCGAAGCCCAGCATTTTTGAACGGTTTTTACCAAAGCTTCTCTTCCTTTAACATTGAGATAGGTTTCCTGCTGGCCTGCAAAACTTGCTTCAGGCAAATCCTCTGCTGTTGCACTGCTTCTTACTGCAACAAATTCGGCTTCACTGCTTGTAAGCCAGGCAAGCTTTTTTTCTCCAAGTTTCCCGTAAGCCTTTTTGATTTCGTTTGAAAGAGTTTCAGATATTGGTGTTGCAAGAATAATGTTTCTTACCTCTTCACTTACTCCTGCAAGTTCTTCAGTATTTTCAACATCAATTGCATCTATTTTGTTTACAATCCTGTCTTTTATGCCTGTTTCTTTAATGTATCTGAAGTATGCTTGGGCTGTTACTACAAACCCTGGCGGAACCGGAAAATTGTGGTTTGCCATTTCTCCCAAAGAAGCTCCCTTTCCTCCAACGCTTGAAATGTCCTTTATTCTGATTTCCCTAAACCAGAGAATTTCAGGCGCTTCCATTCCGTAATCGTTCATGTCCTATTAGAAAACTGCGTTTTTATTTAAAAGCCTTTTTACTTGCGTAAAAACCCTTGGGAAACCAGCTTTTGGCAATAAACTTTCTAATTCAAAACCGAAACAAAATAGGAAAGAATAAATAAGAATTCAGACAATATTCTTGCAATGAGAAAGTTCAAAACAACACCTCAAAAAAAATTCATTGGAATGATTATCCTGTTCGTTCTAATTCCAATATTTTTACTTGCCTATGTTTTTCTGGTAATTGACTGGAGGCCAGGGGCTGACACTATTGTAATTGTTGCAGCGATTGCAATTCTTGCCTTTTACTTTTATACACAGTACAAAAAACAGCTTGCATTGCAAGGCAAAGCTGAAGAACCCCTAACCCAAAAGCTAGTGGGTGAAGAGCTTTTGCCTGAAGACTCCTCGGCTAAAGATCCTTTGCCTGAAGAAAGTGGGGTTTCTGAAGAAGAGCTTGTTGAAGACGATTTGCTTGACGAGTTTTTGCCTGAAGAGGAATCTTCCAAAAAAACAAAGCAGGGCAAATAATCTAAATTTTTTTTGCAGAAAACCGGCGCACAGAAATGGTTTTCTTTGCGAATGTTGCCTTAAGAAAAATTAATAAAGTTGAAAAGCGTTAAGTACCTTGTAAATTATGGCCCAAAGTCATTTAACCTGTGTAACATTTGTCATGCTACTATCATTGGTTTCTCTTTCCTCTGTTTTTGCTGACGGATGCATAATGCCGCCTGATTATGGATTGTATGACGATATTCTGATGCCGGAACAAAAGGCTGTTTTGTATTGGGATGGAAACCAAGAACAGCTTATTATTTCAACAAAAGTTAGCATGGATCAAGTAATGGACTTTGCCTGGGTTGTTCCGATTCAAAGCAGTTCAAAGCCTGAAGTGGATGAGGCAAGTGAAGAAATTTTTTTTAAAATTGCAGAGTTGTTTAATGTCGGAAAATCAGATGGCTGGAATATGGCTGTTCCTGTCCTTGGTGGAATAAGCTCTGAAGCGCCAAAGGTTGAAGTAATAGAATCAAAAAAGCTTGACATTTATGACATTACAATTTTGAAGGCAACTGACGGCAGCGCTCTCCTAAACTGGCTTAACCAAAACGAATATTCTTTTCCGGAAGGAAAGCAAAATGTTTTGGATTATTATATTGAATTGGAATCCAATTACAATAAGCCATTTTATTTTATTGCAAACAAGGTAAACCTGCAGAACAAGTATCCTGGTATTGCAATCACTGATTACGACAGGGAGTGTACCGAAGCATTTTACCTTGATGAAAGGCTTATGTTTGAACCATATATTGCCAGAGAGCTTGAAGAATTTGTTGAAAGTGAAATGCCCTACTATGAAGAATGTGATGCAGCCAACCTGCAAGCTGTCACAGTTCTGGCAACCCTAAGCCTTGGAATTAGCACTCCTTTAAAATACAGCTTTACTCCATTAGAGCCAACATATCCAATGCATATGACAAGTGTCAATGAAGGCCATATAGATGCAAAACTTTTCCTGATTGGTGAAAACTGCTTTGATGACAAAGATGGCTATTTTTTGTTCCAATCGGCTGTGCAAAATCCAAGCTTTGCCAAAAGCCAGGGCTTTGAAAAAGGTAATTGTATTACTTCATCAACTTTTAGCGGGAATACAAGCAAGCTCTTGACTGATTCTTTTTTCTCTGAAAAGCCTTTCAATCCTGAATATTCCCCAAACTATGTTTCTTCTGATGACCAGTTGATTGAGCTACTTGGGATTTTGTTTGCAATTGCTATTTTCTGCATTATTTTTGCCTTAATTATTCTTCCACTTTCAATCTTTTTCTTTGGCGTCGGAGCAGCTGTCTTTTGGGCTGAGGAGAAATTCAAGAACAATATAATTTTCAAGGCAATTGCAGCCTTGCCGGTTTTTACAATGGGCTTTTTCCTTTATGTTGCATTCTTTAGGATTTATTTTTGGGTGCCGTTCCTGTTTACAATATTCTTCGCAGGATTTTTGGCAGCAGGATATATTTGCTTTAAGAAAAAGAGCCTGAAGCTTGGAGCAATTTACTTCATCAGCCTGTTTATTTTACTTCTCATAATTTTCTCAATATTGCTTTCATTCCTGCCAATATCCCAAATCATCTATTAGGCTCTTTGCAGAATAGTAAACGCCTCAAAAAACAGGTTGTCTGCCTACTCTTTTCCAAAAAAGCTGTCAATATTGAAGTAATAAATTACTGTTTCGCCGTTTGCGCAAACTGCATATACAAGGTCAAACAACTGTTCATCCTGCTCTTGAAGTTCCTGCATTTCAACACCAACAGCTCCGCCCTTTCCTTCACAGCCATTGGCATAAAGCCATTCGTATTCCATTGCAATTCCGTCTTCTGAGTTATCTGACTGAATTACAATAGCTGTAGCAAAGCTTGTGCCATTGCCTGAAGCAGCCTGGCAATCAGAATCTACTTGGCATTCTTCAGGGCTGGAACCCTCTACAACAGTGCAGCTTCCATCAATGCATGCAGTCGTAAATGAAGGGCAGTCTTCAGGGCAGCCGAGGTCTGTTTCACTTTCTTCACATATTCCATTGCCACAAACAGGTTCAAGAGGTTCTGGAGGTTCAATGCAGCCACTTAATGCAATTGCAAAAGCAAGTATGGAAATCAAAAGAATTCTTTTTTCCATGCCAAAACTATAGTCTTAACCATTATTTATTCCTTTGCCTTTAAATTTACCCTGTAATTCAAAACTTTACAGGCTGGCTTGTATCTGTTTTCTAATACTATTTCTTAGTTCTGTGTGTGTTTTGTTGCGTAGCATTGTTGCCATAACAATGTTAATAAGGGCTTTATTTTTGTTGCATGCTGCAATAATACTGCTTCCTGCAACACTGTTTTTTTTTTGCGCTCCCCACTTCTTGTAGTTGTTTCTAATTTTAGTTATTTTAGCTCTACTCTTTGCAGGAACATTATCTATAGTGTGCAATCTTCTTTGCTTTTTTGGCCCAGTAGCGGCTGTTCCATTAGTTTCCGCTACTATTTTGCCATTAGTGCCTTTTCTGCCAATACTTTTTCCAACAGCAATCACTCCATTATCCCTAAGACGCCGTGATCAACTCTTCTTTTAGTCATAAATTCTCATTATAAAAAAGGCATTTTCTAATATTTAAATTAAACGCTTGGGGGCTGGAGTCGAATCCTTTAAAGGAATGTAACATTGCTTATTTTTTCAAAGTGCGTGTCGCCTGTTACTACTTTTGCGTTCATTTTTCTAGCTGTTGCAAGAATTATTGCATCAGCCAAACCGAATTTTGTTTTATATTTTTTTCTAATCTCGCGTTTTGTTTTTCCTGCTTCTATTGCCAGTTGTTGATTCAAATCAATAATTGTTGTTTTTGAAATTATAAATGCCAGGTCTCTTTCCCAGTTTGGCACTTTCTTTCTTTCATAGACGTCTGAGAGTTCGGCTAATACTATTGTTGGAGTAAATACTTTCCCTTGTTTGATACAGTCTCTGACTATTTCGCCTTTTTTTGTGCCCCTGAAGTATTCAACCCATGCAAAAGTGTCCAGCAGGTTTTTATAATTCATGGAAATCTTCCGCTTCGCGCTTAAATTCGCTCATTTTAGGGTGTGTTCCAAACAGGCTTTTAGGCATTTTTATTTCCTTTTTTATCATTTCCTTTATTAGCTTGTCGTAAGAGCTTACTGCGTACTTGCTCTTTAATTTCTCCAAAACCTGTACTGTTTCTTTTTCCAAAGGAATAGTAGTTTGCATATAATTCACCTACATAACTATAGCTATAGTTATATATAAACCTTCATTTGATATTTCTTAAGCGAGGGGAGGGTTTTAAATTCTGAGTATAGAGTGCGCACAGGTTTTGTGCCCGAATTTAATATTGCTGCATGGTCTGGTTTTAGCATCTCTTTCAATAGCTTTCAACTTCCAAATCATTTATTCTTTCAAAGTGTTTAATGTTCCTTGTAAGGACTTTCTGTCTTCTCGTTTTTGCTATCCCTGCAATCATTGCGTCCTGTGGCTCAATTTTTTGCCCTGCTCTTGTTAATTTTCGTTGAATATTTCCTGCTTCTATCGCGGAGTCAAAATCGAGGTTTAAAACATTTATTGATTTGAATAGTTCAATGGTTTTTTCGATTTGCTGTTCCTTGCTCTTTTTTGGCAGACCTTGCCATATCTCAAAAACACTTACTGTTGTTGTTGCAACTGGTTCGTTTTGTTTTTCAATTTCCGTTATTTTGGATACTGCTGCATGGTTATTTCTCAGCAAATCCACAAGAAAGCTTGTGTCAAGAATCATTTGATTCAGATCCCAATCCTTTCAAGCCTTTTCGTTGCAGAAATTCTTCCTTTCCTGATATTCTTTTCCAGTTCTGCCGCTTCTTCTTTTGAGAAAATTCCTGCAAATTCAGTTAGGCTTCGCTTTCCTGTAAGCCTTTTTATCACTTCACTGAAACTTTCCCGTTCCTTTTTCCTGCTGTCCAGCCTGTCATAGGCCTCTTCAGTAATTGAAATTGTTTTAGTGCTCATAAGATAGTCTGTGTATGTATGTGTATTTAAATATATTGCTTATTTTTAATTAAAAAAATTTGAAGCGGGGGTGGGCTTTAAATTCTGAGTATAGAGTGCGCACAGGTTTTGTGCTCCGAATTAGAATAATTATACTGGGAAGTTGATTTAATGGACTTGTTTTAAAAAAGAAGACCACTGGCCGAACTATTTGCTTGGAATGTGTAGTTCATATGAGCTTTAATTCTTTCACTCTTTCAAAGTGCTTTTTGTTTAATGTGAAAAGTGGCTCGTTTTTTGAAACGCATATTCCTGCAATGCATTCGTCGTATGGTCCTATTTTTTTTCCTTCTTTTTCCAGTTTTACTCTTATTTTGGTTATTGTTTCAAGTTCTTTTTTTGTGTAGTCATAGTGTTTTATCCTGTTTAGAAACTTTTTTCCTTCTTCAATTTCTTCTCTTTGCCCATTTTTGAAGATTCCAAACAGGTATTCTTCTAAGTTGAATATTGTTGTTGAAATCTCTTCGACTTGTTGCAGTTGTTTTATTCTTTTCTCTACTTTTGAATTTCCTTTGCTAAATTCTATTAGCACGTCAGTGTCTAAGACAACCATAATTTCTCGAGCCTTTTCCTTTTTTTATCCTCTAGTTTTATGTCTTCTTTTTTACACCTGGCAATGTCTTTTTTCATCTTCTCGGCAGTTTCCTTTGAAAGGAATCCAGCAAACTCCCTTATTCCTTTTTTCTCTTTTTTTGCAAGCCTTTCAAACAAGTCTGAAAAGCTTTCTTTCCTGCCCTTAATTGTTGTCAGTTCATCATAAACTTTGTCCTTTATTGTGAGTGTTTTAACCATTAAATCACCAAAAGAATCACCATGCAAAGTGTATTTAAACATACTGTTTAAACACATACTCGCTTTGCTCAATTTTCCCAAGCGGAGGGTGGGCTTTAAACTCTGAGTATAAAGCGCGCAACAGTTTTGTGCCCAAATTAAAGACATAGTGCTGGGAAGTTGATTTAAGGATGATTGCCTTGTTACTTGTTTCCTTTTTTTGTTGCCTTAAGGTATGCTGTTACTAGTTTACTCCACAAATGCAAGTTCGTGTTTGTCAGTTCCCTGTTTATCTTCAAGCACTTTTTGCATGTTTGTGTGATTTCAAACATTTCTTTCTCACTTGCGTCCAACACTGCCCTGTGCTTTTTGCATAGGTTCCAGCATAGTGTTTGATTTTCCAACGCATCAAGTTCCTTGTTCGTAACATTGGCAATTATTTTAACCAAAAAGTTTCCTCTCCTTTCATTCCAAAGCAAGGCCTGTTTTTAGTGCTTCGTCAACTTTTTTCATTGTGCTTGGCTTTAGCGTGCCAAGTTTTTTTATCATTCTGTGTTTGGTTGAAACAGTTCTGATTTGGTTGCATAGTACAGTGCTTGTTTTTTTAAGACCTGATTCTTGTGGTTCAATTATAACTATTGTAGGGTAATGCTTGTTAGGTATTGTTGAAGTAATTGGTGCAACTATTGTTGTTGGACTGAACTCGTTTGCAATATCGTTTTGTATGACGAGGCAAGGTCTAATTTTTCCTTGTTCAGAACCTAGACCTGGTTCAAGATTTGCCAAAAATATGCTGCCTCTTTTAATATTCATCCAACATCTCATCCGCTTCCTTGCTTGAATATTTCCATTCTTCAGCAACCTTTTCATTAAGTTTGGAGTATTTTATATAAAACTCTTTCATTAATTTTTCTTTTTCCTTCTGGCTCAAGGCTTTTTCAACCACTATCTTGCCGTTTTCTATCTTAACGATTGCTTTATCCTTTTTTCCCAATCCCTGTTTTTCCCTAATAATCTTGGGGATAGTAATTTGGCCTCTTTCTCCGACAACTGTTACAGTTTCATACATTAAATCACCTGCGTACTAATTACATACTAATTCATACCTAAAACATATTTAAAACCTTTCGGTAACTGCCAAATGGCTTTAAGTCAAGCGAGGGGGCGGGGCCGAACCCATTTCTGATTGAAATGCTTTAGTTCTCATTTTTTTACAAATTCTACGTTTGGCATTTTCTTAAATTCTTGGTCTCCTGTTAGGAATTTCACGTCATAGCTTTTCGCAACGGTGTATCCAATTACGTCTGGAATTGAGAGTTTTCTGTTCCTAGTTTTTAGGTCCATTGCATCCTTTAAATCTTTGGCAGTGACTTCTACCAACAGTGAAAAATACTTGTCAGTTATCTTATCTGCCTTTTCTTTGCTTGTCTCTTTTTTGAGTCCATAGTTTAGTTCTGCAAGGTTGAATACTGTTGTCATTGCTCCTGCATCTTTGTATTTTTCGTATGTTTGGTTGCCTCTTATTATTTCAAAGAAGGCGTATGTGTCAAAGAAGTATGCTTGTTCACTCATCCCATCCTTCCCTGTCAACTTCTTGCAGAATTTCTTTGGTAGTCCTTTTCATTTTCAGTATTCCAAAGGTTTCTCTTAGTGGATTTTTTCCCATTATTAAGAGTCTTATTTTATCGCCTGTCTTGATATGTGCCTTTTCTGCTGCTTCTTTTGGAATCACGACGCCAACAGACCTGCCCCATTGCCTTACTTGTGAAGTAATTTCAACCAATTCAATCACCACTAGTTATATTGGTATAATTAGCTTATAAATATATGTTTTATTTGATCAACAAGCTAAGCGAGGGGGAGTCAAACTCTGAGTATAGAGCGCACACCTGTTTTGTGCCCCGAATTTAATATCATTGTGAAGCTAAGTTGATTTAATAGAATGTTTTTTTTTGGAGAAGCTAAATTAAAGCGGATTCTAAATGCAGATAGGAAACAAAAGCGCTGCAATAAATGTTGCAATTACTAAGACAAGGATTGCTAATGCTAATCTTTTTCTTCTTGCTAATTTAACTGCTGCCGCTATGCCTGCCAAAAATACAACAATCGAAGGCAAAATCATCCATGCGAAACCAGGGCAAGAGGCAGCCACGCCTTCCGTAAAAACATTTACAGTTAGCAAATACTTATCGTTTATTTTGAATTTGTAGTCTCCATCTGGAAGAGTACGGCATGTTTCTAAAATAATGGTGTTGGAAAACAAATCAAAGCATTCACTGTTGCTTAAATCTGGAGGGCGAATTTCTAAAATAGTAGTGTTGGGAGGAAAAGCAATGCGTTCGTTGTTATTGAAATTTGGAGGGTGTTCCAAAGTTTCTACATTTTCAATTTCAATGCCAAGTATAATGTTTCCATTCTTACAACTTGCTTCCAAATTTTGCGGATTTTCTATTATTCTGCAATTTCTTACAAGTGCAACACTACTTGCTATTGGAATAACAACTAGCAAAATAGTAATCAAAACAAGTATTTTGAAGTTCATCCTAATCTTTAATTGTTTCCTTTTTATTTAAGATTTTGCTTTCCCCAAGCGAGGGAAGGGAGTCGAACCCTCTTCCTCGGCTCTGCAGGCCGGTGCATAACCGTTCTGCTACCCCCGCGTTAAGTAATATTCTTCCATAAATTCCTTTTTATTGTTATTCTTTGAACAAATGCATGCTCAAATACCTTTCTCCTCTGTCAGGTAAAACAGTTGCAATCTTGCCATATTTCTTTGCCATTTTTAATGCTATAAGCATGTTTGCCCCGCTGCTTATTCCCACAAGCAATCCATGTTCTCTTGCAAGCTTTCTTGCCATCTCAACAGCTTCCTTGCTTTTTACTGTAAAAACTTCGTCAACTTTTTTCATATCAACAAGTTTTGGAATAAAGCCGTCGCCAATTCCCTGAATTTTATGTTCTCCGATTCTTGCGTTACTGCCGCCAAACATTACTGCCGCTTCCTCTGGCTCAACAGCAATTGCCTTAACTTTTGGGTTCTGTTCCTTCATTGCCTTTGAAATTCCCATTAATGTTCCGCCTGTTCCAACACCTGCAACAACCGCGTTAACTGCCCCAATTTCGTTAAATATTTCTTTCCCTGTTTTTTCCTGCGCTCTCAAGTTTGCATGATTGCTGAACTGCCTTGCATAAAATGTCTTTTTTTCTCTGGCAAGTTCTTCTACCTTGCTTATAGCTTCTTTCAGGCTGCCGCTTTTTGATGTCAAAATGAGTTCTGCGCCAAAAGCTTTCATTAACTGCTTTCTTTCCTCACTCATATTTTCAGGCATCACAATTTTTACTTTGTAGCCCTTGGCTGCCCCAACCATTGCAAGGGAAATGCCTGTGTTTCCACTGCTTGCTTCAACAATTGTATACCCTTTCTGCAGCTCGCCTTTTCCTTCAGCTTCTTTTATTATTTCAAAGGCGACTCTGTCTTTTATGCTTCCGCTTGGATTAACACTTTCAAGCTTTGCAAACACGTTTCCAATCCTAATTAACGGAGTATTGCCTATCGCGTTCAGAACAGAACCTTTTTCATCTGATATAGTTGTCTCTAGTTTCAAAAAAATCACCCTACAAACAGTTTTCAAACAAAGTCAAGCTGTAAGCTGGGCGCTTAGTGGCAACAGCAACAATTGCACTTTTTTTCTGCCTTAACTTTGTTCATTATTAATTATATGGCTTTTGTTGTTTAAATAACTTATGGGAAAAGACCAAGGGCAGGAATGTTTGCTTGTAAAGACCGCTTCGGAGATTTCCTTAAAAAGCCCTTTTGTAAGGCGCTTTTTTACAAAGAAACTGGTGCAAAGCATAAAATTTTCTCTGAAAAGAAACAATGTTAAATTGGCCAAAATTGCAAGAGGAGGCGGGCGACTTTACATCTTTTGTTTCAGTGCAAAAAATGCACAAAAGACGCTTTTAACAATTTCAGGAATTCATGCAACAGCAATTGCACAGCATTTCAAGCCAGCAGAATATAATGAAGTTGAATCGCAGACTGTTTCTTTTGCAAAAAAATTTCTCAAAGAAGGAAACGAATTTGCTTTAGATGCAAGGTCTACTGGAAACAAGCTTTCAGCACGAGACCTTGAAAGAAACATTGGAGCTGTTGTTATGGATGCGATTCCCAATCTTAAAGTAAAGTTAAAAAATCCTGAAAAGGAAATTTTTATTGAAGTAAGCAAAAAGGATTTTTTTATTTACACCAAACAAGTAAAGGGACTTGGTGGACTGCCTTCTGGTGCAGAGGGTGCGGTCGCAATGCTTTTTGAAGGAAAGAAAGATGAGCTTGCTGCAGCATTTTTGTTAATGCACAGGGGCTGTAACATTTTTCCAATTGTTAAAAAAAATTCAAAAGAGCTTGAAGAACATATTTCAAAACTTGTTCATTTTAATGATTACAGACAATTTGCTTTAACCAATGAAAAAGATTTGCCTGTTTTGTTTGAGGAAAGAAACATCAAAGCAATTGCAACAGCTGATTCTAAAACAGATACCAAGAGTTTGGCAGAATATGAAAAATTTAATGAAAAACAAAACCTTATTGTGTTAAGACCGCTTTTGCTTTATCCTAAAAAGAAAAAAGCAAACATTTTGAAGCTTTTTGTAAATGAAAAGACTTAAATAATTTCTTTGCCTTACTTTAGCACAATGAAAAAAGCATTTTTGATTGCTGCATTGGTTGCGGCACTTGTCTTAAGTGGTTGTATTATGCCAACTCCTGATTCTACAGAAACTGAACAGTCCCATGGAATTATACTGCCAGACAATCAGCAATCGGACAATCAGCAATCGGACAATCAGCAATCGGACAATCAGCAATCGGACAATCAGCAATCGGACAATCAGCAATCGGACAATCAGCAATCGGACAATCAACAACCAAACAATCAACAACAAGATAATCAACAGCCAATTGGCCAACAGCAGCTTGTTCAATGTCCTGATGGTTCAATGGCAGTTTCTGCAAATCTTTGTATTAGCTTGCCAGGACAACCTCCTGTAAACCCAGGAGTTCTAAGCTGTGGTTCTATTGATATTACAAACCTTGCAATGGCAACAGGTTCTGAAGAAGAAAAGGCAAATCTTGCTTGTTTTAATCAAAACATGGTTTCCTGTATTAATTCAACCTTTGAACTAACAGGTCAATTCGGAGGGCTTTTTTCTGTTTTGGGGGAAGAGGGAACAAACTGCCTTATTTCCTATTATGACAATACCGATTTATCGCAAAAAACCTGCAGGTTTCCAAAAACTTTTGTTGAAAGCACTATTAATTCATCAGAGCAGGCAGGACAGCCAGAGCTTCCCCTTCTTCTATTTTCTGGAGCAATGAAAGGTATGAATAATCCACTTACTGGAAATCCTTTTGAAATAGAATGTAATTAATTATCTATCTTGCGTGCAAATTTTTTTTGCAATCCAAATTCTTTGTAATGCACTGATGTTTGTAAGAACTGCAAGCAAAACGATTACATAGGTTAGGTATACTGGATTGAATGCAGCTGCAATAATGCCAACAAAAAGGATTATCAGTCGTTCAGATCTTTCAAGAATTCCGCCTTTTAGTTCCTTTCCTTCTGGAATAATTTCTTTTTCTTTTGCTGCTGCTTTTGCATATGTTGTCATCATTCCGCCAAAAAGATACAAGAAAATCCATGCATATGCTGGAATATAAAATTCTGGCAAGCCAACAAAAAGCAAGCCAAATACTATGATTGCTTCAACATATCTGTCAACAACTGTATCAAGATATGCTCCAAACTTGCTTGCTGTTTTTGTAACTCGTGCAACTGCTCCGTCAACCATGTCAAGAAAGCTTGCAAAAATAAAAAGACTGCCTGCAATTAAAAAATTTTGTTGTGAAAGAAAATAAACAGCAATAATTGCCGGAACAAGCGAAAAAATTGTCCACTGATTTGGCGTTAAAGGAATTTTGCTAAATATCTTTCCAATTTTTGTTGAAAGACTGCCAAAACGTTCCCTGTTTTTATAAAGCGTCATTTTACTTATTTATTTAAATTAAGTTTATTAATCCATTCTTATATGGCACGGACTCCAATAAGAGCTGCCAAAATGCTTGCAAGGCATTTTAGGAGAAAATAATTTTTTTCTTTCATTTACCGGAAATCCTTCTTCTTGAATTTTCACCGGAAACCTGGACTGTTTGCAAAGTGCTTTAAAAAGAAAAAAACAAAAATTTACCGGTGTAGATGGGAGAATCGATTGTTACTTTTGAACAGCTTGTGAAGGACTTTCCTCGGATTACAAATAAAAGCAAAGAAAGGGCAAAAAAGATTCTGCCCTTGCATGCTTCGCCTGAATTGGCTGCTTTGGTTGCTGCGTTAATGACTGATGGGTATGTGGAGTGGACCAAGGCAGATGGAAGACCAAGGGCAAAGAAAATAATGCTTTACTCAAGCGAGAAAGCGGAATGTGAATGGTTCTTAAAAATTGTAAAAGAGCTTTTTGGTGTTGATGGAAGGATAGAGGCATATACTCCAAAGTATGGTTACTTCAAAAAACAGCCGTACAAAGCATTTGTTTCTAATGCAACAATTACACAAATACTAATTCTTGCAGGTTCTCCTATTGGAAACAAAACTGAAAAAGAATTTCTTGTTCCTAATTGGATAATGAATAGCAACACTGAGATTAAAAAGGAATTTTTAAAAACTTTCTTTACTTTTGAAGCTAGCAAGCCTCGAGTAAAAACCAATAGAAAATTTTCTTTTGAAATAGGTTTAACAATGGTAAAAACTAAAGAATTGCTTGGAAACGCCTTCAAATTGTTTTCCCAAATTAAGGAATTGTTGAGTGGGTTTAGGATAAATTCTACAAGGACTATTACTTATCCTAAGTCAAATAGCTTTGAGACATCAAAACATGCTTTTGGTTTTTCAATAACCAACCAGTTTTCGATAGTAAATTTCTATAGGTATATTAGTTATTTTAATCCTAAAAAACAAAGAGTGTTGAAAAAAGCAGTAATAGAAATTTCCAAGTTTAGTCGGATTAGGTCTAAGGAAGTTTGTGCTTTAGTTAGTGAAATGAAAATCTTTTTTGAAAGTGATAGATTACTTGCAATAGAACTAAGCAAACTTACTGGGAAAAACTATTCCCATAGACAATTGGAACATTTTAGGAGAAATGAATCAAAAGTTCCATTAGAAGTTTTGTTTTCTTTAATAAAAATAAAGGATGATGAGGCAATTCTCAATGAATTGCCAAATCATATAATGTTCTTATATACTTTGGATTCTAGCGTTCCCTAGTTCCTTTAATAAATTCCTCGACCATGTCTCTTGCAATAGGGTCTGGATATTGTATGGCAGGGTGCTTCATTGTATATGCGCTTATGCTGTCAAGTTTTCCTTTAACACCGCGATCCAAAGCAAGCTTTAAGCACCTTATTCCATCAATGGTGCATCCTGCGCTGTTTGGTGAATCCTCAACTTTTAACCTTACTTCAATGTTTACAGGAGCTTCGCCAAATTTCCTTCCTTCAATTCTGCAGAAGCAAATCTTTTTGTCTTTAATCCATGGCACAAAGTCACTTGGTCCAATGTGAACCTTGTCGGCCGGAAGCGGAACTTTTAGATTGCTTTGAACAGACTCTGTTTTTGAAATTCTTTTGTATTTAAGCCTGTTGTGTCTTGCCATGTTCAAAAAGTCTGTATTTCCACCGACATTTAGTTGGTAGGTGCCGTCAATTTTTACGCCTCTGTCATCAAACAGTTTTGCAAGAGTCCTGTGTACTATTGTAGCGCCTACTTCTGCTTTTATATCATCTCCGGCACAAGGCAGTCCTTTTTCCACAAACTTTTTTTCCCATTCAGGGTCTGAAACAATGAATGACGGAATACAATTCAACATAGCGCATCCTGCATCCAAAGCAGCCTGTGCATAATACTGTGTTGCCTTTTCAGAACCAACAGGCATATAGTTCATTAAAATTTCTGCACCGCTGTCTTTCAAAACCTGTGTAGCATCTATTGGCTTTTGACTTTCGTCAACCCTGAAAGAAACATCTTCTGGATATTCAATCATGTGGTCTGCTACTCCATCCAAAACAGGGCCTTTTTGTACTATTACGTCTCCCCATTTTGAAACCTTTTCCATTATTGTATAAGTATTATTTGGCTTTTCATAAATTGCCTCGTTCAATGGCTTGCCAATCTTTCTTTTGTCAACATCAAATGCTGCTACGAACTCAATGTCTGAAATTTTGTATCCACCCAATACATTATGCATTAAGCCTGGGACAAGTTCGTCTCCTTCCTTTACATCCTTATAGAATTCTACTCCTTGAATCAAAGAGCTTGCGCAATTACCAATTCCTGCAATTGCAACTTTTATTTTTCCAGCCATTTTCTTAAAACCTCCAAATTCTTTTATAAGTATAAACTATTTTACAATCGTAAAACAATCGATATATTGTAGCTATTTTATATATATAAAGCTTTCGCATCTCTTTTGTTGAAATGGCAAAGGCTGAAAAGAGTAAGGAAATTAACAGGCTGAAGCGAAAGCTTGGAATTGAGCTTTTGTGGATTTATCTGCTTAGTATGCTTAAAAAGAAGCCAAGTCATGCCTATGTTTTGAGAAAAGAGGTTAAGGAAAAATTCGGTTTCTTACCTGGAAATGTTTCTGTTTATGTTGTACTTTACAAGCTTGAAAAGCACAATTTTGTAAAAGCCAAGCGTGAGGGCAACAAAAGCGTTTATAGCATTACTGCTTCCGGAAAAGAGCTTTTGAAGGTTGCAAAAAAGGAATTGCAGAATACGATTGAATTGGTTGGTTAGGTCCTTCGCTTTTTTTTCATTAAATGAGGTCTTGGTTTGTATAATGCCACCTTGCTTGCTTTCTGTTTTGAGTGGCGGATTTTTAATGTATTCATGCGCTCCATACGTACTTCAATATAGGCTTTCATTTTTTTTCTGAGTAGTTCTCTCCCTTTTTTGCTTTTAAGAAGTCCTTTTAGTTCCCCTGGTCTTGGATATCTTCCGGCTAATTCAACTGATTTTCTTGGCAGAAGATCACTTTGAGGATTTCTGTAAGGAATTGCATCCTTCAAACCAATTTGTGCGTTTAAGTCTACTAAATAACCCGCTACACAAGCAGTTGTGTATTCTCCAAGGCCTCTTGTTTTAACTGTTTCTGGATTAACTGCCAAACCTTTTTTTTTGACATAATTTCTAAAATCTTTAAAGCCAGTTCTCAAGTGATCATAAAACATAAATCTTGATTCGCTAGCTTCATAAAATCCAAATCTTTTCTTCAATTTCTTTTTAGCATATTTCAAAAGTTCTTTTGTTTTAGCGTGTTGCAAACGTGAATATTTCAAAAGTTCTTTTGTTTTAGCGTGTTGCAAACGTGAATATTTCAAAAGTTCTTTTGTTTTAGCGTGTTGCAAACGCGCATCCATTGATTTTTCCCTATTTCTGCTGGGAAGCCAATCCATGTTTCCCATTACCTTAATTAGAAGCATTCTGCTTGGATCTTTTGCAATTTCGTCAATATGTTTTTTCCAAACAGCTGTAAGTTTATCTGCATCTTTTTTGTTGCTTGCAATGCCCATGCTATAAAACGGATGCACTAACAGGTCAATTCTTTTTATTTCCAATGGCTTTGCCATAACCTATTTTATGTCATTCCTTGCTTAATAATATTGGGTTGAACTATGAAAATTGCAATTTTTTCTGATACTCACATTGGCTTTGGAAAAAACACTGCCAGAAGCAACGAGGCTTTTGACCAGGCAAAGGAGGCCTTTGAACTTGCTTTGGAGAAAAAGGCTGATTTGATTTTGCTTGCAGGCGACCTATTCAACGAAGCAATTCCTTCACAGGAAGCATGGGTGCAAATGTTTAAACTTTTTAGTTTGCTAAGGGCGAAAAAAGGAGAACTGCAGAAAATTGAATACAAAAAGGGTGAAGAAACAAGAGAATTTTTAACTGACTGTACTCCTGTGATTTCAATTGCAGGTACGCACGAATTTAGGGGAAAAGACTTCAAGAACGCCTTGGAGGTTTTGCAGGAAGCAGGCTGCCTTGTTTTTATTCATGCAGCAAAAGCAGTGTTTGAAAAAGACAGCGAAAAAATTGTTGTACAAGGCCTTAGTGGTATCCCTGAAAAAAAGGCATTGGATGCCTTGAAAATGTGGAACCCAAAACCGGAACAGGGGGCGTGCAATCTGGTTTTGCTTCATCAAAGCATTAAGGAATTTTTGCCTTTTGACGACGACATGGTTGCGTCAATTTCCCTTGCTGATTTGCCGCAGGGTTTTGACCTTGTAATTGATGGGCATTTGCATTGGGCAAGTGAGGAACATTTAACTGAGAAGAATTTTCTTGTAACAGGAAGCACTATAATAACCCAAATGAAAAAGCTTGAGGCAAAAAAGCCAAAGGGAATTTTTATTTTTGAGAGTAAGGACAAAAGCCTTCAATTCATTACCTTGCCAAAGCAAAGAAAGTTTATTTTTGAAAAACTTGAATTCAAGGAAGGTACAACAGAACAAATCAAGGAAGCTGTGGAAAAAAAACTTGACCAAATTCTTTCCAATTCCCAAAATAAGCCACTCATTAAAATCAAACTCAAAGGTAGCCTTGTAAAGGGATTGGAAAATAAGGACATTGACCTGCGTGCAATTCAAGAAAAGTTTAGGGACAAGGCGCTTTTGTTTATTGACTGCAATTTTGAGGAAGAGGGCTTTAAGCAAAAACTTGAGCAATTGCGCAAGACCCAGCTTGGAAACAAAAGCGTTGCAGCAATGGGTTTTGACCTTTTGGAAAAAAACCTGGCTGAAACTGGTTTCAACAACGCCTTTGAAGTAAAACGCGTTTTTGACCTTTTGGCAGAAGGAGACATTAACAAGGTTGTTGGGCTTCTTTCAGAGAAAAGGGGCAAATGATTGAATGGCTAAAAGAAAAATTAGAAAACTAGCTGAGGAATTAAAAGCGCGCAGGGCATTTCTTAAAGGCATGCGTGACGGCATTATTGCCAAAGGCAGCCTAAAATTGTTTGAGAAGAACATTCTAATCAATAGCAAGAGAACCGCATTGGCTTTTAAGGCCAACAACAAGGTTGCCAAAATCCTTGGATTAAGGAGTGAGTTGGCCAAGGCCACTCTGCAACTTGAGGACAAAATAATTTACAGGAGCGGGAGGGCAGGGCGAAAACCCAGTCGCTTGGCGTCCCTAAAACTTGAAGAGGTTGCAGATGCAAGAAAACTCCTCAAAGTTTTAGAGGTTTGGGAGGAAAATTACACCCAGTCTATTGAACTGGGTAGAAAGATTGTTCGCGACAACGAATCCTTTTACAAGGAGGTAAACAAAATAGGCTGCAAACCACTAGAAGACCACAAAGAATTGTTTGACCACAGCAAGTTAGAGCTTAAAGGGGAACTTGAAAACCTCAAGCAAATAACCCAAGAAATTGACCTGTTAAAAGACCTGCTGGCAAAAATGAATTAATTCTAAATTGCCTAAAAACCCCTTAATGTGGTGTCCTGATTTAAGTTCCTCTCTATAATGTTGTTTCCTATACTCCTTTATTAGTTTTTCTTCCCGGCTCATGGGTTTCGCCTCATTTTTTCAACAAATGCTTGTGCTGGTGTCCTTAGATGGCTGTTTGTTAGGCTTAGGTGGTGGATGTCGTTG
>JAFCCL010000021.1 GCA_017610205.1 Candidatus Iainarchaeum sp. | reverse complement strand
TTGCGTTGATATCTGTTTGGGTTGGTATTCCTGTTAATTTAGAACCGTCTCCGAAGTATGTTTCTGCTGTTATGCTTGTTGTGTTTAGGTCGTTTGTTTTTGTGTTTCCTTGTACTGTTAGGTTGTAGTCTATGAATATGTTTGCTAGTTCGATGTTTGTTTGGTTGATGTCTGTGGTTATTCCTGTTAGTTTGCTTCCGTCTCCGAAGTATGTTGCTGTTAGGCTGTTGATGTTTGCGTCTCCTAGGGTGTTTAGGTCTTGCATTACGACTGAGTTTGGGTTGAAGTTGTTCAAGTCTTTTCCTAGTGTTATTGCTGCTTCTGCGTAGCTTCTTGTGTTGTATCCTAGTGCTATTGCTCCTTTGTCTGTTGCTGAGTCTCCTGCTATCATGTTTGTGTCGCTGTATCCAAGTGCTACTGCTCCGTCGCCGATTGCGAACATCCGGTAGTAATATGTTGACATTGGGATAAACTCCCCACCATAACCACCAACTATTGAACCTTCTCCAACTGATTTTCCCATATACCCTAATGCTGTGCTGTTGTCTCCGCTTGCAGTAGTCCCCAGTCCCATTGAAGTGCTTTGGTCTCCGCTTGCTGTTGTAGTATTTCCCATTGCAGTGCTGTAGTTTCCACTTGCTTCTGACCAGAAGCCTATTGCAGTGCTTTGGTCTCCGCTTGCTGTTGTTGCTGAACCCAATGCTACTGCATTTGCTCCTGTTGCGCTTGATATTGCACTGCTTACGAATTTTGCGCCTGTTATAAAGTTTGTAGCGTTTATGTCAGTTGCTTTTATGTCATATGCTCCTAGGTCTGTGTCGTAGTCTGCTCCGATGTATGGTACAAAGTTTGCGTTGATGTCTGTTGTTGTTGGTATTCCTGTTAGTTTGCTTCCGTCTCCGTAGTAGTTGTTTGCTTGTATTGCATTGAAGTTTGTGTCTGATCCGTGAGATTTTATGTTATAAGTTCCCATGTTTAAATCGTGTGTTGCTGCTGTGTATGGTACAAAGTTTGTGTTGGTGTCTATTTTTCCGTAGAATTGTTGGTTGATGTCGTATATTCCGTAGTAGTTGTTGTTGAAGTCCCATGTTGCTAGGAAGTTGTTGTTGATGTCTTGTGGTATTCCTGTTAGTTGTGTTGCTAAGCCGAAGTATGTTTCTGCTGTTATGCTTGTTGCGTTTAGGTCGGTTGTTTTGGTGTTGCCTTGTACTGTTAAATTATAGTCTATGAATATGTTTGCTGGGTTGATGTTTGTTTGGTTGATGTCTGTGGTTATTCCTGTTAGTTGGCTTCCGTCTCCGTAGATTAGGCCTGTGAATGCTATGTTTGTGAAGTTTGAGTCGTTTGTTGCGTTGATTGTTGTTGTGAATAGTGTTTGTAGGAATGTGTTTCCTGAGATTCTTATGTTTGTGAAGTTTGAGTCTCCTGTTGCTCTTATTGTCGCTGCGTTTAGGTCTTTTGTAATGTTTGTGTTTGTTAGGAATGTATTTTCTGAAATTCCAATACTTCTGGCGTTTACGTCTGTTGTGGAATTTAAGTCATTGGCAATCTGGGCTCTCATGGCTGTGCTTGTTGCGCCTATTTGAATTCTTGGCGTCTGAGTTTCTCCTCCTGCACTTATTTCAAGCCATTTGCTTGAATTAAAGTCAAGGTCATTAAAAGTTTTTGCTGTATTAACGTCTCCGATGGTAATTGTAAACAACCCGCTTATTACTGCTTCTGTGTTGTGGGTTTCGCTCCAGAGTAGATTGCCGTTTGTTTTGGCATCGTAGATATAGAATATAAAATCATAATTTCCTGTAACTACTGTATTTGTATCGTCTGTAAGCCTTCCCTGTACTACAAAAACTTCCGGTATAGCACTTGCGGTTGGCATTATAAGCGCTGTTAATGCAATGGCAAGCAATGAAAAAAGGAAAACATTATGTATCATATTTCTACATAATCTTGTGTTATTACTATTTCTTTTGAAAAGCAGCTTTTTGCCTGTTCTTAGCACCATCTTGTTGATTGTGTTTTTGCAGAGCACCTTTTCTATTTTGTTCTTTTTTGTGTCTGCAATGCCATTTAGGCTAGTGCTTTCCATTTTTTTTCACCTCCGAGTGATTCGATTTGAATGCGTTTTTTGCAGTCAAATAAGTGTAATTTTGAAATTTGTATTTCTGCTTTTTTCCTTTCATTGGCTTTAGTAACAATTTTTAATTTTTCCATCACTTTCATTTCCTTGCTTCTGCTTTTTCTCAAATTTCCTGCATTCATTTTTTTGCCACTGCCTTTCCTCAACTTTTCTTTGCTCATTTTTCTACCGCCACTTTGACTGTTTTAAGCTTTTTTTTTGGTTTTCTCTTGGTTAAGATGTAATAGCCATTTTTCTTTGACCCAAGGTATTTTATCATGCCTTTTTTCTTAAGTTTGGAAAGATGCCTGGTTGCAGTTGCCCGGGAAAGCCCAATTTGACTGATGATTTTTAAGCGGTTAACCTTTTTGTTCCTGCCAATAAATTTAATAATTTTCTTTGAAGGCTCTGGTAAGGGCTCAATTAAAGGCTCTGGTAAGGGCTCAATTAAAGGCTTTTTTCTTTTGAATGTTACTGCAAAAAAATTATTCATCTCAAATTTAGGTGGGGAAAGATTTGCTTTTTTCATCAGGTTTTTCATCCTTTTAATTCCTGAACCAATTTGCTCAACATAAGGTGTTTTTGAAAAGATGTCGGCAATTATTTGATTTCTTCTCACTGATATTCTTCCAAAATTTTTCCTGTCCAATCCATTTGGCAGGCCACCTGGACTGACAATCTCCAATCGGTCATCGTAGATAAACAAACTAATGTTTGCTCCTTTGAAAAAATAGTCACGATGCATTAAGGCGTTAACCAATGCTTCTTCTATGGCTCTCAGCGGAATTTCGTATTCTTCTTTTCTTTCAAAGCCTTCAAACTCGTAACCCAGGTTTAAATGCTTTTTTACAAATTCTTTTGCTGAAGATAATTGGCCTAACAAGTCAGAACGGAATGTTTTCCTGTCAATAACTTTGGATTTGTCCTTTCCTTTAAACAATATGCAGTCAAGATAGCTGTGCAGAAAAAACTTTTGCGGATTTTTGGCAAAAAACAGGATTCCTGCGTTATTCAAAAACAATTTTTTTTTCTCTCTTGAAGCCAGTCCCAAACTTGCCAGTATATCTTTTGTTTCCAATCCTGTAAAAAGATTGTTTTCTTTAAGAAACATTTTGAACTTGCCTTTGTCAAAATCCTTCTTGAAATCAAACTCCTTATTAATTTTCTCATCAAACCTGATTTTTCCTTTACTGGTTGCTAATTCAATAATTTTATTCCTTTTCATCTTCTGCGAATTTGGTCCAATGCGAATGAAAAACCCTTCTTTACATTTGTAAGGCTTGTCTTTTCCTTCTTTTGCTTCAACAATTAAAATGTTTCCGTGCCTTTCCAAATCAATTTCAATTGCTGGGTCACAATTGTTGGCAATATCCTGAATCTGCGATTTGAGCCTGTTGGTTGCTTTAATCCCCACTGCTTCACTATTATCGCCTACGCCCAAAAATATTTTTCCGCCTTTTGCATTTGCAAAGGCAACAATTTCTTTGGCGAGTGATTTGTCAAATGAGTGTTTGAATTCTATTTTAAGCCCTTCTCCTTCCTGCATAATGAATTGCAACCTGCTTTCATTCATGCTTGGCTTTCCTTTTTTCCCATTCATTTTTTTGCCACTGCCTTTCCTCAAATTTTCTGTGCTCATTTTTCTATCACCACCTTTCCGCCTTTTTCAACTATAAGTTTTGATCCGCTTGCCTTGTCAATAATTATTTTGTAACCGGTTGGAATATCCAAAGTAACTCCGTTCACAATCGTAAGGCTGCCGTCAACAATGTGCAGGTCTCCGCCGGACAAACTGCATTCTGTGCTAAGTGTGCAAACATCCCCGCTTGTTATTTCCCAGTGTCCGCTGGAAGGGCAGGAACAGGAATCAGCTGCTGATGGCGTGTATGTAACGTAAAAACCATATCTTCGACCAGAAACAAATGAAGGTGATGATATAGAAGCAGGTAGTGTACCGCTGACATATTGCTGTCCTGTTTTGTAATATAAATCTACATCCGTACCTGTATCATATATTTGTTTAGCACTCTCGCCGCCTGCCATATATGCTAAATGATAAATTGTTCCAGACGTTATATCCAAAGGAGTATCCAAAGTAGCAGCCACATCGGATGCAACGCTAGGAAAATCCACTTCCTCGGTATCTCTTAATTTACTACTTGGGCCAGAATCATCGTTATAAAGCCCCATAGTTAATTTAGAACTGAGATCAGATTTAGTCCATAAATGCATAGCTGTAGCAGAACCATTTTCAGGCGCAGAATACCCGTTTGAATAAAATGTACCAACTGTTGATGTGCCTCCTGTAAGTGGTATGCCTGTATAACCAAACGTATCATTTATTTTTATAGGATAATTAGCTTCATCAAGAAATTTTTGCGGAATTGTTACAGTATAAGTTCCGTCTTTAATAAAAATTTCTGTCCAAGAAACGTTTCCGCCAGCATCTGTTGCTTTTGGCACAAGAATATGCATAAACTTTCCTGTTTCATAATCTACTTCTCCAATTACCTGATCTCTTTTTGTTTTGTGGTAAACTGCATAAGAGCCATCTACATCTAATGGCCTTTCGCTGTAGCTATCAAGTGAAGCATAGTTTGCAGGTCTTATCCAAATATCTCCATCATCACCTACATATTCTTCCATTTCTCCAAATTCTTCTGAAAGAGGAGTTTGATAAAAAAAGTCAAATTCTTCCCAACCATTTATATCAAAAGAATAAGTATTTGTTAAAGGCTTTGTTTTAAACGTAATAATAAACTTTAATCCACTTTCAACTGTATAAATTGAAAGACCCTTTTTTGAATTTTCGGTTTTAATCTTTTTTCCTGAAAGCGAAGATGTTTCAAATCCTGTTTCGTTCATTGTTAATTTTAAATAATTCTCTCCATTCCACTTTGTAAACTTTACACTTGGTTCGAAATAGTCGGCTTTTTCATTTCCAATTTCTATGTCTGTTTCGTGTTTTTGTACCTTGTACCTGTTCTTTATTTTTTTCCAATTTCCTTTATTTGCCTCCTGGTTGTGGTTTTCTATTGTGCTTGTCTCAGTTGGGCTAGAGTTTGGTTGTGCAATATTAATGTTTGTACACTGTGAATTGCATGTTCCGCCATTGTTGCATTTGTCTGTTGTGCCTGGGTCGTCGTTGCAGTCGCTGTCTTTATAGCATGCAATGTCACAGCCTGCATTGTAATTTATTGGATTGTTTGCATAAACAAATAATGCAATTGTGCTAAGTGCAACAGTCAGCATAATGAACAGCATTGTTGTCTTGGTGTTTTGCCTGCCTTGTTGTGTGAGCATGAAAAGGAATCCTTTTTCAGCTTGTAAAAAAGATTTGGAAAAAGTTTCCCAGCGACTTTTTTCTGACAATTTTTGTGTATTTTCAACTTGTGTATTTTCAACAAATTCATTTTCTTGTTTCATAGTTTTTATCTCCTAATTCGATTCTGATGCATTTATTTCTTGGAATCAGTGTGGATTCTGTTTTGCTTTCCTCTCTTATTTTGAGGCTTGATGTGTCAAAGTCTAAAAATTTGCCTGTTTTAAAAGAAACACTGTTGTATGTGTCATTGTAATAAACAGAAACTGTTTTCCCCACGCTTTCGCTTAGCAGTTTGTCCTCGTTTTTGTCCATCAACAACCCCCAACTCTGTAAAGGACATAACAAATAGGGGTTTCTCGTATTTAATACTTTCTTGGAGTGCCGTGGTTTTTTTTCCAGACAAAAGCCTTGAGGAAAAAAACCGAAATTTTCAAACATTTTGTATTATCTTGCCAAATAAAGCAAAATCTTCTTTCCTTAATTATTTTTCTTAACCACTTTTAAAAAAAAAAGAGCTTTAGCAGTTGCATGTTACTCCAACGGCAGGGCCCTGTGCATTGCACGAAGCACATATCTCTAAAGCGTTCAGCGCCCTATCATATATTTTTATTTCGTCAATTGTGCCCAAAAAAGCCTGTCCTATACTGAATCCACCTTCAACAGAGTCTTGTTCTTGACCAATTACCAATGCACCGCCTGGTGTTATTTGGATGCCTTGAGTAATGTAACCAGCGGTAAGGTTTTTCCCGTCCTTGTACAATTTTGTTTCTCCGTCAGAGCTTTTCCAAGTGACAGCAATATGATGCCATTCTCCATTGTTGGCTGAGACACCGGTATTATAGCTGAATGCCCCGCGATAAATACTAAAACTTTTGTAATTGAATACCAGGAACTCGTTATTCGAAGTTGTAACTGCATAGGATACCGGGCTTCCTGTCTTTATTATATCCGGGGTTTTCATCCAAAATTCAGTTGTTATTTCTGTTTCTGGAAAATCAACTACTGGGTTTTTTACCACATAATCATTGTCTCCATCGAATTGTAGGCAGCTTTCGCTTGGGCACTCTGAACCAACCCAAACAGGGCCATCAGCTCCAGCGGGCTTTAGCGTGCCGTTGTTTCCATTTCCGCTGCTGTCTGATGCAATTTCGCCGCTGCTTTCATCAA
>JAFCCL010000020.1 GCA_017610205.1 Candidatus Iainarchaeum sp. | reverse complement strand
GTTACGGCAGCTGGCCTTACGACAGCAACTACTTTAATGTAAGCACTCAGAAAGGCGATGGAAGCGTTAAGAAGAGCTTTTATGTCAGCGGAGACAACCAGAATGCGAATGAAACAAGCAGAGAAGTTGACGAGGAAGACTTGTGGACATCAGTAACTGCTTTGGGTTATGGTGACGGAGTAAACCAATTGAAGAGCAGAGTGTATCACGCCACTGACAACTTCACTAGGCTGGCTGCCAGCATTTCCTCAACTGATACAACCGCTGTTGTTGAGAACGGTGACGTTTTGCCTGCAAGCGGAACTGTTTGGATTGGAATGGAGCAATGCGGTTTCACTAGGTCTGCTAACACTCTCTCTTTGACTAGGGCAAAGGCTGATGGAACAGACAGCTTTGGCCAAAACTATTTGAAGCGCTATGCTCACAGCAAAGGCGTTGCTGTCTATGACGCTGCTTTCAGTGAAACGTCAACTGATGGGAACAGTAGAATTGACTCTTATGGTTTGAGGCATAAAACTGTTTTAGATAAAAGGGTTTTGGATCAGGACGCTTTGGATTTGGTTGCTGTCAACGTGCTTTTGGATCACTACGATTTAAAGGAGAGGATTAAGCTTGTTCCCTCTGATTTGTATGATTGCTTGAAGGATTTGAGGGTTGGCGATGTTGTTTCAGTGGCTGACAGTGAAAGCGGTTTAAGTGGAAACTATTCTATTGTGGGTCAGGTTGTGAGGTGCAGTGAGGGAGTGGAGGAATTGGAGTATGAGTTAAGCAACAGCCGTTCTACTCTTACTCAGGATTTGAGGGAGAGCAGTCAAATGGTTAAGGTTGGCTCTCAGTACATGCAGGGAAGCACTACTGCTTTTAATGTTCAGAGCTATGAAAACTGCGATGCTTCGCATCCTTTGGATTTGAGGGTTTACTTGCCTTCGGATATTATTAAGATAAATAAGGCTATTTTGAGTTTTAAGGTTCAGGATTACAGGGCTTACACTTCTGCGACTTTGACTGATCCCGGGCACACTCATGATATCAGCATTGGAGCTGGTGGAGCCCACACGCACACTGTAACATCTACTACTTCTGCTAACAATCCTGTATTAGGTTATGCTACAGCATCAGCTTCTGCATCATCTGAAACTCTATATTCTGATGGCAGCACTTGGTCTCAGGCGAATAGCATAGATGTTTCTGGAAGGAATGATGGTGATATGGCTTTGGTGTGGGTTAGAGTGAGCATTCAGTCTGATACAAGTGGGGATGACGAATTAGAGTTGGGGCATCAATGCAAAATAATTCACAATGGAGTGACTTATTCACCATCAGCCGGTGGTGAATACAATACAGACTATGCAAGATTCACTGATCAGGACTATATTTTTTTAATTCCTTTGAAGCCAAGTGCTGATTCAGATATTGAGGTGTGGGTTAAAGGAGACGACTGGCAGGATGCAGATTATACATGCAATGTTGTTTCTCAGGCTTGGATCATTAGCAGACATACTCACTCTGTTTCAGGTCAAACTGCCCAATCAGCTACTCATACGCACTCCGCTACTGCTGGGGCAACTTCAAGTAGCACTGGGATAACGCAATCGTATGCAATTGACACTTCAGCAGGCGGAACCAATGAAACAATCACGCTTGCAATTGGACCAGACGGAAGCGAGGAAACCGTTGCATCAGGCTTAAGTGACCAATCGGCTTACGATATAAGCAGTTGGATTGTTTCAGGCATTAACTTAAGCCAAGGAAACTGGATGAACATTAAGATGACTCCAACAGGCAAATGCAGGATTGAAGCCAACGTATTCATTAAGTGCTTTATTCAGGCAAAATGAGAACTTATTTAAATAAAGTTAGCCTTAAAAAGTGTTTAAATGAACAACGAGCACCAGCGGATTTACGACAAAATTGAAAGGAACCACAAGGAAGTTCTTAAGCTGGTTATGGGTATAAGGGAAGACATAGCCAGCATGAAAGCCACTGTTGAAACCATATCAGACATGCAGCCTGAGCAGAATCAGAGAATAAATGGTTTGGAGAAAAAGTTTTGGATGGCTTCAGGTGGCTTGACTTTGCTTTTCTTTATGCTGGCTGCCAAGGAGGCTGGCTTATGGTGAAAGAGAAGCAGGTTTTGAGAGAGTGCTTGAAAGGCTAATTAAGCTGGTATAAAAAAGAGCGGTGTTAAAAAGTGGGCAGAAAGTCTTATGTGCTGGGTTTAGCTGACGGTGTTTTGGAGTTTTTTAGGAGGTAAAGCTTATGGCTGAGTTTGCAGGCGGAGTGTATTCCACTGGCTCCAACCCTTGCCCTTATGTTGGCAGCAAAATCAGGAGCAAGGGCAAAGGGAGAGGCAAGGGCTTTGGAAAGGGAAGCGGTCCAATAGGAATTCCTGTAGGTGAAAAGTAATGGAAGGCGTTAAGAAGAATGCCACTTTGGATGGAGCTGGCATAATTTGCTTGACTTCGGGTCTTGCTTTGCTTGAGAAAGGCGACACCCTGAGCGCTGTTGTTTTGCTTTTGGTTGGAGCCGCATTGCTTGCCTTAAAGTATTACTTGCGTTAAAAAAAAAGCGTTTTTAAAGAAAAAAGGCAGTGCTTTTATATATGTTGCTGTTTGAGTGGTATGCTTTTATAAATAAAATAGTTTATAGTATTTGGTTAGGAGGTTTGCAATGTAAAAAGAAAAGCAAAGGCATCTCCTTTTTTTACTACCTTTTTTTTTAACAAGTCAGAGACCAAAAAAGAAAGCCTTTTTTTTTTCTCTTAAAAAGGGAGGTGAAAAAGAGTATGGCTGAGGAAACAAAGCTGGCTGCTATTGCATACGCTGTTGGCGAAAGCGTTGCAATAATTGGTGTCGTTGGATTGGGTTTTGCAATAGCTGTTGGCGTAGTTAATGCGGTCTTAGGTCTCCTATAAAAGAAACCGTTTTTTTTTAGGAGGCTTTTTTTTTCTTTTTCTTTTTTCTTTCCTTTTTTTAGCGGCTGCAGTTTAAGTCTGCTATTGCTTTGTTGATGTCTTTAAGCAGGCTTTGCAGTTGGCTGTTTGCTTTTATCAGCTTTTTGTTGCTTTCACTGAACCTTTGCAGCATTTCTTTTTTTCCTTTAGGCATGCTTTCTGTGCTGCCGTGACTTGTTTCCCGTATTCTTTTTCAAGGCTTTTCCTTTCCGCTTCTTCTAAGTGAATGAACACTGGTTTTCCTGCAAGGCTCCCTATAAGCAAGCCCGCTATAAACAGCGCTGCCATTGCTTTGTAGTCCATTGCCTTTTTTCACCTCCTGTTTTCGAGTTCTTGGCCGCATGCAATGCATTCCCATCTTCTTGGAAACTTTTTTTTCACAAACTTTCTGACTTGCCTGCAGTTTTTGCAGTACCTGTATTCTTTTCTCAGCCAGTCCCTACATCTCACTGTCTTGGCAATGCTTTTAATTGGCTCTATTCTGTGCATTCTGTTTAAAGGCATTTTATCCATTCCTTGTACGCTTTTTCTGTTAATAGCTTGTTTTCTTTGCTGTAATCGTGTATGGCTTTTTCGCATGTGCGTAAGCCTTTGAAGCTGTGTTTGCATGGCTGCTTGCATAACAGCATGCAGAACTCTATCCACTCCACTTCCATTTTTGACAGCAAATAGTTGCTGTTGCTTGAGAGCAGTTTCCACCTGCTCTTTGGGTTGCTGGCTATTAGCCACAGGAACTCTTCTACTTGTATTTGATTTTTTTTGATTTGCATGACGGGCACCGCTTGTATCCTACGAACAGTGTTCCGCATTGCTGGCATTCTTTGAATTTGCCTGCTGTTTTTTTGCTCATCTTTTGCTCAGTCTCTTTTCTTTTTCTTGGAAGTGGTATTGTCTTTCGTGTTGCCTGATTTCGTTTCTTATCACTTTTTTCAGGAACTCTATTTCCTGTTTAATGTGCTCTATTGTCTGCTTTTCTTTGCATTTCTTCTTTTTTTGCATAAAGTTCAGTATGCCCATTTTTTCTCAATGCCTCCTGTTTATTAAGTTAAAGTTTTTTATTTCCTTCATTATTCTTTTCCAGCCGTGTTCTGCGCAGTAGTGTTTTCCGCATACTTTTATTTTGCTTTCCCTGTTGCATCTTTTTAGGCAGCATTTTATTGTTTCTGTTTCTTTGCTTTCTTCATTCATTGTGAGAACACCGTTATCTTTTTTTGTTTTTCACCCAATGCTTTTTGCATTGGCTTGTATTCAATTTCTTTACTGCAAACAAATTTAATTGAATTCTTTGCATTGCTCCAAGTGTTTGGCGCAGTCTTTTTCCTGCAACGCAGTCTTCTTAAAATCATGCTTGCGTATTCAGGGTTTAACTCTATTCCTATTCCTTTTAAGCCAAGCTCTTGTGCTGCTTGCAGTGTTGTGCCACTGCCTAAGAATGGATCCAGGACAGTGCCTGGCTCAAAACCTGCATTGCAATTGCATGTGCTGGCAAAGTCTTGTAGCAAATACAGGATTTTCTGCCTGCATGCGCTTATTGGTGACGCATGCAGGCTTTTGTTTGGATCTTCTTGGCTTCCGCTTTTCCCTTTTCCGGTGTTTTTTCCCGGTCTTGTGTTTACATATATTTTGTTTGGTGACAGCCTTTCTTTTGGTTTCCCGCATTTTATGCAAACCCATTTTGGGCATGTAGCTTTTAGTGGCTTTTCAAGCAATTTTAGGGGAAAGCAGGCGAAGTGCGCTTCTTTGTATGGCTGTGGGCTGATGGTCCAGAAGTCCCCTGGGTTTTTTCCCAAAGGAGTAACTGTTGTTTCTGTTTTGTAGCATTGGCGTTGTGTTCTTGCTCTCGGAGAACCATATAATTCGGTTTTCTCTTTCATTCCTGTGAACTTGCCTTTGTATTGAGATAAATGTGTGTCATTTGACTGATTGTAAGTGCTTTTTGGGTAAAGCTTTTGCCTTAGAATGCCCATTGGTCTTTTGTCCGTTACTCCGCATACTTTATAGGGTTCTCTTATTGCATCTAAATCATAGTAGTATTTTTTCTTTTTAACGAAATGGAAAACGTATTCAAAGCTGTTTGTCAGCCTATCTCTAACAGAGCTTGGCATATGATTGGGTTTGTACCAGACTACATCGTTTCTGAGTATCCATCCGTCTTCCTGCATGGCTATTGCTATTCTGTGAGGTATTAGGAGCTTTTGTTTACGCTGCAACCAATTGCTTTTGAATTTCCTGCGGTAATCGTATGAAAACTTTGTTGCTCTTTCGTATTCCTTGTTTTTTTTGATTTGCTCACTCCATTGGTTTCCGCCACCACCGCCTCCGTAGTATACATCCCCAATGTTCAGCCAAACAGAGCCTGTTGGCTTCAACACTTTTCGCACCTCTGAAAAGACTTTAGCGATTTTGTTAATGTATTTTTTTGGGTGGTCTTCTAAGCCAATTTCTGATTTCTTTAGAGGGGAATCGTTTGGCAGATATGACCGCAAGCCCCAATATGGAGGCGATGTGATTACACAGTCAATTGATTCTTTTCCATAGCTTTCTCTTATTTTTTGAATTCCTTCAAAGACATTGCAAAAATATACTGTAAATTGTGTCATGCTTTTTTTTTTTTTTTATCAATCCTTTTAGGTATGCTGCAAGTGGGTCTTTTAGTATTTTTTTCACATCCTCTTTGCTTCTCGCAATCGGGTAAGGAGCCTCCTCACAGTCAAACAAGTTATCAAGCTGCCTATGCCTTGAATAGAGCACTAACGGTTTTCGCAAAAGCAATGTTTCAATTACCGTGGTTGAAGAAACACTAAAAATCAAGTCATGGGCTAAAATCTGATCATATAAAGGTGTTTTCTCGTCAATGCAGTGCTTTATGCCTCTTTTTTTCAAAAACTCCCTGTATTTTCGCACATTCTCCAAATCTGGGGTTGGATGGGGTCTTATTGTAATTGATTCGACTGGGTCGTCTTTTATTTCGTTTTTCGCTTCTGCGATTGCTTCAAGCATTTCCATTGTCCACATTTCACGCTGGCTCAAAATTAATATTTTCATTTTCTCGCCTTTTTTTTAAAACAGCCTTGCTTGCTTTTCCCATCTTTCAACCCTCTTTTTTTTTTACAGTTTTTCTGCCACTGCTATTGGTGTTGACAGCTCTTCGCTTATTTTTTTTGCAAGCTGTTTGATTTCTGATGGTGTGCTGTATATCAGTCTGTATATTGTTGTTTCTGTTTTTGCATTGTTTTGTGTGTTGCGCACCGTGTATTTTTCATTCCAATTGTCTACTATGATTTCGTATTTTCCGTGTTTTTCCAGTGCTTTGTCAAGCTCTTTTAGCTTGTCTTTTAGCTTGGGGTGCATGCTAATCGAGTTATCAGAGACAACTGATGTCCACATATTCCTCAGTGTATTCCATACATTCTTTGCCCCTAGAATTGCTCCGTATTTTATTGCCACATTCATTCGCCTTTTATTTTGCCACCGCTGTAGCCTTCTTCCATTATTCGCTTGTATGTTATCCATTTTTTTCTTGTCATTGGGTGATGTGGGTGTGCTTTCACCCATGCTACTGTTTTTCTGTCGCATGGGGCTCCGCCGCCTGTGCTCATTCCTGTTTCTTCTTCTATTGCTTTTATTTCTTTTTCTGATTCTGTTTTTGCTATTATGCTTGCGGCTCCTGTAACAGTGTAATTTTTGTCTGCGTTGTGTTCTGCTATTATTTGGTTTTCGTTGAATACTGGGTAGAATTTTTTCAATCTGTTTAGGAACGCTTCTCTGCTGTGCTCGAAGCTGTCTATTATTGCTATGTCGAATTGGCTTGCTTTTGCCATTATTTTTGCCACTGCTTTCATTTCTAAGTCGTTTAGGTTGTTGTCCATCATTTCTTTTGGGCTTATTTTTTCAACTATTACTTTTACTGCGTTTTGCTTTATTTTTTCAGCGAGTTTTTCTCTTGTCGTTTTCCACACTTGTTTGCTGTCTTTTACTCCTGCTTCTTTGAGTTCTTTTAGTTTGTTTGTTTGTATTAGTGTTCCTGCTACTATTAGGCTGCCTATTAAGTCGCTTCTTCTTGCGTCATCTATGCCGAGCAGCAGTGTGTCTTTTGCTTTTTTTATGCTTAAAGCCTCCCTTTTTTTTTGTTTTTCCTTTCAATTATGATAAATATTACGAATGTTTTTTAAGGTTTTTACTGCTTTTAGTTTTTTTGGGAAAAGAAGCATGATTATTAAGAAGACTGTCAGCCGCTTTGGGAACAGTGGGCATGTAATGGTTCATAAGAGTTATGTTGGCAAGCCTGTTTATATTGTGAGTGATGAGTCCATT
>JAFCCL010000024.1 GCA_017610205.1 Candidatus Iainarchaeum sp. | reverse complement strand
CGAATGGTAGAAATGTATCCAATTAGATTCATAGCAGAATTAGAGGGAAAAACTTGGCATGACACTACTCCAACAATAATTCAACAAAATTGGCCGGTTATTATAACTGTTCAAGCAACAGGAAATGCAACAGAATTAATTGCATTAGAGGGAATTGTTGTTGAAAAAAAAGGCATGGTTTTAGCTTAAAAAAAAAAGAAAAAAAAAGAAATATTTTAGCTATCTTCTTTTGTTTCATCATCTGGCATGACAACATTTTTTTCAATTTCTGGTTTTGACGCTTCCCTATCCCCCTTGGGAACAATCGTGTATTGAGTTTGAAAGCCCTCACCGGTTTTTTCAATTCTGAAACGCTTGTTATAGATTGACTCTTCCTCATCCAAATAAGGCTTTAAAGCGTTGAATAATCGCTTGCTTGTCGAGGAAAGAACCTTTGGCTCTTCTGCTGGCAATTTTTCCCCATTTATGCTGTCAATGCCTATTTCAAAAAACCATTTTTGGTTTACCTCTCCTGTGTCCCTGTCGGTAACTGGCTTTTGAACCTGCCTAAGGCTCCCGGGAGTAAACTCAACTTCAACTGGCTTGTTTGCCTGAATTTTCAAAAACTCGTCCTCAAACTTTTGTTCATCAATGCCGTACTTTTCCTTAACAATATCCTGCATTGCCTTTCACCTCCTTGCAGTTGATAGGTATTTTAACATGGTAACTATTTAAAAACTTATTGGAGAGCGGTTTCCAGAAACTGAAACCCTTTTTTTTATTCAAAGTGGGGTTGGGAGTATTCCAGCCGCTCTTCAATGGTGCTTTCGATAATTATTAATGAAATTCAATAATGCCTTCAAAGTGATTGTAACGCCAGCAACTGAAACCACTGCATCAGGGCACTGTTGAGCCAAGCCAACGAAATTCATCCAAGCAATGGCACACCCTGCCGCAACAGCATTCATAGCCCAATCCTTAACGCTTTTCCAAAACCCATAAGCGGCATCATATTTTGCAAAATATGGTTGATTTGGCATAAAAAAACCTCTATAAAAAAATAGTTCTTTCACTATTTAATTGTTTGGGAAAAAACAAAAAAAGAGAAAAAAATGGTCTAAAGCTTCTAAGACAAAATTGCTAAGACTGCATCAAGGACTCCACGAGCCAAAGCAAAACCAAGGCCCGCTATGCCAAGATATGTTACGCTTTCAACAAGTTTTTTTGTATAGTCGGCAACGCCGTTATCAGCCATAGTGCATTATCACCTCTAAACTAAAACCGCGAAGCCTATCTTTAAATAACTAGTGGTTGCCCTTCCTTTAACCGAAAAAAAATTACTTTTTTTTCTTTAGCATGGGTAAACCAGTGTGTTCGTTCTCAATTACTTCAAAGCCAGTTGGTAAATCAATGCTTCCTTCCTCTTCCTTACTAAAAAAGTAAAGCATGTTTCCATGCACTCCTTCTTTGCCATGCAAATAATATTTTTGGCCATGCTTATTGATTTTCTCAAAACCCATTATTAGCCCTCCTTTTAAAATATTGTACTCTTTTTTTTAAATAGTTTCTCCTTTAAGCGAAAGTATTTTAAAGGAGAATTAAGTATATTTTATGGTAAGAAAGTAACTGTATTCTATAACGATATACCAAGTTCAGTCAGCAAACTAATTGGAACCCTTGTCGAAGAAAACTCTAATTTTATTGAAATAGAAACCGAAAAAGGCAGAATTAAGATTCCATTTAACAAAATAGTTAGAATTGAAGAGGGGGCAAGCAATGGATTATGAAATAAAAAAAGAAAAGCATGGCTTTATATCTGTTTATAACAAAATTAACAATAAAAAAGTGATGATAGGTAAACAAGACATAGAGGACATTGCAATATTCAGCAAACTAAGAAGCATTGGCTTTACAGACGAGCAAACTTATCAGATTCGGGACGAAATATTTGAGTCAAGCTCGTTTTTTGAAATACCAAACGAACCAATTTTAGATTTAAACGCATTTAATGTTTTATTTGAAGACACACACCAGCACTTAAAATTATACCCAATCATTGAGGAAGAGCTTGGGCTAATTGGAAAAAACTACTATGTTCTAAAAAAATTTTTATGCTATTTCCTCATGGCAAGTTTGCAGCCTGTTATCACTTTTAAGTTAGGTAAAGACTACTATGACAATCGTATCAATGGCTTGATTGTAATGGGCACAGGCAGGGGAAAAGGAGTATGCAAAAACACGATAAGGCGGTTAAGGGCTTTTGAAAAAGAGTCTGTCCAAGAAGTGAGTGGAACAAGTCATCCAGAGCAATTGATTGGCAAAAAAGTTACAAATAAAAAAGGTGAAACCACGTTTGAAAGCAAAGGGTATTTTGGGGCAAGAATCTTGTTCCATGACGAGGCGGGCCCAGTGTTGAATGAAGTGGATAGAGTGAATGCCGCTAACATGTCTTTGATTAGGAAAGCAATGGATGTGTATGGCCAAAACTTGTTGGAGAAGCGTTTGGTTGAGAATTTCACGCCTTTGGAGTATTGCCCGAAAACGCTTTTTCTTACTTTTATACATCCAACTGTGTTGACTCCAAAGTTTTTTGATACGGG
>JAFCCL010000019.1 GCA_017610205.1 Candidatus Iainarchaeum sp. | reverse complement strand
AAACCAAGCTGGGTTGTACACGCTGAAAGAAAAGCCCAAACCAAGCGAGTAAAAGATCAACTTAGGACAAATGTGCGTCTTGCAAGAGCCAAGCAAAGACTTAAACCAAGGAAAGCCTATAGCTTGAATTTTCTTTCAAAACAATTCCATGGTAAACCATTTTCTGCAGCATTTTGTGCACTGCCTGGTAGGAAACATTTCTACCATAATGCCTTTTCAGCCTAAACCACACCCGCTTTCCAGTTAAAGGGAATTCATTACACAAAATTTCCAAAAGCATTTCCCTAGTGCTCAAGCTTCTATCCAAAACAATCAACACCCCCCAAAAAAGAGCAGAATTAGTAAAATAATAGGGGGTTAAACGCTTAAAAAGTTAATTTTAACAAAAATTTACGAATTTAATTAAATTAAAAAGCCTTTTCTTTTAATAATTAATTAAAAAGCCTGTTTTTTGGGGGCGAAAATTTAATTTTTTATCAGGTGTTTTTTGCATGGCAGATGAAACCGACAAAAAAATTCTGAACATGCTTGCAAGCAACCCCTTAATTTCACAAAAGGAAATTGCCGAAAGGCTTGGCATTACTGCCCCTGCAATTAACAGCAGGCTACAACGGCTTAAGCAAAAAAAGATTTTGCTTGGAACGCTTCCTGCAATTGACCTGCCAAAAATAGGCTATGATGTAACAGTGGTACTCAAAGCACAGGCAGAACGCGGGCAGCTTGAAGCTGCAGCAGCCAAATGGGCAAAACATCCCAATGTATGCGCGCTCTACCGCATAAGTGGTGAATATGACCTTGTTCTAATAGCAAAATTCCACAACACAAAAGAGCTTGACACCTTTAACCAAGAAATGTTCAGCGATGAATTGATTGCAAGGACAAATACTAGCCTTGCCTTCAGCGCAAAAAAAGAAGGGCCAAACCCAAATGAAATAAAGTGATTGCTCAAGCCAGGCTTTGAAAAGCCTTTTGTTCGCAAAAGGTTTGCAAAAGGAACAAATAAGCCAGAGCCTGTCTTTGCTTGGATTTGGTGGTTAATGCCCTGACTGGGCTATAAGTGGTTTCGTTTAATTTACTTGTTTTTCTGCAGTGTGCTATAAAGTTTTATATCCAAAAAAGTATTTAATCATATAACTGAAAAATGAGGAATTAAATCTTATTCGCAATGCTGAGACAGAATTCTTTGTCTTTTGAGTGTGTCTATTTTGTGTTCCAGGTTTCCATCAAACAACTTTGAAAAAAGGGCTTTCCTGAACCCGCGAAAGCCGCGCCCTTTATGGTGGAGAGGTTCACATCAGCTCCTTCTGTAAGCTTTTTTTCTATGCTCGATTTTTGCAATTATTACTAACTCGCCTTTTATGGAAAATACTATTCTTTGTTTTCCTGAGTGTTCGCTTCGATAGTTTTTGAACACGTTTGAGAGAGGCTTTGCAAGCATTGGATTTGCTGAAATTTTTTCGATTGATTTTAGGACTTGTTTTTGTGTTGGCTTATCAAGTTTCTTTAGCTGTTTTAAAGCAGTTGAAGAGTACTCTATTCCATAGGTCATTCTTTAAAGCCCCAGTTCTTTCAGAACCTGTTTGTGGGAAACGGTTTTGCCTTCCTTGTGCTCTTTTTCTGCTTCAGCAATTGCCTTCAAATCCTTCAATAGTTCAGCGTCCTGAATCTTCTGCTCAATGGCCTGCCTTGCTACTTCACTCCATTTGAATTCAGAGTGCTTCTTCATCTTGGTATAAAGCTCTTCCGGAACTGCTAACGTCACATTTGTCATAAAAACCACCTATTTGCAATATGTGTATACAAATATTTAAATATGTGTGTTCAACAAACAGTTTTAGAAAAGGGCACTGAACCTAGGTTCAATGCACTCTATTGCCTCGACCAGGCTTCTCTTCTGGTTTGAAGTTGTTTCACCTATTCGAATCTGGAATTTGTTTCTCATCTTGGCTTGCCTCTTTTTTTCAGAACATTTCTGGGTTATAAATTCTGTTATTAATTCAACTGCTTTTTGAAGATGTTCTGGTTTTGTGTATCTGTGGTCGCATTCTTTGATGATTTCGAGCTTGCAGTTTTTAATTATTTTTGATGTCTTTTTGCTTTGTTTTATTGGTACAATTTTGTCTTTGTCTCCGTGAACAACCAAAGTTGGAATCTGTATTTTTTTTGCTGTTTTGTAGCCGTTGTTTTTCTTTCCATCTTCAAAGAATGGGTAATTTAGCTGGTGAGCGGGAAACCCCACTACTTTAGTAGTGGGATGATAGCGAACCGCAATCTATTTCTTTGGAGAATGAGTTTATATCCTCTTGCGCGGCGCGCGTGCTTCGCACGCCGGCAGGAGGAAGATTACCTGAAAAACGATAATCTATATAGTTATCACCATATTAAAGGCTGTTGGGAGCACCATTTGGAATGGTGTCCAAAGTACAGGTATAACTCATTGAGGAAAGACTCTATTAGACAGGACTGTGAGGCATCCCTTAAGCAGGTTTCTAAAGAGCATGATTGGGGAATAGTTGAGTTGGCAGTCTTGTCAGATCACTTGCATGTTATTTTGAGAACACACAAGCCTGAAAATCCAAGCAGAATATTGTTTTTTCTAAAAGGCAGGTCTGCCTATGAGTTGTTTAAGAAGCATCCGAATATGCGGTTGCGTTATCCTAAAGGCCACTTTTGGAGCAGAGGCTCGTTTGCCAGAAACATTGGTGTAGATATAGAAACAGAACGCCAGTATGTAAGAAACCAGTCAGATCTTCATCAAATAAGTTTGGCTAAATGGGCTTCCTAAACCCTCGGAAGCCCACGCCTTTAGGCGTGGGAGGAGGTCACAATAAATGATGAGTGCCTACTAAAACTGCTTGATTTGGAAAAGAGTTTGGTGCAATTTCGGTAAATTCTAATTAAAGAGAAAGACGCAATATGTGTGTGGTTATACCCACGGCAGGAGGCAAAGCAAAAGCAATTAGCGAAGACATAAAGAAAATGGAAAAAACAGGACGAAAGATTAAAATAAACCAAAAAGGAGGTGTTCTTGATGCAATTTGAGGCAGTTGCTTTTCCTTTAGAAGTGACTGCCTCCCCCCACTCTTAAATAAGACACTAATGGGAATTTGCTGTAAAGTATGTGAGAATGTAAGCAGGCTCAAAAAGAAGCAAGAATGCTGGAAAAAAGGCGATTAGGAAAACAGGCTCTTGCTTTCCTAAGAAGGGCTTAAATTGATTTCCTATATTTTTTTTGTGGTGGTGGTAATGTTCTTATCCAAAAAGCTTGTCTATTGGTTGCTTGTCGCATCCAGAGGAGGAGAAAACAGGATAAGAATTCTTCGTTTGCTTAAGGAGAAGCCTTGCAACACGAAGCAAATTGCTGATGCTCTGCACCTGCACTACAAGACTGTGCAGCATCATATTGGCTTAATGCTAAACCATGGTTTGGTGGACCCTAAAGGCGAGGGATATGGTAAAATATATTTTGTTTCACAACAAATGGAGGAGATTTGGGATGAATTCAAAGAAACTTTTGAAAAAACAGGATAGGCTGCCAGTTTTTTTTAGCAGGCTTCTGCTGTCTGCTGGGATATTTGCGCTGTTGTTGGCAGGTATTTGGTTTGGGGCGCATGTTTTGGACTTGTATGAGTCCAGTTACCAGCCGATATATAACCCAATCATTCTGACAGTGCAGATTGCCCTAGCTCTAATAAGCTCGCTTTTGCTAATCATTCTCTTAGCGGAGTATTTGAAAAATCTCTTAAGATTCAAAACCAGGTTTACCCTGGCTTTTGTTATTCTGGCAATAACCCTAATGGCATATAGCATCACTTCTAATCCCATCTTTTTTTCATACTTTGGCCATGAATCTATGCAAGGTCCATTCGCAATAATTCCTAGCATTTTCACAATCGTTGCTGTCATAGCCTTGCTCTATCTTGACACCCAATAACGCCTTTTTTTCCAGTCTTGTTTGCATAAAAAAAGATTTCGGCATAACTTCGGCAAACAATAATTAAACAAAACAGCCAATACTGTAATGGGGAACACTAGGTAACAAACCACAAAAAAAGAATGCTGCCTGATTTCAACCCCCCACAAAAAGAACAGGAGGCATGTCAAAAAAAGGGAATATTAACAGAACGGATAATAGGAACCACCTCCTATATGTGGAATTGGATTTAAGGGAAAAACGTTAGGTAACAAAACAGCAAAAGCTGTGCGCCTAACTTTCCCCTTAAAAAAAGGACTATTAACTAAATAAAAAAACGGCATTCAAGCCAAGGTCTGTTTCAAACAAAAAAATTTTAAAAAATTTGGTAAATATTCTTTGGGGTGATAGATACGAGCAAAAACAAGGAAATAAAAAAACTTGGCTTGCAGGCAACAAGCCATGCAAACAAACTCAACAAAGTTTTAGACGAAACAAGAAAAGTAATTGTTGGGCAGGAGGGCATACTTAAAAAGCTTGCGATTGCCCTAATTGCAGACGGCCACGTTCTGCTGGAAGGGGTTCCAGGGCTCGCCAAAACGCTTATGGTAAAAACGCTGTCGGAAACAATCAACGCAAGCTTTTGCAGAATCCAATTCACGCCAGACCTTTTGCCAGCAGACATAACAGGAACAAAAATATACAACCAAACAAAAGCAACATTCTCAACACAAAAAGGCCCAATCTTCCACAACTTGATTCTTGCGGACGAAATAAACAGGGCCCCGCCAAAAGTTCAGTCTGCTCTGCTCGAAGCAATGCAGGAAAGGCAGGTCAGCATCTATGGAGAAACATTTCGGTTGCAAAGGCCTTTTCTTGTTCTCGCAACCCAGAACCCAATAGAAACAGAGGGCACTTACAGGTTGCCAGAAGCCCAGGTTGACAGGTTTGCATTCAAACTCCTAATAAACTATCCCGACAAAAAAGAAGAAGAGCAAATAATACAAAGGTACACAAAAAATGTCGAGCCAAAACCAAGGCTTGCCATGAACGCCAGCGAAGTAACCAAAATACAGCAGTTTAACCGAAGCATTTACGCAGATGAAAAAATAGAAAAATATGTTGCAGAAATAGTTGACGCGACAAGACACCCTGAAGAATACGGCTTGGATATGAATGGACTAATAGAATACGGCGCGTCTCCAAGGGCATCAATATGGCTAGTTCTAGCAGGAAAAGCAAACGCATTGCTTAACAGCAGAGGCTATGCCCTGCCAGAAGACATAAAAGCCATTGCACCAGATGTTCTAAGGCACAGGATAATGCTCACCTACGAAGCAGAAGCAGAAGGAATCACGTCTGACAAAATAATTCAACAGGTTCTCTCAAAAATAAGGGTACCTTGAAGGTGAAGCAAATGCCAAAGGTCAAGGAAATTCTGAGAAAAGTCAAAAAACTTGAACTAAAAACAAGCATGCCGGTAGAAGGCCTTATTTCAGGCAGCTACCGCTCAGTCTTCAAAGGCAGAGGCATAGAGTTCTCAGAAGTAAGGGAATACATCCTAGGAGACGACATCAGGTCAATAGACTGGAACGTTACAGCAAGATTCAACCAGCCATTTGTAAAAGAGTTCATAGAAGAAAGAGACCTCAACGTATACATAGTTTTTGATGTTTCTGCAAGCGGCGAGTTTGGCAAAGAAAAAAGCAAGAAAGAAACAGGATTTGAAATAGCTGCCTCAATAATGTTTGCTGCAATAAAAAATAATGACAACATTGGCCTGTGTTTGTTCACGGACAAAATCGAAAAGTTTGTCAAGCCAAGAAAGGGAAGAAAACACGTCCTCAAGCTGTTAAGAGGCTTAATATACTACTCAGCTGAAAGCAGAAAAACAGATATTGGCAACGCACTAGCACAGCTAAACAACATAATAAAAAAAAGAAGCATTCTGTTCATAATATCAGACTGTCTTTCCCAAGACTTTGAAAAACCGCTAAAACACCTTAAAAGAAAACACGACCCAATAGTGGTAAGCCTGTCCGACCTAGTAGAAGAGCAGATTCCTGACGCAGGCTATGTCTTTTTGGAGGATGAAGAAACAGGCGAACAATTAATGGTTAACACGTCAGACGAAAAATTCAGAGAAACTTACAAAAAAAAGGCAAAAGAAAAAAACGATGCGTTGTCAAAAAAACTGAAAAAAATCAAGGTTGACTTGATAAAGGTTTACACCGGAGAACCATTCCACGCTCCGCTAAGAAAGTTTTTTGCCTTAAGGGAAAGAAAGAGGGCCGTCAAATGCCTTTAAGTTTTGGAGAGCCCCTACTGCTACTCCTCTTGCTAATCGTTCCAATCTCAGCGCTTCTTTACAGGATACACCAAGGCAAAAAGAGGAAAGCAGCCATAAAATTTAGTTCCCTCGGAATAATAAAACAGGTCTCGGCAAAAAAAGCAGCTATAAGAATACACTTGCCCTTTCTTCTTATGATAATAGCAGCAACACTAATCATAATTGGGCTTGCAGACCCAAGAATCCCCCTACTGACAGAGAAGGAAGGAGTCAACGTCGTTCTTGTCATAGACGATTCAGGCAGTATGGCTGCAACAGACTACAAGCCAACGAGGCTTGAAGCAGCAAAAAAATCAGCCGCTATTTTGATAAACAGCCTCCAAACAAAAGATAACATTGGAATAGTCATCTTTGAATCAGGAGCAACAACAACAGCCTATCTCACGCCATTCAAGCAAAAAGCGCTTGAAAAACTTGATGCAATACAACAAAAAGAAGGAAGAACGGCAATAGGCGACGGCTTAGCCTTTGCGATAGACATGGTAACATCAATCCCAAACAAAAGAAAGGTCGTGATTCTTCTCAGCGACGGCGTCAACAATGCTGGCGTTGTAACACCACAAGAAGCAATAGAATTTGCAAAAACAAACAACATCCAAGTTCACACAATAGGGCTTGGTTCAGAAGAGCCAATTGTTCTGGGTTATGACTTTTTTGGCAGGCCACAGTACGCAGAGCTTGACGAACAAACCCTTAAAACAATTGCAAGCGAGACAGGAGGCAATTACTCTAAGTCAGTAAATGAAAACACTCTAAACGAAATATACAAAAACATTGGGAAAAACATTGAAAGGGAATGGGAAGACACAAGCATAAAAGAATGGTTCTTTGCAGCAGCATTAGCAATGATGCTTGCCAACATTTACCTTATATACGGAAAGTTCAGAGTGGTGATGTGAATGAAAAACATTAAGAAAAACTACCTTACAGTACTGTTCATTCTACTCTTACTCTTCACCCAAGCAGCATTAGCCGCACAATTGACTGTGCAAAAACAGCTTGACAAACAAAATATAAAAACAGAGGACGAGGTCAACGTAATACTCAATTTTGAAAACCCCTTTGGCAAAGAACTGCCAATAAAAATCGTTGACAAAACAGTGTTCGGCAACAACGGCTTTGACATCCAATGCGCTGAAAAAACCCTGCCAGCAGACAAAGAAACAAGCCTACAATACGGCCCAATAAAACCGTTTGCAGGCGGAACCTACGACTTGGATACAGCAGAAATAAGCTACACCAACCCTGAAACAGGGGAAGAAGAAACAGTGAAATCCAACACCTTTTCAGTAGAAGTAATCGAGTCTCAAGCACAGCAAGGACAATCACAAGGCATAACAACAATATACCAATGCAATGGCAGGAGCATACAAACAACTTCATATTCCTCTTCCGGCAGCTCAGTCAACATACAAACAGGCTTTAACAATCAGCAGAGCACTCAACAAAGCCAGTCGGCTCAGGACAGGGTGCAAAACAACCAGCTTAACCAGGACACAAAGGCGATCAAACAACAAATGCAGAAACAAGCCGAAGAACAAAAGCAAATGGAAGAAGAGTTCAAAAAAAGCCTTGAAGCAAACAAAGAATTCAAGAAAGAACAGGAAGAGCTTGCCAGCTCAGGCTACACACGAAAAGATGTAAATGTTAATGCAGCTGATGCAAATAGCGGAAGCTTTGAAGCAACATACCAAACACAGGGTGGAAACACAGCAACAATAAAAGGCAGGATGGAAAACGGGGAAATGAAAGAAATAATGACACAAACCCCGAAAGACAGGGAAAAAATGCTGCAAGCCCTCAATGAAAACGCGCAGTACCAGCAGTACAAGAAGCAGATTGAAAGCCAGGGATTCAAACAAGCTCAAACAACATTCAACCAAATTACACAAAACCATACAAAGATAGAAACAGTGTTCAAAAACCACGAGGGCCAGGAAAAGAAAATAACAGCGGACTACATCGATGAGACCATAAAAAACGTTTCGCTTGAGGGCGACAAAGAGGAGCCAGGACCAAGCCCCATATGGCTTTTGCCTATAGCTGCGATAATCGCTTTTCTAGCATGGCTGGCTTACAGGAAATTTTTCAGGAAACAAAAAAAGCAGGTAGTGAAAGAACAGACGCCAGAGCAAAAAAAGCCAGTTGACTTTGCCAAAGAAGCAAAAAAAATGCTTTCCCTGGCAGAAAAGCTCTTCCAAAAGAAAAGAAAAAAAGACGCCTATGAGAAGGTTTCACAGGCAATAAGATATTACTTCCAATGCAAGCACGGCATAGGCAAAGAAACAACGAACACGGAGTTGCTTAGACAGCTGAAAAACCGGGAAGCAGAAAATACCGAAGAAATCAAAAAATGCCTTAACAAGTGCTCGATGGTTGAATTCGCAAAACATGTTCCAACAAAAAAAGAATTCAACGAGCTAGTGCAAGAAGCCAGAAAGCAAGTGGAAGAAGAAGCCAGCAGAAAAAGCGCAATAACGGAATCAAAGGAGGATTGAAGTGAAAAAACAGAAAGCAGAGAAGCAAATTGAAAACATTACCTGCAAATGCTTTACCTGAGTAGGAATTGCTAGGCCTTCCATACCGTTTGCTTTGTGGTAGTCCTGCAAAAGCTTCCTATTTCGTTCATTTATTTCTTCAGATTCGTTTACCTTCTTGAGATACGTCCCGAGCATCAGGCCGTAATTATGGATATCTTCTCTGTTTCTTTCCATTATAACACCTCTTACTATTGTGTTTTGAGTTGTTATTACACGCCTTGATTACATATTTTGTAAACTATATAGAAGTAGGAGGTTTATTGCCCCGACTGGGATTTGAACCCAGGTTTATGCCTTGAGAAGGCATTGTCCTTGACCGGGCTAGACTATCGGGGCTTTTTCTTAAAAAAAGGTGGTCATGCCAATAATTATATTTAGGTTGTGATTACTTTTATATAGGTTTGTTATGAAACAGA
>JAFCCL010000018.1 GCA_017610205.1 Candidatus Iainarchaeum sp. | reverse complement strand
CAACGACATCCACCACCTAAGCCTAACAAACAGCCATCTAAGGACACCAGCACAAGCATTTGTTGAAAAAATGAGGCGAAACCCATGAGCCGGGAAGAAAAACTAATAAAGGAGAATAGAAAACAACACTATAGAGAGGAACTTAAATCAGGACACCACCTAGTTTTTTTTGTGTGAAAACATGGCTTTTTTTTATGGGGAATTTGCAAAGGCTTTTGTTGTGGTGGGAGAGGGTGGCTTGTGCTTTTTGAGTCATTTTTTATTGTTAGCAAATGGATTAATTGTGTCTGTGTTTTGAGTGTTTTTTGGCTTTTTTTTTTGGGGGGTTTACCGGAAACCTGCTTTCAAAACCGCTTTAAAGGCTCTTTGGGAAAATGTTTTTGGATGGTTCAAAGGTTTTATTTGGATACTGCGATTTGGAGAGACTACTTTGAAGACAGGCGTGATAGCATTAGGCCTTTGGGGGAGTTTGCTTTTCAGTTTTTGAAGAATTGTGAGAAGAAAGGCTGCATAGTGTTATATTCTGAAACCGTTGTCCACGAGCTGAAGCGGGATTATTCTGATGAGAGGCTAAAGCAGGTTTTTTCTTCTTTTGAGCATTTCCTTGAAATTGTGCCTATTTCTAATGAACAGTATTTGCAAGCAAAAAAATTAGCCAAAGTAAAAACTGAATCTCATGAATCGGATATTCTACACTCTATTCTTGCAAGAGACAACAAGGCAGTTTTGATTACAAGAGATTTTCACTTTGAAGTTTTGCAAGACATTGTTGAAATTAAAGCGCCGGAAGAAGTTACTTTTGACTAAAGCGCTTTTCTAAAATATCCATGAATTCTTTTCCGGCTTCTTCGCGCAACTTGTAAAACTCCTCATCAGTTTTTGCCTTGCCTTTTCCTTTGAATATTCCTCTTGCATTATAAAGCGCCTTCCAGGCTTTCTTTTTTGCCTTTTCCTCCGCCAGCTGCTTTAGCTTGTCTCTAACGGACTCCCTGATAAACTCTGTTTTGGTGCTGTAATTGAATTCCTTCATGTCCTTTTCAATTTGCTTTGCCATAGTAGTTTCCAATTTAATGCTCACATGCTCCATATCATTAAGTAATACTTAGTGCTTTTTAAAAACCTTGCTATTTTAGATAAATCCTACAGGCGTCTCAACAGGGAGTTATTCTAAAATCTCATAATTTAAATATAAGTTAATTCCTTTATAGAGCAGGCAATGGCTTTGCTTTTGTATCAGGCTTTGCTATTGTAAAAGTAGTGTGATTGGGTTATGGAGATTGGCGGTTTAAAAGTAGGGGATCATGCAGTAAAAGAAGAGGGCAATAGACGCCATCTTATTTTTGCCTGCAAGGACTGTCCCTATGGTGCAAGCATTGCTGATGATTTGCATTGCCGTTTTCATATCATTACAGTGCTTGCAGAGGTTGAGGCAGACATTCTTGTTTTAAGCGAGGTTTATGAAAGGGTTTATGGTGAAAAGCAAACAAAGCTGCTTTCAGAAATTGCTGCCTTAATGCAGGGCTTTAATGTTGAAAGCGTTTGGAGCTATAGCCATTTGGGAAAGGCAGGCAAGGAATGCGAGCAGTATTTTTCTCAAAGGCATGATACTCTTGTAAAAATTGCCCACGACGAGCTTGCATATGACCCGATTCTTTCATACCTTACTTTGCTTAAAGAATTGAAGATTGAAAATTCAAAGCTTAAGGCACAGGGCAAGGATTACCTTGAATGCTCAAAGCCCTATCTTGAAACACTTGTTTATTTGAAGGAGGCTTTTGACAAAACCGGGCTTATTGCAAAAACAAAGGATTTTCTTGCAAAGCTCAGGCAGATTCCTGACACTGCTGAGCTCTATCACGGAATTTTTGAAGCGGATGTAAAGCCATCTTTTATTGGAAGCAGATTGTTGTTTAAGGAAATGGAGAGCCTTGAGCTTTTGGACGAGTACACTGTCAACAAGGCAACAGTGCAGATTTTTTCACATCCTTCAAGGACTGAAAATCTTTACTTTATTAATCCGCCTGAATATACCCTGAGCCCTGAGCAGTATTTTGTTATGAGCAAAACAAGGGAAATTGTTGCAGGATACCGCCCTGGCAAAACAAGCCTGAGTACTGTTGCAAAAAGCAGGCGTTATTTTGAAAGGCTTTATGAGTCCACAATAAAGGATGTTGCAAAACAAAACAAAATAAAGCTTGAAACTGCTGAGATAATTGAACTTGCTTCCATTGTTGCCCGTTATACTGTTGGCTATGGAATTCTTGAAATTCTTTTAAGCGACAGAACTTTGACAGATATTTACATTGACAGCCCAATTGGCCAAAAGCCCCTTTATGTTGTTCACTCTGAGTTTGGGCAATGCCAGACAAACATTTTGTACACTCAGGGCGAGGCAAATGCTCTTACAAGCAAGCTTAGGGCAATGTCCGGAAGGCCTTTTGACGAAGCCCACCCTGTTCTTGATTTTGACCTTCCTGACCTTGAAACAAGGATTGCAGTTATTGGCCCGCCGCTTTCTCCTGACGGAACAGCCTTTGCTTTCAGGCTGCATAAGGTAACTCCCTGGACTTTGCCGCAGTTTATTGGCGTTGATTTTTTGACTCCTTTGGCTGCCGGCCTTATTTCTTTCTTTGTTGACATGCAGGCAACAATGCTTATTACTGGAAGCCGTGGTTCTGGAAAGACTTCTTTGTTAAGCAGTTGTCTTTTGGAGATTCCGCAGAATACAAGAATCATTGTGCAGGAAGACAGCGTGACCGGTGATTCTTCAATTGTTGTTGAGAGAAACGGCGAGATGGAAAGAACAACAGTCGGCGAATTGATTGACGGGCTTGTTGAAAAATATGGCTGTGAAAGAATTGACGGAAGGGAAATCTTGTTTGCTAATCCTGATGCAATCAGAGTCTTTTCTATGGATAATAAAGCAAAAATGCAGTTGGCTATGGTTACACAATTCATTAGGCACAAGGCTTCAAAGAAATTATATGAACTTGAAACAAGAACTGGCAAAAAAATCAAGGTTACTGAAGACCATTGCCTGTTTGGGTTGGTTGGCAACGAAATCTTGCCTGTGAAATCAAAAGATTTTAGGGAAGGAAGCTTTATTGCCACTCCAAGGCTTTTGCCATGCAAAGAAGATGAACTGCAATCAATAAGCCTGCTTGATTCTTTGGACAAAATAGATACAGGCTACGTTGTTTCCAGTGAATTTAAAGGGCTGATTCAGGAAAATTGGGATGAATTGAAAAAGATAGCAAAGGGCATGTGCTATAGCAAGTCGAGTATAAGTGCCTGGAAAAGGCTTTCTCTGCTGCCTGTTAAAGTATTCAAAGAGCTAACCAAGTCAAAGCCAATAAGTCTTGATGCAAACAAATTGTGTTTTAAGCTGGACAAAAAATCAAAAGCGATTCCTGCAAAAATTGATTTGGATGAAACTTTTCTGAATTTTGTCGGCCTGTGGCTTGCAGACGGCTGCTATGACGGCAAATATGGCGTAATAATTTCAGAACCCAAATGCATTGACCTAATCAAAGCCGTTGCGGTGAAACTAGGCGACCTAAAGGTCAGACTTCACAGCGACAAGTTTTCTTCAATAATTTCAAACACCAACCTGAACTTTTTTATGAAAAAAATCCTGGGTCTGAACGGAAACGCTTACACAAAAGATTTTCCAGAATGGGTTTTTAGGCTGTCAAAAAAGCAAATGGCTGATATTCTCAAAGGCTTATACAGTGGTGACGGTTACAATGGCAAATATGAGGTTGGAATAAGTCTTGTGTCCAAAAGGATGATTGACGGCTTGCAGTTCCTACTTTTGCCCTTTGGAATTGTTGCAAGAAAAGGCAAACTGAAAAAAGACAAAACCACTGATTTAAGAATAAGCAGTCTGAAAATGGTCCGATTATTTGCCAAGCAAATAGGCTTCCTGCAGGAATACAAAATAAAACAACTGCAAAAAACATGTGGCAGAACTTCTTTGCATGCTGTTTGTGACATCATTCCCTTTAACACTGTAGAAAAGGAAATGTTCTCAACAGAAATAAAAAACTTCAACAGACAGGACTATATCACAAGAAACAATTCCATTGGAAGAGAAAAAATGAGCAGCTATCTCTTATCCTCACAAAGTTCAATGGATTCTAGTTTATTCAAAAAAATAGAAAAGCTTGTTTTTTCAGACCTATACTGGGACGAAATCAAATCAATAAAACATCTAGGCAAATCAGAGGAATTTGTTTATGATTTTTCGGTTCCAGACAATGAAAACTTCCTGTGTGAAAACATCATTGCTCACAACACTTTGGAACTTCCTGTTCCTTATATGAAAAAGGTTGGCTTTAATGTTCAAAGGCTTAAGACCAGAAGCCCTATTAGTGTCAGCAAAACAGAAACAGAGGTTGCTCCAGAAGAGGCTTTGAGAACTGCTTTAAGGCTTGGAGATTCTGCTTTTGTTCTTGGAGAAATTCGTTCAAATGAGGCAAAGGTTTTGTACGAGGCAATGAGAATTGGTGCTGCCGGAAATATTGTGATTGGAACAGTGCATGGTGATTCAGCTTACAGTGTATGGGACCGTGTTGTAAATGATTTGGGTGTTCCAAACACAAGCTTTAAAGCAACAGACCTTGTGATTGTTGCAAGGCCTATAAGGTTTGCTGGCTCGCTTAAAAGAAACAGGCGTGTTGTGCAAATTACTGAGGTTAAAAAGCACTGGAGTGAAGACCCTGAAAGGGAGGGGGCATTGCTTGACTTAATGCTTTATGATGCAAGAAAGGATAGCCTTGAATTAATGGAAGACAGTTTAAAGGAATCAGAGCTTTTTGAAAAAATCAGCAGAACAAGCGGGCTTTCAATGAAACAAATTTGGGCTGACATAAGAATGAGGGCTGAATCCAAGGCATTTCTTGTAGAGATGAAAAACAAGTACAAGATTCCAAAGCTTCTTGAAGCAGAGAATACAACAACCTGCAAGAACAAGCTGATTCTTTTAAAGGAAAAGCAATTGAAAAGCAAAGGCAAGGTTGATTACGACGATGTTCTTGGCCAGTGGAAGTACTGGATTAAGAATACGTTTCTGAAAAGGTTTTTGAAAACATGATTTTTAGGGCTGTTTTTTTTAAATGGCTGGAGTGGAAAAAAAAGGATTGTTTGCATTTAAGGGACTGTTTTTTAAATGGCTAGAAGGGTTAAAAGAAAAGATTTGCATTCCTCTTCCAGGATAAGAAAAAATTCTTCTGCAGAATCGGGTCCGGGAGAATGGTATAAGAAAATTTCCCTGCCTTCCTTTGAAAAAGAAGGTGAAAGAACCCTGTTAAAAGCCGAAGACCAGCCTTTTGTTTCATTTTGCAAATCGGTTCATTCAAAATTCCCTTCGCTTGGCAAGGGTGCTGAATTAGATGAAAAGCACAAGTCAGCAATTGATTTTCTTGGCTGGAACCTTAGTGCTGAAGAAATTTCGGCAACAACAAAGGTTGTATTGTTTGCATTGCTTGCCATAGGCATGGTTACTGCAATGGTTGTAATGTTTACCCCTTTAAATGACGAGCTTGTGGCAATGGTTGGCCAGAATTTTGTGATAATATATGTCATACTTCCCTTTGTCATTGTTGCCGCACTTCTTGCAAATTATATTCAAAACTATCCCTTAAATGCAGCAGCTCTTGAGAAAACAAAAGCCCTTACTTACGTGCCTGAAATGATTGGCTATATGATTATGTCAATGAAGCTTGTTCCGAATCTTGAAAAGGCGGTTGAGTTTTCGGCAGAGCACGGCACTGGCAAAATTGCTGATGACTTTAAGCGCATTTTGTGGGATGTGCAGCTTGGAGTTTATAACACTGTAAGCGAGGGGCTTGACGTGCTTGCTTACAGGTGGGGTGAGTACAGCGAGGAATTCAAGCAGGCTTTGATGAGAATAAGGGCGTCTGTTCTTGAAAACACTGAGGCAAAAAGATACCAGCTTCTTGACTCAACAATGATTTCAATTCTTGAATCAATCAGGGGAAAAATGGAACAGTATGCAAGAGAACTAAGCCAGCCAAGTGTTTTACTCTTTTACCTTGGGGTACTGTTGCCGTTAATTCTGATAATTGTTTTGCCTGTTGGTTCAGCCTTTTCAGGCCAGGCAATGGCAACCCCGCCTCTTCTAATTCTTTTGTACAATATTATAATTCCTGTTGTTACCTTTTTATTTGCACGTGATGTAATCAGCAGGAGGCCGCCAACCCAATCAATTCCAAAAATTCCGGATTCGTTTCCAGGGCTTCCAAAAAAGAACACAATGCTTTTTGGAGGGCGAAGAATTGACATAAGAATGGCTGCTGTTGCAGTTCTTGTAATTGGAATTGCAGGAAGCCTTGTCATTTCAAACCAGGGAATTCCGCCATATGCCCTTGTGGGCGAAGAAGGATTTCAGCTTCTTACAAGAGACCAAACCATTGCACAGGTTATGGAGAGAGAGGGCGAGGAAGCAAACTATTATGACGACGACGGGCCATTTTTTCAAAAGCTTTCCTTAAAGTACGGTTCTGAAAAGGCATATGACCTTTTGCAGGTTGAAAAAATAAGCTTTTTTTCAAAGCCAGAGAATGATGTAACTCCCTATGCCTTTTCTTTTGGATTTCTGTTAACCATTGTTTGTGCTGCCTCCTTATTTGTATTCTATCGCAATATTTACAAAAGAAAGGCACAGCTTGACATCCTAAAAATGGAGTCAGAATTCAAAGACAGCCTTTACATTCTTGCTTCAAGGATGGGGGAAAACAAGCCTGTTGAAGAGGCCTTAAAGCATACAAGAAATTTTCTTCCGGATTTTAGAATTTCACAGACAGTGTTTGGAAAAACCGTTGAAAACATTGAGCTTTTGGGTTTGCCGTTGAAAGCAGCTGTTTTTGACAAAAATTACGGCAGCCTTAAAAATATTCCAAGCAAAACAATCCAGACAGGAATGAAAATAATGGTTGACTCAGTACAGCTTGGAGTTAATGTTGCTGCAAGAACACTGATTTCGCTTTCACTGCAGCTTAGGAATGGTGAAAAAGTCAACGAAACATTACGCATGTTAATTTCTGACACAACCGGAATGATGACTACAATGGCTGTCTTCATTGCCCCAATTGTTTTGGGTGTAACAACTGCTTTGCAAAAGGTTGTAATGCTAACCCTTGCCACAATTTACAACAGCAACATTAACCAGACGCTTGATACCCTTGGAAATGTTTCAGGCTCTGTTCCATTCAATGTTCCGGATGTTTCAGGAATGGGACTTAACGTAACAGGCGCATCTCTTTCAGCAATGGTTACTCCAATTCAATTCCTTTTAATTGTAGGCTTTTACGTAATAGAGCTTGTCATAATAATGACTTATTTTACAACAAAGATTCAGGAAGACAACAAGCTCTTGTTTTTTATAAACATTGCAAAAGCCCTGCCAATTGCTGTTGCAGTATTCCTTGTTTCAATAATTGCAAGCAGTACTGTAGTCGGAGGCTTTTTCGGATGAAAAAAGTACTGGTTGGAATGAAAAAAGCAGGTGGCAGGGGCAGTGATTTGGATTGAACCAGCAAGGGCAGGAGGGCGCAGGATTTAGGCTTATTGTGGAAATTGTACTGGTTGTCTTCATTCTTGTAATAATTTTTGCAGTCATTTCACAGGTTGAAAACATTCAATACACTGTAAGCGAACAAAGCCTTTACAGGGGCTTTCAAAATTCATTAAATAGCCCTGACGGAAGCGTAATTGTTGCCAAAGACCTTGTTTTTGCAAAAGGCTCAACCTACAGCAATAGGGCGTTTGCAAGCTCTGTTACAGGCATTGGCTTTGAATGCGTTGAGCTTGATGCCATTGATTCAGTTGCATTTGAAAAATATGAAACCAGCTTGATTGAATTAACAACCCAGTATCAGACAACAGTTTACTATAAATGCTTTCCTGGGGAAGATGACTGCGAGTACGAGTGCATTGTAAGCTTTGGAAAAGACCTTTCGGAAGAATAGCCTGTTTGGATTCTGGCAACAGCAACCTTTAAATATCAGAAAGTCTTTTTTTAATTAGGTGATTTTATTTGAATCAGAAAGGACAAGCATATAGCACATTCAAATTGCTTATTGCAGCTATTATTGCAATGGCAATTCTTGCAATCCTTATTCCAATAATTATGCAGGCAATGGGCTGGCTTACAAACAGCCCTTTAAATGAAACAAAAACGCTTGTATCGGACCTAATAGGTTCACCAGGTGCGTTAAAGCACACACCAGAAGTTGTTTTCAAACCAGATGACGTGCTTGCTGCAAGTGCCCTTGTAGAACGGCTTTCAATAAGCAAGGACCAGGTTTGCATGAGTACAGGGCAATTTGAAGAAGATATTGACAGCGGCTTTGAATGCCTTGGATGCGAAGATGCCAGTGAGAATCAAAGGCTTATATATCATGGTTCAAGCAACCAGGCCGCAAGGCTTGCAGTTGTTTGCAATGTTAATTTAGACGAGCTTTTGGATGACATTGAAGCCTATAACCTTGAAGATGGTGGCGGTGAATGGGATGGCACAAGCATTGAGGACGCATGCGAAGTATGTGAAGGCTTGGGCAAGTGCTGTGCTATTGTTTTGAAAAGAAGCTAATGCTGTATTAGGTATTAGCTCAACTTTTTCTTTTTTTCAATCCAAACCCTTAAATATGCCTTTTTCCATTATCTTATTTGAATGGCTGGGATTAAATCATTTCTAAAAGAGGAAAAAGCCCAAAGTGAATGGAGTTCTGTTTACATGCTGGTAATACTAATTATTGCCGCACTTCTTTTGATAACGGTAATAAAGCCAATGTTCAGGCAAAGCCAGCAGATTGTAAAAAAGGTCGTTCCAACAGTCTAATTTTTTTTTAAAAGCAAGCTTATCAGCCCTGTAGAAATCTTTTTCCAACGAAATAATTGACGAAGCCAAAATCTTCAACAGGGCACTGAGCGCAGCAGAAATACAAGCAGAATACAATAACAGAAGCAGTTAACAAAAACCACAATACTCCTTTTCCATCCCCCAAAAAAAAGGCAAACGCCCACCAAAAAAAAAATCAAAGCAAAACAATAAATAAGAGTTTAAAGCTAATTGAAACAAATGAACCAAAAAGCACAATCTGGATTAGAATACTTAATGACTTATGGTTGGGCGCTTGTAATAATTGCCAGTGTTGTTGGAGTGCTTGTTTTTGTCATAAGCCCAACTTCTGCTACTGCCAGTTTTTCAAGCTCTGACCCTTCAAAAATCATGCTAAAAGGAAGCTCGGTTTCAGAAAACACTGCAAGCCTAGTATTGCAAAACACATCAGGCGG
>JAFCCL010000001.1:26804-236326 GCA_017610205.1 Candidatus Iainarchaeum sp. | reverse complement strand
GGAGTCCGACTGTTTAGCAAAAACACAGGTGGCTGCTAGTCCGTAAGGATGCGTATAGCTGCTGACTTCTGCTCACTGCCAGTACGTGAACGCCCTGTTCAAGGGGTCTAAGCGCTGGTGAAGAGCGGGCCTAACTCTGAGGCTCTCACGGTAGCGTAATACCTTGCCGGTTTATTGCCGGCTTGCACCAACGAAGTAACGAGATTCCCGCTGTCCCTAATTTGAGCCCGATGAACTTGCTTTGCGGTGAATATGCCGCATAACTCCAACGGGAAGAGAAGACCCCACGGAGATTTACCGCATTCTGATGTTGTGGTATGGTTTTTGGAGTGAAGAGTAGATGGGAGCATCGAAGCGATTTCGCTAGGAATTGTGGAGCAACAATGGGACACCATCCTTTAAAAACTATATCGCTAACCTGCAAGGGGACAGCATTTGATGGGCGGTTGGACTGGGGCGGTACGCCCCTGAAAAGATATCAGGGGCGCCCAAAGGTCTGCTCATGCGAGTTAGAAATTCGCAGTAGAGTGCAAGGGCAAAAGCAGGCTTAACCATGTTTCTCACAGCACGAAACGTGGGTTTGAAAGAAGGGCCTAGCGAACGCCAGTGTGTTTGTTAATGGAACCCTGGTCTAACAGTGAATTTACCCTGGGGGTAATTGAGTGGTAGCGGGTGAGAGTCCACATCGACCCCGCTGTTTGCGACCTCGCCGTCGTCTCAAGGCATCCTGGCCGTGCATAAGCGGCCAAGGGTGGAGGTGTTAACTCATTAAAGCCTTACGTTAGTTGGGTTAAGAACGGTGCGAGCCAGTTTGGATCCTATCTGTTGGAGTTGTCGGTTGTCTGAAGGAAAGATGCCATGAGTACGAGAGGAACGTGGCATCGTAGCCTCTAGTGTGCCAGTTGTCTGACAAGGCATTGCTGGGTAGCCACGCTGCAGTTGATAAGAGCTGAAAGCATCTAAGCTCGAAGCAACCCCTGAAAATAGACAACCATTCCTGAAAGCAGGCAGCTTGACTGCTTGTTGTAGGGACGAAGGTGCCGGTAGAACACCGGTTTGATAGGCTGATTGTGTAAGCAAGGAGCTTCGGCGACCTGTTCAGCATACCAGTACTAAACACCTGAGGGCTCTTAATAAAAGCAAGAGTAATTAGCTTACTTGCGGAAATACTTCCATTGTATGGTCTCAAACCATCTTTTTTTTTAATAACATTTTTAAACTCTTAAAAACCTAATTTAAAATATGCGAAAAATAAGACCTTGGTTAAAAAATAAAACAAAGAAAGTTTCGCTTTTTGTTAAAATGCTAAGACCTCTGCCAAGGCAGGTTAGAACTGCAAAAAATCCTGTCAGGGTTGTTTTTGTTTGTCCTTTTGGTGGTTTAAGTAATGCCATGAGCAAGGCATTTTCAGCATCCTTAAAAAAAAGGGGCATTACGTCTGTTGTCTCAACCTTTTTTTCCTCTGAGGGAAAAAGTGCCACTGAACTAAGGGCGTTAGCGGCAAATGCAGATTTTGTAATTCCGCGTTCTGGCATGTTTGTTTCCGGCAAACAGTTCAAAGTAGTTGCACCAAAAGACTCAAAAATTTTGCGCTCTTTTCCAAACAGATTAATTTCCAATTTATCCCATAATCCAAGGGTGTTGCATTCTATAACACTTAATGTTAAAAGTGAAACATCACGTATTTTAAAGACAATTGAGAAAAGATTCGAGCTCAAACCCTAAAAATCAATCTCTTAAATAAAATTTGTATACTTGCAAAAAAAAGTAAAAATTGATTTTTCTCAAAACCACAACCTTTAAATTCTCTTTTATACATAATTATTTTTAGGGTAGTGGAAGGCTGGTTAACGCTTCCCCTTTTAGGGTTTGAAGTGAGGAAAGTCCGCCCTCCCATTTCCAAAACAGCTTCCGAGAGGGAGTCCAGGGGAACAGAAACGATATCATTTGAAGCTTTTAGAAAAAGTTTTTGGTGAATGAAACGCGCCTCTGGTTAATCTCTGGGTTTTTCGGAACACAGAGCGGGTGCAACGCCTTAGAGCGGCTTAGACAAATGCCGGCAACCCTTCGGGGTGAACAAAAGGCGGCTTACTCTCCACTGCCCTAATTTTTATTTATTGCAGTGGGCTTTTTTGCAAACACATGTAAAGTAAAGCTTTACAGGCTTCGCAAACCTCTTGGTTTGCTCAGTTTTGCTGAAAGTTTTCCACTGCACTACTTTTTTACTTTTTGTTATAATAAACAATTAAATACTTTAAAGACTTATTTTATTCAAATGACTAACAAAGAAGAAGTCTCATTAGAATATTTTATGACTTATGGTTGGGCTCTAATTTTAAATGCGTCTATTATTGCTGTTCTTGTTTTTGTTGTAATAACTCCTGCTTCCAAGGTTTCTTTTTCAAGTAGCAATACACGGATTTTGTTGAAGGGAAGCTCTGCTTCAGGCGGAGATGCGATTATAAAACTTCAGAATATTACCGGTGGAACAATAAAAATAACAAATGTTGCTGTAACTGATTATTCTATTTGTTCTTTTCTTGAGGGTGGTCTTCCTCTTACTGTAAATGCCGGAGCAGAAATGATTTTGAGTTGTACTGGTTCGTCAACTGGCTTGGGAACTGTTAGCCTTGAATATACCGACCATGCAAACCTTGCAAGAAATGTTGTAATTGCTGCAAGTGGTTCAGCATCAGAACCTGAACTGGAATCTAGTTGCGCTGGATATGAGTGGGATGGGTATTGTTGGTATCAAGGAGCTGTAGATGAAAACTGTACTGAAGTTTGCAGCGTCCATGGAGGAAATGTTGGAACCTGTCAGGAAAATGACAATGAATCCTGTGACTTGTGTGATTATTTTGCCTCTAGTTCGCTTCCATGTTGGCCTTTGCCACTGTCTTTGGCGCCTGGCAGAAACACAACTGATTTTTACTGTGCTTATAGGGATGCTGGAACCAGTGGGGATTGCAGTATTTCGTTATTTAATTTTAGGAGGTTTTGTGCCTGCAATGAGTAACTGCGGTGCCACAAGTAAGACTACTCCTGAAATGGCTTAGCAGTCAACTTTTTACCTGCCTTGGGACTTTACAAATGTTTGTGTAATGAATGCAGGTTATCCAAAGCTGCAGTGGGAATGAAATAGTCAAGCAATCTGCTATTTATACTTTTAACGCCTTAGTTTTAAACATGTTTAATAAGCAGGTTAAGAGACAGCAAACTCCTTTTGGGGTAATGATTCACAAGAGAGGACCGGTTGGTTCAAATCTTTTGATTACCAAGAACGGGCGAAATCTTGGTTTGAGGCACGGTAAAAAGATAGGGCAGTTGCTGAAAAGCGTTAGGATTGACAAAAAGGACAGGGTTCACTTTTCTGAAAATGTCCACCCTGTTGAGATTGGTTTTGGACAGCACGCAAGAGTGTTTAGGTTATTTTCAGCGGAGCAGGCTCAATTTATTCAGGAAAGGCCTGATTTGGCTCACAGGGTTCCTTCGTTTGTTTTAAAACTTTACAGGAGAAGTGTTTCCAGAAAAACTGAACCAGATGGTTTTACCCAATTTTTTGCAAACACTTTTGCATTTAACTGGCTTAAAAACCAGCCAACCAAAACATGTATTATTAGGCCTCTTAGCACGTTCTTTGTTTCAGAATTTTTAAAGGTAAGAAAGTTTGTTAATGCTCCAACCCTTGAGGAGGCTTACATTGCTTTAATGGATAAAAGGGTTTCTCATCCACTTGGCCAGGCTTTAACAAACGAACAAATTTACCGGTTTTTGGAAAGGAATAAGATTTCTTTTAATGAACTTGAAAGAATGGATGCAGAGCTTATGAATGAGAGAAATGGTCTTTTGGTAAAAGGAGCTAAAATCGGATTTGGAACAGGGATTGAAATTGAACCAGACCCAATAATGAAGAACGCCTTTGTTTTGGGTAAGGGAAAGGATGGCAGACTGCTTGTTTCAGTGTTTGATCAGGGAAAAACCCCTCTTAAGGGCCTTGTTGACAGGATAAGAAAGGGAAAGATTTTTCTTGCCAGGTGAAAACCCTTCTTTTAAACCTTTTCCAGCTCATTTTTGTCCATGTGGACTGCAAAAAGGCTTGCAAAGGCCTATTTAGATTTCTTTAAGGAAAATGGGCATGCAATTATTCCGAGTGCGTCGCTTATTCCAGAGCATGATCCAACTGTTTTGTTTACTGCTGCAGGAATGCACCCTCTTGTTCCATATTTGCTTGGACAGCAGCATCCTGAAGGAAAAAGGCTTGCAAACAACCAAAAATGCATTAGAACTGGGGATATTGACGAAGTAGGAGACCAATCGCACCTAACTTTCTTTTTTATGCTGGGAAACTGGTCGCTTGGAGATTACTTCAAAAAAAAGGCAATTGAATGGAGTTATGAATTTTTAACAAGCAAAAAATGGCTTGGATTGAATAAAGAAAAGATTAGTGTAACCTGCTTTGCAGGTGACAAAGATGCTCCAAAGGATGAAGAATCAGCCAATGTTTGGCTGTCTTTGGGAATTTCTTCTGAGAAAATTTTCTTTTTTGAAAAAAAAGACAATTGGTGGGGCCCAGCTGGAAAGACAGGTCCTTGTGGTCCTGACACTGAAATATTTTACGACACAGGCAAGAAAGCGTGTGGCAAGGAATGCAAACCTGGTTGCAATTGTGGAAAGTTTTTTGAAATTTGGAATGATGTCTTTATGCAGTATAACAAAACTGCTGAAGGCAAATTTGAAAAATTAAAGCAAATGAATGTTGACACAGGAATGGGTGTTGAAAGAACTGTTGCAATGCTGCAGGGCAAGAGAAATGTTTACGAAACAGAAATGTTTTTGCCACTAATGGAAAAGATAAAGCAGCTTGCAAGGGAATTTAATGAAAAAAGTGCCCACATTATTGCAGATCACATTCGCGCTGTTGTATTTGTTTTAAGTGAGGGAAAAGGAATTGTGCCAAGTAATATAGAGCAAGGTTATGTTCTGCGAAGGCTGATTAGGCGAGCAGTAAGGCATGGAAGGCTTTTGGGAATTGAAGGAAGCTTTTGCCGCGAGATTGCAAAAAAGGTTGTTGAAATTTATGGTGATGAATGGCCTGAGCTTAAGAAAAATTCTGTTGCAATTTTTAAAGAAATTGAGGCAGAGGAAGAAAAGTTTGCAAAGGTTTTGGGCCAGGGAGTAAAAATGTTTAAAAAGATTTTCAAAAAGCATGGCAAAATTTCCGCAAATGACGCGTTTCTTTTATATCAAAGCTATGGCTTTCCTTTGGAGATGACTGTTGAAATGGCAAAAGAAAAAGGCCTTGAAGTTGACAAGCAAGCGTTTCAAAAAGAGTTTGAAAAGCACCAGGCGCTTTCAAGAAAGTCAACTACCGGAAAGTTTAAGTCAGGTCTTGCAGACCATTCTGAAATTGCATTAAGAATGCATACTGCAACCCACTTGCTTCATGCTGCATTGCGAAAAGTTCTTGGAGAACATGTGCAGCAAAAGGGAAGCAACATTACTCCTGAAAGATTAAGGTTTGATTTTTCAAACCCTGAAAAGGTTTCAAAGGAACAGCTTGAGGAAGTTGAAAAGATTGTAAACAATGCAATTGATGCAAAGATTTCTGTTCAAAGGAAAGAAATGTCGCTTGACCAAGCCAAAAAAAAGGGCGCTCTTGCATTTTTTGACGCAAAGTATGCTCCTGAAAAGGTTTCAGTTTACACTATTGGAGATGTTTCAAAAGAGGTTTGTGCAGGTCCGCATGTAAAAAATACTGGTGAGATTGGAAAATTTAAAATAAAGAAGGAAGAAAGTGTCAGTGCTGGTGTGAGAAGAATAAAGGCTGTTTTGGAATAAAGCCGATAACTATTTATTATCAAACTTCTTTTTCTCTTGTATGGGTTTTTTTAGAAAAAAGATTCTTGACAAGGAGCGAACAAGGGCTTTGGAAAATTTTAGGGACCTTGCTTCTAATACTCTTGTCAAGCTTGAAAAAAAGGCAAAGTCCAATGTTGAAAAAGCCCTTTATGCAAGAATGAGGCAAAATGTTGTAAACATGCCGATTTATTTTTATCCAAGGAAAACACTTAAGGAAAAGATTTTCTTCAAACACGGCAGGGTTTTTGCGTCTGTTGTAAAAGGCGAGCAGGTTAATGCAATTAAGATTTTTCAAAAGGGCAAGCAGCGTTTTATTGTAAAAAGCAATTACATTAATATGCCTGCAGAGCATGTGTTTGACGGAAGCAAGCTGACAGTTGAAGGAATTTTTACTCTGGCACATGAGTATGCGCATTTTCCAAAGAAAAATTTGGGAAAGTTTGCCGATGCAAAAAAAATTTCCTACGAACAGGCAGAAGAGCTTTTTGCAGATATCCTAAGCGCAAAGCTTGCGGTTGAAATGGGTTATCCAAAAGAAAACGTTTTGAAGCACTTTCGCGGAAGGGAGCTGGTTTATGGAAGAATTCCCTTCAAAAAGCTTATTTGGAATGCAGTTAATAAGTAAAAAATTTGTCTGCCTTTGGTTGTGGCGTTGTAACAATCTCAGTTTAAGAACAATAATTAAATCAAAAGAGGGCTTTTTCAGCCCTTTTTCCTTTTTCTTTTTTTTCTCTTCTACCCTATCTTTTAAAGCCCTTTTTCTAATCAGATTCATTATTTGGTGAAACAACAGAAAGTTTATTAAATTAAAAGAATCTATTATATACATATTTTATTACAATAAATTGGAGGTTTTTCTATGAAAAGCAATTTTAAATTAGAACTAAAAGAAATAAAGTTTGCGGGATGTATGCTTAATATAGCACACTGTTTGTAAAATTGATTAAAATGATTTTTTCAGCTCCAATTTCTCTTTCGTTTAGTTTGACTGAGTCATGTAATCTTTCCTGTAGTCACTGTGCTGTAAGTGCAAAATCTGATAACGAAGTTATGCAGGAAAAGTATATTGATAAAATTCTTAATTATTGTATTGAAAATAAGGTTAGAGTTTTGGAAATAACTGGAGGCGAACCATTACTTTTTCCAGCTACATTAATTAAGATTGGCAATCAAGTTAAAACACAAAATATTGTTTGGGGCGTTACTACAAATGGTCTATTGCTTAATACTAAAATAATAGTTGAACTTAAAAAAGCTGGGATATATGCTATTAAAGTGTCTTTAGAAGGTCCTAAAGAATATAATGACTCTATTAGGGGCAAGGGTTCATTTGATTTGGCAATAAAAGGAATAAAAAAGTGTGTAAAACAGGGCCTGCCAGTTGCTGTGCTTACTACTCTTTCTAGGAAAAATATCGGTTTAATGGATAAATTTGTTGACTTGCTTGATGTTCTTGGAGTTAATCTTGTTATATTTTTTCCAATGATGCCACTAGGGCGAGCTAAAAATTTGGAAAATTTTCTTTTAGAAAAAAATGATTTTGAAAAGTTTTTAAGTTTTCTTGCTTCAAAAAAAACAAGACACCTGCGTATTAATATAGAAATGCCGGAACTTGCAAATAAACCAAACAGTAAAAATCTTGCTAAAGGTTGCCCTATTGGATATAGTTTTCATGTCTGTTATAATGGAGATGTTTGGCCTTGCCCTGTTTTTCCTCTTGTGCTTGGCAATATCAAAAAAGAACCGTTAACAAAAATTTGGAAAAATGATTTTTTTAAAGAAATAAAAAATTCTGATAATCTAAAAGGAGCTTGTGCAAAATGTGTTTTGAAAGAAACTTGCAATGGCGGTTGTAGAGCGATGAGTTATCTGGTTAAAGGATCCTACTTTGAACAAGACCCTTACTGCAAAAAGTTTGGGGGTACTAAAGAATGTATAATATAAAGTCAATCAGAATACAAACCACTACTGCTTGCAATCTAAAGTGCCACCATTGTTTTACAGAAGCTGGAAAAGCAAAACAAAAAGAAATTACCCTAAATGATTTTCAACCTGTTTTGGAAGATTTGAAAAAAATGAAAACCAAAACAGCCATTCTTACAGGTGGAGAACCATTGTTAAGAGATAAGTTTATTTATGAATTAGCTTCTTCTTTAACTGATTTTGAAATAATTAACATACTCTACTCCAACATGACTATTTTTAATAAAAAAATTGCTCAAAAATTGCAAAAAAATGGCGTTTATATAATTCACACAAGCATTGATGCAGCAACTGCTAACGAGCATGACTGTTTTAGGGGAAAAAAGGGCGCTTTTGATAAAACAATAAAATCTATAAAGTTAGCAAAAAAACTTGGCTTTCAGATATGGGTTAGAACAACTTTAACAAACCAAAACATAAAGCAAGTTCCAAAAATTTTTGACTTACTGCTCAAACTTAAAGTGGACTCCTTTCGTGTAAGACCAGTTATTACTACTGGTAGTGCAACAGAAAATTTAGTAATAAGCAAAAAACAGTTAAAAGAAGTTAATTTGTTTCTTTTAAAGAAAAAACAAGCACTTGAAAATAAAATTGAAATAAAGTTTTTGCCTTTTTGCTTTGAATTTGCAGTAAAATCATCCTGGCAAAAAAAAACAATGCCTTGCTTTGAAACACAGGGTTATATTAGTTCTGTTGGTGACATAAAACCATGTGCCTATTACCCTGTTGTTTTAGGCAATATTTGCAATAATAGCCTTTTTAAAGCATGGAATAGCAAAAAAGCAAATGATTTTAGAAAAAAAACACAGTGCAAAGAATGTATTTCTTGCAAATTTTACAGTATATGCTACGGTGGTTGCAGGGCAGCTGCTTTTGGAAGGACTGGTATTTTTTCAGCACAAGACCCACTGTGCTTGGCAACGCCTTAAAGTTTGCAAAATTCAATGCTTCCATAAAGTTGATTTTTAAGATTGTATGGAATCGCACGACAGCTTGGACAAAAATTAAATAATTTGCAGTTACTGCATTTTCCTGAAAGGCTTTCTTGTGAAATTGCCCTAAACATTTTTAAAGTTTTGTTTTTCCAAATATTTTCAATACTTTCGTTAAGTACATTCCCTGCAATCAGTTTAGGACTTAATTTAAGGAGCTCACAAGGTACAACATCGCCATTAGGTAGAACAGATAGTTTAAATTTTCCAGCAGAGCAAAGTCTGTAAACATTTTTTGGACAATTTTTGTCAAACACTATTTTGCAACTTGATATAACTTTGAATCCTTTGTTTTCAGCAACTTTTTTTATTTTTTTAAATTCTTTCAAGAATTTTTTTTGGCTCAACTGCAATTCAACAACATCTTTTTTATAAGCGACAAAATAAGAAAATACAATGCCCCGAATTCTTTTGGGGATTTTTTTAATTATTTTTTCTATTTGGCCAACATTTTCGTTTGAAATATTTAAACAAACAATAGTATTTAATCCCAAGCTACTGCAAGCGTTCATATTTGCAAGTATTTTTTCATGTGAACCGCTTCCAAAATATTTGTTTGTGTTTTTTTTACCGCCAAATAAATCAAATATTACTGCATTTACTTTGCCTTTGATATTTTCAAGTCTTTTTGTTGTAAGCTCTAATCCGGTTGTTCTTAAATCCACTTTAATCTCTTTTTTATAAGCCAGGTCAATAATTTTTTCTAAGTCATTTCGTTGCATGGGTTCTGGGCCTGTAAGAAAAAGTTTTCCTATTCCTTGGCCCTTGAGTTTTTTTAAAAATAGGTCTATTTCTTTTAATGTCATTTGCCGGTAACTGCTCAAGTTTGGAAATTGCTCAATTTTTGTTGTTGTTTTATTGCATGGTATAAAATGACACTCTGTAGGAAATTCAAATATTGGTTCCATTAGTATGATTCCTTTAATTTTTTTTAATAGATTGCGTTTTGGAATTTTATAATTCATTCGATATAAATTGCTGGTTTCATAGGCATGGCCGAAGAAGCTTTAGTTTGCAATTCTTTTTTTGTTTTTGAAGCAGTGGTTACTTCTATCTGTGTATTATATAATTTTTCAAAGAATTTTTTCTCTTTATTTAGAATTTCAAATTCTGCTATTGGCTTAAATTGTTTCATTTTCCAAAAATCCGAAATGATTTTTTTAACCATTTTTGGTGATTTGTCAGCATGTTTTTTTAGTTTTGGATTTTTCATCCAGCCAGCCATTGCTTTTTTAAAGTCTGGTTGATCCTTGCAGGCAGCTACCACTGTTTTTATGGCCTCATTTTTCCAGGCTGGTGCAACAAAAAACGTTATTTTTTTAGGCTTGTTAATCTTTGCAAGTTGTTTAATATTTTCAAGATCACTCAAAATTGTTTTAATTAAAATTTCTGTTTGTATGACTTCTTGTTTAGTTTTTTTGTTGATTTTTTTCCATTGCTCTGTAGAAACAAGTGTTTTCTTTTTTAATAAGGTATGCCAAATTTCTTCGGCTAAATGTGGTGTTATTGGCATCATAAGCTTTGTCCATTGTTCTAAAAAAGAAAGCAAAAGTTTTTTGTTTAAACCATCTCTTTTCAGATACCAGTTAAGGTCTTCAGGTATGCTGTAATAAATTTCTTGTGAAAATTTCTTCAAATTTAATCCATCTATAGAATTTATTGCCTTTTGCATTTTTTGGTTAAGTGTTTCAACAAGCCAGTCGTCTATTATTTTTCTTTTGACGGATTTTTTGCTTTTTACAACTTTTTCAATTAATAAATAATCTTTTTGCAGGATACTTTTATATTTTTGTGCAATCTTTTCATCAAATTGTATGTCAATGTGTGCACTTCCAATGTGGCAGTAGTAAAGTCTTAAGGCATCAACCGAAAATACTTTTGCTAGATTATGCAATGAAACAGCCCCTCCTTTTGATTTAGAGATTTTTCCATTTTCGCCAACTACCCACCAATTTACAAAAATTCCTTTAGGTAAATCTTTTGTTTTTAGAACCGCTACGTGATTCATTAAGAAAACAGGAAAATGTACTGTTTTGTGTTCCTTACCGCCTAAGTTCAAATCAAGAGGATACCAATATTCAAAATCGTTTTTTACTTGGCGTATTAATTTTTTATCAAGCCCTGTTTTTTTTGCAACAGCATCTAACGTTCCTTCGCTTAAAAAAATATAGTCAAAGAATTCATTACATAAATTTTCTGAATTTATTTTACCTTCAGTTATATATTTGCTTAAAATATAAATTAAAGGATAAAGCGTAGAATCAGATATTGGCTCAATTACCCATTGTCTGTCAAAAGGAAATTTTGTTCCAAGCCAGCTCCCCTGTCTTACACAGGCTCTATCATTAAACCAGTCGAGAATTCCTGGAAGCTCTTTTTTGTATTGATCTGGCCATATTGACATTTTTTTTGCTTGTTCTTTACTTTTTGAAGTAAGTTCGTTATCAGAATATTTTATAAACCATTGATTTGGAATAAGTTTGACAATGACTTCGGTTCCACATCTGCACACTACTTTTTCTGAAAAACCGTACATTTCTTCAGCGACATTTTTTTGTTCAAATTCTTTTATTAGAATATCTTTTGCATCAGATACTTTTACACCCTCATTTTTTCCATAAAGTGAATTTAGCTTTCCAGAATGAAATTCTTTTCGGTACACTATCTGGGTAGCTTCTTCAAGCTTTTCAGTCTCATTTTGGCTTTTTAAGCCTAAACTTTTGCATAATTCTATAGCTGGGTGTTCTCCAAAATCAGGTGTTTTAATAAGTGATACTGGCTTTAGTTTCAAAAGTTTATCTTTTGAAATTTTATACTCTTCAATTTTTTGAGGATTTTGCTGTAAGTCATTTAAGGCAATCCAATCATATGGTGCATGGCTTGGAACACTCATTACAACCCCTGTGCCTATTCCGCATTCAACAAATCCTGCTGGAAGAATCAATACTTCTTGGTTGTTTACTGGATTAATGCATTTTTTTCCAATAAGGCTTTTGGCAGGTATTTTTTCAGAAGTGATTTCAAAGTTATGCTTTTGGAATTTTAGCTTTTCAGCAGCTTCTTTACAAAGAATCCATTCTTCATTATTATATTTGACAACAACGAGTTCTGTTTCTGGATTAAGCCACATGTTTATTACCCCGTAAACGGTTTCTGGTCTTAATGTTGCTGCAGGCAAAATTCTTTTTCCGAGCTTAAATTTTATAATTGTATAATTTATTGTTTCAGCTGTTCCACCCTGGGCTATATCTGTTTCTGCAGTGTCTATTGCAACAGGGCCACAATTTGGGCAACAGGGGGCAAAGTGTGGTTTTTGTACAAGTAAATTAGCCTCTTTAAGTTTTGAAAACTGCCATTCCATAAATTTGTTATACTCTGGTTGGATAGTGCTGATTAATCTTCTATAATCAATAAGGAATCCGAATTTTTTCCAAAAGTCTTCAACATAAATTCGCTTAAAAAATTCAACAGTGTTTTTTGGATCTTCAAGTTCTTGTATTTGTTTATCATTCAAACCATACTCTTTAAGTTGATTGATTGTAGCAGGGTCTTTTTTCTTTATTTTTACAGAATAAGCAATCGCCGGCAATCCGCTTGCATGAAATCCTGCGGGAAAAAGAACATTGTATCCTTGCATTCTTTTAAATCTGGTTATTATATCTGCATATGTATAACCGCGCATATGGCCAACATGCAAAAAGCCCGACACTCCTGGATAAGCAAAAATTAAGTAGAATTTTTTTTTGCCTTTTATGGATTCTGCGTTTCCAAGCCCTTTTTTTGTCCATTCATTTTGCCATTTTTGCGTAATCTTGTCAAAATTAAGCTGCACTAGTAAAACCTTAATATATTTTTGTATAGCAATATTTATTATGTTTACTAATACATGGAAACCGATAAAATGCAAATTAGTAAAATTCAGAAAAACAAAACTTGGAAACACGGTAATATTTCCACGTTATGCCAAAAAAGAAATAAAATACCATTCTTTCTTTAAACTGGGAAATTTTGAATCAAAAGTATTTTTTTTGTGCGATGGAAAACACACAGTGAATGAACTTGCAAACAATCTTTTTAATGAAATTGAAGATGAAAATATTCCAAAAGAAAAAGTTATTTCGGAAACAAATAATTTTTTATTAGAGTTGAAAAAACATGGTATTATTGAATGAAAAAAGTCAGCCGCAAAAAAAGAAGACTGTATTTTGCAGAGAAGAAAAAGACGGTATTTTTTTGATGATTGGCAAAGGCAGTAAAACCACCGAACCAAAAATGTTTTTTATTTCAGAAAAGGAAGCTATAGTTTGGAGGCACTGTGATGGCAAAAAATCGGTAAAAGAAATAATTGGTATTTTATGCAAAAAATATTCTAACTTTTCAAAAAAAGAGATTTCACTGGCGGTTAACAAGTTTCTTTTGCAGGTATACAACAATGGGCTGATTGTACTTGTTTAATTTAAATATATTGGAATTGGAAGTTACAGAAAAATGTAATTTAAATTGTGAGTACTGCTATCTTGGAAAAAATAAAAGCAACGATGAAATGCCGGTTTCTTTTATAAATAAAATTTTGCATGAAGCAGACAAAATTGGAACAAAATATTTAATTATTACTGGAGGGGAACCAACATTACATAGTAAATTTCAAGAAATTTCAAAAAGTGTTTCGAACCACCACTTTAATACTGGTCTTCTTACAAACGGTCTTACAGCTAAAGAAAATCTAAAGCAGATTAAAAGATTTAATTTTGTTCAAGTTAGTTTAGACAGTACAACTGGAGCATTGACAAAAAAGATTATAGAAAGCGTTCTTTTTTTGAAAGAAAATAAACAGAAAGTTTCTGTCCTTTGTACTTTAGGCAATAACAACAAAAATCAGATTAATAAATTAATAGAATTTTCACAACAGTACCAAATTCCAATCGGATTTCAAAGAATGATTCCTCCAAATAACACCAAATCACTCCAAAAAAATCTTTTTACTTCAAAAGAGTTTAAGCAAATTCTTCAAAGAATTTATAACAAAGCACTTTCAAATGAGTTAATCTCTTGTGAAGACCCCCTATTTAATCTTATAGGTGCTGAGGATTTTGAACCAGAAATTGCCACATTAAACAATTTTGGGTGTATTGCAGGAAAATTTGGTGCACTTATTGATGTACATGGAAAATTTTTTCCTTGTGCAAAACTAAGAATTTCAGACTCAAATCTTATGGAACAAAACTTGGTAACTGCTTGGAATAATTCAGATCTGTTTAAGACTTTGCGTGACAAATCAAAACTAAATACCACCTGCAAAAAATGTAAAATTCTTAACATTTGCAGAGGCTGTAGAGCTCATGCTTTTGCAAAATATAAAAATTTTTTGGAACGGGACCCACTATGTTTTATGAAGATCAGCTAAAAAAACCTGTAATTTGTGAAATTGATTTAAGTAGCTCTAAAAAAGTTTGTTGCAAAAAAATTGCCAAAATAGTGCATGAAAGCACAGCCTTTGGCATTAATATCTTTCTTGGCCGTCTTTCCTCAAAAAAAATTTTAGTTGCAAAAGAACTTGTTAAACTTTTGCTAAATAAAAGTATTGCAATAACAGTAACAGGTTTTAATCCAAAAATGCTTTTACAACTCAAAACCTGTAAAATTTCAGCGTTAAGACTTATTTTTAATAAAAAAATGCTTAAAAATATAAAAAAAATAGCCCTTTTTTTTAAAGATATTAAAATGCCGATAGCCCTTGTTGATCTTAATTTGTTTGTTTCTTTTCCAACCGCTCTTAAAATAATGGAAGAAAATAGTATAAAAATAGTCAATGTTTTTTCAAATCCAACAAAAAAAATACAAAAATCAACTTATGCCTTTATGCTAAAAAAACTTGCTTGCGAAGCAAAAAAAAGGCAGATAACCCTTTTAAGTGATTTGCCTTTGATGGCTCTTATAAACGAAAATTTTTCTGGAATATGCCCTGCAGGAAAACTTTCTTTTTGTATTGATTCCAATGCAAACTTGTCTGTTTGCAGATACAGCAAAACAAAATTTTCTTTCCAAGACGATTTTTTTGAAATATGGGCTGAATTTAAAATAATTACAAAAATATGCAAACAATGTACTTCTTGCCTTTTTTTTGAAAAATGTGGCGGAGGCTGTGTTGTAAGAAGAACTTCAAAGATAAGGGACAAAAACTGTTGGGTTTAATTTAAGAAACAAAGTTTAGTACCCCATTTAAAACAAAAAGATAATAGATTTAAAGCCGGCTATTTTTATGGAATAATGCTCGAATCCGCGAATAGAAAGAATTAAATTGCCGGAGTGCGTTTTTATATTATGGTCAGAAAGCCGATTAAAAGGGTTGTTAGGAGAAAGCCGAGTGGTCAAAGGCTAAAGCTTAAAATTTCCAAAGGCCTTGATTTGCTGAGGGAATCGCCTGAGGCAACTTTTACCCTTGGAGAAAAGGATATCTTGAGGCGCATTCAGAAAAAGGTTTCTGATTCTGTATATGATACAAGACTTACGCAGGCGGATTATGTCAATATGAAAAAGATTGCTGCAAAGCGCGGTATGAAGTTGCCTTAGTCACATCTTTTCAATTGCTTCAATGTCAAGCAATTCCAAACCGTTTTTTAGCACTTGGGCTGTTGCTTGTACTAGGGAAATTCTTTCGATTTTGATTTCTTCGCTTCCTGCTTTTAGTACTTTGTGCTTTTGGTAAAATGTGTTGAATGCTTCAGCAATTTCAATCATTGATTGGCAGATGATGTGCGGGCTTAGTTGTTTAAAGCTTTTTTTTACTGCGTCGGGGTAGTTTGCAAGCAGTTTCAAAAGTTTTTGCTCTTCCGGTCCAATTAATCTTTCAAATCCGGATTTTTTTATTTTCATTTTGCCTGCTTTTGCAAGAATGCTTTTTGCCCTGGCATAAGTGTATTGAATATATGGGCCTGTTTCTCCTTCGAATGAAATGCTTTTCTTTGGGTCAAACATTATGTCTTTGTGTACTGCGACCTTTAGCATGTGGAATTTTATTGCAGCCAGGCCAATTGCCCTGCTTCTTGCTGCAAGTTCTTTTTCATTAATCTTTTTGTTTCTTTTTTTTATTTCTTCTGTTGCAAGGTCTTCCAATTCCTTAATTATGTCGTCTGCGTCAACAACTTTGCCTTCCCTGCTTTTAAGTTTTCCTGAAGGCAGGTTTACCATTCCGTGGCTTAAATGCATGCAATTTTTTGCCCATTTAAATCCAAGGAGTTGAAATATTTTAAAAAGTTGTCTGAAGTAAAGGTCTTGTTCGTTTCCCACAACCCAAACGCTTTCGTTAAGTTTAAAGTGCTCAAATTTGTGTTTTGTTAAAGCCAAATCGTTTGTGATATAAATTGAGGTTCCGTCCGACCTCAAAACTGTTTTGTTTGAAAGTCCCTGGTTTTCAAGTTCTGCAACAAGGGCTCCGTCGCTGTTTTTTTTGAACAGTCCCTTTTCTTCTCCAAGTTTTAGGATTTGTTTTGCTTTGTTGTAGTATTGTGATTCAAAAAACCATTCGTCAAATATGCTTCCAAATTCTGTATAAGTTTCCTTAAATCCTTTAACTGCCCAGGAAGTCATTTTTTTCCACAGGTTTTTTGTTTCCTTGTCTCCCTTTTCCCATTTTTGCAGCATGTCGTAAGCTTGTTTTTCCAAATCAGGGGTTTCTTTGACCATTTGATTGTACATTACATAATAGTCTCCTACAAAGTGGTCTGGTTTTTCCTTTGCGCTTTCAGGTGTTGCGTTGTTTCCAAAGAGCTTGTATGCAAGCATGCTTTTGCAGATGTGAATTCCTCTGTCGTTGACAAGGCTTGCTTTTATAACTTTCATTCCTGCTGATTCAAAAATGTTTGAAATTGCCATTCCAATGCAGTTGTTTCTCAAATGCCCTAAATGCAGTGGCTTGTTTGAGTTTGGTGCACTGTATTCTACCATGATTTTTTGGCCTTTGCCAAAATCGTGTCTTCCAAATTCGTTGCCATTTTTTATTACCTTGTTGATTGTGTCTCTGGCAACAATGTCTTTTGCTGCAAAAAAATTCAGGTATGGTCCGTTTGGATTCATTCCTTCAATGCCATCTGGTAAAAAGATTTTTTCTGCTAGTTCAAATGAAATTTTTGCCGGTTTTTTCCCCAGAATTTCTGCAAGCTTAAAGCAGGGAAATGCATAATCGCCCATTTTGGGTATTGGAGGAACTTCTAAAAGTTCAATTATTTCGTCTTTCTTTAGTTTGCTGTCAAGAGCCTGTTCCAATACTTCTGCAATTAATTCTTTAAATTCTGCCATTTTAACCAACTAAGTATTATTTTAATCAACCAAATATTATTTCAATTAACCAAGTATTAATGTAAAACTATTTTATCTTCTTTTGCATTGCGATTTCGGAGCAATTTGGAAAATCCAGGCAATCAAGGCAATCTTTCCAGAAATGCATTGCACAACAGCCTACAACTTTTCCGTTTTTTTCAAAAACAAAAAAGTCACGCAATGACTCGTAGATACTAAACAGGCTTCTGTTGAGCAAAATTTCTTTTTTTGCATAAATTTCAAGAAGCTTTTTTATTTTTTTAACATCTGACATTTTTGCTTTTCTAATCATTGCATTCAATCCATTTCATTAATCCGGTTTATTACATTTTAATTCAAATTATTTGGTTATTTAAAATCGGGCCCGGCCGGATTCGAACCGGCGACCCTCTGCTTAGAAGGCAGATGCCCTATCCACTAGGCTACGGGCCCCTAAGAAAATTAGGTCTGAATTGTTATTAAGGATTTGGGTTAGGGCCTTGGAGGCTTTCTTAGCCTTCTAGGCGAGCTTTTTAAGATTTTTTTTGTAACAGGCATTTTAGTATATGGAAAGACAGGTCTCTTTTTCAGAATGCTTTTTTCTGCTTTTATTTCTCCACCGTCAAGATCTTTGACAGAGTAACCCATTTTTTTTAAAAAGTTTTGCAACTGATGGGTTTGTTTCAACAAAAAGGCTTTCAAATCCTGCTTTTTTTAATGCAATTTCGCTACTTGGAACAAGCATTCCAAACGCCCTGATTGTCTCGGTTTTTCTGGTATCACGCCTCCAAGCAGGATAAATTGCGTATATTTCAAGTCTGTTTCCTCTTCCACTTGCCTCGAAATAGCCCTGATATTCTTTGCCTTTATAGACCATTGCATTAATATGATTAAGATTTTTTTGGCTAGTAGAGATAATTACTCTTATTCTATAGTGCCCAGTGTAAACAGTGTAGCCTGTTTTGTTTTTTCTTACAATGATTTTTTGTTGCAGCATTTAATCACATTTCTTTAAGGCAATCACTTTAATTTAATTGTATTTTTTTTTGTTTAAAGGCCTATTGCAAAAAGTTGTGGAAATTGTGGCAAAAATTGCTAATTAACTAATTAACTCTTAAAAGTAATATTTAAATATTCTTGTAGGGTAAATTAGTACTATGGAAGATAGTGTTAAGGAAACAAGGACTTTTGAAACAATAATTGCGTTGGCTATTGTGGTTGCGTCATTTATGTACATTTATGATGCTCTTACAAGGCGTGTTCAGGTTGATGTTCTTTTGGCAGTGCTTATTTTTGGAGGCGGTCTTATCTATCTTTTTAGCAGCATTTGGAAAAAATAACCTGCACAAAGCTTTTTATTTGGATAAAGCCTTTTTTTATTGAATGGACACAACTGCTAAATTTTTAAAAATTGTTGAATTGTTAAAAGATTTTGTAAAAGAAAATCCTTTGATTTTGGCTGCAATTGTGGTAATTCTTTTTCTTGCAGCTGTTTTTTGGAGAATTTTACTGCTTATTTTTCAGGGTTTGCTTTATGCAACAATTGCTCTTGCTGCAATAATTGTGGTTATTTTGGTTTGGGCAAAGTTTCATTACAGGCGTCCTTCTTTGAAAAAGCTTTTTTCTGAAAAGAAGCGGCTTCTTTCAGCAATTAAAATTGCTGAAAAGCAGTATATGCGAAGAAAACTTAGTGAAAAGGATTTTAACAAAATTTTTAAGGAAAAGCAAAAAAGGCTGATTGAAGTTGAAGCCTTAATTGACCGTCTTTACAACAAGGAAAAAAAGGAAAAGATTGACAAAAGGCTTTTGGCTGTGCAAACCAAAAAAAGGCATATTTTGCAGCAGAAGTTTGCCGAAAAAAGGTCGCTTATTAAGGAAATGGATCTTGCCGAAAAAAGGTATCTTAGAAGAAAAATTGATGTAAAAACTTATCAGTCGCTTGTGCAAAAGAAGCAGCAGAAACTTATAGATATTGAAGCAGAAATCAAAGGATTGTATGACGAGGCAAGCATTTCAAAAATAATGGGTAATTTAAAGAAAAGACTTTCAAGTCTTGAAAATAAAAAGAAAAAGGTAAAGAAAAAGAAGTCTAAAACTGATGCAGAGAGACAGATTGAAATCGCAAACGAACTTGCAGAACAGGTTTCAAAAAAAGGGAAGTAATTCTTTTGCTAAAAAGCTAACTCTTTGCTGAAAGTTGCTTGGCAAACTCTTTTGCTGTTTCGAGTTTTTTTCTATCCAGTGGAAAGATACTTCTGATGGTATTGCTTGCTATTACTTTGCCGCCTTTTGTTAAAAGAATGCTGCTCATTCTTTGAATTGTTGTTCCTGGCAAAGCTGTGCAGGTTGCAAACAATGCAAACTTTTTGTTCTTTGCATTAATTAAATTTCTAAGATAAGCTAATACCATTGGGGTGGGGCAAAAATTCCACACTGGTGTTCCAACCAGTATTAAATCGAATTTTTTAACGTTTGCTACTGACTTTTTCAATTTAAGGTCTTTTCCGTTTTTTTTGTACTGGTATGCTTTAAGTTTATTAATAGGGGCAATTTTTGTAATTTCTATTTTGTGTCCTTTTTCTTCAAATTCTTGTTTTATCATTTCTGCAACCTTTTCTGTCGAACCGGTTTTGCTGTAATATGCAATAAGTATTTTCATTCAACTACCCTGTTTTAATTTTTGTCAAAATCATTTAAAAAACCCAAAAGATTTTTTCAAACACCAAATCTTAACCCTAAAGAAGTGATTATAAACAAAAAGTAAAGCAGTAACAGTGTAAGAGCTTCAATGGGTGTTATTTTTGAGTCATTTCTTAGGAAAACAAGGAACATCCAGGTAATCAGAATGAGCAAAATAAAACTAAGCTGTATTGCGCCAATTGAAACATTTAATGGGTTTAGTACTGCAGCAATTCCTCCAACCAAAAGAATGTTTGCAATATTGCTTCCAATAAGATTGCCAACCATTATTTGTGGCAGGCCTTTTCTAAGACTTGATACAGTTATTGCCAATTCCGGCAGGGAAGTTCCAATTGCTACAAACACTGAACCAATGGCAAGTTGGCTTATTGGAAGATTTAATGCGCTTGTAATAACCAAATTTGCACCAAAGAAAATACAGGCTGCGCCAATTAAAATTATTCCAAGCTGTTTGAATAAGTAAAAAAAGGCCGCTTTTTTTCCTACTGCCTTTTTCCAGTTTCTTTTAATTGAGTTGCGTGTTTTTTTTGCAATTTCTGAAAAATTGTTTTCGAGCGAAATCATTTTTTCAAACAAGTGTTTGTGAAACGCTTTTTTTACGCTTTTAGTTATTTCAGGAACCTTGTCAAATTTTTCTTTTCTTTTTACATCTGAATACTCTTCAAGATAATTTTTGAACTGAAATTCTTTTTTGAAGCGCCTTTTGGTTGCAATAAAGTAAAGGACGTATGAAATAAAAATAAACAGAAAAAATCCACCTTCCCAGCTTGTGAGAATTCCGTTTAAGCAAAAGAGATAGAATAAAATTGTTACAATAAAAAGCATTGTTCCGTCTCTGTTGTAAAGGTCTTTTTTAATGCCTATTGGGACAAGAAGTGCTGCAATTCCAAGAACAAGAGCAAGGTTTGCAACATTGCTTCCAATAATGGTTCCCAAAATAAGATCGTTGTCACCCAAAAGTGATGCTGTAACTGCTGTTGCAAGCTCTGGAAGAGATGTTCCAATTGCTACAATAGTAAGTCCAACGATAAAATTGCTTAATCCAAACTGTTTTGCAATTCTTGCTGCTGAGTCAACAAGCCAGTCGCTTCCTTTTACAAGCAATCCTATTCCAAAGCAAAACATTATTGAGGTCCAAATCAGGTCCATTTGCAAAAAAGAAGTCCTAACTGGAATAAAAGGATTTGGATTAGTGGGTAACTGCTAACACCCCCTGAAAATTGGCGTGTAATGCGTTTAATAGCTGATTTAATCGTGTCCTATTTTTTATCCTGTGCTGTTTTGTTTTTCCTATTTTGTGTTCTTTCGTAAGTTAAACCACAAATTCAGCATTTCAGCTTTTGCAAGAAATTGAAAAACCATTAGCAGTTACGATTAGTGCTGTTTTTCAATTTCTTTTGCAGGACAGCCTGCAACAACAGTGTTTACCGGAACATCTTTTGTGACAACGCTTCCTGCTGCAACCACGCTGTTGTCTCCAATTGTCACTCCTGATAAAACAGTTGCATTTGCTCCAATCCAAACATTTTTTCCAAGACTTATTCCCCTATCCTTTTTAGGGTGTTCAAAGTAAAGTTTTCCATTTTTTACCAACTTGTGGCCCCCAGCCATTATTGAGGCCTGTGGAGCAATAATGCAGCGCTCTTCTATTTCAATTCCGTTGTTTCCATAAAAAACACAATGCTCTCCTATAACAACATTTTTTCCAACCTTTATCCACCCTTCCCCTGGTTTTAATACAGTGTAACTGTTTATTTTTACTCCAAAAGCAAGCTTTATTTTTTCAGGGTGTGAAAGCACAACTGAACGGTCTGCAAGCACATGTTTTCTTAAATAAAGCAAGGTCTTTTTCCTTACAAGCAAATTCCACACATTTGAAAAAAAGCCCATCTAATCACATTATCTAAACACAAAATAGTTTATTAAATTTTGCTAAAAACGAAAAATATTGCGGGAGGGAAGATTTGAACTCCCGAAGGCACTAAGCCACAAGGCCCTCAACCTTGCCGAATTGACCGCTATCGGACTCCCGCGTTAAAGAAAAAAGCCTAAAAAAAGGATTTAAATGCTTGCTTTTTTTTATTTTTTGATTGCAACAACCTTTATCCAAAAAGTAAGTTTTTTTCCTGCAAGTGCGTGGTTGAAGTCAATTATTACTGCATTTTCTTTTATTTCTTTAACAATGCCATTAACTCCTTGACTGCTTGTAACAGACATTCCAACTTCAAGGCTGTTTGCATCACCAATGTTTGCTTTTGGAATTTCCACAATTTTGCTAGGGTCACTTTCACCATATGCTTCAGATGGCTGCAAAGTAATAGTTTTTTCTTCATTCAAACCCATTCCAATTACTGCTGCATCAAACCCCTTAATCATCTGGCCTGCTCCTGCTGTAAACACCAATGGTCCTCTTCCTTCGCTTGCATCAAATTGTGTTCCGTCTTCCAGTGTTCCTCTGTATTCAACCGAAATGCTATTTCCTGTTTCAACTTTTTCAACCATGTTATTGCCTCCGTTTTCATCGTCTATGCTATCGCCTTCTTCAGGTTGTACACATCCGCTTAAAAGTGCAACTGCAAGCACAATGCCTAAAATTTCAAAAAAGTTTTTCATCATTTACAAATTTTGACAAGCAAAGTTTATAATGCCTTTGACTTTTGCAAGCCAAAAGAATTAAATAGAAAAAAGACCTATTTTCATTGAATGTCTGGAAAAAATACTGTTAGAAATGCTGGAAAGAATGATTTTGGAAATGTTGGAAAGAACAATTCTGCAAAAAAGCCAAAGAATCACAGGCCTCCTTGGTCAAGGTGCAGGCTTACTTTTGGGCAATGGGCAGCGGACAAGCTTACTGGTACAATGGGAAGCTGGGGATTTATAATTATCTTTTTCACTTTTTTGGGAGTATGGATTGCACTAAACATTGAATTATTTTTTGTTCAAAAATGGGACCCTTACCCTTTTATTTTACTAAATCTTACATTAAGCTGCCTTGCAGCAATTCAGGCCCCAGTTATTTTAATGTCTCAAAACAGGTCAAGTGAAAGGGACAGAATGCATGTTGCTAAAGATTATTATATTGACAAAAAGGCTGAAAAAGAAATCATGGTTTTGCAGATTCAACTGCTTGAATTAAAGGAACTTATTTCAAAGCAATCTCTTGAAAAGCAAACAAAGAAAATTGAAAATGAAATCAAGACTATTCAGGAAGAGCTTGAAAGCGTTGGAAAAACACTGCAAATTAAATAATTCTTTTTTTTTTTGTTGAAATTAAACAAAAAAAGCAAGGGCGTTTTTTTGCCCTTGTTAACTTGCCTGCGTTGCATTTTTTATTTTGCAGTTCGTGCTATACATTTGATTTCAAGTACGTTTATAAAGCCATGCAAAGATAAAACAACCGATGAAAGCGCCAATAAAGCCGTAAACAAGTCCAAGTATTGCGCCAACTATACCTGGTTGTACGCCAATGTATATTGTTCCAATTGCATGAACAAAACCAATACTGTATCCTGTGTCACCTGAAATTATTGCCATTAAAAACACTGCAATTCCCCAGATTATTCCGCCTGCCATAGCAAATGCCATTGGTTTAAGTGCTATTTTTTCGCCTCCAAAAATTTAATAAAAAATCTGTTTACTTTAGACTTTTTTTTTAATATAAAAAGCTTTTTTTCAAAGCAAAAAGAATTTTTTTTTAAATGTCAGTTAATTAATTGTTTTCCTGTTTAATTTAATTATGAAAAAACATCCTGCTGGAAAAAAACCAGAGCTTTTGGTTGGAACAGGAAATTTTGCATCTGCAATTGCTGCCGTAAAAAATGGCGCAAACGCTGTTTATTTTGGAGTAAAAGGCTTTAGCATGCGTGACCTTGGAACAAATTTCAAACCAAGTGAACTAAAAAAGCTAATGGCTTTTTTGCACAAAAACAATGTGAAAGGATATCTTGCTTTGAACACAATTGTTTTTGACAAGGAACTAAAAAAAGTTGAAAGCATTTTGAAAAAGGCAAAGCAGGAAAAGGTTGATGCAGTAATTCTTTCAGACCTTGGAGTGCTTTCACTTGTAAAAAAGCACGGTTTAATTCCGTTTCTAAGTACTCAGGCAAGCACTGCAAACACTCTTGCTTTGAAGGAATTTAAAAAGCTTGGAATCAAAAGAGTTATTCTTGCAAGAGAACTTAACTTAAAGCAAATTGCAGAAATAAAAAAATCAGTAAAAAATATTGAAATAGAGTGTTTTGTTCACGGGGCAATGTGCATTTCTGTTTCAGGAAGATGTTTTCTCAGCCACGAACTTTTTGGAACAAGTGCAAACAGAGGAAAGTGTCTTCAGCCCTGCAGACGCGCTTTCTTTTTGGACGGAGCTGCACCAGATTACAAAAAAAAGGACATTCTTCTGCAGGGAAACCTGATTCTTTCACCAAAAGACCTTAAAACAATTGGCTTCTTGGACAAAGTAATTAACACAGGTCTTGATTCAATTAAAATTGAGGGACGAAACAAGCCAGCGCACTATATTGCAGTAACAACAAAATGTTATAGGGAAGCAATTGATTCAATTGCAAACAAAACTTTTACAAAAACAAAAATTACTTCCTGGAACAAGCAGCTTGAAAACGTTTTTAACAGGGGATTTTCAAACGGCTTTTTCTTTTCAAAACCAGGTAAAAGCGATTTGGCAAAAAAGCAGGGGAGCAGCCAAAAGCAAAAGCGCATTCCTATTGGAAAGGTTAAAAAATTTTATTCAAATGCAATGGTTGCAGAAGTAAGGCTTTTCAAAACCATTTCTTTGGGCGACACTATTCTTATAGAGGGCAAAACAACTTTTTCAAAACAGGTTGTTGAATCAATGGAGATAAATCACCAACAGATAAAAAAAGCACTAAAGGGAAAAACAGTTGGATTAAAGGTTTTGGAAAAAGCCAGAAAAAACGACCATGTTTTCCTGCTCAAAAAACAAAAGTAAAAAATTCAGGCACTTTTTTTCCAAAGACAGTATGCTGCACCTATTGCAGTAGCGTGCTCTCCAAGGCCTGAAAAAATTGGCTTAAAACCATAATATCCCAAAACACGCCTAACAGTTGCTTTTACTGCAGGGAATGCAGCAGTCTTTCCTACAAAAACAATCTTTTTCCTGCAGGAGTATTTTGCTGACAAGGCAGCAATAATTGCATTGCTTTCAGCAACAGTGTTTTGGACAGCCAGGGCAAGGTCTGCCTTGCTTGCCTTTCCATTCTTTGCAAAATTGCTTGCAGCAGCCTTTGCCGGAATTATTCCAATGCCTTTTCCAACAATTTCCTCAACACTCAAATCAATTTTCTTAAGAGAGCCATTCAACGCCATCTTTCCAAGCTTTTCAGGGTTTCCTTCTCCAAAAAGCCTTTTTGAAAGGCCAACAATTGTTCCACCTCCAAGGGCAGTGCCTGCAACATGCCTTGCTTTTCCCCTGTCAAAAGAAACAATGCAGGTTCCTGTTCCCATTGAAACAACAAGGCAATGCTTTAAGCCTGCGAGAAAACAGCCGCCAAAACCAATTGCCTCAATCTCTTCAACGTGCGTTGGCTTATTTCCAAGAACTTTTCCCTTAAAGAAAGAGTTCTTGCCACCTGTTACTGCAACTGCACTTATTTTTTTTGAGGCAAAGTCTTTTTTTTTGAGAAATGAATTCAGTTTCTTTTCTGAACCAAGTTGCTTTGCAGAACTTTCCTTTCTCAAAATCCTTTTTCCATTGAATAGAACAACGTCTGTCGTTGTTGCTCCAAAGTCAATTCCTAGAATCATTCAACTAGTTTAATTGGGAAAGGTTTTTTATGGTAAGCGCTGGCCATAGTAAGCGTTTTTTCCATGCTTTCGCAAAAAGTGCTTGTCCAGCAAGGACCTGTCAATTGCTTTTGTTTCAGGATTAATCTTCAATGTTTCAATATTCGTTTTTGCAACCTGTTCTAAAACAACTGCGTTTTGAATTGCATTCTCAGGAGAGTTTCCGAACACAAACGGACCATGGTTTGCAACAAGGCAGGCCGGCACTTGCAGTGGATTAATCATTTTTTCTTCAAGTGTTTCAAGAATTACCTTGCCTGTGTTTGCTTCGTAGTCTTTGACAATTTCTTCCTTTAAGAGTTTTCTTGTAACCGGAACCTTTCCAAAAAAATGATCAGCAGGTGTTGTTCCAAAGCACTCAATTTCCTTCAATGCCTGGGCAAATGCTGTTGCAAAGATTGAGTGGGTGTGAACAATTGACTTTATTTTTGGATAATTGCGATAAATCTCTAAGTGTGTTGGGGTATCAGAGCTTGGTCTCTTGTCGCCTTCTACAAGATTTCCATCCAAATCAAGCAAAACAATGTCTTCAGGAGTTAGGGCTTCGAAGGAGACCTGCTTGGTTTTATTCCAACAACCTTTTTTTCAAAATCAATTTCACTCAAATTACCCCTGGTGAAAATAACCAGACCATACCTTTCCAAGTCCTTGTTTCCGCTGCAAACCCGTTCCTTTAATTCTTCCAACATTAGAATATCAAAGCCGGAATAGTTTAAATCTCTTTTGTCAAGCCGTCACGCCCGGCTGGTGCGAGTGCCACTCTGGGTTCGTGATGTCCTCCTTTGTTGGAACGAACTTTTGTCCCGTCAGCCAACAATATAGAATGGCTTTTGTCCGGTTTGCTGAAACCGGTCTTTTGTGTTTCCTGGTTTATTCTCCAAAGCCCTTGTCTGGTTATCAGGAAACCGAAAGAGTTGCCAATATCTTCTGCTGCGTCAGCGTAGGTCATTTTGCTGGCTTTATCTTTCAACCGGTTCTTTAAGTCTTGAGACATGTGTTGATACTTTTCAATCCCAAGATATTCAAGCAGTGGAGAAAACAATCGCCCGACTTCATCTTTGATGTATGTGAATCTGTACTTGATTTTACCAAACCGAGTACAAATATACTTTACTGCTGTCTTAACCCGTTTGCAGGCAGCTTTGACCTCGGAGTATTTGCAACCGCACTGTTTCTCCAGCAAATCTTGTTCTTTTTGCTGGAGGAAAGAAATATATGCTTCTTGCTCTACAGAATACATGAGTTTAACTCACCTCCTTTCTTAGGTGGTTAAACTCACTTTCAAAATATAAAGTTAACCAACTTTGTTACACTACCCAGAAGTGAAACGCACTAACGATATATTTTATTTTCAAAATATCTTTTAAATTGATTGTCTAGAAGAAAAATGACTATAGGTAGTTATTGAGTAGCAATATTAGGGGTGCGGTAGAATTGATTCATCATAGCCTTTGTTTATAAGAAAGAGCAATTTTTTACGAGTTTTTTTTTATCAACATTGGTCTTGAACATTTTTTTTGGCTACTTGTTTTTTTTGTGGATATTCACTATAGTTTTTGTTTTGTAGTATGTTTTGTATTGCCTGTTTTATGTAGGGAATTGTGTTTTTTGGAGGGGTGTTTATATCAAACCAATTTAAGTCATTGCATTTGTTCGGTTCCATTATTTTTGGCGTGTTTTTCCATTTTTTTGCTGTGAAGAAAAAGCTGGCTCTGTTTTCATTTGTTTCTTTTCTATGCATTGTGTGAGCCAGTGTTAGGTCTTGTTGGTTCAGTTCAAGGTTGATTTCTTCTTTTGCTTCTCTTATTATTGCTTCTAGTAATGTTTCGTCTTCCTCTAGATGACCAGCTGGGAAACTGTAGCAACAGTCGCAAAATCCTGTGTTTTGCCTTTGGGCTAAAAGAATCTTTTTGTTTTTTATTAGCACGAGGTAAACTGCAGGAATTATTTTTACTCTTTCTTTTGTCATAATATTACACATTTATTAATTGCATTACCCTATTTTTATAGTAGTGACAAGGGCAGAATGGTCGCTGAGTTTTAGTCCCCTGGGTTCGTGAAAATAATAGCATTTGTCAACTAAGGGAAGAATGTCTGTGGACACAAAACAATGGTCATACCTGTAGGGTCGGCCTGTTAAACCAAACCAACTGTACGCCCTTGTTGTCGGATGCAGATGGCGGAAGGCATCCTGTAACTGATAGTTTTTTAGAATGCAATAAAAGTCATATTCCCATTTTTCAAACCCAGGATACTTGGGAATGTGATTCGGTTCTAAGACATTGTAGTCCCCTATTAAAATTCTGGGAGAATGAACAGGCGCCTTTTCCAAGGCCTGGAGAAAGCTTCCTATGAAACGTTTCTTTTTTTGGCGTCTCTCATTTTTTTCAGAACCGCGGGATGGTGTGTATACTCCAAGGATTTCAATCTTTTCATTGCCGTAAGATATAATTGCTGAGTTTACTCGAGGGCGTAAAAAATTAACGCGGTCTGCAAAGGGACTGGGCGCTATTTTATGTTTGCTAGCAATAAGGACGCCATATCCATTCCCTGAGGGTTTTGGAAAAATAACATTGTTGGCGTTATTTTTGGGAAACATGTTTTTGTTTTTAAAGGACGTTTCTAAAAATAGGCAGCCGTTACTGTTTTTGCATTCAGTGAGAACGAAGACATCAAAAGGCTGTTTTTCAAGCCATTGGAACTGTTTTTTAGCCCGTTCAAGTGACGGTCCTCCAATATTCCATGTTAATATGCTAAAATTTTTATTCATTTTTTCCCTCTTTAAAGGTCCTTATTTTTTCCCAGCCCGGTTTTTGCCTCCAAATGAATTCATCTTGCTTGGATTTAAACGAGAAACATAATGGAACAAATTTTTCATCAGAATATTTTTTACTCTGGTTTGTGCAAGGGGTTGGTTTATTAAGTTGGTGGTCCTGAAGCTCATTAGTTAAACCGTCGTCCCAGACAATTTTATCATTGGAATATCTTGCAACACCATATGGAGTGGATAGCAACGAAGAGCAGATTCTGATTATGCCATTAGGATGAACCAGAACCCTTTCACCCAATTTGGCAGGACAGAATCCATAATAATCCGGGTTTCTTTCAAATTCTTCCCAAGCTATAAAAGACTGGGGAATCCTAACAGGGATTTGATATTTGCCGGCTTCAATATTTTTGTTAATCTCGGAGTATATACCCATCCATTCTTGAGGCGATATATGTACTTCAGGCGTTGTCCATGTATCTTCTGGCGTGCCTCTGTCAAAAAGGACATGAAAATTTATCCGCTTTGCGCCTAGAGAAGTGGCAAATCGAATCATGCACTCAACTAATAAGTCACCGGATGCGCCCCTCGTTACAAGATTCCTATGGATGCAACAAGTAATGTTAACATTATAGCCCAGTCGCACTGCTTTTTTGACATTTGATACACATTCATCGAATGTTCCTTTCCCCCTGATTGGATCATTTATCTCAGCAGTGGGGCCATCAATACTGAATGATATTTCATCCAATTTTTTGAAGTCCTTTTTGAGCAGAAGCGAAGAGAATTTTTCTGTGGCGCCATTAGTATCAAGTCGAACATATTCATACCCTAACTCTTTGGCTTTGACAATTACTCGCAACAATGGTTTCCAATTCTGGGAAGACCCGTACAATGTTGGTTTCCCGCCCAAGATTGATAATTTAGAAGCTTCAAGTTCTCTGAAATCAGATATAAGAGCAAGTGCAGTTTCTAAACCAATCTCTTTGCGCCCAAGTTGGTATGTAATGCTGGGCTTATAAATACACTGAACACACCTAAGATTGCATTCATCTGTGATATATAAAAACACTTGGCGAAGATTTCGAAAATGCTTCAAGAATTTTGCGTCAATATCAAAGTTCATCTTTGAACACGTTTTTTTATAAACTTTCCAAAAAAAACACCCAATACTGTTTATGGAATGAGCGCCTGCTTTTCAAACAACTTTTAACATAATTTTACAAATACCTCTTTTAATTCCTTTTGCATGAACTGCCAGTCATTTTTAGTATGCTTATTTGCCTAACCATTCTTGGCTTGGAAATTTTTCTTGTATAGTTATAGTCTTAGAACTCAATAATGAGCTTCTTGTTGTGTTCCGATACTTGAGAAGGCTTGAGGTTGAGTATTTCTCGTTCAAGACTTCTGTCGTAATCGTGAATGTATGTTTTTATATGACAGCACCTCCTCAATCGAAAAACGTTTAAAGGCTTTCCGTTGGTGTGCCGTCATAAGGTTAATACGCAGGGGACGAGATTTTGAAACTTTATCGCGTTTGTCTTAAATAAACTTTGAATTCAATAATAATATGCCAAACCAGGTTTTGGAGACCGAAGAATTTTCCCGCTTGTTTGAGACGCTTGAAAAGAGTGAACAAGAATGGATTAAGAAAGTGGCTCAGCAGTTAAAGGAAAGTTTCTTAGTTGGAAAACCATTGAAATTCAACTGGTTTCGGGAAAAAAAATTTGGCGGAAAGCGATTATACTATCTTGTTTACAAAAAAACCGGTCTTGTCCTTTTGGTGGCTTTTGGATTAAAAAAAGAACAACAAGAGATAATAAACCATATTTTGCAGAATAAGAAAAAGTATATGAAATTCGTTGAACAAATCTAGTGGTCAAACGGTTTGATTCTGCCAGCTTGAATGTCTTTAAGACTTGCCTTCAATTGTAGCAGGACATCATCAGCAAGATTTGCCTTTTTCTTAAGCAAATCATATTCTTTTTTCATAATAGTAACAGTTTCCATATTAACATATAGTCTATTAACTAATTTAAACCAATCGATTAAAATAAATATCGCAGGGGACGAGATTCGAACTCGCGCTTCTGTGAAGAAACACGCTTTCCAAGCGTGCGCTTTAGACCGCTCAGCCACCCCTGCAGGGGTAAAAAGAAAGTGGCTGAAAAGCCTTTTAAAGAATGGTTTATTTTAACAGGTCTGCTGTTCCTGCTCCAATGTTTGCAAACAATCCTACGAGGATTACTAGTTTTAGTATGCCAAAAGGGCTTGTTATTTCGTATCCTATTACTCCAAAAATCAACAGCATTAAGGCTGCGCTTGTATAGGAAACAATCAGCAGAGAAGCCAGTCTTAGTGGAATAAATGAAAGGATTTTTTGTTCTTTTACAAGCTGGTATTTTGTGTGGTAAATCAGCAAAATGTCAAATACAAGTGTTATAATAATAATTGCAAAAAGCCTTAAAATGTCAAGCTGTTGTGAAAGAACCCAAACTTCCTGTGTTACTGCAAGTGGTGTTGAAAGAATCATTGCTCCAACAATTTGCTGTGCAAGGTCGTCCCATGCAAATTCGTCTGGTACAAGCCTTGAAGACATTCTTTTAAGCAAAGACTTTTGGCTTTTTTTGATTTCCTTGACATCGCTTTGAATTTCGTCAACGTCTTCCTGAATTTCGTCAATATCCTTGCTTGTCTCGTGGATGTCATCGACAATTTCCTCAAGGGAATCAGGCATTTGCTCTTCTTTGACAGGCTCTTGCTTCTTTGGCATTTTGAAATCACTTCTAATTAGAACTATATAAAATTAAATAACCGAAACTATAAAAAAGGAAAAAAGCTTTACCGAAAAACTAAAATAGATGAAAAGACACCGTTATTATTGTGATTAAAAACATTACCTCGGTTTTTAGAAGGTATCTAAAATCCGAAAAAAATAAAGTGTCTCAACAAGCACCTCTGAAAAAAATTTCAGGGGGCAAGCTATTGCAAGTAGTCCAAAGCCGAATAGCTGTATTAAAAAATGGAACACTGCAGCAACGCAGAAAAGCAACTTTAGAATTGCATTCTTACGCTCCTGCTTTAAATCGAAAAGACTCTGAAATTGTTTCAAGGGGATTGAGAAAACTTCAAAGAGACAGGGATTCTTTCATTGAAGGAGCAATTGATGGTCTTATTCAAAAACTTGAGTCAAAACAAAAAAAATAAGAATTTTAACCGAATAGGGCGTTTCCAACGACACTATTCTTTTCTAAAATTGTTTTTATCGCGTTTTTTTACTTATTTTCTTTTAATCCCCTGATTCTTCTTAGCGCTGCTTTTGTTGTTCCGCGATGTGTTACACCAAAATTTTCGTGTATTTGTCCACCTAATCCTGTTACGCCAGAGGGTTTACCCAAGTGTCCTGCCGAGCCTGCTTTTAGACCCCTTCTTTCAATAATTTGCCTACCTTTATTCGGACCGCTTAGAATAGAGACTGTTTTTGTTCTACGCCCAGGATTCCTTTTAACCCTATATTTTATTCCTAGATTCCTTGATTTTACATTCATAAATAACATATTGTTTTCTTCTATTTAATTCTATTGAATTGCCAACGACACGCTAATAGCCAGTGAGTTCAACGCTAAACCTAATCAAATAATGCCTTTGTTCTATTTAAAAAATAGATTTAAAAATAATTGTTAACAAAAGTTTTGTTATGGCATTTAGTTGGTAACTTAGGTGCAAAGAGCAAAAAAGAAAAAAAAGACAATTCAGAATAGAGAGCTTGCACAAGTTTGTGGGCCTGAGAGAAGAATTGGTCTTACTATTAAGGGTAGAAAAAAGCTTGTGTCAAAGTTTGGTTTAACTGTACGGCGTTTGGGTACTGCTAGTGAAAGATTAGATAGGTTGAAGGTAAACAATTGCGCGGGTTATGCTCCATTATTTTGTTCTATGAGAAAAATGTTTGGTTCTTTCAAAGGAAAAAGGATTCTTGAAGTTGATTCACCAACCGCCGACTTTACTACAGTGCTTCATAGCTTAGGAGCAAAAATGACTGTAATGGATAGGTTTGAAGTGAACGAAAGGGCTCCTATTGAAGGCAAACAGGGCGAATTTGAAGATGTTGGAAGATTATTTAATGGAAGAAATTTTGATGCAATAGTTTCTAATTGGAGTTTGGGAAACTATCGGGCAAACAACAAAATTGCTTTGGAAGGCATTCTTGCTTCACTTAAATCAGGCGGATACTTAATTGTTTCAACAGACAGGGTTGGTGATATTAGAAGAGAAGATTTAACACAAGCTGGGTTCAAGATAATCTTGGATGCTTCAGATTTATTTTCCACTTATGGGTTGCAAAATATGCTATCAGGCCGTAGTATTTTTATTCCCCAAAAACCAATTCAAAAAGGGAGAAGCTAATGCCAAAGCTTGAAACCCAGAGCACAGTAACTCCACACTGGAGCCAAAACAAAGCCTATTTCAGAACAGCTATTCCAAGAGACATTGCCCTAAACGTGCTTGAGTTAAACACAGACGGCAAAAAACAAAAACTGGCGTGGAAGCTTGACAAAGGAAAAGTAGTGGTGGAAAAGAAATGATTTGACTTTAGGCCACTATCTTTATTCCTTTCTTTTCCGGAACAAGTGTTACGTCTTCGTTTTGCTTTAGTTTGTATTGTTTGACTAGTTCTTTTGGTATTCTTACTGCAAAGCTTTCGCCCCACTTGCTGATTTTGGCAGTGTATTTCTTCATTTCCCTGTATTTTTGGGCAACTGAATGCAATTGCTTCATATCAACTATTTCTTCACCGCATTTTCTGCATTTGAAGTATGCGTATTCAATCCCTTCAGGCGTGCTGCCTTTTCTTTCAACCATTTTTCCAACACATTTTGTACAGTTCATAATTACCACCTCTTTTTTTCAATTGTAACAATCTTAATCACATTTCCAGTTATTTCATCAACACATATTACTGCGAATTGCTTGAAACGCTTCTCAAACTTTACTCTGCCTTTACCATGTTTTTTCATTTTTCCAGTTTGCAGGGTATCCTCAATTAAGTCAGGGCTTACCTTACGCTGCATTGCTCTAATAAAGGCATGCCGCGTCAACACTATTTTGTACTGTTCTTTCCTCAAGCAACCACAAATAGAATAAAAAGCAAAAGATATTTAAAGATATCTTATGATATCACACCAACGACACGCTAACTGTTGTTATGTAAACGCTTTAAGCTTTAGTTACTTTTGCAGGCAAAACAATTTAAATCAAAGCAAAAGAATAAAATAGGGGAAAGTGCCTAAGAAACTAAATGCTTTCAAAAAGAATTGTTTTTGTATCTGCCCTACTTGTTGTTGCCTTACTTTCAGCACTTTATTTACACGGATTGAGTATCCAGCAGGATGCAAGGAAAACTGTCGACAATCGGGGTAAGGTCTTATCCTATCAAATGATTTCTCTTTACGCTCCTCTCCACAGGGAAGAAGATATTGCCACCAGCTTATGCCAGCATGAGTACAGGGCTTGTATTGAAAAATATGCTCCAACCGAAGTCGTTAAAGAAACCTGTCTTTATGCTTTCGATACTGCGAAACAAAAATCTGAAAGAATTCAAGCAGAAAACCCACTAATTTTATCTATTACTTCTTTTATCAACCCAACCCAAAACATAGATTCTTTTTTACAGAACTGTCAGTCAGAAGTCAAAAAATACTTGGAAACCTTTCAGCCACCGAAACAATAGAATATCTCGTTTAAATAATTATTTTTTTCGCCAACGACAGGCTTCTTCCCCAAAATCAAACGCCCACCACTGCCTTGGCCGGCTGAATTTATTATGCAGAAACAGTATAGTGCAAGGAAGTTAATTAACTTTTCGGCAAGGTGGTCTTAATGAGATATGGATTACTATTAGTTATCTAACTAAAGGACTCAAAAAATCCTTTGGATCTGATGAAATTCCTTCTAGTTGCTTTTTTTGAACCACTAATTCAAATAACGTTTGCCCTGGTGGCCTTTTAACCCCTCTAACAACGCCACGAATTTCTTTTTCAATGGTTATAATAGTCGCCATTCCGCCTTTATTTCTACTAGTATACAGGATATCTTCATCTAAGTCTCTTAGTTCGATTGCTTCTAAATTAGTTATATTAGGAGCCTGATGACACTTCCAACTTTTTACAATGACTTTAGCCCCATTTTTTATATTAGCAATTTCCTCAAGTCTAAAATTAATAGTTTCTATTTCATTTACCATGCTTTCATCATAGAGAGTCGTGCAATTTCTTCCGTTTTCTTTAGAAAGATACATTGCTTCATCGGCTTTTTCTATAATCTCATTTAGAGTTTTTCCATCATTAGGATATGATGCAATACCGATGCTAACTGTTATGTTGAAATTTTCAACTTTATTGTGTTCTATTTTTTTTCTGCATTCTTCAATTAATCTAAATGCTTTTTCTTTCTCTAAATCTAAAAAAACAACTATAAACTCATCTCCTCGACTGCCGTGGTTTCTTAAAACCCAATGATTTTTTCCTACAATTTCCTTTAGTGCAGAGGCAACTTGTATTAGTGCAAGATCGCCTTTATTATGTTTGTATTTGTCGTTTATTTTTTTGAAATTATCTAAATCAAGAAAGGCAATTGAAAGTTCTTTATATTTAGAAAAATCTAACTCCGCTAATTTATTCTTTTCAAATAAATCAGTAAGTGGGTCTTTAGCGAGTGTTTCACTTTTTTCCTTTTTATCGTCTTCTAAAATAGCATATTCAAAAATATCTTTACATAAATCGGCTGCTTCTTTTGTTGTTATATACAGAATTGGATCTTTTAAAGTTTCTATATGTCTTTCAAAAAGGGTTTTATGGTCCGGCAGTATTTTTTGCGCATTTTCGTGAAGGTCTATCAATTTGGTATGTGATATTTTTTCATCTGACAAATATTTTCTACTCGAAGTTAATAATTCGCCCTGAAGTTTAAGGGCAAGTGTTTTTAGCTTTTCTATATCCATCCCAAGATTATAATTAGGTAATCAATATAAGCATTTAGTTGATTTTATTTGTAGTAAGCGAAAGCGTACCTCTTTTCTTTTTCCGGCGCCTCTTTCAGCATTTTGTCCAGCGATTCTTTTATTTTTATTAGTTCTCCTTTGTATTTGATTTCTTTTTTTGTAAGCACGTTCACGAGTTTTGTTTGTTGCCCTTTTCCTATTTTGATTATGTATTTTTCTGTTTCGTCTGTGTCTGATGCTATTAGGTTTTCTAGTTGTTTTCGTTTGGTGTTGATTATTTTTTCTTTTCTTTTGACTTGTTGTTCAAAGGTTTTCATTGGGTTGTCAATAAAATAGCTTGTCGGGTTTGTGTTGCTGTGCTTGATTAGCTCCCATTTAAGCAGTTCACGTAGTACTGCGTAAGTGGTTGCCTGGTTTACGTTTGTTGTTTCAATCAATTGTTTTGCGGTTTTAACTTCACTTGACAGCAGAGTATAGTATACGCGTGCGTGGTTTAATCCAAAGCTGTCAATTACTCCATTAAATATCTTTTTCAGTTCAAGAGCTTGCTGCTCCATCCCAATTCACCTATACCCCTAAAATAACTCTTAGTTGCAGACTTATATACTAGCGGTTGAAAAAAGTTCAACCAAAAGGTTTACTTTCTGTTTGGGGTTGTTATTTAGAATTCTTTTGTTGTCTTATAAGCAATCGGTGGGTAACCCAGTAAAATAACCTTTAAATACAAGGAAGTCTTTTTTTTTAGTTAGGTGGTTTTTTTTGAATAACAAAGAGCAAGTGCACAAAGCTTTTAAGTTGCTTATTGTAGTGATTGTTGCAGTAGTACTTCTTGTAATAGTAATTTTTGGAATCTTGAATCTACCAATTCAAACAGATGATTGGGGCACCCCCTTGAGTAAAATAAGGTCTTTGCTTATAGACCTTGATGATTCGTCTGGTGCATTAAAATACTCGTCAGAGGTTGTTTTCAGGCCAGGTGATGTGCTTACAGCAAGCACTCTAGTGGAGAGGCTGTCAATAAGTCAGGACCAGATTTGTATGAGTACTGGTCAGTTTGCGGAAGATTTTGTAAATGGTTTTGAATGTATTGGATGCGAAGATGCTAGTGATAATCAAAGGCTTGTATACCATGGTTCAAGCAACCAGGTCACAAGGATTGCAGTTGTCTGCGATGTTAACTTGGAAGAGCTTAATAATGGCATTGAAGAATACAAGCTTGAAAATGGTGAGGGGGGTTGGGAAGGTACAAGCATTAAGGATGCTTGTAGAGTATGTGAAGGTAAGGGCAAATGCTGTGCTTTTGTTTTGGAAAGAAGCTAATGCTGTTTTTGCAGTATTGGCTTAACTTTTTCTTTTTCATTTCAATAAAATAGTTATTCAAACAGGTTTTTTGCCCATCCTATTTGTTTTTTGAAAACTTTTATTGTGCCTGGAGAGCAACCGTCAAATGAAGAAGAACAAGGGGTTTCAGAAGGTGAAGAGAAAACAACTGAAGAGCGTCCTGTAGAAGAAAAACCTGTTGAGAAAGAAAACCCAGTAATTCCACTGGAACTCATAGTTTCTCGAATAATTGATGGCGACACAATAGTGCTAAATACGGATGAAAGGGTAAGGCTGATATGCATTGATACTCCTGAGCAGGGCGAAGCAGGCTACCAAGAAGCAAAAGACTATCTTACCAGTTTGGTTTTAGGCAAAAGCGTTCTGCTTGAAAAAGACGTAAGCGAAATTGATATGTATGGCAGGCTTTTGAGATATGTTTATCTTGAAGACTTGTTTGTGAATGGTGAACTCGTAAAAAAATGGTTTTGGTAGAGTGTACCGCTTTCCTCCTGATACAAAATTGTGTAATGATTTAGAAGAAATGGAAACAGAAGCCAAAGTTCTAAATATTGGAATCTGGGAAGCCGAAGAAACACCAAAAACCAATAGCCCAACTTATATTTGCTCATACAACGCTTACAATTGCAGTGATTTTAGGACACGAGCAGAAGCACAAGCAGTATTTGTGGCCTGTGGTGGAACAGCAAACGATGTTCATTGGCTAGATGGCGACAATGATGGAATAGCCTGCGAAAGCTTGCCATAACATTAACTTGCTTCCTTATAATCTTTCAACACTATAGCAATTTGCTTAGCCTGCCATTCATCCAAATCCATAACAAGCAAGTGGCTTCAAGGGTTTAAAAGCGTTGTGCTGATTAAGGCAATTGACAGTTGTAATGAGTTATCGTTTTGCAAAATAGGAATTGCTTAAGTTATTTCAATTTCAATCTCTTCTTTCGCAGTTTTGTCACTGATGTTATCAATTACGGTTATTTCCAGCGTATATTTTCCCAAGGGATAATTGTCGGGTGTTGGCGTGAAATTAAGACTGTAATTAAATGAGCCTGTTTTTTCGCCTGCTTTTTGTCCAATGTCGTAGCTGTCAGGCCACATATTCTCAGCATCTTCGTTGAGGAGTTTTTCATAAATATGTATATCATATTGGCTGTCGTGAGTTACACCATCCACATAATAACCAATTTCTATTTTTTCAGAATTTTCAAAAATTGAGTTTTCAGAATCTAGGTCTATGCGAATTTCTGGTTTGCCTTCTTTTGGAAACTCCCATGAAGCCAAACTGGTCCCTGTAAACATATTTCCAAAATCAAACAGTACTTTTACATCTTTTGCATTGGCATTCAACTCAAATAGAATTGTTCCTTCTATCTTTTGGTTTTTATATAATTTGCGACTGGATGGCATACTGTCCTGTGATGGATTAATTTCAGTATCATAGGCATTTCCTTCGCCGTCTGTTGCACTAAATTCCCATGATCCAACATATATACTGTCGGAGTTAACATTCTTTATCCTAGCTTTGACCAATAAGAACTTTTTGCCTGCGGGGGCGGTTTTTTGACTTGGTCCAAAATATTCGGAATTATAATTTAACTCCGATCCAATTTCAGCACTTATAACTGTTACCTCGATCTTACTTGTTTTGGCTGTTTCACCGATTTCTAAATTTATTTCAGTAGGTGGCTGATTGTCACTGCTTTGTGAATTAGAATAATTTTGAAGCTGTCCAGTCGGCTTTTCGACCTTAACACATCCGCTAGCCAGGATAAGCAACAGTAACATAAATCCAATGGCAAACATATTGTATTTTGTGAGTTGTTTCATTAATTGATATTCACTACAAAACCTATAAAATCCTACACTATTTGTAACACTCTCTTAAAATCAGTGAAAATGTCTTATTTCCTAGATTGGAGCTTGCAACACCATTTTTTTCAAATTTCTATTTTATTCTTTCGGTAAAGGAATTTTCAGCTTGCTTCTCCTTCCATTATTTCTTCTGCTTCCTGTAAAAGCCGGCGTTGTATAGCAATCCAATACATAAAATAAAAGGCGTTTGCTGGCAAATAAAAAGGTTTGCAAGGTTCAGGCAATCAGCGAAGAGTTGGAATGAAGGCTAGTAATCCAATTATCATTGAAATTACACCAACAATATCAAATAACTCGCTATAAGGCATTGGTGCCAAGCCTTGTCCTATAAGCAACGATATTATCCCAATTAAAATCATTCCAATTGGTATTCCAATAACATTACTTTGTCCTTTTCTGTTCAAAGCAAATCACTTTTTTATACAGTAAAGTACCATCCAACAACTTTTGTATAAGGACTCATTTCGCTTGTGGAAGTTGTTTCAATAAAAGTTGCATACTCTCCAGTGTCTACATAAACTGCTACATGATTAAATTCTGCTGGGTTTTCTGGATTGTTTGCATCCATATAAACAAGGTCTACTCGCCAATCGGGACGTGGTGCTTTTAGTAGACTTGCTGTCAAAATTGCAGTGTCCTCACAGTCGCCACCTGCAGAAAGAAGTGTTGTTATAGGAAAATGTGCTTCTCCGTCAACGTCTTCAGTATATGTTGTAATTTGTTTTAACATATTAAAAACTTCTTTAACAAATTCTTCATCCGTTGAACTCATGTTATATAATTCATCAGCTATTGATTTTATTGTTTTAGTTTCAACAAATGGCCGGTAGTCAACAGCATTTATCGTTTCCTTAATCTGCCCCGCAGGAGATAATTTTACATATTTTCCAGCATAGTTATCATAATAGTCAGTTGCTCGGGAAACCTTGAGCCAACGAAGTGTTGCTAAATCGAATTCGTTCATAAAATATTCTGTTGTTACAAAATAGTCATAACTATTTGCAGGAGTAGTCCAATGAGATAATTGTCCATTACTTAGCTTGAAAACAGTATGGATTGTCCTTCCTTCAATATAAGTATATGGAGGAGTAAAAGAATCCAAATGAGATAATTTATAATTTGACAAAGAAAAATTTGCTTCAGAAAGAGAATTTTGACATTCTTTTAAATCTACGCCCAGTTTCAATTTTTGGTTTTTACATGTTTCAAGCTCTTCAAGAAAATTTTGATTAGAATTATCATTTTGTTCAGAGGTTTGTTTTATACAGCCACTAAACAAGATTACTACAATTAGAAATAAACAAAAACCAATTCTTTTCATATAAAAATATTAACTCAGAAAACAATTAAAAACTTAATAAAAAAAGAAAAAAGTGCGGGATTATTGCTTGCTCGTTGCAATCAGCGAAACAATTTTTCTAATTCTTTTTTTACTTCGAATCTTCCGAGTGTTTTTCCGTATTGTTTGTATTTTGTTTTTAGTTTCCAGTCGGTTACTACGAATAGTCCTTGTTCAAATTCTTTTAGTTTTTTTGATTTTTCTTTCATTTTGTTTTTGTCTGAGAGGTTTTTTCCTGTTTCTACTTCGATTGCGTATCTTTTTTCGTTTGCTACAAAAACAAGGTCTGGTTTTTGAACGGCGTAGCGCATTACTTTGTCTGTTTTTTTGCTGATTTCCTCGTAAAGTAGTTGCACAAGAAATGCGTGGTCTGTTCCTTCATTTTCTGGTTGCATGCCTATTAGGTATTTGTGTGCGCCTCCTGGTTCTAAACCAAGCTGTCTTGATTCTTTATAGCCGTTTGCTTTTAGGAACGCAATTTGCTTTTCGTTTAACTCGTTAACTTGATAATAGCTTTTTTTTAGTCCGTAGACTTCTTCGTTGAAGTCTTCTTCTAGTGAAATTTTTTCTCTTAACACTTGCCTTTTCTTCAGGTCTTCTGGGTTTGTTGTGATAATGTCGTATTCTTTTTCAGATGCCACAACTTTGATTGGAATTCTGTCATTCATTGCAAACAGCAGGCCTTCGCCGGCATCAACTGTCAGCAGAAAGTTTTTTTCTTCTTTGTTTAAGTTGAATTTTTCTATTAGCTCGTTTATTACTGCTGGTTCTTGTCTTGTTAACAGTTTCCAGGCAGTATTAGCTAAAATGGTCTTTCCAGCCTGTGAATTTAGTAAGTCGTTGACTTCTTGGGTAATTATTGCTAGTCCCGCACCAAATTTTCTTGCTGTTTTGCATATTTTAAACAGGTATTCTGCGTGTTCTCCGTATCTGAGCAGCTGCCATGCTTCATCCACAACAATAAGTTTTCTTTCGTGGTCTTTTTGGATTTTTTCGTAAATAAAGTCAAGTATAAGAAACATCATTAGGGGCTTGACTTGGGTAGGCATTTCTTTTATGTTAAATGAGATAAGCTTTTTTTCAAGGTTAAGGTAGGTGTGCTTGTTTAGGAATGAGAAGCTTCCTTTTGCATAAATTCTCAGCCTGTTGAGTAAAGCATCATATGTCATTTTTTCAATTTTGTTTGTGCTCTTTGATTCTTTTTCCAAAACATTGTACAAGTCTTCCAGGATTGGTGGTTTTGCGTTCCATGTTTCAGGCTGGTTTGGTAAAATGTGTTTTTGCTCATATGTTTTGATTAGTGCTTTGTCCAGAACATTTTTTTGCACTTCTGTTAGTTCGCCGAACATTATTTTGAACAAGTCCATTAAAGAAAGCATTTTGTCGCCAAAATCACGGTCCATTAAGTCCAATGGGTTGATTATGGTTTTGCTTTTTCTTGAAATGCTTACAATCTGACCATCATATTTTTGTGTCAGTTCTGAGTATTCCCCTTGCGGGTCCACTATGTATGTCTGCATTCCTTTCAAAAGATTGCGGATAATGTAAAGCTTGACAAAGAAGCTTTTTCCTCCACCACTGCTTCCTAAAACAATACCGTTGTAATTTGTGAACTTGTATTGGTTTAGGATTATTGGAATGTTGTTTGATTGGTTTACACCAAACATTACTCCGTCTTCGTCAAGGTTCAAAAAGCGCGAGGTGAACGGAAAGCAGGCTGAGAGTGCGTTGCTTGGAATGTTTCTTTGAGCGCGAAGTCTGTCCTTGCAGACTGGCACAATTGACTGGATGCCTTGTTGCATTTTGAGATAGGGTGTTTTTGGAATAATCATTATGCTATTGAGTTCTGATTCAATCTTTTTGCTCAACAAGTTCAGTTCGTTTTTGTCATAGCTTCTTGCATTTACATAAAAAGAAAAGTTGAATAACTTTTCTTCACCGGTCTGTAGTCTTTGCAGTGTTGTGTAGGTGTCTTCATACTGAACGCGCAGGATGGGGTTTACAATTCCTTTTAGTTCAGCTGCCATGATGTCGCTTTTCTGTTTCACAAGCTCTTTGTTTAATTCCCCTAAAATGAATTCAATTGAGGCAGGTTCAATAAACATGCTTAAATCAAAGCTTCCCTCCGAAGAAATTATTCGGTCAAGCCAGCCTTCTTCTATTTGTCGCGGGTAGCCGACAGCCATTATAATGCGATTATAGTTTTCGTTTATCTGAATGCAGTCCGGCGAATTCTTGACAAAAGAAGGCTTTAGTAAAGGCTCCAAGATACTTTGAGTCTGCTTTGACATAAGCCTTATTACTCAACTCAAGGAGTATAAAAAGGAGGAGTGAAAAGGTTATACAGAATAATTTTTCTTTTCAAAGACAAGCTCTTGTATATCGGAAAGCTTCAAAAAATCGAAAAATTCTATAATATGCCGATAGTAGTTCGCTCCTAGCCAAAGTTCTAAGGACTGCGGTGAACCAGACACCCATTTGTCATTGTAGTAAATAGAAACTAAGTATACTGTAAGCTTGAAAAGATCTGGATCTGAATTTATTCTATCGTCTAAATCGGTTTTAAGTCGTTCCAAACCGAATGGATTTTCATCATTTATCAAATCCGATTTAAACCAATCTCTAAATCTGCCCCACAGGTTCTTTTTGGTAACTAAATGCAGGATATCGACATATTTTATAGATTTTATTTTGTCATTATGGTTTTTAATTAAGGGCCCTATTTTTTTATTCCTTTGAGTTAATTGAGTAAATTTGAAATGGTGGCGCAATACAGAGGCGACTATTTCTTTAAAGAACTTGTCAAGATTGCTTGTATTCACAACAAATATTTCTTGTTCAACAAATGGGTCTTCAATAGCTGTTAATCGGGCTTCTGAATATTTTATAGCGTGCCAACTACTTGGTTTTAACTTTAGGCTTTCGTTTTTGAATTCGCCTGTTTCTAGAGAATATTTATTCAAATCCAATAATGCAAGAGTAAACTCAGCAGTAGTTATTACAACAGGGATAATATACCGGTTTCTGTCAATTTCTAATTTTCCACCTGAAAGTCGCTTAAAACCAACGCCATATTTGGTTTCTAATTCTTTTAGAAATCCACAGGTTCCTTGATATGCTTGTTGCAAAGCTTGATTGGTTTCGTCTTTACGATTTAGTCTTACATTAGAAAGTATTGCTTTTGGTTTCTGTTTCTTTACTTTTTCTAAAATTTTTTTGTCAAAGGCACAAAAATCACTAAAAAAGTCTATTTTATTGGTTGTTTCAATTACGTTTCTTTGCTTTTCTCGAATAATTTTTACTTCCGGGTCAGCGCCTAAAACACTTGCATAGAAAAAATCTCTTTTCTCTTGATCGCCAAAGCTTATTATTGCAGAATGTTTGCGGTTTAGCTTCTTCACTTCGATTACAAAAAAAATTTCAAACGGGCATATACCTCTTTTCCTAGTTTTTAGAATAAGATCAATTCTTCTTTTTTGACCATCAAAACAAACAGGATGTTCTATTGCATGTACTTCTAAAAGGTTGTCATCACTAAAATGTTCCGCTAATTTATCTCTAAGAAAAGCTCCTTCTCGAGAAACAGCATCTTTCAGAGTAATTGTTTCATCTTCATCTAACTCCATATTCTTAAATGAGCAAGAAACCATTTAAAAACAATAATTAGCTAACGCCTTTTCTTATTTTTTCTATTTCGCTGAATCTTTTCTTTTTTTCTTTTATTTGACCAATCTCTTTTCCTAATAGCCCATTTCCGATTACCGCACTTATTTGATTAGCCTTGCGAAGTTCTGTTGCTATTTGTATTATTGCTTTTTTCCATTTGCTATCAAGTGTTTCGTTCATGCTGTCACTCCTGCGTTTTGGATTGTTTGTTCTGAACCGTTTAGGTCAATCCATTTTCTAATTGGGTTTTGTTTTTCGAATTTTTTTAGCATTGTTGTTGGGAAGAAGTATTCGTTTTGGGCTTCTATGAATCCGTGAAAGAAGCTAGCCATAAGTGAGGTGAGCTCTTCCGAGTTCAGGTGTTTTGTGAGGAGGTTGCATTTTTTGAGTTTTTGCTGGCATAACTTTACTCTGATGTCTAATTCTTTTAGGGATTGTTCTGTTTTTTGCTGGCTTTTAAATAGGAAAATTCCGTTTTCTTGGCTGTTTGGAATTACCAAATAGAACAGCCGGTCTTTGACTGCGTTTTGTTCTATGAATTGGTTTAGGAATTCTCTGAATGATTCGAATTGTTCGACTAATTTTTCGTTTTTTGATTGAACTGCTTTTTCGTGAAGTGTTCTGAGGTAGCTTTCGAGTGAGAGGTTTACTGTTCTTGCAACTATTTGTACTGTGAAGTCCATGCTGTTGAGAAAGTCTTTGTAGGCTTTTATTATTGCCTGCTGTTCGTTTTTTGAAAGCATTGAAAAGTTCAATGGCGTAATTTGCAGCAAGGCTCTCATTGAACCGTCTTTCAAGAAGATTACGTCCTTTTCTATTTTTTTGACGTCGACGAGCTGGCGCATTTTTGGGTCAAAATAGCCTGCTTTGTTAATGCTTTTTTTGTAGGTTCTGAATGTTTTTAGGTGTTCTGTAAAGTTTAGGAATGCAAACCCGCATCCAATTGATGCAATCAATAGTGCAATTCCTTCTTTTATCGGAAAAGGCAGGCCTGTTTTTAGGTAAATTATTGCGGCTATTGTTCCGAACACTCCAAGCCAGGCCATTTGTTCGAATGTGAGGTTGAAGGCAATTTTTTCTTTGTATTTTAGGTTTTGGGGTATTTCGTAAGGCATTAGTCACACCTGCAAAGGTTTAAATTCTTTGAATGTGTAGAGTTTATAGGTGAAATTGGATGCCAAGACCAAAACCTAAATATACCGGTCCGGAAAGGAGAAGTGGAAAAGAGAGAAGAACAGGACAAGAAAGAAGGCACAGTACTCCTCCTCATGCAAAAGAACGCGTGGAGTGGTTTACCTTGCCAGGCATGTTGCGACAAAAGGTTTTTAAGAAACTTAAAAAACCAAAACCTGCAGAAAACTACCCTGGAGAATTTTCGGAACGGAGAAGCGGCGAAGACAGAAGAAAAAAACCATAAACTCATTTTTCTTTCACCTCTTTATTCATGCTATTGCTCCTATTGCGGCTGTGCCTGCCATTTTTGCTACGGCGACTACTTCTGGTAGTTGTTGGGTTACTGTTTTTGATGCTTTTATTACTGCGAATGCAATTATTATTGTGTTTATGATTGCGACTAAGCCAAAGGCCATTGTTGGCGCCCAGCCTGCAATGTCTGGCAGACCTATGAATTGTTCCCAGACAATTTGTGAGCCGATGAAGATTATTACATCAATTATTTGCATGAGGACTGCGGCGAAGAGAATTTCGAGCAGCATTTTCCCCCAGGGTTTTAGCGGTTCTATAAAGTAGAAGAATAGGGCTATTGGAAATATTGCTGCGCCCATTACAAGGAACAGGTGTCTGATGAAAAGTGTTATGAATGCGGCGAGGACTGCTCCACTGTAAACTGTTAGCAGGATTAGGTTTAGTGCTGTGAGTTCGCTTGCTTGGAATAGTACTTCGAATTCTGATGCCCATAAATATGTAGCTACTCCTGCTCCTATTGCTAGAAATATTTCGTATAGTTGGAAGGATGCGCCGACTGCGGCAATCATTATGATTGTGCTTTTGAACCATTTTTTTGCGCTTGTTCTTTTTTCTGCGTCAATTGAGCTGAATAAGAAAAAGAAGCCTACTATGAGAAAGAGTATTAGGTAGAATAGTGAAATTATGTAAACTATTGTTTGCCATAGTGGAAACATTGGTGCGATGTCTGGGTTTGTTGTTATAAACTCTTTTGCTATTAACAGTAGGGTTGTAAGAAAGTTTGCGGTAAGGCTTTGTAGTGAGGCAAGGAATTGGTTTACTACGGCGGCGGGCAGTTCTGTTAGTGACTGGGTTAGTCCTGTGAACATTTGGTTTATTGCTTCTGATATTATTCCCAAGTCAATATTTACTATTGGCGGCGGCATTGGTTCATTTAATGCAAAGGCTCTGCCGAGAAACATCAGAAAAAGGAAGGGAACGCACACTTCGTAAATTTTTCTGTTCAATTGTACATTCCTCCTTTTATATTGGGGCTGTTAAGTAACTGACCATTAATGGTGCAACCCATACGACTACCAAGCCCATTATGCAGTAGCCTACCATTGTTTTGCTTGCTTCTCTTTGCTGGATGTTGTCGCCTGAGAACATAAATCTGGCACCGGCAATTGTTATGGCTATGACTGCCACGACTGAAACAACTCCTTTCAGCAAGTCATAGATTCTGGTCAATGGCTCTGTTATGGCTGTTACATCGCCTTCAGCGAAAGCGATTGGCAGAACTAATAGCAGGGCCAGGAACAGTATTGTTAATTTTTTGTTCAATTCAAATCACCTCTTTAATGACTTAAAGCAAACTACTCTGCCGAAGCAGTATAAAAGGGTTTAGTGAAAGTATTATGCGGAAAAGGGGCTAATAAAAAAAATCAAATAAAATCCTCATTCTGCACAAAAAGACCTTTGTTTAAAAACAACTTTGGCGTTTAAAAATTAGTACAATATGAAAATAGCAAATTTTGAAGAAATATTAAAACTTGACAAAGAAGTTAAGAGATTTTTAGTAGGAAATACAAATAGCCCCCCTGGCAAATTTAATAGTCTACTTCCTAGACAGCAAATCCAAAAGCAGCTAGATGAACTGGAAAAGAAATCTGAAAAACAAATCTTGCTGTTAAAAAAAATGGGTTTTGACGAAAGAAAAATAAGAAACGTTGCAAATGGCCTCTCGAGCCTCTTTTTTAAAAAAGTCTATGGAAAAAAAACTTTAACTGCCATTGCCCCATTAGATGTTGCTAGAGATTATACTCAACTTAGCTTAAATATTATCACTTTTCGCCAAGAATTACAGGACGATACTAAAAAATCATATCTTATCCTAAAATTTTATTCAGATGCCTTTTCTGTTCTTAAGAGAGATGGGTTAACTGACATATTAAATAAAAATTCTAGAGATGAACGCAACAAGATAGCTCACCAATTATACTGGTTAGGAAAAGACCATCTTGTACTGTTTAAAGATGATAAAAAAACAGAAATTTTAGAAGAATACCATGGGAAAGAAAAAGAAAAATTTATAATGGCTTTATTTAAAGAGTTAACCTATGCACTCCAACTTGCATGGATAGCACGTGGATTAGCTCTAAAAAAACATTTTGAAATATTGCTCGATGAGCCTAAATTATGGAACTCTAAATAAACCTATTTAGGTTTTAGTTTTGCTTTTTTGTCATATTTTAAAGCTTGTAGCAAATCCAAATTTTCAAAACCAAGCCCAATTGACCTAAAAAATTAGCTCGCGGAGGCTGTAGACGGCTTGGATTGGGTGAACGGAGCTTGGTTTGAGGGCTAGTTGAAGGAACAAAGTATGTAATTTTTCTGTTTTTTAATTTCAATTTTTAGTTATAGCTTGTATTTTTCACTGTTTTTTAGTAGAAGGAGTGATACTTCTATGAGCATATTTTTTCCTAGTCTTGCTTGATCTCCTGTGCTAATTAATTTATGTGTGCCTTCGTCACTAATGAACCCGTAAACCCCCCTCACTAGACCATGTTGTTTTTCTGTTATTAGCTTTTGATCTCTTAGGTAATCTCTTACATCTGCCGCGTTGGTTAATTTTCCTTTTATTGGTTTGTCTGTTTTAATGATTCTTTTTGCCATTTCTTTTGTTAGGTTGTCTAAAACTTTTCTTGTTATGTCAAGACATTCACAGAATTCCTCCTCTGTTTTCGCTGTGTTGTACTTCTGACCTGCTCTGTCTATTGCTTTGATTAGTTGAGTATCAAATTTTTGCTCTTTCAATTTTTGTTTTACTTCTTCTTTGTTTCGTTCTATTTCAAAACTATTAGTTTCACTTAATTCTTTTTTTAGTGCACGGTGTTTTATTTCATTTATTTGTTCGTAAATCCCGCTTATTATTATTCTACAAACGCCGCTAAGATGTTTTATGTTTTGTAGCGAATTTTCAATTTTTTTAAGATCAGTGGGCAAAAATTGGTTTGTTTCAAATCTCAAAAGTGCGTTTAAGTCTAGCAGACAACAATGCATAGCTGATTCATCTCTTAGACCTGTCAAAAGTAATAGAGCATCATCCAGTTTTCCCATTTTTATTAATGTTTCGAAGGAAAGATAGGCTATCTGAGGAATGCCTTCATTTAATCTTGCGGTTAAAATGGATGTAAATTCCCTTTCCAAGAAACCATTTTCTTTTATTAGATTATATAGTCTTAGAAGTAATTGCAAATTTTCAAAGCATAGTTCTGTTTTATCATAGTAATCGTTTAGTGGGCCCAACTTCGAACCACAAAACACTTCTGTAATGTTCCCTTGACTCCCAGCAATCTGTAGACTGCAAAGATATTTTCTTGAGCCCAAAAATTTGTTTTGAGGAAAAGCAACTTGCATATTTCGTAGTTCTTTACTAAATATTGTATTGATCCTATCTGATAGTTCAAGCGCATCCATAGAAACATTATTCTTCTATAACGTTTTTTAATAATCCCTTTTTCTCACCTCCAGTTTACTCGGTTTTTTCTTCGGGGTTGTTACTTGTTTGGTTAGGCATCGAAATAGAATCCGGAAACTGTGTCGTAGAGGTATGGGTTCATTTGGATGTTTTGTGTTGTGTCTATAAAGGTTGAGTATATTCCTGTGTCAACATATACTAATGCATGGTTTATAGTGGTAGGGTTTTCTGGGTTGTCTGCATCCATGTATACTAATTGTACTTTCCAATTTTTGTCTGCTGCTTTTAGCAGGCTTGCCATTAATATTGCCATATCTTCGCAGTCGCCTCCGCCTTCCGTTATTGTTTCTATTGGATATCTCGGAGTTTCTTGAATGTCAGCCGAATATGTTGTTAGTTGTGTTACTAGGTTCCATGCTTCTTTGATGAATTCTTCATCGCTTAGGCTGGCATCATAGATTGGAGGAATTACTTTGCCGAATGTGTCTGCGTCGACGAATTTTGTGTAGTCTACCATTGTAGGTCTTTTTCCGTTTTCCATTGCTAGTGTTACATATTGCATTCCTGATTTTCGAGTTAGATATCCTTGTATTACCCATGATTGGTATGTGTCTGCGGGCCATTCCCAGAGGATTGTTGTTCCGTCTGTTTTTTTGAAGGCTGTTGTAACTGTTCTTCCTTCCATTATAATGTAGGGCGGTTCTTTTGCAGTTGTTAATCGGTTTGTTAATTGCTGGTTTTGTTGCAATGCTTGATTGTATAGGTTTAATGTTTGTTGGTATTCATTGTAGTAATTTGGTAGCACAGTAGTTGTTGATGCTGTTTCCTGGGCTGTTGTTGGTGCTATTTCTTGGGTTGTTGGTATTGATGTGCCAATGAGTATTCCTAGCATTAGAATTGCTAGCATGATAATTATTTTTTTGGTTTTTTTACCGAATGCTAAAGCTAGTTTCATTCTACAGGGTATTTATTGAAATAAATGTTTTTAAGGGCATGACAATTCCCCTTAATTCCGAAATTTTTCCCCTTCATTTTCCCACACCTCCAGCTTACTCAGTTTTTTCTTACAGCTCGGTTTTTGCCCGTTTAAACCCTAACCCTCTTGTTAGAGGGACGGCTGTTGCCTTTAGGGTTTTAATACGTTCAAAACCCGCAAGACGCTTTCAGAAAAAACTTCGTTTAAACGCTGGAGGTGATTTGCAAATGAGGTTTTCAAGAATTAGTCATTCGGATACACAGGTGTCCAACAAAGGTAACCCTTTTAGTCAGGGTTTTACCTTTGACCAGATTTTGAAGGGGATGAAAAGATGAATGTGAGAAGCCTTTCCATGAACCTTTCCCAGAAAGTGAATCTTGGGAACTACGAAACTAAAGGTATCTGCCTCGGAGCTTCTGTTGAGCTTGACGAGTCAGACGACTTAGTTGAATGCAAGGCAGAGCTTGCAGCCAAACTCAATCAACTTCTCGAAGAAGAAGTAAACAGGGAAAAAACAAAGATTTTAGCGGTGGTCAGATGACTGCCGCACTTTTTAATATTTCACCGGAAACCCTCTCTCTTGATAGATTTAAAAGCGGTATTTCCATCTATAATACGGTGGTTGAGGATTTGCAGTTATTAGAATCTCTGGAACAGGAAGAGCTTTTACAAGAGCCTATTCTAGCAAAATTTAAGGAATCGCATAGAAGGGTGCATGAAACTATTGTAAAATTTTTGATTTATCGGTGGTTTAATAGCTGGAATATGGAATTTAAAACATATTCTGAGTTTGAGAATTTTGTTAAAAAGGAAGGGCTCTTCAATACCTTTGATTCTTCTTCTACTTCACTCCTTGTAGATAAACTTGAGAAAAAAACTAAAAACCACTTTTCTAATGTTTTGGATACGCTGGTTGAACAACAGCAATGGTTTAACTCAAAGTTTTTTGAGAATGGAAAGATTAAGAAAAAGAAAACAGGACTAAAAGGAAAAGGTCTATTTTTTACTCCAAAAGAAATTTCTAATCTTATTTGTAGTGAAACTGTGGAGGATGTGGAGAACAACAAAGTGATTGACTTAGGTTGTGGTACTGGCCGTTTCCTCCTTTCCTGTCTGGCTTTAGCAAAAGATAAAGACAAAGCTTTGAATAACTTGTATGGTACTGATATTGATTCTATTTCCGTTGATATAACAATCCTAAGACTTGCAAACGAATTTCCCAAAGAACAAAGATTAGAGGCTATAAAGAAGTTGCAGAAGCAGATAGTTGTTGGGAACGCTATTTATGGTTTAAGCAAATCCCCTAAAAAGCGATTCTCTTTCTTTAGCGCGTTCAAAAACGTTTTTGAAAATCAAGGCGGATTTGACGCGGTTGTTATGAATCCTCCTTACAAAGTTTTGAAAATAAACAGAAGTGATTTTTTCACGGCATCAACAAAAGAAATTTCGCCCAAAATCTTGAATGAAATTTATCAACAGGAAAAGGATAGAGTAGAAGAGGAAAAGAATTTTATTCACAATTCAAAGCTATATCCTCTTTCAGCTAAAGGAATGTTGAACTATTATCGTTTGTTTTTAGAAATTGCCTTGAAGATAACAAATAGTCAAGGTTCAATTGGAGCCATAATACCTTCAACTTTACTAGGGGATTCCAGTGCCTATGATTTAAGAAAAGCTCTTTTGCTTGAATGTAATTTGAGTAAAGTGCATTTTTTCAAAGAACAGAATCAGCTTTTTCAAAATGTTAATCAATCATTAGTGATAATTCAAGTAAAAAAGGGTGAGAAAACAAGTAAAATGGAATCAATACTTCATAATAAAAACGATGAAAAGGTTCTGATTGACATAAACGACATAAAAGAAAATTTCTCAAAATTAGAAATACCGTTGTTAGATTCAGTTGGATGGTCTGTTCTAAAAAAGCTCAACTCTTTCAAAAAACTAAAAGAATTTACGCTAATCAGAAACAAACGAGGCGAATTAGACCTAACTCAGGACAAAAAGTATATAACGGAGAGAGAAACGCTCCTGTCTTTGGTTAGAGGAAAAGATATAAAAAGCACTGCGAAAAAAGCTTTCGTTCAAAAAAACTTTCTAACTAAAGTCAGTTCAAACAAAATAGAGGACATCCAAAAGGAGAGAATTGCCGGCCAGCAAATTGCTAACGTGGATTTAGTTAAAAAACTAAATTTTAGAATGGTGCCAGAAAGTACTATTGTTGCAAATTCTTGCAATTACCTTTTGAGTGAAGATAAAAGAATCTCTAACGAGGTTCTCGTAAAGCTGTTGAACTCAAAATTATTGAACTGGCGATTCAAAATATCAAACTACAACAATCATATAAGTAACTACGAACTAGGAGAATTGCCCATCATCCTCCCGCAAAAAGGGCTTTTAGATGCAAAAAATAATGAAAAACTTGAGGAAGAGATTTTCAAACAGTATGGTTTAAATTCTAGAGAAATTAACTATATTAGGCTGTTTTACAATGAGAAAACTACATAACCATATAACGCCCGGCTTTAGCCAATTAGAAATGCAGATGGTTAACCACATCCCGCCGGGGGGAAATTGGGCAAGCATCCCTCCGCACATTCCTTCACAACGTTTAAAGCAAATAAGAGAAAGCGGTGGCAGAACCACTTATTATGGTCGTTTACGATATGACAAACCAAGTTACACTATTTCAACATACTTTAACAGAATTGGAAACGGTTGCCATATACACCCTTCCCAAAACAGACTTATTTCTCTAAGAGAAGGTGCAAGACTGCAATCATTCAAAGACAATTTCATTTTTCATGGCGCAAAAACTTCACAGTTTAAACAAATAGGCAATGCTGTTCCTCCACTCTTAGCAAGAGCAGTTGCAACAGAAGTCAAGAAGCATGTTAATAGCGACAAAACAATCGACCTTTTTTCCGGTGCAGGTGGTTTTTCTGAAGGATTTAAACTAGCGGGCTTTGATGTTGTTGGAGCCATTGAAATAGAAAAACGCTTTTTTGAAACATTCCTCAAAAACAATCCTGAAATAGATCCTGCTTTCTGTATACTAGGCGATATTCGCGAAAATAAAAATAAAGAAAGACTTTCCAGTCTAGCAAAAAAATACAAAATTGGTGTAGTGGTTGGAGGTCCACCCTGCCAAGGATTTTCTCATGCTGGTTGGAGGAATCCAAAGGATGCACGCAATGACCTTTTTGTTCACTTTGTTGACTTAGTCAAAAAAATAAAACCTGAAGCTTTTGTGATGGAAAATGTTCCAGGCATACTTTCTATGAGAAAAGGAGCAGCTCTTAAAGAAATAGTTGAGGCTTTTGAGGGCATTGGTTATCATGTTAATGAGCCTTGGAAACTTAAGGCTGAAGAATATGGTGTTCCTCAGAGGAGGAGAAGAGTTTTCATTACTGGGTTTAGAACTGAAACAAAGTTGGCTTCACCTAAGCCACTATTTTCTGATGGCTCTGATGGTTTGCCTTCATTTATAACAGTCAAGGATGCTATTTACGGCTTGCCTGCTTTAAAGCCAAACAGTGGCGAAATGGAAGTTTTGTTTGACGGCGAGCTTTATTCTCCTTACCAAGAATTTCTGATGGGAAAAAAGACGTTTGCTCAATTTTATGAAGTGTGTATTAAAAAGAAGCTGCCCTCATACTTGTTCTGATTCAAATTCTTTCACTGCATCTTCCGCTAATAGTTTCAGTGTATTTGAAAGGTTTTCCTTGCAAGTATCTTCATTCCCTGCTTTCAATGAAGCCACTGCTTTTGAAAGCACCTCATCCACTTTAAGATTGTTCCAGCTGCTAACGACACGATTGTCTTTGTCAATATAATGGCCCAGTGATTCAAACGATATGCGAATGTACCGTTGAACATTATTTTTGTATTGCTTCTTATCGCCCTCGATTTTTTTCATCTTTTCAAACCCGCCTGTTTCTGGATTAAATCCAGTGAACTTTACATCATAATAGGAATGTTCTGGGTGTAGAAAGTTCCTAATTAGGAATTCTTTCCCGTCCTCGGCATTTATTTTTGCAAAAATGCTGAGCACGTGATGAAGATTTTTTCTCATTAGCCTGCTCACAAGTTTGGCTTGCGCATCTGTTTTCACTCTACTTTTCAATGCATCCCAAACGAATTTGGAGTGCCATGAAACAACCTTTTGGCCTTTTGCTTCGTCTGCAAGAAGGATTTGAACATCGTTCAATGACATGCGATTGTTTTTAGCAGAGTTTGCTTCTCTACTCATAGGCTGGAACTTTGCTCGGTGACAGAAGCCAAGCGATATGGGCCCTATATGGTCAGCGCTTAAACCATGTTTATGGAATTCTCCCATCAGCCTTTCAGCGGCTTTCCAATCTCCTTCGGCCCAGTTTTCATATGCTCTTCTGTCTTGGACATAACGTTGCAGGTTAGACTTATGTCTTCCAGTGTCATGCGTTGCTCTGCAACATTTATTGTAAGTGTGAAAGCCATCAAGCCTGTCTGGAGCGTTGCTCATTGCACCTGGACTGAGCTTGGTTTTACAATTTTCGGTTATATAAGATTGAAATGCTTCAACAGAATCCTTAACTTTTGCAGGAATTTTAAATATTTTCCTCAGTTCCTTGAAGAATTCTTCTCCTCCAAGCTTTGCACCTTCTTTGATTATATCATTAATGGAATAATATACATCAAAAAAACCATTTATTTTTGGAATTGCATTAATTTTTGCGAGAACGCCTACGTATGGATAAACATAAGCCAATTCCATTTCCTCGCCACAGATTTGGCAAGGTTTTCTCCCGGTTGGATGATTTTTTTTTGCTGTTTCTGATATCCATTTGATTTTTTTATCTATTCCTAGCTCTTCTCTTTTTTTGTCCCACCATTTAGTGCGTTCTTTGCCTATTCTGCCTTTGCCTGCAGTAATCCATAGGATAGAACCATCTTTTTTGTGAATTTCGGGCATTCCTGTGTAGTTAGGATGTTGTATTATTTTTTCCATGTATTTTTTGAAATTTGGATGCCAGTTTCTTTCTTCCTTAGCCATAAGAATAAGCCTATTTGAAACTATTTTTAAATAAAGCTTGCAATGCTTTCTGCTTAATTTTTTCACAAAACCTATTTAAACGCTGGGAACAGGTTTCTGTTTGAGGTGGTTGATTGTGGATGGAATCCAGACAATTTTGCAGGTAGGGTGTGCTCCAAAGCTTGAGGAGTTCAAAAAGGACAACGCTGCCCCACTGTGTTATCTGCTTGAAAAATATAAGCAGTGGAAGGAATTGAAAGAAAAGGGCAAGAAAGGAGAAGGGGGTGCTGTTAGTTGTGCGTTATCGAAACTTGCGGCACTTTGAACAGGTGCACGGGAAAGCCTTTGTTTTTGCGCTACAGCAGTTGGAAAAAATTTTGGAGGGAAGGAAGGATGAGGGACTTGACAAAGATAGGGTTTAGCACTAATTCACCGCAGAGAAGCTTTTACAATTTGAGTGAGCGAATTGAAAACCTTGAAGGTAAATTGAATAAGCTGGAGCAAGGGTTGATTGAAGCAATCGTCAGGTTGAACAAAATTCAGTTATAAGATTAGACAACTGCTTGGCCCTTGGCATACTCCTTTAGTTTGGATACAAACTTTTCAGCTTGCTTTGTTCCATATTTCGGGTTTAGTGCAAATATTCCGTCTATGTAGTTCTTTAGCTCCGGTAGTTTTTCGTTATCTAGTATTTCGTTATAAGCAAAGCAATCTTTTCTTTCTTGCGCGGAATCATACCATCCGACTACTAGGAACCTTATATTTTTCAACTTTTTGCAGAGAATTGCTTCAAATAGAGCCGAACCAACATGATTGAAGTCTAAGACATATTTTATTTCAATAAAAGTATTTATTTTAGGTATGTAGAGGTCTATTGGTTTCTCTAGTTTTCTCTTATCCATAAATGTTACGCGCTTTTCTGATATTATCTCGTCTTTTGGAACGTCAATAACATCCGATATTAGACCTATCAGGGCCTTGGTAAATATTTGAGTATTTTTCTTTCGGTCACCGGGTGAAGGCGGCTTGTCATTTTTACAACACTGCTTGATTGACTTTTTCATTTCTTCTAAATAACTCTGATAAAATTTTTTTAGTTCTTCGCTAAAAGACAAAAAATGATTTTCGCTTAGTTTAATCTCTAAATTTCTTGCATAAAACGAAAGTGAGCAACTCCTCACAGACTTATACTTGCATTTAGACCAGTCTATACAAAGACCATCATTATGTTCTGCTTTGTCGGGTTTTTGCTTGCTTTCCATTGCCTCATTACCTCTAACCATATTCGCCACAGTGTGCCTACTAGTTGAATACTCAAAAACCCTATTAAAATTCTATTGTCTTCTTTCCAGTAATTCCTTGATTTCTTTTAGCAATTGGTTTTGCTCTTTCAATAATCTGTTTGTTTCTACCAATTGGTTTTTTGTCTTATTTTGCTGTAAAAATGTTCCCATTCCCATTCTAAAACCTCCTTGTAGTGTCTTGTTGCAGGATTGTGAGTGCCTGCCGCACTTTTCCCGGGTTGTTTCCAACTAATTCAAGCAATTTCATTAGGCTGATTACGCTTTCTTGGCTTTTGTCTTCTGTTTCCTGAATTTCATTTGTAGCTTGTGGACTTAGAGGAATCCAGCATTTTTGGCAGTAATCTGAGTTAATTTCGTTCAGGAATTTGCATCTGGGACAAGGTTCGCGCTTTAGGATATCCTTTTCTTCCTCTCTTTTCTTCAGGCCGCACATTCTCAGAACTGCGTCGTCAACCTGCTTGCCTGAAAGGTGAACATATCGTGCAGCCATTCTACTATCCTGCCCCCATCCAAAGTATTCTTTCATCTGGGCTTCTGTTAGATGCTGAGCCATGTATGTTGCCCTGCTGTGCCTGAAATGATGTGGGTTGACAGGCTTGCTTATTCCTGCTCTTGCCTTTGCCATCAAAAGCACTTTGACTATTGTGTTGTAGCAAACCCTTTCACAGGTCTTTTGCCCAAAGCAAATCCAAAGTGGGGCATCAACGTCCTTGCTAAAAGGGTGTTCGTTAAGCCAGTCCAAAATGTATGGTGCGCTGTGAACAATTCTGACTTTTCTCATACCTGTTTTGCCGTTTAGGAGAACTCTTCCACCAAATTCATCAAAGGTAACGTCCCTTATTTTCAGGCACCCAAGCTCACCGATACGCGCTCCTGTTTCCCAAAGAGAGGCAATCAATGCCTTGTCACGCTTTTTATCCGCTCCTTTAATCAGCCTTTTGGCTTCTTCCGGCGTAATTAGGTTCTCTGGCAAGGTATTATTGAACAGCTTTTTGAGCTTGAACCATGCAATGCACTCTGGCTTTACTCCGTTGTTGAGCCATTTGTGAAAGACCATAAGTATTTGTTTGTATGTCCAGATGGTTCCGTCTTTGTATTCTTTTTCGCGCATCCAGGCAATGAAAGCCACATAGTCTTCTTTGGTTAACTGCCTGAAATCCTTTTTCTGCCACTCGGCAACCTTTCTTAGAACACAGGCTTGCCGTTCCATTCTCGGAAGGCTGTGCTCTTGAGCCATGTTGTGCTGATAGAATTTCAGAATCAACTGCTTGTTATCCCCAAGCAGCTCAGATTCCTTTATTCGTTGAATTTCCCTTTCAAGGTTTTTCTTGTAGGGGTGAATGTATTCCCTCATACTTTTCATCTCCCTCAACCGAAACCCATTTAAATGCAGGGGGCAAGGGCGATTGAATTGGAGAAAGACGCCAACGACAGGATTTGAACCTGCGTGCCCTCTCGGACTCTCGCTCTCAAGGCGAGCGCGTTTGACCACTCCGCCACGTTGGCATAATTTTTTTTGCGACAAGATAGCGTTTGCTTTTTGCCGCTTTATTTTTCGAGGAAAAAAAATGTTCTATAAGATTAGCTGGAATGGAATGTATTTAAACTATTTCCAAGCGGTTTTTTTAACTATTTTAGTGCTTGCTTCTTCTTCGACCTCTGCCACCAAGGCCCCTTGCTTCAACACCATGGTTAACATAAAGTTTCTTGGCTGTACCAGTTATTTCCTTACTTTTGCCAAGAGAACCTGCAGTTGATGGTTTCATCCTGCGCCTGTCAGGAAAAAATTCCTTGCCTTGCGCGTCTTTTGCAACCCTATGTTTTTGCAACCTACCGCGTTGGAGTACATCATTAAAGTCACCCTGCGTTTTTTTGTGAGTAATGGTGTAACGCTTTGCCAAATTCCTTACAGCTTTTGCTGGAGTCATAAAAATATATTGCATTTGATGTTTAAAATACTTTTGAATTGCCAAAAAATAAGTGTAAGGAAAGCAAGCTAGGGAACTGTTTAAACAGTTTAGCTTGCCTCCTTAACTCCCAACACGTATTCAAATACTTGTTTTCTTATTAAATATCTTTCGCGAAATTTGCTACATAAAATAGCACTGGGGCAGTTTAAAAGAATTTCTTTCTTTTTTTTAAATTTACATTAGGGGGTAGTTTGAAATGGATGCCAATACATTTATTGAAGAAGAAACAAAAAAGCTAAAGGAAGCAATCGGGGAAGAAAAGGCAATTGTTGCATTAAGCGGTGGGGTTGACTCAAGTGTTTGTGCCATGCTTGGCTACAAGGCTATTGGAAACAGGCTTGAATGTGTTTTTTTGGACACAGGTGTAATGAGGGAAAATGAAGGCCCAGATCTTAAGGAAATTTTTGCAAAGGTTGAAATTGATTTAAAGATAAGGGATGTTAGAAAAGAATTTTTTGATGCATTAAAGGGTTTGACTGACCCTGAAGAAAAAAGAAAGGCATTTAGAGACACTTTTTTTAAGACTTTGAGGGACGCAGTAAAGGAAAGCAATGCAAAGTTTATGATTCAGGGAACAATAAAGCCTGACATCCTTGAAACCAATAAAGGGGTAAAAACACACCACAATCCACTGGAACAGGTTGGACTGGATCCAGGCAAGTACAAGCTTACAATCCTTGAACCTGTCGCTGAGCTGTTTAAGCCAGGCGTAAGAGAAGTTGGAAGGGCTCTGGGATTGCCGGAAGAAATAAGCGAAAGAATGCCGTTTCCCGGACCAGGCCTTATGGCAAGGTGCATTGGAGAGGTAACCCCTGAAAAGGCAGACATTTTAAGAAAAGCACACATTGTTGTAGAAGAAGAAATAAAAAATGCCAGACTTAAGCCATTTCAGGCATTTGCCGTCCTGTTTGAGGACAGGGGGACAGGGATTGACAAAGAAGGAAACAGGAATTTTGGCAACATAATTGCAGTAAGGGTTATTGACTCCAAAGATGCAATGGAAGGAACGGCAACAGATGTTCCAATGCCTGTTTTGAAAAAGATTTCTGAAAGAATCGTTGCTGAGATCCCCTCTGTTACGCGTGTCTTGTACGAGATAACAGGAAAGCCCCCTGCAACAATTGAGTATATTTAAGTTGAAAACCAACCAGGAACAATTGAGTGGGAATGACAGGAATAATAACATAAGTGTAACAACCCCCAAACTAATTCAACAATTAGGATAAACTCTTGGAAAAAAATGTAATTTAACTAATAATTTTATTAACACTTAAAAAAAGAAAACAATTAAATTCCCCAAAGAGCTTATTTTTATTATGGCTACAAAAAAAAGGAGGAGTACTAGACACGATATAGACCTAAGGCCTAAGGGCTGGTTTGTCATGGGTGATAATATTCAGAGAAATATTCGTGATAAAGAAGAATCCTTTTTTGTAAGAGCGCCCAGGCTTTTGAAAACTATTTCGGAAGCTGGTCCAGAACAAGTTGCTTTAAAAAATACTGCTAGAAATACATTATTTAGATTAGTAGCTGGTGAAAAAAGGGCAATTAAAGCAGCTAAAATGGAACTGTTAGGCGGCAAAGCAAAATTATCACTTAAAGGCCGGGATTTAATTGCGTTTAAAGCATTGGAAAAAAGGGAAGCAAGAATTGAGAGACTGAAAGCAACTGCTAAAAGTGCAAAAAGGGTAAAGCCAACAGCCCCAGTGGTTAAAACAAGGAGTTCAGCTGAAACAGGTTATTTAAGTACCAGCCAACTCATTGAAAGAGCAAAGGAAAAAGGTTACTTAATTAACCGAGGGAAACTGGAACAAATACGTGATAAAGAAAGAAACCCAAATAGACCAAAAGGATGGCTGTTCCCTGAGGAAAAATTGCATAGAATTATTGCTGATTCCAGCGCAACACTTATTACACCCAGAGGTTACTTTACTGCGAAGGACTTAATGAGTCTTGCCAAAAAACAGGGTTTGAAGATAACAGCAATACAGATTCGGAAAAAAATAGATTATATGTGGCATAACGAAGAATTAGCAAAAAAACAAGGCAGAAATAGAATTGAAGGCAAGTGGTATAGTTATAATCCGCCAATTAAAGGCCTTGCAAGAGACATTGTTAATCGCAAGCACCAGTGGATTTACCCACAAGAATTTGCAAATTTAATGCTTAAGGAAGCAAGACTCAGAAAAAAAGTTCCAGACTTACTAAAAAAAGGTGAGCTTATTCCATTTTCTCAATTAGCAAAAGAACTTGGGGTAACAGTTTCTTATTTGTATAGAAGACAAGTGCCTAGAACTAGAATTGGACAAAACACCTATGTTCCTAAAGCCGATGCGGTCATAGCTAGGAAGCGATTTGAAGAAAGGGGCGGTAAGCTACCAAAAATCAAACAACGTACAAGAAAACAAAGAGCTGCTGCTGGAAAAAATTTTGCTAAAAACCAAATGAAGGAGGAAATAGAGTATTGGCTAGAGGATGTTCTTCCAACAATAACTAGTGATATTATACAAGAGAGGATAAGAAAATTGGTACTAAAAAATAGTCGCCTTTCATACCAGCAATTCAGAAAAGAAATTTTTCCAAAACTTAATAAGTTACTTGAAGGGAGAGTATAAAAAAAAGTCAAAAATTGTATAAAATATAAGGAGAAAAATTTCAGAGAATATATTCTAAGAATAAGAAGGAGGCTTACAAGTAAGTTTGGACTTACATTTATAAATTGTTTGTTGGGGTAATAGTAGTATGACACAAGTGGAAATAATAACTGTAAGCAAGAAGGGACAGGTTGTTTTGCCAAAGAAAACAAGGGAAGAAATGGCTATTGAACAGGGAAGCAAATTGCTGTTAGTTGAAAAGAGTGGAAAAATAATTTTAACCAAGGTTGACCAATTGCTTGAGGAAGAGTTTTCTACAATGCTTGCTTCCGAAAAATCGTTGGCAAAAGACTGGCTTTCAAAGGAAGAGGAAGAAGCATAGAAAAATTTGTAAAGGGTGACATTGTAGTAATTCCTTTTCCTTTCTCTGATTTGAGCAAAGCAAAGAGAAGGCCTGCGATGGTTTTAACAAAATTGCGGGGAGAAGATTTAATTCTTTGCCAGATTACAAGCAAGGGCACAAGTGACAGATACTCTATCCCTCTTCTTGGAAAAGAATTCAAGAAAGGGACATTAAAACAAGACAGCAACATTAGGCCAAACAAGATTTTTACTTCAGACAATTCAATCATTGACTACAAAATTGGTTCGCTGAAAGAAGCAAAAACAAAGCAAGTGGCTGAAAAAGTCTGCTCAATAATTAGAGAATAAAAATCCACTTTCAAGAAAAAATTTATGCAAAAGTTTTAGCTTTTAAGATTTTCGCAATAAATTTTTATTGAAATGAATGAAAAAGTGAATCTGATAACTGAAGAAGGCTATGTAACGTTTAATTGTGACTGGATTAAAGCAGAACCTGTTTCTGAAAGTGATTTAATTGAAATTAATTCTTGGCGTGACAAAATGTTCCAGCGTGGACTGATAGGAGTTTTTGAAAATGGAATTGGTTTTGGAAATATTAGTGTAAGAGGTCCTAAAAAAAACCAATTTATTATTTCTGGCACGGCAACAGGAGGGATTGCTTTATTAGGTGTTGAACATTATACGGTTGTAACAGATTACGATATTGAAAAAAACTATGTTGAATGTAAAGGACCAATTAAGGCTTCTTCAGAGTCAATGACTCATGCGGTAATTTATCAAGCTGATAAAAGTATTAATGGAGTAATTCATGTTCACAACCTTGATTTTTGGAAAAGGCTACTGGAAAAAGTGCCAACTGCAAAAAAGATGCAAAATATGGCACGCCTGAAATGGCAGAAGAAGTAATCAGATTGTTTAAGGAAACAGATGTTAAAAAGAAGAAAATACTTGTAATGCCAGGGCATGAAGAAGGTGTAATATCTTTTGGAAAAAACCTTAAAGAGGCAGGTCAAATACTATTGGAATTCTTTGAAAAAAGCCAAAACAATAGTGTGAAAAATTAATTCAATTGCAGAGTCAAAGGCATAATATTTAAATTCTTTAAAGGCTCTAATTTATTACAAGTTATGACCAAATACAAGGGCTCAAACCGACAGGCAAGAGGAAGGGGACCTAGTTCAACGCGTGTCAGAAGGTTTTCGTGTCCACCTAAAATAGGTTCAAAGGTTAGAGACCAACGAGTAGAACCGTCTGAAAGAATTCCTCGGCTTTTTGAAACAATGCGTTCTGGAACCCCTGCTTTGAGGGCATCTGCTAAAAAAGAGCTTTTGGTTATGTTGCCGTCAAGAAAAAAGGACCTAAAAAATAAAAGAATTAAATTGTGCAAGGGAAGAACCAAACAGGAAAATTTTTCAAGGGAAGAAGCTGGCACTTTAAATGGGCTGGACCAAAATCTGGCAAAAGTTGAGATGCAAATTTTGTCTGTTAAAGGGCATGCCTTAAGCCATCCAAAAATGCGGAAACTGGCAGAGAAATTAAGAAAATTGATAGTAGAAGCGCAAAACCTGTAAATTTCCTGTTTAAGGAAGCAAAAAAACCAATAACTTAATATTCCTGGAATGCCTTATTATTTAAGGTAGGAGTAAATGCATCCGGGTGTTAAGTCTGCTTATGAGATTTCCTTAAATGATTTGAGGAGATGTTATACAAACAGGGGAATTGTTGCCGGAAGAAAAAGCAAGCGATTTAACCAGTATTGGGCAAGGCACAGTTTTTTTGCGTCAGTTGGAGCACTTGTATTAGGAGATACACAGCAGGTAAAGCAAAACCTTGAACTCTTTGCCTCATTGCAGAAAAGGAACGGAGTAATTCCCAACCAAATAAGCCTTGATTTAAAGCCAAGGTACAGGCTTTTGGTCGGGTCTGTAATTGACTCAACTGCTTTGTTTGTTATTTCACTTTCAGAATATGTTAAGAAAACAAACGACAAAGCCTTTGCTGCAAAAATGTTTCCAAAGGCAAAAAAAGCAGTTGATTTTCTTTTAAGCAAAGACCGGGACAACAATGCCTTAATTGAAGAAAGGGTTTTTGCAAACTGGGCTGAAACCGTGCTAAAATTTGGAAACGTCCTTTACACAAATTGCTGCTTTTACAAGGCATTAAAGGAATTTTCCTGGCTTGCATCTCTGCAAAAAAACGAAAAACTGCAAAAAAAGTTTGAAGGGTTTGCAAAAAAAACCAAGAACAAAATAAACCAATTGTTTTGGGATGGAAACTACTACATTGACTGGATTGATTTTAGAAGGCACGATTTTTTTTCAAGCGACGGAAATTTGCTTGCAATAGATTTTGGAATAGCTGACAAGGCCCAGGGTCAAATGATTTTAAACAAAATAAAACAGCACCAGCTTAACAAAATTCCTCTGAAAACAAATTACCCAACTTACCCTGTGTGGAGAATTCCTCCAACTTTGCTACCGTTGCTTGAATACCATTATCATAATGGTTTTAGTTGGCCCTGGCTTGGTTGCCTAAATGCAATTGCATTGCAGAAAGTTGGGTGGAAAAAGGATGCAAAGCATGCACTAAGGGATGTTGCGTTTTTAATAAATCAAAACGGCATAGCCCACGAGGTTTTTAACGAAAAAGGAAAACCAGTAAACGGCTTGTTTTTGAAAAGCGAAAGGCCTTTTTCCTGGACAGCTGGCTTTTTTATTAGGGCAGCAAATGAGCTTAAGGCAAAATAGGCCAGTCACCAAAGCGCTTTTAAATAAGTTTAACTCTTTAAATTACCTGAAATGGATTGCATTTTTGTTGATAATATTTTCAAATCGTATAATCAAGTTGAAGCAGTGGATGGAGTAAGCTTCAAAGTGTCAGAAGGCAAAATTTTTGGCTTGCTTGGGCCAAACGGTGCTGGAAAAAGTTCTATAATAAGGATGCTTTTGGATTTTATAAAACCGGATAAGGGAACAATAACTATTTTTGGAAAATTGTTTAGTGAAAAAACAAAGGAAATACTTGGATATCTTCCTGAAGAAAGAGGCCTTTATGACAATTTAAGTGTAATGGATAACCTTTGCTATCTTGCAACGCTTAAGGGTTCAGCCGTAAAAGAGGCAAATATGGAGGGACTAGCACTTCTCAATCGAGTTGGTTTAATTAAAAAGGCAAATGTAAAGGTTAGTAAATTAAGCAAGGGGCAAAGGCAGCTTGTGCAATTGTGCGTAACCCTTATTCATCATCCAACACTTTTAATCCTTGACGAACCCTTTTCAGGTCTTGATCCAACAAACAGGGAACTTGTTAAGAGCATTATTCTTGAAGAAAAAAAGGAAGGCAAAACAATAATTCTAAGTACACATATGATGAATGAAGTTGAAGAGTTGTGTGACAGGTGCTTAATGATAAACCATGGCAAGAGAGTTTTGTATGGTAGAATTGATGATATTAAAAAGCGGTATGCAAGCAATTGTGTTTTTGTTGGATTTGAAGGCGTTTTGCCAAAGCTTGATGGTATTGAGCGGTCAAGTGTTACAAACAATTCTGCTCAACTCTTTTTAAGGGTTGATTCTACACCAAAAAAGATTTTAAAGCAGCTTGTTAATGCAGACTTGGATCTTACAAGATTTGCTGTCAAAGAACTTTCATTGAATCAAATTTTTATTAAGGTTGCGGAGGGTGAAAAATGGATAAAACAATAAGGGTGGCATTGCAGGAATTCAAGATGAATTTTGCAAGATTGGAATACAAGTTTTTTGCATTTGCCCTGCCTGGACTTCTTTTAATAATTACAATAGCCATGTCTTTTTTTGGTCTGCAATTTAGCTTAATGCAATTCAAATTAATGGAAAAAAGCTTTTACTTTTTTGCATTCCCCTCCACAATTGCAATGGTGTTTTCGCTTGCAATATTCCTCTCTGCAAATTTTATGCTCCAGGGAATTGCAAAAGAAAAAGAAAACAAAATTCTCGAAATACTTGTTTCGTCTGTTTCATTTAAACAACTTTTAACAGGCAAAATACTTGGGCTTTCAATGCTTGGATTAATACAGTTCTTTACATGGGTTATTGTGGGCGTGATTACTATTTTTTTGATTGCTCCGGAAATATTTTTAGAAATCTTTTCATCATTTTTGGGAACTCAGATAATAGTGCTATATTTTTTGTTTTTTATACTAGGTTATCTTCTTTATGCCTCGCTTTTGGCTGCAATTGGAGTGCTTACAGAAACAAGAAGTCAAGCTCAGCAAATTGGAACCCTTCTTACAGGATTTGTATTGATTCCTGCACTGAGCAGTATGTTTCTTACAACCAACTCAACAGATCTTTTTTCACAAATAATTACATATTTTCCCCTAACTGCGCCAATAACTGCAATGATTAGAATTTTCCTCGGAACAATATCTCCTTTAGAAATAGCACTGTGCCTTGGAATTTTGTGCATTACTACCGCTGCCTTAATTTATATAACTGCAAAAATTTTCAGAGCCGAAGTTTTAATGTATGGTAAAAAGTTTTCAATACGCGGCTTGATTCATTTTATATTAAAGACCTAAAACAAAAATTATTTTTTTGACTTTTTTGCATTAACTGCTGTGCCATATGCTACTATTTCAAGAACGGTTGGCGTAACAGGCATTGTAAAAAAGCGCATGCCAACAATTGCATTTGCTTTCAATTGCTTTGCCTCTTTTATCATGCGTTCAACTGCCTCTTCCCTTGCGTTTGCAATAGCATCAGTATATTCAATTGCTTCTCCGCCGATAAATTTTCTAATATTTGAAACTACTTCTTCGCCAACCCATTGAGCTCTGGTAGTACTTCCAATTACAAGTCCAAATGTTTCTACAATTTCTCGCCCTTTAAGATGTTCAGATGTTGCTACAAGCATGATTGAAAACCTTCAAAATGATATTTATTTAGCCGAAACTCATTAAAAAAGTTCTGCATTAAACTTAACCATGGTGCTTAAGAAAAAAAAAGTGTTGTTTGTAATTGCTCCAAAAAATTTTAGAGAAGAAGAGCTTTTTGAACCAAAGGAAGTGCTTGAAAAAGCAGGTGCTGAAACATTTATAGCAAGTAGGAAAGCCGGAACAATTATGGGAATAGGGGGAGAAACTGCAAAGGCAAGCATTACACTTAACAATCTTAAAATCAAGGACTATGATGCAATTGTTTTTGTTGGAGGCCTTGGAGCAGCGGCTTATTTTGATGACGCAAAAGCAAGGCAGATTGCAAAACAGGCTGTTGAAGAAAAAAAAGTTGTTGCAGCAATATGCATTGCGCCAAGCATTCTTGCAAACGCTGGATTGCTTAAGGGAAAAAAGGCAACCGCTTTTAGCAGTCAGGCAGAAAACCTGCATGAAAAAGGCGCAAATTATACTGGAAAGAATGTCACAATTGATGGAAAAATAATTACTGCAAACGGTCCTGATGCAGCAAAACAATTTGGTGAAGTAATAGCAAAGGCACTAACAAAGCATTAAAAATTGCAATAAATATAAAAAAAGACTCACCCTATTTTTTTCTATGCTTCAGCGATTTAGTACAAAATATTTATTATACCTGATTAGGTAGCAATTGTCAACCCCGCTTCTTGCGTTTGTATTCTTTTTTCTTGGCGACAGTATTATTGCAGTTGTTACTGCAAACCTTATTGGAGGACTTGTTTTCTTTTGGGTAGATCGAATAATTCTTGAAGAAAAACAAGACAAACTTGTCAAAAAGTATTTAATGTATCTTGGAAGATGGCAACTAACAAGCATTACCCTTTATTCAGTAATTCAACTTTTTGGGCCAGGATTAATTGGAGTTTTATTAGCTAACCTAATAGGCGGATTGATATTTTTCTGGGTAGACAGGTGGATTTTTACAGGCAAAACACTTCCGCCATTGTGGGAAGTTTCTGAAGATATTGTTTGTGTTGATTGTAAAAAAAAATCAGTAAGAGGATATAGATTAGTACTTGCTTTAAACTATAACAGGCGAAAAGAAAAATCTCCAGAATTCAGATGTGAATCCTGTTCAATTAAAAAAACTAAAGAACTTAGAAAAAGAGGTTTGCAAGTTTAAGTAATTAAAAAGTGGACCCTGCGAGAATCGAACTCGCGATCTATTCCTTGCGAAGGAATTATCCTGCCACTAGACGAAGGGCCCCTACAAAAGCATTAGTTCATATTTTTCTTTTTTGAATTTTATTTCAAACTTTCCATTTTCAATTTCTTTTATTTTGAAAAAGCCAAAGTTCCTTGGTTTTTTCCCAGGGCAGTTGAGCAAAAATAGTGCTCTGCCGCCTGTCTTATTACATTCATTTCGTGCTTTCCAACTGGAATTCCTTGGTTCAGCATCATTTGTGTAAGTTTTGTTTTGCCTTCTGTTTGCCTGCATTTTACAGACTTGCAGGGTAATTCTATGCCAATTGTACAATTTGGTCTTGTATTTTTTTTAGCTTCGTTTGCAAGAATTACACATCGTTTTTTGCGCATTTTTTTCACTTTTTTGAATTAAAAAAATGGGGTTACAGGGATTTGAACCCTGATCAGAAGGTCTGGAGCCAACTGCACTACCAGATTATGCTATAACCCCTTTTAAGAGAATTTTATTAAGGCTCTTTTAAATATAGGTGAATGATTAGAATTTAAAACATTGGCTTGGTTTTTTAGAGTGGATGCAAATTAATTTAAGAACATTACCTTAAAATACTTGAATTGCGTTATTTAATTAAGTGATTTTAAATGGCTGAAGAAAAAGACCTGTTTGACGATGCTTTTGGAGAAGACCCAAAAAAAGCAGATTCTGAAAAGGCAGTGGATGCTGAGAAAGCAGAGAATGAGAAAAAGCCGGCAAAAGTATTTGGAGGGCAAAACAAAGTGAAAGGAGAGGAAGAGTCTGATTCTGAAAAAGAAACAGATTCGGAAGAAGAAACAGATTCTGACAAAGTAAGCGATTCTGAGGAAAATGGGAAAGAAAAGCCAAAAGAAGAGGATTCTGAGGAAGACGATCCTCTGGAACCTGCGCCTCCGCCCAAAATGCCTGAGGAACTGGAAGAAAAGCCAAAAGAAGAGGAAAAGCCAGTAAAAGATGCCAAAAAAGAGGCAAAAACAGGGCAAGATAGCAAAAAAACAGCAGGTAAAAGCCGAAAAAGGTCAAAAATTAGGGCTGTTGAAGAAAGACCTTTGAAGGAAAAAATAAAAAAAATCGTGTTTGCAAAGGCAGTAAAAGCCGCTAAAAAGGACATTACTCCTCCTGAAAAGGACAGTGTTTTGGTTGAAAAAGAGACTGGAACAAAGGAAATTGGAGTAAAAGAAGGAGAAAAAATGGCAGAAGGAGAGGTTGCTAAAGAGCTCCCACATGGTCCTTTTGTAAAGCCTGAATTGAAGTTTTTGCAGAATGAAAACGGAAAGGCGTTTATTGGAAGAAAGAAAAGTGTTTTTCAAAAATATGGTGATGAGGCCTCGCTTTTTATTGGAAGGATTGGAGAAAAAGATTTGTATGACAAGGATATTTACCTTGACAGTCTTAATCCCCACGTTGTTTTTGTATGTGGTGCAAGGGGAAGTGGAAAATGCCTTCATGGAGATACATTAATTCCGCTTGGCGATGGACGTGTTGTTCCTATAAAGGAATTGAAAGAAGAGAGTGCAAAAGTTTGCGCTTTAGACCACAATCTCAAAGTGAAACAGGTTGATAAAATTGCTTTTTCAAAAAGGAAAGTGAATAAAATACTTAACATTAAACTGGGAACAGGTAAGGAAATAAAGCTTACTCCTGAACACCCTTTGCTTACCGTCAATGGATGGAAACAGGCTGGTGAATTAGGCTTAGGAAGTAGAATAGCCACTCCTCGAATTTTAAACAATTTTGGAAAAACAAAAATGAAAGAATGCGATGTGAAGCTGCTTGCATATTTAATTGCAGAAGGACATTTAGGCAATCAGTTTGTATTGTTTAGTAACAAGGATCCAAAAATAGTTAAAGATTTTAAAAAAAGTGTTATGGAATTTGATCAGGACCTCAAAATAAAATCTCACAGCCATCCAGACTGTTTTAGAATAATTCAACAAAAGAAAAAAATTGATACAAGTCATGTTGTAAGAAATGAAAAAGGACAGTTTACAAACAGGGGTTTTGTTGTTGCACAAAAAAGCAGTCTGATGCAGTTTGTTGAATCGCTTGGACTCTACAATAAGTTATCAAAAGAAAAGTTTATTCCAAAAGAAGTACTGCAGCTGGAAAAGCATCAGATTGCATTGTTTTTGAACAGAATGTTCAGCTGTGATGGAAGCATTTATAGGATTAGTAAAGGCAAAACATGGGGAGCTTGCTATGCTTCGTCTTCCAAAAAACTGGCAAAACAAGTCCAGCATTTACTTTTAAGATTTGGGATAATGTCTAGAATGAGAGAAAAAAAAGTAAAATGCAGAGGCAAGAAATTTGATACATTCGAAGTTGTGTTATATGGGGAAAATGTAATCAAATTTATTTCAGAAATTGGCTTTTTTGGAACAAAAGAGCTAAGGCAAGAGAAAGCGATTGAGGAAGCTTTTAGCGTGAATAGAAATCCAAACATTGACACAATCCCAAAAGAAGTTTGGGACTGCTATAGGCCAAAAAATGCTAAAGCGACATCGAGAGCTTTAGAGTATAAGTCAAACTGGGTTCACAGCAGTATAAGCTATGCTCCCTCAAGAGAAAAACTACTTAAAATTGCATTAGTAGATGAAAACAAGGGCATCCAAATGCTTGCACAATCAGAAATTTTCTGGGACGAAATAACTTTAGTGGAAGAAATAATAGGCGAAACAGATGTTTATGATATTGAAATACCGAATGTGCACAACTTTGTTGCAAATGATATAATTGTACACAACAGCTATGTCCTTGGAGTAATTGCAGAAGAGCTTGCAGTAAAAAACAAAAACGTAGGAGTAATTGTGGTTGACCCGGTTGGTGTTTTTTGGGGAATGCGATATCCAAACAGGGAAACAAGGGAACTTGAGTCGCTTGCAAAATGGGATTTGTTGCCGCAGGGTCTTGAAAATTTAAGAGTGTTTATTCCTGAAGGGGTTGCAGACCAGGTTCCAAAATCAACTTATGACGCAACCTTTAGCATGCCTCCTTCTCTTTTGACAACAGAGGATTGGTGTCTTACTTTTGGAATTGAAAGATTTAGTCCAAGCGGTTTGTTGATGGAAAAAGGTCTTGAAAAGGTCAAAAAAGGATATACAAACAAGGACGGCAAAAAAATCAGGGCAAAAAAAGATTTGTTTTCATTAGAAGACTTTATTAGATGCCTGCAAACAGACGAAGAGATCAATAGTGGTGAAAGAGGCTACAAGCCTGACAGCATCAGAGCGCTTGTAAGCAGGTTTGATGCTGCAAAAAACTGGGGTGTTTTTAACAGCCTTGGAACGCCTCTTGTGGAACTAAGCAGGGAAGGACAAATGACAGTAATTGACACCTCTTTCCTTGAAGACAATGTTTCAGCATTGGTTATTGGAATTCTTGCAAGAAGGATTTTGGCTGCAAGAAAGGTTAGCACAAGAAGAGAGAGTGCCGGACGATTTGGAAAAGAGAAAAATGTTGACAACTTGCTTGAATTTGGAGTTCCTCCAACCTGGCTTTTTATTGATGAAGCCCACACCCTTATTCCAAGCGGAAATGTGATGACGCCTGCAAGCAATTCCCTTATTGAGTATGTAAAACAGGGAAGGCGGCCAGGATGTTCTCTTGTTTTTGCAACACAGCAACCAAGTGCAATTAATACAAAGGTTCTGAGCCAGCTTGATATAGTAATATCACACAAGCTTGTTTTTGATGATGACGTCAAAGCATTTTACAAAAGGGTTCCGACAATGGTTCCAAAACAGTACAAAAAAAGCAATTTTATCAAAACACTGCCTGTGGGAATTGCCCTAACAGGAGACCGAAGGGAAGAAACAACCAGAGCATTTGTACTAAGAATAAGGCCCAGAATGTCACAGCATGAGGGACGGGAAGCTGAAACAGTTGAAAGAAATTTAAAGCTTGACGACGAAAAAGTTTTATTGCTGGCGGTTGAAATGTCAAAAAGCAAGCTTGACCAGGTTGGAAGCCTGCCAACTTCTACAATTAATCAGGTTGTTGAAACCCTGAATGCAAAATACAAATCAGGCGTTGAACTTGGAAAAGTTCTTGAAAAGCTTGAGGAAATAGGGGCAGTAATGGATGATGAAAACAGCACTGTAAGCATTCCTGGAGAATTACAGGATGAAGCCCTTGCGGAAGAACTTGTTGGCGAAGCAGAAAAAGAGGTTGAAAAAGAAGCCAAAGCTGTTTTTCCTGAGGAAAGCATTGAATTGCTTGCCTTTCCTGCTTCAGTTAATGAAGAGAAAGCAATGCAAATGTTCAACAAGGTAAGGAAAAAACGGCTTTTGGGAATTTTTGGAAGCGAGGAAGCTATTGAAAACATGCAGTTGCGGTATATGCCAATTTACAGGGTTGAATACAATGCATTTGATACAAAAAAGACTTTTAGGAAATTGGTTGCCTTTGTCAACAGCATTACCGGAGAATTTATTCATTTCAGCGGGAAAAAAAATGGGTTTATTGAAAGCAATGGTCTTGCATTGATTGAAAATTTAAGCAAAAATGAATTAAAGCTTTTGATGTTGCTTGACAGAAAAAAAGAATTTGCAGCAATTGTTGAAGGGCTTGGTGAAAGCAATTCGCTTGTAAAAAGAATTCTGCAAAGCCTTGAAGAAAAGGGTTTTGTATTAAAAGAAAAAATAAACGGAACAGACTTTTATAGTCTTGCAAGAGCCCTTGAACTTCCGCCTGCTCCAACACATCCAATGCTTTCATCTTTGGAACAAATTCCTGTTTTAAACATTGAGGCTATGAGTCTTATGAGGGAAGGAATTAACAGGGAAAAACTTGGAAAGATTATGCAAAAGCTTTGGGAAAATATTGTTGTTAAAAAAATGGATCTTGTTTATCTTCCTGTTTACGAAACATTTTTGAGAAAAAAGAACGGCAGTGTAAGAAAGATTTTTATTGAAGGAGTAACAGGAAATTTAATAAAATTAGGAAACAAGCACTAAAGCCTTTCTTTCAACTAGTTATGAAACAAACACCAATGCCTTTCTTTTAACCCAACTAGGTTATAAGCCGTATTAAAACCGCGCCAAGCTTTTTCGAATCATGCCTTAACAGCTGCTGTTTGGTTAAATTCTTATTTGAAAAAACAGGCTTTTCAAGAATATCAGCCCCAACTGCCCTTGGCTTTTTTGTATTTAAACTAACATCATTTTTTACAAAAAAACTTTGTTCTGCAAAATATTTTTCAAGAATTTTCTTAGAAGGCTTTTTGCTATTAAAGACAACAAAGTCTAAAACTCTTTTGCCCAAATATTTTTCAATTTCTTCCACGTGTTTTGAAAGAGTAAAACCATGAGTTTGATTTACCTGAGTCATGACATTTGCAATGTAAACCTTTTTCCCACTGCTTTTTTTGATTGTTTCCTTCATTCCATTAACCAGCAAATTTGTTACAATACTTGTGTAAAGGCTTCCTGGTCCCAAAACAATCAAGTCGGCTTCCAAAATTGCCTTTTTTGCCTCTGGCAAAATTTTTGCCTCAGGTTTTAAAAAAACCCTTTTAATTGGAGGTCTTTTGGCAATCTTTTCAGGCAAAACATCACGCTGGATAAGAGCGTCTTCGTTTGTAAAAAGCGTTCCATTGGTTAGTTCTGTGCAAACATGCACGCTTTGAGCTGTTGAAGGCAGTACCTTTCCTTTAATTGCAAGAATTTTGCTTGCAGCTCTAATCCCCTTCATAAAACTTCCAGTGCTTTTTGCCAAAGCAACTATTAAAAGATTGCCAAAGCTCATATCTTTAAGCAAATGCCCTTCAAACCGGTAATTGAACAAATCAAGCATTAGTTTTTCTGATTCGCTTAATGCAACAAGACAGTTTCTTAAATCACCAGGTGCAGGAATTCCAAATTCTTTCCTTAGCTCACCAGTGCTTCGTCCTGAATCAGTTACTGTAACAATTGCAGTGATATTCCTAGTATACTGTTTAAGTCCTTCAAGAACGCTTGGCAAGCCAGTTCCACCACCTATTGCAACAACCTTAAGCCCGTTTTCTTTCGGAAGCCTTTTTTCAACTTTTTTAAGCAAGGGAAGCAGCAATTCAATATTTTTAATTGAGTAATCAGGTTCCTCCAATTCGTTCCTTGGCTTAATTTTACTAAAACGACCCCTTAAAACTCTTACACTAATCATTCCAAGCCTGTTTGCCATTCTTATCTCACTTGAAACCTTATCACCAACAGCAATAACTTTTCTTGAACTAAGGTTAAGTTCCTTCATAGCTTTTTCAAATTTCTTAAACTTGCTAACATCCTTTTCAAAATCGTGTATTAAAATCAAGTCAAACATTTTTTTCAAGCCAAGAATCTTTATTTTTTTTGACTGTCTTTCATAAATTCCGCTTGTAATCAAAACAAGCTTTAAGCCCTTTTTTCTAAGTTTTTTCAAAGTGGGAATTGCATCAGGAAAGGGCTTTATTTTTTCAACGTCGTCACTGTTGTAGGCTTTAAAGCCGGCTTTTACAAACTTTCGCCTTTCATCCTTTGGACAATTAAACAGGTTGCACATTCTGTCAAAAATGTTTTCCATTGGACCAAGCTGTTTAAAAAGCTCAACCTGCAGGCTGTAAGCCTTTTTTGAAGAACAAGGCAATCCTGCTTTAACCATTGCCTTAGCAGCTCTTTTTCTTGCATTGTCAATAAGCGAACCGCTGCAGTCAAACAATGTGTCATCCAAATCAAAAAAAACAGCCTTAATTTTAGCCATTGAAAAAAACTCCGTGTACGTTCTTTCAAAAAAAGAGGGGAAAAACCTTAATAAATAGGGTTTGCTTCATTATTTTATCAATGTTCGAAACAAATTTAGGCAAGAAATTTGACAAAAGGAAAAGCGACAAAATTGCATTCCTTGTAAAAAGCAAGGCAATTGAACAAGTCAAAAGCCTTTTGGAAGAACTTGCAAAGGAAAAAAAGCTAAAAGAGCTTGAAATAATTGTTTTTTACTGCTGCAAAAACCAGGAAAAAATTCTGTTCAAGGAAGAACTTGAATTGCTTGCAGAGCAAAATCCAAAACTGCAAATAGTGCACGTGCTCACAAACCTTAACCAAGAGGAAAAGGAAAAGTGGCAGGGTGAATCAGGCTTTGTTGACAGAAAAATGATTAAAAGACACCTGGACAACGAACAAGAATTCTTTTTCATAATTGCAGGAACCACAACATTCAACCAAGCCCTCCAAAAAAGGCTTGAAAAAGAACTTGCAATAAAAAAAGAAATGGTTGAAATTGAAGAAGTTTAAAAACAGCAAGGTTTAAATTCTTCTTTAAACCTAATTTGGCTAATGTCAAAAAGTTTAAGAAATATGAATATATTTGCGGTTGGCGCTTATCCACCAAGATTTGGCGGAGGTCAACAAGCCGGCTGGAATATTGCAAAACAACTGGCAAGGCTTGGTCACAAAATAACTATTTTTACGGAAGCCGTTCCTGGAAAAACTTTGAGAGAGCCAAAGAATTTGAAGGTTATTCAAATTCCGGTAAAAAGGATGTTAAGTGTTCCAAACCTTGAAACCTACAAGCTTGCAAAGCCATTGAGGCAGATTGTTGGTCTTGGCGGAGGCATAGCAAGAAAGCCTTTTACTGATGCTATATCAAAGGAACTCAAAAAAAGCAAGCCAGATGCAATAATGGTGAATTTTAATGTTCCTTACCTTTCTTTTGTGCAAAATCTTGCAAAAAAAAATAACATTGCTTTAGTCTCAGTATTTCATGGAAGTGATGTTCACAACCTTACCACATCTGAATTTGCAACTGTAAAAAAAACAATTATCAGATCATACCATAATCCTGATGCAAAGATATCAGTATCCAATTATTTAAAGAATACCCTTCAAAAAATGGGAGTTAACGGAGTAACTGTGATTCCAAATGCCATAGATATGTCCACTTTTAAGCCAGGTTCCCTTTCCCGCAGAGTAAGGACAAAAGTCAAGCTGGGCATACCAAAAGAAGCAGTTCTGCTTACTCATGTTTCAACCTTAAGGCCTATAAAAAGACCAATGGATATAGTTGAAGCCGCTGCAATAGCCTTACAAAAAGCACCAAATCTTCACTTTTTAATAGTTGGAAACGGTCCACTAAAGCCTGTTATGATTAACAGGCTAAAAGAGCTGGGTATTGCCAAAAAGTTTACTTTTACAGGCATGGTAAGCCAAAAGCAGGTAAACTTATACTTGAATGCTTCCAATGCACTGCTTCTCCCTTCACAAAGAGAAGGAATGCCTCTTGTCATTCTTGAATCTTTTGCCTGCGGGAAACCGGTAATTGCAAGCAATGTTGGCGGAATACCAGAAATCGTTAAAAATGGCAGAAATGGACTTCTTGTGGAACCAGGAAATATTTCTCAGTTAGCTAACAGGATGGCTTTGATGTCAGGAAAAAGTGTAAGAACAAAACTTTACCAAGGCGCATTGGAAACAGCAAAAGGAATAACATTAAAGAAAAGAGCAAGGGAATATGCCAAAGTAATCAGAAGTGGAATAAGGAGAAAAAGAAAACAGCAACCAAAAACAAATAGATTAAAAATAGTTTAAAAAAAAATAATTGCGTCCGCCGGGACTCGAACCCGGGTAGCAAGCTTGGGAAGCTTGAATCCTAACCACTAGACCACGGACGCGTTTTATTTTTCTTCAAGCAGTTCCTGCAGTTGCTTGCAGGGAGCTGTTACAAAAATGTGTGGGAAATCTATTTTAATTTTAATGCCTCCGAGAAAAAGGTTTACTGTGTTTCTTTCAATTTTTGAATTGTTTTCAACAAAGTTCAGAAAAGAACCAAACTGTTTTGCTTCAAGAAACAAATCGTTTTGTCTTCCCTTTGCCGAAAAATGTTCTGCTGCCTTTTTTCTAAACCCGTTGTCCAGGCATTCAACAGTAAAAGCCCTGGCTTTTGATTTTTTTGCAATTGCTTTAAGGGTTTTTTTTGAAGCAGGATTCCAAACCAGTTCCCTGAAGTCAGAAAAGCCCAGTTCTTTTAGGGAAGAAACCTGTTGTTTAAAAATCTTGTGCAGGTATTGCATGCGGTGGATTCTTTTCTCAACGTCTTTTTCCAAAAAAGCAAGGTTTGAAATGTAAAAGTCAACGCTTCCCTTTGCCGCAAGCAAAAGGTCCTTGTCTTGCTTGCTTCTTTCAATAAGTGTTTGAAGCAATTCAACAACTGTTTCAAAACGAATTGAGGCATCCTTTTTTCCTATTAAATCATTTAGTTTCAAAAGAAGCTTGTTTTGCATTTCATTACTCAAAAGAGCCATTCCTTTTCCGGTGGCAAAAAGCTTGTTGCCACGCCTTGCAACAAGACCAAGGGCCGAAAGGTAACGAATGCTTCTGCTTAAGGCAGCTCTTGCAGACTCAATGCTGCCATAGCTTCCTACAATTTTGTTCAAAAGAGAATTGTATTCAATTCCAGGCTGCTGCTTTATTATTAACAAAATACTGTTTCGGGCAGTCATGTTAACAAAATAGCAGGTTTGTTTTTAAAAAGATATAACCAAAAATAATTTATGTGATTTAGAAAAATTAGAACTGTTTGTTCTATTATTGAAAGCAAATTTAGTACAAAATTTGCAAAAAAGCGACGGGAAAAGCTAGTTGCTAAAGAAATTCAAAACCGTCGCGAAAAATGGCTAGAGTTAAATGAATTGGAAATGGAAGCGTTTAGTAAACTGAATGAAAAAAAAAGAAGAGGATTTGCTGAAATAATAGTTGGAGAAATGTTAGGTGGGAAAATAATTTGGGTTTCTGAGAAAAAGAGACCTGATGCAATGAGCTATGTCCTGCTAAAAGTTGCTGGAATTCCAATAACCCAAACTCAAATAAAAATACTTGATTTGGAAAGAGAAGCTAAATCTTTAGACCAATTAGTTAAAATTTACAAAGAAAAGTTAATAAAAAAATTTTGAAAACAAAAAGAATTTAGAAAATAAAATAGAATTTGGAAAAATTAAGCTGCTTTTGCCACAAGCTCTACTTTCTTCATTCTCTTTGGAATAACGTAGTAGTGTTTTGCCTTGCAAACTTCGCATTCTGCAACAAAGGTTGGCTTTTTGTTTTGCTTTTTTATTGTTGCTGGAAACTGGTATTTTCCCTTGTAACCCTTCTTTTTTTCAATGTTTTTCCTGTTTCCTTCAGCCAAACCCCTGGATGAACCTGCTTTAAAGAGTTTTAGCTTGTGCTCTGTGTGCTTGTTGCACTTCTTGCAGTAATCCTTGGTTACCTTTGGAACATTCATAAAAATAACACTTTTTAATTCAAATAACACTTTTTAATTCAAATAACACTTTTTAATTCAAAAAAAACACCTAATTTTAGCTTCTTAAAAGCAGGAAAAATAGGTCTTCTCCAGTGAATTAATTGTGCTTAGCAAGCTTTAAATGTCTTACTCTAGGGCATAAATTGTCAAAGAAAAGCATTAAAAATAAGAAGAAGATAATAATAGTGGATATAATTGGAGAACAGTGAATTAAATTGATTAACGCACTTTTGAATACTGCAAAAAGGCTTGTAAAAAATCCCTTGGTTTTGCTGCCTGCTTTGGCATCAATTGCAATCTTTTTTATTCTAGCCTACATTTTTTCGCCTTTTTTGATAGAACTTGTAGTAGAAATAATGATTTTAGAAAATGTTCCGGATACAGCACTTAATGTATTGCCTTTTCAGTTGATTGGATTGTATGGTTTGCAAATAGCAGCAGTGCTTGTTTTTGTTGTGCTTTCAGGAATTCTTTTTGCGGCTTTAAATTATTGGTATGCTGCCTATGAAAGGCTTGAAGTTAAGGGAAAGGCAGGCATTGGAATGGCTTGCAGTGAAACACTTCGTGCAATTGGACAAATTATTTCTTTTGCGGTTTTTATAACAATTTTTGGGTTTTTGCTTGCAATTCTGCTTTGGTTTTCACTAATAGTAACATTGCTTTTTGAGCTGGCTGGACTTGTGTTGTTTGTATTGTTTGTACTTGCTGGCTTTTATGTTGCGGTAAAATTTGTTTTTGTTTTGCAGGCGCTTGCTTTTGATAAAAGCAATGTAAGAAAGGCTTTGGAGAAATCATGGATGTTTTCCCAGAGCAGATTTTGGCAAGTGTTGCTTTTTGTAATTATTGTTACTGCAATTTACGGAATTCTTATGAGTGTTGGAAGTATGGCCTCGGACTTTTTTGAGGGGGAAATTGAGTCAGCGATTGTTTTTGCATTGTTTTGGGCACTGTTTTTGGCCTTTTCAGGGCTTGCTCTTGCAGTTTATTATGGCAAAAAATCCAAGTAAAAGAATTTAAAGTAATTCACCTTTTTTTATATAACAAACCTTTTTTGCTTAAAGGGGATTTTTTATGGTTAAATTGCAAAAGCTTGTTTTAAGAAATTTTAAGTCTTTTAAGAAGGCTGACATTCCGTTAAGCAATGGTTTTACTGCAATTGTTGGAAGCAATGGTTCAGGCAAAACAAATATTTTGGACGCATTGCTTTTTGTACTTGGCACTTCAAGCATGAAAATGCTCAGGGTAAGCAGAATTGACGAGCTTGTAAACAATAATGCTGTTGAAAACTACGCCAAAGTAGAATTGTCCATTAAGGAAGGTGACAAAACATACCTTGTGCAAAGAATGATTGACAAAAAGGGCAAAAGTGTTTTCAGACTCGACGGCAAAAGAAAGACAAGAAACGAAATTGTATCATTGCTCCTTGAACTTGGCATAAAGCCAGATGGGCACAACATTGTTGTACAGGGCGATACCACAAGAGTTATTGAAATGAGCCCAATTGAAAGAAGGCAAATAATTGACGAGCTTGCAGGGCTTCAGGAATTTGATGCAAAAAAGGACGAGGCTTTGAAGGAATTGCAAAAAGTTGACAACAAGCTAAGGGATGCAGGCATTGTTTTGCAGGAGAGAGAAAATTATCTTGAACAAATGAGAAAAGACAAGGATTCTGCTGCAGAATTTGAAAGCTTGCAGGACGAAAACAGAAAAATAAAGGCAACAATTATTTTTTCAGAAATTGAAAAGCTTGAAAAAAGTGAAAAAGAGTGTTCTGAAAAACTTGAAGTGCTTGAGGCTGAAAAAAAAGAGCTTGAATCCAAAACAGATAAAGATTCTTTAGAAAAGAAAAAACTAAAAGACGAATCAGAAAGATTAAACAAGCTTATTCTTTCTCAAAGAAAAGAAACCTATGCAACAGTTGGAGCACAGCTTGAAGAGGCCAGAACAGGAAAGGCACTGGCTGCGGAAAGACTGGAGAACAAAAACCGGTTGTTTGAACGCAATAAAACAACTGTTGAAGTACTTGAAAAGAAGACCTTGATAATTGAAGAAGAGGCAGTAATTCAAAAGAAAAGGGTTAGCGAAATAAATGCCGAACTTGAAGTACTTGGAAAAAAAATCAAAGAAACTGCTGAAAAAAAGAACCTGCTTCAAAGCGATGCAGAACAAAAGGAAAGAAAACTTACTGAAATGAATGCAGTTATGGAAAGAACCACTTCAGAACTTGCTTCTTTGAATGAAGAACTTTTTGAAAAAAAAGTCCTGCTTAATGGAATAAAACAGAAAACAGAATTCAAAAAGCAGGTTATGAGGGAAACAATTCAGGCAATTGAATCAGCAGAGGCAAAAGTTCTGGAAAGGGAAAAAAAGGCAGGGCTTCTTGCACAATTGAGAAAAAAGTTTGGAAATATTTCTGAAACTCTTGCAAAAACACAAAGGGAGGGCGAGCGTGCATTGGAGGTTTTGAAGGAAACAGAAGCCGAAAAGAAAGGTGTTGTCGAAAGCATTGAAATGCTTGGAAAAAATTTTGCCCAATGCCCTGTATGTGATTCACAGCTTGAAAAAAGAAAAAGTGAAAATTTAAAGGTAAAAAAAGAGGGATTGCTTAAGAAAATTTTGATTAAAGAACAGACCTTAAAGCAGAGAAGGAAAGACCTTGATTCAAGACTTGCATTACTAAGAGAGTCCTCAGAAAAAGAAAAAGCACTTGCAGTCGAAACAGCTGATTTAAAAGAATTAAGGGAAGATTTTACAAAAAAACGAGAAAAGCTTGCTTTGCTAAAACAATGGCTTATTGAAAATGATTATAGCGACCTTTTGAAAAAAATTGGTATTGGTGAAGGAAAAGAATCTGAAAAAAGAACAGGGCTTTTGGCTCAAAAAGAAAAAATTAAGGCATTTAGTGAAGGGGTTGGATTAAGCACTTTTACAGTTGTAAGCGACAAGCTTTCAGAGTTTGAAAAACAGGAACATTCACTAAAGCAGGAAAAGGAAAATTTGCAAAACCGTTTTTCGGAGCAACTGCAAAAACAAAAGAAGGTGCTTTTGAACGAAATAGTTGAGTTAAAGGAAGAAAATGAAAAGATTTCTTCTGAAATTGGTTTCGGTGAAAAGGAACTGCTGGCATTGGTAGAAAAGACTTCTGCTTTGGAGGCAAAAGTAAGCGAGTCTGAAAGACACGGTCAAAAGATGGTTGAAGAAAAGGAAAAGGCAGACAGGGGTATTGCAAAATTTGAATCTGTAATTGGAAAAATCCATACAAGGCTTAAAAGCATTGTTCAACAGGTAAACACCCTGCTTATTGAAAAAAGCAAGCGTGAAGTAAGAGCCGCTGATTTGAATGAAGAGACCAAAGAATTTAAGGGAGTTGAAACAATTCCAGACTTTGAACCGGCAAAATTAAACCAACGGCTTGAAGCAATTGAAAAAAGAGTCAAAGAGCTTGGTGCAATTAATATGAAGGCATTAGAATCGTACAATCAGCTTGAAGCAGAGGTTAAAGATGTAAGAAAAAAGGTTGAAAAGCTTGATGAGGAAAAAATTGCTGTTATTGAAATGATTGAAAGAATTGATGTGAAGAGAACAAGTGTTTTTATGAAATGTTTTGATGAATTAAGCAAAAACTTTTCAAAAATGTTTAATACATTGTTTAATGGTGAAGGGGCACTTGAGTTAAGCAATCGGGAAAACCCTTTGGAGGCAGGGCTTTTGATTCAGGCAAAGCACAAGGGCGACAACATTAAAAACATTGATTCAATGAGCGGGGGAGAAAAGACAATGACTGCACTTGCGTTCCTTTTTGCAATACAGATTTATGAACCTGCTCCATTTTATGTGTTTGACGAAGCAGACTCTGCACTTGACAAGGAAAACAGTGTAAAAATGGCCACTATAATAAAAAAAATAAGCCACCAAAGCCAGTTTATTGCAATAACTCACAACGATCCTTTGGTGCAGGAAGCCAACCAAATTATTGGCGTTGCTGTTAACAAACAAAAAAGCAGTGTAATTGGATTAAAACTTAGAGACAAATTGAAGGCAGATTAAAAAAAAAATTATTAGCTTCTTTTCTTTTTTCGTTTTGTTTTTTTCTGATTCTCTTTTGCCCTTTTCTTTTCTGCTTTTTCTTTTTTCTTTTCTTTGGAAAAGTTTTCTTCTGCGATTTTTTTGCCAGATTTTATCATTTTTTCATCTTCTTTTACAATTTGCTTAAGAAGTTCAATTCTTTTCCTGTAAAAGGCTGTGTTTGAAGAAAAGTCTTCTGCAGTAATTTTTCTTTTCCTTAACTGAATTCGAAGGTCTCTTAAAACTTTTTCAAATGCTGCAATCTTGCTTTTGTTAAGATCCAGGTCAACATAGTTTGCACTTATTGCCCTTCGCTCTGCAAGCAACGAACTTAATTTGTTTTGAATAGGCTTGTTGAGAATTTCAAATTGTTCTTTTTTGATATAGCTTTTTTCAAATCTTTTCCTTAGCTTTCTTTGTTGTTTGAGAATGTCATCAAGGTTGTCTTCAAAAGAAAATGGCTTTAGGAAATGGAACTTTTTTTCAGAAGTAATAATGCCAAAAAGTATTAGTGCTACAACAAGAACTAATAGGAGAATTATAGCATATAATGAATCTTCAAATTCTGGTTTTTCCTGCCATCCTGAAGAAATTTTAACAAAATTAGCTGGCGGAAGTTCGTTTATGTGGTTATAACTTGCATTTGCTGCATCAAAAACGCCTTCAGCCAAAAAAACCAGGTCAAGTCCGCTTTTTGCACTTGCAATAGCAAGAGCAGGTTGATCCTGCAGGCTGTAGAATTCAGAGCTGTCAAGGTAGAATTTTGCATGGTCAAGATAAAGTCTTGCCCAGACAAAGTTGTTTTCGTTTTCGTTTATTTTTTGGTCAAGCAGTACAAGTCTTCCAAGAAGTGCGTTTTGAAGCTCTCCAAGGTCTTTGTCTTTTGAAAATATTTTTGAATTTGAAAGGGCAAGTGCTGAGGAAGAATCAAATAAGGTTGCGTAAAGCCAGCCTCCTCCACGCATCATTTTTGCACTGTCAAGACGTCTTTTAATGTCTTCGGCTTCTGGGCCATTCAAAGCTTCAAAGCTATTTTCTGCATTTGCAATATATGAATCTGCAAGCTCTTTAAGAGCTGAATCTGGAAATACCCCTACTGTTGATTCTTTTGTCATTTCAAAAAAGTCTTTTGAAACAGAATACCACGCAAGTGCATATTCGTAATCCATTATTTCTCCAACTCTTTCAAGGTCAAGACCGTTTTGTTCAACAATTATAACAATATTATCTGAGGCCTCTATGTTATTTATTTTAAGTTTTGCCCAACTTAGTCGTTCTTTGGCGGCAATGTGCCATTCAAAGTCGTTAACAGGAATAAACTTGTTTAGATCAAATGCAAGTGAATCAATATTGTTTGAAAGTTTGTTTACTTTGTCGTTGAATGCAGTGGAAGTTCTTGAAATAATTGCTGGATTTTCAGAAATGTCTTTTACAAAATTGCTGTTAATTGTTGCAAGAAAAGAATAGTTTGCTGCACTATAAATGTAATTTTGCTCGTAGAGAATTTCTCCTATTGCAAGAGATTTTTCACTTTCATTCAGGTAGGAAAGCATTGCATCAATAAGTAATGGATCGTTAAGCATTGTTCCGCTTAAGGCGGTTTTTGCTGATCTTACTGAATCTTTTGCTTCAAAAAGATATTTTTCAGTAAGAATTTTCATTGAATTCAAATTTTTATTTAAGTTAATTTTGTCAGGAATAAAATCTATTTGGGGAACTTGCTGTGTGTTTACATCAATTGACTCTATTTCAGTAAAGGCATAAAACAATACTTCATCAATGTTGTTTACTTCAATAATTTTAATGCCCCAGTTTTTATTTGCATGGTCTATTAGGTTTATTGATTTTACTTCTCCGCCTTCTTTAACAGTTTGTCTTGAATCACCTGGAGGAATCATAAAAAGCTTTATTCCAACTTTTGCCGCTTCTTTTGACTTTTCAAAAACACCTCCTACAGAACCAACACCTCCTTCAGCAGTAATTGTACCGGTTAATGCTACTTCTTCTGGTATGACTTTGTCTTGCAGCATTGAGATAACAAGCAGGGCCATTGCAGCTCCGGCACTTGGACCTTCTACAAGTGATGCATCGCTTTTTATGTCAAAAAAATAGTCATATTTTTCAACAGCGTTACTGTAATCGCGTGCTGTTTCAACAGCAATTTTGGCGGTTGACTGTGTACTTGTGCCGACAAATGGTTCAATATCGGTCCAAATCATTCCAGTGCCTGGTTTGATTGTTAGAATAAGTTCTGATACCATTGCATTTCCCTGGTCTGTTACAGCAAAAACTTTCAGGGAATCTGATTCAATTACAGCAAGGCAGTTTGTTGACAGTAATAGTATTAAAAAAAAGATTAATGCTTTCTTCATAGCAATTAATAGTAAGGATAATGTGATTTAAATAGGTTTTTGTTTGCAGACAACTGCCTTAGACAGTTATCCATCACTGAAAAAGTGAAGAAAAAAGAGAAAAAAGTGAAGGCTTTTAGCCAAACAATCCTGCCAAGCCTTCTGCTGCTTCTTCCTCTGTTTTCTTTTTTTCTTGTTTTTCTGCCTTTGCTTCTGGCTGTGCTTGGCCTGCCGCAGCTGGTGCTGCAGCAACTGCCTGCACTGTCGCAGCGTTTTTTATTGCTTCTTCAATGTTTACGTCTTTCAATGAAGCAATTAGTGCTTTGACCCTTGCGCTATCAGGCTTTGTTCCAGCTGCTTCTAAAATCTTGGTTACGGCTGCTTCAGAAACTTCTTTTCCGGCAGCATGCAACAAAAGCGCAGTGTAGACATATTCCATATTATTCCCTCCGTTTTATTTTTTTAATAAAAAAATAATTACTCCTTTTTTTCTTCGGTTTTCTTTTCTTCTGCTGGTTTTTCCTCGGTTTTTTCACCAGCTTTTTCTTCTTTTACTGGTTCTTTCTCTGCTGGTTTTTTCTCAGCTTTTTCTTCTGCTGGTTTTTCCTCGGTTTTTTCACCAGCTTTTTCTTCTTTTACTGGTTCTTTCTCTGCTGGTTTTTTCTCAGCTTTTTCTTCTGCTGGTTTTTCCTCGGTTTTCTTTTCTTCACCAGCTTTTTCTTCTTTTGCAGTTTTTTCCGGCATGGTGTTTGGAATTTTTGCTTTTAGAACAGACGCTTGTGCGTTTGCTTTTGCAAGTACGTCTTCAACTGTTGCCGGGTTAAGAATGTTTGCTTCAAGTGCAACCGCTTTTGCGTTCTTGTAGCCCTTTGTTATAAGAACAGCCATTGTTTGGTTTGTAAAGTATACTGTTTCAATTGCGATGTTGAATGCTGTTTTTGCTGCTTTTGCAAAATTTTGTCTTGTTGCATCAATGTCAATATTGAGAACTTCGCCTAGGTAGAGTTGACCGTTTTCAAGCGCGCTTGTTATTGAAAGGCTTACTTTTATTGGTTTTATGCCAAGTTTTGAAAGGGCTCCTGAAACTCCTTTTGAAATAACTTCTCCTTTTTTGGCCACAATTTTGTTTTCTGCAATTGAAATTGTTGCTCCTTGCATTACTGTTTTAAGCCCTGCTGCCTTTAAGTCAGACAAAGCCGGACCAGGAGGTATTCCGGTGTCTCCTGCCAGAACTTCTATGTCGTTTGGTGCAATAAGTCCTGCTTTGGCAGGCATGTTTACAGAGTTCTTTTTAAGAAGCGAATAAAGTTCAAATGGGTTTATTTCGCTGAATATTACTGCAACACTTCCTTTGAGGTGTTCATTCAGTGAAGAAATGTCGTGTTTTGAATTTTCAAGTGCTTTTTTTATAATTCTTGTCTTTGTAACTTTTATTATTGCTTTTCCTTGCAATTTTTTCCTAAGCTCTTTTGCAAGTGCGCCTGGGAAATTTTGCAGTGAAGCAATTGCAATTATTGAATACTGATCTGCAAGCTGTTGTAGCTGCAAAACTTGCTCTGCTTTCCATTTTTTTGTGTGAGAGGTCATCTTTTTTCAGCCTCTACTGTTGCTCCAAGCTTTACGCAGGGGCTCATTGATTCTTTTACATAAATGGATTTGATGTTTTGGTGCTTTCTTGGAAGTTCTTTTGTAACTGCGTCTGATATAGCTATTGCATTTTGAGCAAGTTGTTCATCGTCCATTTTTTCGTTTCCAATTACTGTTTGCACCAGTGGCATAAATTTTCCTTTTTTGTTTGTAACTCTTGTAACGTTTCCCATTGTTTTAAGGGTTTGTTCAACTATTGCTTTGTTTGGCTGAACAGGTTTTGGCATTTTGCCTTTTGGAGCAAGCTGTTGTCCCAAATATTTTCCAACGGCAATCATTACCTGTCCTTCTGCTAAAAGAATGTCAAATTCTGTTGCAATAAGCGCAATGTTTTTTTTCTTAAGTTTTGCAATTTCAGGCTCTTCTATGATTCGGTCAAATTGGCCTTTTACTGATTCAATAAAGTCTTTTGTTTTTGCAAAAAGAAGTGTTTTTCCACTGCCTTTTTTTCCGGTTGGGTTTGGCATTGTAACCTTTACGTCAACTTGGTTTATTGGCTTTTTTGTGTCAAGGTCTTTGAAATTTATAATTAGCTCAATTGATTGTGTAAACTTTCTTTCCTTGCTTTTTTCGCGCATTGTCTTTAAAGCTTGCATTATATCTTTTTTCTGCATTTCTTAAAACCTCCCACAGTGCCTTTTTCGAAAAAAAGGATGTGGTAATCGGAGTCAAAATTAGACTCTCTAAACCAATTAAATGCTATAAAGAAAATTCCACTGAAAGCTTTAAAAAACAATTCTTTGCCCTTTTTTTTAGTCTTTTAACTGTTCGTCAAACTTTCCTTCGTCAATTTCCTTAATTACCTGCCTTGCAGGCTTTCCTTCAACTGTAATGCCCATGCTGTTGCAAACGCCAATAACCTCTTTTGCTGCACTTTTCATTTTGTAGGATGCAAGCTTTTCAATTTTCATTTCAGTAACCTTTTTTACCTGTTCCATTGAAATGTTTCCCTTAATTTCAGCCTTTGGATTTGAACTTCCTTTGTCAAGCCCGATTTCTTTTTTTATAAGAGCACTTGTCGGAGGGCTTCCAACAGAAATTTCAAAGGTTTTTGTGCCGGCGTCAACTTCAACTATTACAGGAACCTTCATTCCTGCATAGCTTTTGGTTTTTTCATTAATTTGGGCAACAACGTCGCCAATGTTTACACCCAAAGGACCCAAAGCAGGGCCTAGTGGTGCACCAGCAGATGCTTTTCCGCCTTCAACCAAAACCTTAATCTCTGTCATTTTCATTCACACCCTAAATAATTTCAATGTATTTTACTAGTTCATTTATTCCTTAATAATTCTAATATGCTCTGCTTTTATTGTAACAGGAATTTTTACTGCCGCTTCCTGCAGTTCAACTGTTACCTCTTCCTTTGTTGGATTAACCCTTAAAACACTGGCTCTTTCGCCCTTGAATGGCCCGGCAATTAGTTCAATTTTTGCACCTACAACAATTGACTGCATTAAAGGTTTTGATTCAAGCAAGCTGCTTAATTCCTCAATTTTTACTGCGCCCTTAACAATTCCCTGTCCCTTAATATGTGGTGTGTTTGTAATGCTTCTTCTAACCGAAAGCTCGTCCTTTGCTTCAATTAGCACATAGCCCTTAAGTCCTGGAATTACGCTAATGCTGTAAACAGGAATTTCTTCGTGCTTTGACCTGTTTGTAATTATGTCTACCACAAGGGATTCCTGTCCAACAGTTGTTCTAACCGGAAAAATCATTTTTCGTTCACCTTTTTTTTTCTCAACATTTTTCAATATTTTTTTACATCTTTCAACACAAACAAATAAACTCTGAAGAGGGCGAATTAGAACCTAATAGCCCTATCTCAGTGAATATCTTTAATCTGGTAACAATTAAAAAGGTTTTTGTAAAGCCCAAAAAGGCAGTTACACAACCGAAACAAAGGCAAAAAACAGGAAAATCACGTAGGCAATTAAGGCAATTATAAGTATTCCAACGCCTGTTACTTTTGCCATTGTTTCAAATTCTTTCCAGTCAGGCTTTTTTGCAATAACAAAAACACGCTTGCTGCTTGCAATAAATGCCCTCAAATTTTCCATCAAATGCAGTTCCATAAAAAAAACCTTTTGTATTAAGAAAAATTAGAAGAAGAAAGTATTAAAAAGAAAAGAAATCTGGCTTTTTTCAGCCAGTAAAGTCTATTCCCAAATCAATTGGTTCAGACAAGTCAATTTTGTCAAGGTCCTGCAAGTAGGGAAACTTTCCGCCTGCAATAACAACCATTGCCTGAATTTGGTTTCTTGGCAGATTTTCATCAATCATTGCACCCCAAATAATATGTGCATTTGCATGAATTTTGCTTGAAACAGTTTCAACAATCATTTCAGCTTCCCTCAAAGTCATATCTGCTCCGCCAATTACATTAACCAAAGCCCTGTTGGACCCGGTAATATCAACATCAAGCAAAGGACTTGTTAAGGCATTTTCAACAGCTTCCAAAGCACGAGCTTCTCCCTTTTCATCTGTATGAGATTCACCCAATCCAATCATTGCTGCACCACCCCTGCTTAAAATTGTTCTAAGGTCAGCATAATCCAAATTAATCAAACCTGGCTTTGTAACCATTTCAGTAATTCCCTTTACAGCATTTGTTAAAACCTCATCAGCAACCTTAAAGGCAGCATTCACAGGCAAGTCAGGTGCAATTTCCAAAATTTTATCATTTGGAATTACTATCACTGTGTCAGTATACTTTCTTAAAGTAGCCAATCCAGTCAAAGCATTCTCCATTCTCTTCCTTCCCTCAACAGTAAAAGGAAGTGTTACAACACCAATAGTCAAAGCCTTCATTCCTTTGCCAAGTTCTGCAATCATTGGAGCAGCACCTGTTCCAGTTCCACCACCCATTCCACAGGTAATAAAAATAAGGTCTGAATCGTGCAAAACATCTTCAAGCTCTTCAATGGATTCCCTTGCAGCGCTTTCTCCAACGCTGGGGTCAGAACCAGAACCAAGACCCCTTGTCAATTCCCTTCCAATCAAAAGCTTTTTGTCAGCAATAGCATTCAAAAGATCCTGTGCATCTGTATTAACAGCAAAGGTTTCAGCACCAGTAATTCCTACTTCAGTCATTCTTTCAATTGTATTGCATCCGCCGCCGCCAATTCCTACCACACTAATTTTTGCTCTGGCTGTTTCAAGCAATTTAATAAGATCTTCATTATCATGCGCTGCTTTAGCTGATGTCTTGACCTTAACAGGCCTTTTTTTTGCCCGCTTAATAGCTTTCTTTACCACACTCTCCAAATAAGGCACCCCCGAATTATAAGATTAGAGATAATTCTTATTGAAAACAAATTTAAAGCAATTGCCTGCGAATTAAACATAATAAAAGCAAATATACATAATCGCATTTTTTGTAAAAATCCTCAAAAAAAGAAAAAATCCTCAAAGGAAACAAAAAATTATTAAAAAAAAAGAAAAACAAAAAATAAAAATTCATTAAAAGAAAATTTCTGGGAAAAAAAATTTCTTAAAAAAAAAAATTGTGCGCCATTCAAAAAATCACTCGCCGAAAAAATTACTTGCCGAAAAAAATTACTCGCCGAAAAAAATTACTCGCCGAAAAAATTCACCCAAAAATTCCGGCAATCCACACGCCAGCAAGATAAGCGAGAACAATTACAGCAATTGCAATAAGAAGATGCTCTCCTGCAACATTTGCCAAATTTTTGTTTTGAGACCTGGCAATCCATACACTAAAAACAGCTATAAGAAAAAGACCAAATGCAATGCTGACAATTATTGCTGTTGAAAGCTCCAAAAACAGCACTGGAACAATAAAAATTATTGCAAAGAAAAACTTTGCGCCAAATGTTGAAAAGGTTGAGGCCCAAATATCCCTTGCGCTTTCATTCCCTGTTGATTCCTGCGAAATGTGCATTGCAAACGCATCAGACAATGCATCAACAATTGCAATTGTAATAACCCCGCCAATAACAGCAATTCGCAGGTGAGTTCCGGAAAACAACCCAACCATTAATCCAATAGTTGTAATAATGCTTGAAGTCAATCCAAAGCCGATTCCAGACCTAATATGTTCAGCCAGTTTCATCTGCAATAATAAAACGCACCAATACTTTTAAGCCTTTGCAACAGCAAAAAAAAACATTCTAATCAATTCAAAAAAAAGTAAAGTCAAGCAGGTTACAAAAAAAGCAAACCATTTTATTCAAAGAAAAAGCTATTTAACTTATGGCAAAGAAGTGGCCAAAGGGTTTTCAGGTTGTAGCAGTAGTGCCTGCCTGGAACGAGGCAGAATCCATTAAACAGGTTGTAGAAGAACTGCGCGAATGCAAAAGACAGGGACTGTTGGCAGAAATTGTAGTGGTCAGTGACGGCAGCACTGACAAGACAGCAGAGCTTGCAAAAAAGGCAGGAGCAGACAAAGTAATAACTCTAAAAGAAAATCAAGGAAAGGCAATGGCTTACGCCAAAGCTGTTGAATATTTTTCCAACAAGTATGCACTAAGACAAAACTTCAAGACTGCCGACCGTTGGATGCAAAAAATGGACAAAACAATAGTAGTCTCCATTGATGCTGACATAAAAAATATTAAGCCAGAGCATATAGCAAAGCTTGTAAAGCCCCTGCTGAAACTGCCAAGCAAGGAAAAAACAAGAAGAAAATGGGTAAACATGGTAATTGGAACAAGAGTAAGGTCAGGTGAACTTTTGAGTTACAGCCCTTTTAACGGAGAGCGGGCTATAAGACTGCGTTCACTGCAGGCTTTGAAAAGGAACAAAAAAAAGTGGGATGCAATTTGTTCAACAGGATATGGTCTTGAAACAGCCCTAAATACATTCATTCCAAAGGCAGAGTTCGCAAATGCAAAATTCACTCTTGGAAGGAAGGCAGAAGCAAAACACAAACCAGGATACATAGGAAAAGACCTGAGAATTATAGAAAGTTACCTGGAAACCAGAAAACAAATAGCAACAAGACTCCGCAATGTAAAAAGAAATATTAAAGAAAAAAAGAGCAAAAGAGAATGGCTTTATCATATGCGCATGCAGGAGAAGCAGGCAAGAGAACTGGCAAAACTGAAAAGTCAAAACCAGCGAAAAAAGCGAAGGTGACCAAAAAGCACAAATATGAGTTTGAACTTATCTTTAACAAAGTGATTTGAATGGCAGCAAAATCTTTTAACAAAACAATAAAGGACATCAAAACATTAAAAATTCAGGGAAGCAGCAAGGTAAGAAAAGAAGCTGTTGCAGCTTTAAGAAAAAGTGTTTCAAAAAGCCGTGCAAAAACACTGCCTGCCTTCAGGCGAGAAGTTCAAAGACACTGCCTTGCGCTTTTAAAAACCAGGCCAACAGAACCTGAGACAAGAACTGCCATAAGAATAATTCTCAAAGCCGCTTCGCTTCATTCAAGGAATTTGCAGGAAGTAAAAGAAAACACAATTCAAACTATTAAGCAATATGAAGCAAATCGAAAAAAGGCAATGGAAAAAATAGCATTGTACGGAAGCAGGCTAATTGAAAAAGGCGACACAATAATGACCCACTGCCATTCCCACACAGTTGAAGAAATTTTAAAAAAAGCAAAAAAGAAGATTAAGATGGTTTACTGCACTGAAACAAGACCCAGGTTTCAGGGAAGAATCACTGCAGCAAATTTGGCAAAGGCAGGCATTCCGGTTACACTAATTGTTGACTCTGCAGCAGACAAATATATGCATCCAGTTGACAAAATATTTATTGGATGTGACGCAGTTTTAAGCAACGGCGAAATTGTAAACAAAATTGGTACAACCCACATTGCACACGCTGCAAAAAAGCACCACAACCCGTTCTTTGTCTGCACTTCTTCACATTGCTTTGACCCAGCAACATACTTTGGATTTGAAGAAGAAATAGAGGAAAGGGACATTGAGGAGGTTTGGAAAAACCCGCCAAAAAAAGTCAAAATAAAAAACCCGGGTTTTGACATTGTTGACGCATTCTACATTCACGCAATAATTTCCGAAATAGGAGTCTTTGACCCGGAAAACTTTGCACTGGAAATGTACCACAAACTAGAACTTGGAACAAGACAGGAACCATTCCTAGGACTTATTGACATGCTGAAGAAAAAGCGTTAGCAAAATCCAAATTCTTTCTTCAACAGCTTTAATTCCTCAGCAGGATTTTCCTTTCCAAAGATTGCGCTTCCCATTGCAAAAATGTCAGCCCCTGCCTCAATTACATCCGGGAGAGTTTGCCTGTTTACTCCGCCATCAAAGGAAATTAGTGTTGAAAGTTTCCGGGAATCAATTTCCTTCCTAAATAACCTAACCTTCTCAAGGTCTTTTGGGATAAGCTTTTGGCCACCAAAGCCCGCTTCAATTCCCATTACAAGCACCAAATCCACCTCGTGCAAGAAAGGAATTGCCTTTTTTGCACTTGTTTGATTATTCAAAGCAATTCCTGCCTTGCAGCCAAGCGCACGAATTTGCTTTATGGCATTCAAGGGCTTTTCAACGGTTTCCAAGTGAAAGGTAATTGCGTTTGAACCGGCTTCTGCAAACCTTTCAAAATAGCGCTCTGGCTTTGAAATCATAGAATGGGTGTCAAAAAACATTTTTGTCTTTGGTCTCAAAGACTTTATTATAGGAAATCCAAAGGTAATGTTTTGCACAAAATGCCCATCCATTACATCAAGGTGAAGCCACTCTGCTTCCTTCTCCAAAGAAGGCAAAAGCTTGGCAAGGTCACAGATGTCAGAGGATAGAATTGAGGGAGCAATCTTTTTCATTCAAAAAAAGGAAAGGGCACTAAATTTAAAAAAACAACCAAATCTAATATTAGCGGGTTTTTGTTGTCTCTTGAAATCGATTTTGCTGGTTTGAAATTGAAAAATCCAACTGTTCTGGCTTCAGGCGTGCTTGGAACAAGCGCTGCCTTAATGAAACGCGTTTTTGAAGAAGGAGGCGCTGGTGCAATAACAATGAAAAGCATTGGCCCGGAGGAAAGAGCAGGGCATGCAAATCCAAGCGTTTTGGAGTTGGAGCATGGTTTGCTAAATGCTGTTGGCCTGCCGTCCCCTGGCTACAAAAATATGGAGGAGGAATGGAACGAATTGGAGGAAAGAAAATTTCCACTAATTGCCTCTATTTACGGCGCCTCTGTTGAAGAATTTGTTGAGGTTTCAAAATTTGTTGCAGAAAAAAAGCCAGATGCAATTGAAGTAAACATCAGTTGCCCCAATACTCAGGAACACGGACAGATTTTTGGAGTAAATGAAACAGCAAGTGCAGAAGTAGTGTCCTCTGTAAAAAAAGAAATTGGAAAAATTCCACTAATTGCAAAGCTTACTCCGCAGGCTCCAAACATTGCAGCAATTGCAAGCGCCTGTGAGAAAGCAGAAGCAAACGCAATTTGTGCAATTAATACAGTTGCAGGAATGGCAATAGATATTGACGCAAGAAAGCCAATTTTGTGCAACAAGTTTGGAGGCATATCAGGCCCGGCAATAAAGCCTGTTGGAATAAAGTGCGTTTACCAAATTTTCAAAGCAGTGAAGATTCCAATTCTTGGAATGGGAGGAATTTCCTCCGGAAGAGACGCAATTGAATACATTCAGGCAGGGGCAACAGCTGTAGGAATTGGTTCAGGAGTTTACTATCAGGGAATTGGAGTTTTTGAAAAGGTCTGCAGGGAAATGAAAGAATGGATAAAGGAAAATGAAGTAAAGTCCTTGGAAGAAATTAGGGGCTGTGCGCATGGCTAAATGGATTAACAGAAGGAGTAAGGCACTGGGCACTAAAACTGCCAAGCATTTGAAGGAAAAACAGAAAAAAGCGATTATGAGATATGAAAGAAAAACCGCTTACAGAAAACAGATTAATAAGCTTGGAATGAAAGAAATGGCTGGAGGACTAGTTGAAAAATACGAATTATATACCAGGCCAATGGGCAAAAAGATACTGAGGCTTTTGCTGCAAAGGCTTGTTTTGGAAAAGTTTTCAACCAGAATGGGAAAAAAACTTAATGCTGAAAGGGAATGCATTGCCATTGCAAACAGTGCTTGGGTTATTCAAAAAATTCTCATTGAAAACAAATACGGCAGGCTTAGCGTTAAAAACGCCCAAAAAATGTATGAGTCAATTGCAAAAATAATGGAAGCAGGCAATTCAATTTTTAAAAGCGAGAAAAATGGCATTGACAATTATTACAAAAAAGAAGCAAAAAAAGCAAGGAACAACCTGGCAGAAATCACTGAAAAGGGAGAAAAAGAAGTTCTCTTCAACAGGGCAAGGCTTTGTGCAGCCATTGAAACAGGAGAAAAATGCATTCAAGAGCTTTCAAACCAACTGCCTGAATTAACACAGACTGGTTTTGAGGTAATTGAAGAAATTGTTGACAGAAAACTTGGAACGATGAGATAATGATTAAGGCTGTAATACTTGACTGGTCAGGAGTAGTAAGCAATGACTGGGAAGCAACCTTTGCTACTTCAAATGATGTGCTTGAAGAAAGGGGCCACCCAAGACTTTCAGAAGAAAAGTTCAGGGAACTGTACGAAATGCCCTGGATGCGATTCTACAAAAAACTTGGCATAAAAATAGTAGTTCAAGAAGAATATGATAAATGGGAAAGACTGTTTCCAAAATACTACCCCCTAGTAAAAGCATTTCCGTTTGCAAAAAAAGCAATGGAGTGGTTGAAACAACACAACAAAAAGATTCTAATTTTCAGCGCACATAATCAAACATTGCTGGAAAAAGAAATAGAAAACTATGGAATGAAGGAATTAATTGACTGTGTGGATACAAGCCACGAAGACAAGCGGAAAAAAATTGAAGCCATTGTTTTAAGGCACAAAATAGAAAAAGAAAGCACGCTATATGTTGGAGATATGGTTCACGATGTGGAAACAGCACAACAAGAAGGCATTAGAAGTGTTGCGGTCTTATGTGGCTATGACTCCAAAAAGAAACTAGAAAAGGCAAAACCAGATTTTATTATTCAAGACATTGGAGAATTACCTGAATTGATTGAAAAACTGGAGGCAAAAGAATGACCAAGCTGCCAAAAATGGTTTCCATTAAGAGAATTGTCCAGGAAACCCCAAACATCAAAACATACTACCTTGAACACAAAATGAATGCAAAGCCAGGCCAATTTGCAATGCTCTGGCTTCCTGACATTGACGAAAAGCCATTTACCCTTACTGCCAAAGGAAAAGAGTGCGCTGTAACAGTGCAATGCAAGGGAAAATTTACAAAAGCAATGTGTGATTTGAAAGAAGGAGGCAAGATTGGAATTCGCGGTCCATACGGAAACGGATTCAGTACAGAGGAAGTGAAGAAAGTCTGCATTATTGCAGGAGGATGCGGGGCTGCACCAGTTCTTCTTCTGGCAGAGCAGTTTAAGAAAAAAGGCATTGACTTGAGTGTAATCCTTGGCGCAAAAACAGGCAAGGAATGCCTGTTTAAGGAAAGACTAGGCAAAACCACTAAGAACTTATACATAACAACTGATGATGGTTCTCTTGGAGAAAAGGGTTATGCCACAAGCATGCTGGAAAAACTGCTTGCCAAACAAAAGTTTGACATTGTATTTGGCTGCGGACCAGAGCCAATGATGAAGAAGGCTTTTGAAATTTGTGAAAGGAAAGGAATTGAATGCCAGCTGAATTTGGAGAGATATATGCGATGCGGGTTTGGAGTTTGTGGAGCCTGTGCTTTGGGCAAGTGGCTTGTTTGCAAGGACGGACCTGTCTTCAAAAGCGAGCAATTGCGTGAAATGCCCGAGTTTGGAGAAAAGGCATTATTAAAATCAGGAAAGGAAGTTTCTTTGAAGGAGTTTGCGGAGTGGAGGCAATGAAGGCAAAGAAATCAACTGTTTTAAAGGGCGGAAAAAGGGATTTTGCTGCAAGTGCTTTGGCTGTGGACAGAAATGTGAAGAGAGTTAAATCAATGAGTACAACCGCTGTTCCAGATGGAAGAAAGATTCTAAAACGATATACCACTCCAGCAAGAGGCAGACATGGCAAGGCCTTTGATTTAATTGTTTTCGAGGGGCCTAGGGTAAGAAGGCTTGTTGTGAAAAAGTATAATCTTCGGCAATTCTCAAAGGGCGAAACCCAAAGCACCATTGCAGAAAAGGAATTCAAAACATTTCAAAAACTTAAAAAGAATGGCTTTCATGTACCATCAACAATAAGGATTGCTGAAATTAATGGAGAAAAGCATGTTGCGCTAACAGATTTGACAAAAATTGGAGATTTAAGAGCAAAGTCATTTTCTTTGGCTAAAAGGATTGCTGAAAAGTTTGGCATTGAAGGAAATGCAATTGAAGAAGTAAAGCAATATGTTGAAAAAGAAACAAATGGCGCAAAGGAATTGGGTTTGGATCTTAATGATGCATGGGAATTCTTAATTGACACAAAGGAAAAAAAGATTACTGCTTTTATATTGGATTTAAGTATAAACATTAAGTAAATAGGAGAAATTTTGTAGTTGACAAAAAGAAGAATAAAGTTGAAAATTAATAAAAAAAGATGTTTTGACTAAAACCCTGCATTGTTTTAAAAGGGTAATTGAGGAAGTAATTTTAGGTGGGAGATAGTTGCATCCAAGAAGACAAAAGCTCTGGGAAGAAATTGGAAAGTGGCAGGAAGACTTTGAAGACAGATTAATTAAGGTAATTGGTAACAGAAAACTTCCAGGCAAAAACATTATCAGCATTGATGAATTAAGCAAGGAAGATATGGAACTTGTTTTTGACTGCACAAAACTTTTTAAAGAATTTATTATCAAGCCAGACAAAAAAATTAATCTCTTGAAGGGAATGAGCCAAATAAACTTTTTCTTTGAAGCAAGCACCAGAACAAGGGTTTCCTTTGAACTGGCTGGAAAAAACCTAAGCATTGACACAATAAATGTTTCTGGTTCAGGAAGCACTATTGACAAAAAGGGCGAAACACTAAACGACGTTGTTAGAACATTGAATGCAATGCACGCGGATATAATTATTCTAAGGCACGCAAAAGCTGGTTCTCCCGAAATGATTGCAGGGCAGATTAATGCACCTGTTATCAATGCAGGAGACGGGTGGCACGAGCACCCAACACAGGCAATGCTTGACCTTTATACAATGCTTGATAAAAGAGGGCAAATTGAGGGATTAAAAGTAGCTCTTGTTGGAGACATAAAACACAGCAGAGTAGCAGGCTCGCTGATTAGAGCCTTAAACAAGTTTGGAGTAAAGCCACACATTGTTGGACCACCAACCCTGATGCCGTACGGAATGGAAAAAGTATTCAAATGCAAGGTCTTTAACCACCTGGACGAAGCAGTTAAGGGAGTTGACATAATTTATGCTTTGAGAATTCAATTAGAGAGGGCTGCAGGCGGAGACATTCCCTCAGTAAGGGAATACAGCAAAAGTTATTGTGTTAATCAGGAAAGGCTTGCACTTGCCAAATTTGACGCAATTGTCATGCACCCTGGTCCAATCAACAGAGAGGTTGATTTAAAAACTGAGATAATGGAATCTGATAGAAGTGCTGTAGAAGCCCAGGTCGAAAACGGTTTTGCCCTAAGGCTTGCATTGCTTTACCTGCTATTGGGAGGCGATAGAAGATGACAAGCCTGCTAATAAAAGGAGGAAGAGTAATTGACCCGGCAAACAAGATAGACAAGAAACTTGACATTTTGGTTGAAAACGGCAAAATAAAAGAGGTTGGAAAAGGAATTGATGCAAAGGCTGATGAAACAATTAGCGCAGAGGGATTAATTGTTGTTCCAGGCTTAATTGACATGCATGTTCATTTAAGGGAACCAGGCAGAGAAGACAAGGAAACAATTAGGACTGCTTCAAAGGCTGCTGCAAAAGGAGGTTTTGCAACAATTGTTGGAATGCCGAACACAACCCCTGATGCAGACAACCAGACAGTTATTGAGTTTGTGAAAAGCAAGGCAGCAAAGGAGGCAATTGTAAACGTTCTGCCTGTTGGAGCAATTACAAAGGGCAGGAAGGGAAAGGAATTGGCAGAAATTGGAGAGCTAAAGAAAACAGGCGCTGTTGCAGTAAGCGATGATGGCTCTGATGTCCAGGATGCAAACCTTATGAGAAAAGCTTTAGAGTATTGCAGGATGTGGAATATGCCTGTTTTGTCGCACTCAGAGGACATCAGATTGGCTGCAGGCGGAGTAATGCACGAGGGTCTTGTTAGTACAGAACTTGGTTTGGCTGGAAAGCCAGCTGCAGCCGAAGAAGTAATGGTTGCAAGGGAAATAATTTTGAGCAAGATGGTGCAATGGCCAATTCACTTCTGCCATGTTTCCACAAAGGGAAGCGTTGAGCTTGTTAGAACAGCAAAGAAAGCTGAGCAAAAGGTTTCAGCCGAAACATGCCCGCACTATTTTGCCCTCTCAGACAAGGATGTTAGAGGCTATAATGTGAACGCAAAGGTTAACCCTCCTTTGAGAAGCAAAGAACATGTTGAAGCAGTAAAGGAAGGGTTGAAGGATGGAACAATTGAGGTTATTGCCTCAGACCACGCACCACACACTCTTGTTGAAAAGTTTAGAGAGTTTGACTTGTGCGAAAATGGAATGGTTGGACTTGAGACAACACTGCCATTGGTTTTAACAAAGCTTGTGAACGAAAAGATTCTTTCTTTGGAGGATGCAATTGCAAAAATGTCAATCAACCCAGCAAAGGTTCTTGGTCTTGACAAGGGCACGCTTTCAAAGGGAGCGAACGCAGATATTACAATAATTGACTTGAACAAAGAAGAAAAAGTTGACCCTGAAAAATTTGAATCAAAGGGAAGAAACACACCCTTTGCAGGAATGAAGTTAAAGGGAAAGGCTGTTTATACAATTGTTAAGGGGAAAGTTGTTTTTAGCAATGGAAACATTTCTTGACATTATAATTAATGGATGGTGATAAATTATGAGAAGGCTCCCAAAAAAAATTGGCAGAACTCCTAGCCCTGGTGGAAGATTTGGAAGAATGTTAAACAGGCTGTTTAGAAGGGAAACCGAAAGAGTTGCTAATGAAGCTAAAAGGGAAACAAACCCTTTGGCAAAAAAGTTAATGCAAAATGAGGCCAAACGAAGAAATAACATTGGAAAAGGCGAAACTGATGGAAACCGCACAAACATTAGTTAGTAGTTAAAAAAAGAGTTTCTAATTTGCTTATAATTGCAGAAAAGGTGTTAAAAATGAAAAGAAGATTAAGATTTATAGGTGAAACGTATGGGTAATATTAAAAAAAGACAGGAGGAAAAATTGAAATGACTTCAAAACAGGAATTGTGCGAAAAGCTGTTTGAGATTGGAGCAGTGAAGTTTGGAAAGTTTACGCTAAAGAGCGGGTTGCTTAGTCCAATCTACATTGATTTAAGGCTGTTGGCCTCGTATCCAGATGCATTAAAAATGGTTTCCAGTAAACTGGTTGAAATTGGAAAAGGCTTGGAATTTGACAGGATTGCAGGAATCCCCTATGCTGCAATGCCAATTGCCACAGCCGTTTCTTTAGAATCAGGATGGTCAATGATTTACCCCAGAAAGGACATAAAGGCACACGGCACAAAGAACTCAATTGAAGGAGTTTTCAAGGATGGGGAAACAGTTCTGGTAATAGACGATTTGATTACCAGAGGAACAAGCAAGTTTGAGGCAGTAAAGCCCTTAGAAGAAGCAGGATTGAAAGTAAAGGACATTGTTGTGCTAATTGACAGAGAGCAAGGCGGTCCAGAAGAATTGAAGGAAAAGGGCTATGAGTTGCACGCTGTTTTGAAGGTTTCTGAATTGCTACAATACCTGGTTGAAACAGGAAAAATTTCTCAGAAACAATTTGATTCAATTAAAGACTATCTTTCAAATTCAGAAGAATGGAGTAAAAAGATGGCTGACAAGGAGGTAAACTAAAATGAACAAAATAATTCCAATAAACAAAAGCATTATTCCTGCCTGTGATGTTGCAACATTGCAAGAACTTGATGAACTTGTAAAAGCAACTGCTGGTGTGAAAAAGATTGGTGCCTACAAAGTTGGCTTTTCTTTGGGCCTTGGATTTGGTTTGGGAAAGGTTGTAAGCACAATAAGAGAGTACAGCGACAAGCCAATTATTTACGACCATCAAAAGGCAGGAACAGACATTCCGCCAATGGGGGAAAAGTTTGCAAGCGTTTGCAGTGAAGCAGGAATTGACGCAGTGATATTTTTTCCACAAGCCGGCCCTCAAACAGAAAAGGCATGGATTGAAGCAGCAAAAGCCAAAGGTCTTGGAGTAATCGTTGGGGGAGAGATGACCCACCCAACCTACTTGAAAGAAAACGGTGGTTTTATTGACAACTCTTCTCCAAAAAGAATGTACGAGATTGCAATTGAAGAAGGGGTAACAGACTTTGTTGTTCCAGGAAACAAACCGGAGAAGATTGCTTCTTACAAGGAACTTTTTGAAAGCAAGGGAATTGAACCTGTTTTGTACAGCCCAGGTCTTGTAGCACAAGGTGGAGAAATCAGTGAAAGCGGAAAGGCAGCAGGCAAAAGATGGCATGCTATTGTTGGAAGAGGCATTTACAATGCAGAAGACAAAACAAAGGCAGCAAAAGAACTGACAAGCAAATTATAAAAACCAGTGTAACGGAAGAACTGACAAGCAAGCTGTAAGCCACAAAGGCAGGATAGAATTAAATACCTCTTTTCACTTTACTAGTTAGCATGAAAAAAAGCAAGAGTGCATATAGTCAGATAATGTCTGTGAAGTCTTTTGACATTGAAGCCCAGCGCATGATTTGCATAATGAACAGAATTGATGCAGGCGAGCTTGGGCTTTTTCCACTTGACAGGGTTGAATTAAAGGCAGTTGGAAGCAGCAGAAAAATTGTAACAGTTGTGGATGTTACTGATTCAATGGTAAAGCCAAACCAACTTGGAGTATTCAAAAGCGTTAAGGAAAAGCTTTCGCTTGATGGAAAAAGCAGGATAAGAGTTACCCCTGTTCCAAAACTTGTTTCGCTTGTTTACATTAAAAAAAAGCTTAACGGAGAGGAATTGCGAGAAAAAGAAATTAGAGAAATTATAAGCGACATGGGCAAAAATGCTTTGAGTGAAATTGAAACAAGCGCTTTTGTAAGCGCGGTATTTGTTCATGGATACACTTTGGATGAAACGGTTGCAATGACAAAGGCATTGGCGGAAAATGGAAAGGAAATAAAAATTTCAAAAAAGCCGGTTGTTGACAAGCACTGCATTGGCGGAACAAATGGCAGGACTACAATGATTGTTGTTCCAATTGTTGCCTCGGCAGGATGTTTTATTCCAAAAACAAGCAGCAGAAGCATTACCAGCGCTGCAGGAACAGCCGACGTAATGGAAGTGCTTGCAGATGTTTCGCTTTCAATGAACAAGATAAAAAGCATTACTGAAAATATTGGAGGAGTGATTGCATGGGGTGGCGCATTAGACCTTGCTCCTGTTGACGACGAAATAATCAAAATAGAGCACCCTTTTTCTCTTGACCCACCTGGGCAGGTTATTGCTTCAGTAATGGCAAAAAAAGCAAGTGTTGGAAGCAGGTTTGTTGTAATTGATTTGCCTGTTGGACCAGATGTAAAAATTCATACAAAGGAAAAAGCAGAGGATATGGCAAGAAAATTTATTGCTGTTGGAAAGCACCTTGGAATAAAAGTTCAGGCTGTTTTGACTGACGGAACGCATCCATGCGGAAAGGTTTTTGGGCCAGCACTTGAAGCAAAGTATGTAATGCAGATTTTGGAAGGTGAGTTTTTTGATGATCTTGCACAAAAAAGCTGTGAGCTTGCTGGAATTCTTTTGGAATTGTGCGGCAAGGCAAAAAAAGGAAAGGGTTATACGATTGCAAAGGAAATTCTTGAAAGCGGAAGGGCTTTGAAAAAAATGCAGCAAATAATAAAAGCACAGGGCAGACATTACCTTAAAAGCAGTAAAATGCCAAAGTTAAAGCTTGGAAAGGATGTGCTTTCAACAGGATCCGGAACAATTGACAAGATTAATGTAAGAAAATGCAATACGGTTGCAAGAATTGCCGGAGCTCCTGCCGACAAGGAAGCAGGACTGTATCTTTATGTTGAAGAAGGCAACATTCTTAAAAAAAAGCAGCCGTTGTTTAGAATTTTTAGCAAAAACAAGAGAAAGCTCAAGCTTGCTTTGGACTATGCAAAAAAGAACGAAATTGTTGCATTGGAACGCAACATAATTGAAATAATGCCGTGAAACTTTTTAAGCCAGTTCATTAAATATTTCGACAAAGTATTCAACTGGAAGCAGGTCAACCTTTTCTTCCGACAGTTCAATAGAGGCGACTCTTTTGTTGAACTTTTCCGCACTAATTCCAAACGAGGGTAGTAAAAATTGCCTGCTTTTGTTTAAGGCATTTGCAAGATTTTTGTTTCTGAACCTGAAAAGAGTTTTTACAAAAAGAACAAACTTTTTTTTGTCTTTGATTTTTGGAGGTTCTGAACATTGCTTGAGCACAATAATTACGCTTTCGCTTTTTGGTTTTGGAAAAAATAAGCCTGATGACACTGTTTGCACAATTTTTGGATCAAAATAGCATTGGGTTAAAACAGTTAAAGCACAGTATTCATCAAAACCAGGCCAGGCAACAAGCTTTTCTGCAAACTCTTTTTGAAAAACAAGAACTCCTAATTCAAATGGATTTTCCAAAAGCTTGTAGATTATGGCTGAACTTTGCGAGTAGGGCGGAAGCGATACAACTTTGTTGTATTTTGGAAGCTTTGCTTTTAAGAAATCACCGCATACAAGGGCGAGGTTTTTTTTGGAAAGCTCTTCTTCAAGCAATGCGCAAAGCCCGTTATCTTTTTCAACAGCTACAACTTTGCTTTTTTTCAAAAGAACTCTTGTAAGAAAACCGGTTCCTGCTCCAATTTCAAGAACTGTGTCGCTTTCTTTTAAGTCTGCAAGTTCAACAATTTTTTCAATAAGTTGTTCGTTTATTGCAAAATTTTGTGAAAGTTTTCTGTTTGCCCTAAATCGGTATTTTACCATTAGGTTTTGCAGTTCGTTAAAAAGGCTCATAAAATTTAGAATCTTTTGCCAAAAGTTTTTTCTTTTACAGGTGGTCTGGCAAAAATATAATGGTTGAGTGTTTCGTCCTCCAGTTCAAGCATTATTCTTTTTACAATTGTTTTTGAAGGATCTGGCAAAAGCTTTACTCTTGCAATCAGGTCTTCAAATGACTCAAATGGCTTTTTTTCACGTTCTTTTAGAATGTCAAGCATGTGCTTTTTTCCCATTCCTGGCAAAAGCTCAAGCTGGTGCCTTCTAAGAGTAATGGAACGTGCGTTGTTGAAAAAGTCAAGAAACCTTTTTTTGTCATCGGTTACAATTTTTTCAACAGCCTTTTGAAGTTCTGCAATTGCCGTACTTGTAAGCATGTTAAAGTTTATTCTTCGCTTAATAAAATCAATTTTTGCCCTTTCGTCCTTGCCTACATAAACAGTTTCCATTATCTTAAGGTCTTCTTTTGGAACCACTTCAAGCAATGAAAAAAATTGCTTTCCCAAAATTTGGGCAATTGGCTCTGGCTTAAAGCTGTTTGGCTTTCCTTTTGACATGTAATCTAATACAAGTGCTTCTTCTTCGTTTGGCATAGGATATCACCGCTTTTAAAAAAAAATCAGTTATTTCCTGTACTTTTTGCATAGGGAAAGGATTTTTTGCAAGTCAACCTCGTTTAACACAGTTTCCTTAATAAAAAGAAGCTGCAATTTTTCCTTTTTCTCCGGCAAAATGTCAATGATCTTTGTTACTGTTTCCGAATCAAGCTCTTCAATTTTTTCAAGCTCTGCCTGCAACTTTTTTGCGTTTGCCAAACTAAGCTTTGAAAACTTTTTTGCAAACTTTAGAGTAATATCCTGTTCGTAAGTTAAGTCTTTTTCTTTTTTTCTGTCAGCAAGCAATTGCTTTACTTCAGCCAGGCTAACCGGCTTTTGGTTAATGAATTTTTCTCCAATCATTTGAATTTCCCCTCCTGTTCTTTTAGGTGAATTCCACGAACTATAAGAGTATTTTTAAGGTTGCCTTTTTTAACCGAAACATTGTATGCAGTGCCCTGCATTCCTTTTACAATACCAAAACTACCTTGGTAGATTGCAGGCGGCATTCCGCTGTGCATGTCAGGCCTTATGTTTATCTGAACCTTTGCTCCTTTCCCAAAAGGTCTTAGAATTTCATTAACAGAGGCTTTACCCGCCTTGTTTTTGAGCTTTGACCTTGTTTTGGCCCTTTTTCCCTTTGCTTTTTTGTTTACCATTTTAAATCACCATTTTTTCAGAAATGTAACTACTTAAATTAAGACACTGAATTAAAAATATAAGCAAAGAAAGCTTTAAATAGCTGACATTAAAGCCCAAAAAAGCTTTTTTGAAACAAAAATTAATTCAAGTTAAACAAAACAAATTCAATTTAAACATTCACCAGAACATTAAAAAGTATGAAAGATGTAATTTAAAATGAATAAAGTGGTGTACGTTTTATGAGTCTTGAAGAATTCTACGAAGACTATGCAGAAAAGGGCTTTGTGCAGGTCAATTCAAAAAAAGTAAACAAGATTGCACTAAAATTCCTTAAAAGCCCTGTTTTAGACCTTGGATGTTACTATGGTCAAAAAACAAAGTGGCTGGCAAAACATTTTGACAAAGTTGACGGATGCGACATAAGCAAGGCAGCGATTGCAAGAGCAAAAAAAAACAATCCAAAACTAAGTTTTTTCCAATGCGATTTTGGAAAAAAGAAAATTAAAACCGGAAAAAAATACAATTCAATTTTTGCAACAGAAATAATTGAACACGTTTTTGACACCCAAACATTTCTCAAAAACTGCTCCAATGCACTAAACAAAGGAGGCATTCTGTTTCTCACAACACCAAATGTAATAAACTATTCAAACAGAATTCGCCTTTTGTTCGGCAACGACATATTCCTCAGCGGAGACAAGGCCCACATTCGCTTCTTCAACCCAAAAACAATCGCCAAAGAAGTTGAACAGGCAGGATTCAAAGTAGAAACAATTTTGGGTTACAACGGCAGGGAAATCAGCAAAAACATTCCAATGCCACGCAGACTAAGCGAAGGAATAATTGTAGTCGCAAGCAAAAAAATAGCAAAGACAAAACCGCCTCGTGGCTTTTGCTTGCCTTTTTAAACCTTCCGAAACCCTTTTATTAATGGTTTATAAAGGCCTTTTTTTGGGTTGGAACCACTGGAGTTGATGCCTTATGAAGTATACTATTGTGAATTTGGTTGCCTCATCCAATTTGAATGCCACACTTGACTTATATAATTTAGCTGTGAGCATTCCAAATATTGAGTATGAGCCAGAGCAGTTTCCTGGAGCAATTTTGAAACTGAAGGAGCCAAAAGTTTCAATGCTTTTGTTCAAAAACGGAAAGGTTATTTGCAGCGGTGCAAGCAGCGAAAAGCAGATTGCACAGGCTATTAGAAAGGCAAGCAAGCTAATTCACGGAATTCAAAAACAGGTAAAGATTCAAAAAACTGTAAAGTACAATGTTGTGAATTTGGTTGCAACAGCAAACCTGAACCAAAACCTTGACTTGTTTCAAACAGCAATGGATTTGGACAACGTAGAGTATGAGCCAGAACAGTTTCCAGGAGCAATCCTAAGAATTGCCGACCCAAAGCTCACGCTCTTGCTGTTCAAAAACGGCAAAATGATTTGTGCAGGTGCAAAAAGGGAAAGCCTTTTGAGAAAGGGCCTAAAGGTTGCAGAGGAATTAGTTATTGGCAAGAAGAAAAAGGTTGCAAAAAAGCCAGCAAAAAAAAAATCTGCAGCAAAAAAGCCAGGAAAGAAAAAAAATAAGTGATTTTGTGAGAACCCTTCTCTTTCACTGCAAGCACTATATGACCGAGTTTGATTCATTCTCCAACAGGCCAGCTAAAATAAAACCAGAGGCTTTGAAAGACCAAAAGCAGGAATGCAATGATTGCATTGTTGCATTTGTAACCGTTGAAAAAAAAGACGAGCCAATTCTTGTTGCAAAAGGTCTTGCTGAAGAAATTATCAAAATGTGCAAAGAAGTCGGAAGTGAAAATGTAGTGCTTGTGCCTTTTGCACACTTGTCAAACAAGATAGCTGGCTCTGAGAAAGGATTATCTGCCTTAAATAGGATTGAAGCCAATCTCGGAAAAGAAAAAGTAAATGTTAAAAGATCACATTTTGGCTCAAACAAAAGCCTTTTGCTGGATGTTTTTGGCCACGCTGGAAATGCCCGCTACAGAGAGTTTTAAAGCAAAAAGCAAGCTATTTAAAGCTTAGCAAACCCAATACTAATTGATTAGCGGCCATGCTACAGGGGAAACACCCGGTCCCATCTCGAACCCGGAAGTTAAGACCTGCGGGGAAAAGGTTTTGCACTGAGTTTTTGCTTGGAGCGGTCTTAAAGCTGCTAATCGTTTTCAATTTCTTTTACTTTTTTTCCAGCACAAAGATTTCCCTTCCGACTATTTGATTTGGCCGAAAGTCGCAAACAGGAAACTTTGACTTTTGGGTTTTAAGTGCGTGGATTTGAAGGCCTGTGCTGTTGCAGATTTTTTGAATGCTGCAGCCAAACCTGCTTTTGCCGGTGTTAATGTATGGGGCGGTAAAAGCAATTTTTGCGTTTGAAACAAGCGAATTTTTTGTATTGTTTAGAACTTCAATCATTAGGTTTTCAAAGCGAAACTGCATTTGTATTGCCTGTTTTTTTGAGGGAATTTTTTTAAGAAGTTTTCCAAGAGATGGTTCTGTTGCAATTCCGGCAATGTTTTGCAGAGATGTTTTGCGCGAATCTCCTGTAAAAATTTCAGACGTTGCTTTTGCATGATATTTTTTCTTAATCCACTCAATGTTTTTTTTGGCACCGGTTGTGGCTGTTAAATTTAAGTCAACTCCAACAACGTTAATTCCTTGCAGTATTGCCTCTTGCAGGATTACTCCAATTCCACAGAATGGGTCAAGCAGTGTTTTCCCTTGGTTTGTTTGGGAAAGATTTACAAGGATTTTTGCAAGCCGTGGGGAGATTGCAAATTGTTCCCGTCTTACTGGCTTGCCCATGTCCCTTGCTTCGGTTTCTTTTGAATCCGAGAATGCCTGAACAAAGCCGAATGAATAGTTGTTGTTTTTGAAGAGAAAATAGGTTGTGTCTGCTGCTGAAATTTTTGAGGGAGTGCCTGCTACAACTTTGCCTGACTGCATTAAGATTGTGCCTCTTGCGGACTTGAATCTTGCCTTGGTTTTTTCTTTTCTGAATTTTTGCTTGAGTGCGCCAAGTATTGTGTTAAGGCTGTCTTCGCTGGCAAAGTTAAGGCAGGAATATAGGAATTTGTTTTTTTGCCCAAAGTATACTTCTTCTGTTTCAATGAAATTTTTTATTTTGGAAAGGTTTCCTGTGCACAAAATTTTTCCTATTGCAATTGTTCCTCCAAGCATTGGAAGAATTTGTTTTGTGTCAATTCCTTTACTGGTGTCAAGAAGGAATGCGTTTGTTTTGGGGGTTGAGGGAATTGCGTTAATGTTTTGTTTTTCAAGCAATGAAAGTGCTTCTGCAAGGGCAAGTTCTGGGTTTCTGCCGGTAATGAAAATGTATTGCATATAATTGTATTATTCTTTTAATTGTTTAATAAATGTTTTATTGGGGGCAAAATTATTCTATAGTTGGATAAATCTTTTATGTTTGGGTAAGATTTTGCTTGAGGGTGTTCACTCAAGCTTTTTAAAGCTTTTCTTGGGCTATTATTTGTGTTGAAATCCTATTTTTTTGGATTTTGTTATTTTTTTTTAAAAGTGATTTGAATGGGTTTGAGGCCAGGGCACTGCTATAACAGCAAGGAAGACAGGGCGTTTACGCGTTACGCGGTTAAGAATCATAGGAAGAGTTTTGTTGGTGCAATTCCTGGAATTAGAACCAGGCAGTTTAATATGGGAAATGGAGTAAAAGAATTTTCGCACATTCTTGACCTTAAAGTAGAAGCCCATGGTCAGATTAGGGACAATGCAATTGAAAGTATTAGAATGGCAATTAACAGGGTTTTGAACAAAAATGTTGGCAAGGATGGCTATTTTATGAAAATTAGGGTTTATCCATTTCAGGTTTTGAGGGAAAACAAGCTTGCACAGGGTGCTGGAGCAGACCGTGTTTCGCAGGGAATGAGCCACGCTTTTGGAAAAAATATTGGCAGGGCTGTTAGAGTAAGGCCTGGTCAAAAGATTATTTCTGTTTTGGTTGACAAGGAACACATTGAAGTTGCAAAAACTGCTTTGAGAAGGGCTAATTCAAAACTGGGCCTTGGAGTAAGCATTAGTGTTGGCACAGATGTCAAAAGCATTGGAACAAGACCTAAGAAAACAAGGGATATGATTAAGGAAGAGAAGAAGGCAGCAGAAGAAGCCAAGGGTAAAGAAAGCGAAGACAAGGACGCAAAAGGCAAGGAAGGCGAAGGCAAAGGTAAGGACGCTGGCAAGAAAGAAGAAGGAAAGGATACAGGAAAAGAAGACGGCAAGAAGGAAGCTGGAAAGGAAGAGAAAGGAAAAGATGCCGGCAAAGACGCAAAGAAGAAATAATTAATACTGTTTAAAGCAAATGCTAGTTTTTAGTTTCTTATTTAAAGTTATTGCTCTTTTTTTTATTGAGGGAACCTAGAATGCCTGAGCTTGTTAATGCATCTGACATTGTTGGCAAAATAAAGAATGTTGACAGAAAACAGCTTTTTCTGCTTTTTTTGATTTTTGCTCTTGCTTTTGGCGTAAGAGGGCATCTTTTAAAGTATGAGTATATGTTTGGTTTTGATTCCTATTACCATGCAAGGATGACTGGAGAGCTTTTGCAAACAGGGGTTGTTCCTGCTGTTGATCCAACTGCATATTATTTTGTTGAAGGAGGAGTTGCTCCTCCAAGAAACCAGTTCTTTTGGCAGTTTACTGCAGGCATTTATAAGGTTGCAACTTTGGGAGCGCCTTATGATAAGGACACCTGGATATTGTTTGTTAAAATTTTGCCGGCTCTTTTTGGGGCATTAACTGTTGCTGCAATGTTTTTCTTTGGAAAGGAACTTTACAACAAAAAAGCAGGCTATGTAATGGCCTTGATTGCGGCTGTTATTCCAAGCTATGTTTACAGAACGCTTGCAGGTTTTTTTGAAGAAGACAGCCTTGGGTTTTTGTGGCTTGTGATTGGATTGGTTTTCTTTGCAAGAGCAGTTAAGAATCCTGTGTTTAATAAAAAGGGAATAATTAATGCAGTGCTTTCTGGAATTTTCTTTGGATTAATGGCAATAACCTGGGATATGTACTTGCTTATCCCTCTGGTATTAGGGCTTTATGTTTTCTTTGGTGTGATTGGGATTTATACAAAAATGGGTTTCAAAAAGCTTGTTGATTTTGTTAAGCTTTTTGCAATTTCTTTTGTTATTTTTTGGGTAATTGCTGCATTAAATTATGGCGCAAACTGGCATACTAGTGCTTTGAGTTATGCAACAAATTCTGTTTCAAAGGCGGCAGCGGCTTTTGGAATGCCTGAAGCAATGGGTTTTTCGGCAGCAGTCGCAGTTGTTCTTGCAATCGGAGCATTTATAGTGTATCTTGCTTATGCAAACAGGGAGGTTGGCAAAAGAAAATCAGGAAATAAAACAATTAATATTATTGCAGTTGTTTTGCTTTATATTGCAGTAATTTCACTGGCTCTTACTTTTATGACAACCCCGAAATTGTTTGAGGAAAACTCGGTTCTTGGAATGACTGTTGGGGAGGAAAACACCGGCCACCAGTTTTTTGGAATAAAATATAATGCATTAATTATTTTCCCATGGCTTGCAATGATTTTGATTCCAATAATGTTTTACAGGAACAAAAAAGACCATCTTAGTGTCTTGATTTTCTTTTGGATAATGATTACTTTTTTTATGGCGTGGTACAAGCTCAAATTCACTTACACTTTTGGCCTGCCAATAGCGGCAGCTGCTGGTGTGATTGCTGCAGAAATGTTTTATTACCTTAAAGGAAGAACAGACCTTGAGCAAAAGCTTGTTGTGCTTTGCCTTGGCTTTATGCTTTTGGTTGGAATTGCTTCTGCTACAATTTTTGTGCCAGACAAGGTTCCGCACATTGAAGGCGGTTATCCTGACTGGAAGGCAACACTGCACTGGATGCAGGACCCTGCAAACACTCCTGAGGATGCAAAATTTTTCAACTGGTGGGATGAAGGGCATTGGATTAGTTTTATTGGAGAAAGGGCGGTTTCTGCTGATAACAGGAATATGAGTTTTGAGGGAAACCGCGACTTTTCACTTTTTGTTATTGAAAGCAGCCTTGAAAATGCGTTAAAAATTGCAAGAGACTATGATTTTGATTATATCGTACTTGACAGTGATACATTCCTCAAAATCGGGTCTTTTGGAAATTATGGGTATGATACAATGGACAGCAGCGACCCTCGCATAATACAATTCCTTGTTGCACCGCATGCTGCAATGCCTTGCAGTCAAAGCGAAGCAGGGTTTGCATGTGGAACAAATAATATTCCTGCAGATCAAATGGGAACTATTCCTGCAAAATGGACAAGTGTTTCAAACCAGATGTATGAGGGAGTTGTTCCATTGTATGTTTATAGAGCAGAGGACAATTCAGAGCTTTATATTACAAATCCTGCTGTAAACGAAAGCATGCTTTCAAAGCTTTGGTTCCACGAAGATGAGACAATGAAATACTTTGGCGAAGTTTTTAATGCAGCCGGAATGAGAATATTCAAGGTAAACAAAGAAGCACTTTATGCAAATTAGGCAATGGCTTTTTTGCTGAAAAAATGTGCTTTGGGTTGTTACAAAAATAGAATGGTTTCTTTTTAAATCCTTAAAGCTGATTAATTATGCCTATGCCTGCTGTTATTGCAACACTGCTTTTGTGTTTTTTTGTAGCATTTATTGTAACAAACAAATTTTTGCCGTTTTTAATTGCAAGAATGAAGGCAAGGCATATTACCGGCATTGACATGAACAAGTTTAACAAGCCCAAAATTTCGGAAATGGGCGGAATATGTGTCTGGCTTGGCTTTAGTGCGGGAATTATTGTAAGCATTTTTATGTTTTCATACCTTGAATGGATTGAAATAAACCTGACCTTTTTGCTTGCAGGATTTAGCACAATTGTAATGGTTGGATTTTTGGGAGTAATTGACGACCTTATAGGATGGAGAAAGGGCATAAGACAATGGCAGCATGCTCTCATACCTGTCTTTGCAGCATTGCCACTTATGGCAATAGAAATAAGCAATCCTCCAATATCAATTCCGTTTTTTGGCTTTGCACCAGCAGAAATTGTAATACCTTTTATTGGAGTGGTAAGCTTTGGGTTAATTTACAGCCTTATTTTTGTCCCAATAGGAGTTACCGGAGCAAGCAATGCAACAAACATGCTTGCTGGTTTAAACGGGCTTGAAGCAGGACTTGGTGCAATAATTTCTACCACAATGCTCGCAGTTGCCTTAACTCAGGGACAAATGGAGGCAGCGATTGTTTCAATTGCAATGCTTGGTGCACTAATAGCATTCCTTCGATTTAATTGGTTCCCGGCAAAAGTGTTTGGAGGCGACTCGCTTACTTTGATGATTGGGGCAAGTATTGCAACAACAGCAATTTTGGGAAACATGGAAAAAATAGGAATATTGCTTTTAGGAATTTACTTTATTGAGCTAGTGCTTAAGGCAAGATACAGAATGCAAAGGCAAAGTTTTGGAATTCCAACAAAATCAGGAATTTTAAAGGCTCCAAAATATACTGCAAGCGTAACACATATTATTATGGGAATAGGGCGCTTTACTGAAAAAAAGGTTGTTGAAATAATTTTGCTTGCACAAGCAATACTAAGCATAATAGTATTTTCAATTTCATACTTCAGGCTTTTTTAGGTGTTTTTAATGCAGGAAAAAATCTGCCTTGCCTGCAGTGCAGGAGGGCATTTGACAGAGCTGCTTCAGCTTAAAAAAGCATGGCAGGGCAAACCGCATTATTTTGTTTCGGACAAAAGGCTTAATGCAATTGACCTGGCAAAAAAAGAAAAAGTATTTTTTGTTTCATGCCCTAAAAGAAATCCAATCAATCTGGCAATAAACTTTGTACAGTCACTGTGGCTTTTCCTTTGGAAAAAACCAACAGTAGTTATAAGCACAGGGGCAGACACCGCAATTCCAACATGCCTTATTGCAAAATTTTTCGGAAAAAAAATTGTGTTTATTGAGTCCTTTTGCAGAATAAAAAAGCCAAGCCTCAGCGGAAAATTAATGTACGGAAAGGCCGACCTGTTTCTTGTTCAATGGCCTGAGAACAAAAAGTTTTTTCCAAAAGCAGAATATGAAGGAGGTGTGTTTTAATGGCGATTGGAAATGGTGTGAAAAAAATATTTGCAAGCGTCGGAACACATTCACAGCCCTTTGACCGTTTACTTAAAGAACTTGACATTGTTGCAGCAAAGCACAGCGAGTGGAAAATTTTTGGACAAACAGGCAATTCAAATTACAAGCCAAAGAATTTTGCTTTTAAAAAATTTGTTAAAGGAAAAGAATTTGATGAAAAAATGCAGTGGGCTGACATAGTGCTAAGCCATGGCGGAGCAGGCACAATAATAAATGCATTTTTGAACAAAAAGCCGTTGATTATAGTGCCTCGTTTGAAAAAGTTTGGAGAGCACACAAACGACCACCAGCTTGACCTTGCAAAAGCCCTTGAAAAAAAGAACAAAGCAAAAACAGTTTTTGACACGAGGGAATTGGAGAAACAAATTTTGCAGGCTTTTTCATTCAAGCCAGAGCTTTCGTCAGACAAGGAAAACTTGATAAAAAGAATTTCCCTCTTTTTGGAGGAAGAAACATGAGTGCTGCAAAAAAATCAAGCAAAAGTACAAAAAAAACAAGCAAGGGTTCAAAAAACTCAAGCAGGGTTGCAAATACGCTTGTAAGCGTAATGCTTTTGAACATGAATGGAAAAAAGCTTACTGCTGATTGTATTAAGTCTGTTCAAAAAAACACAAGCTATCCAAATTATGAAATTATTGTTGTAGACAACGGAAGTACTGATGGAAGCGTGAAGATGTTAAAGGAAATGAAGCGCAGGAGAATTGTAAAAAAGCTTGTTTTGAACAAAAAAAATGTTGGCTATAGCAACGGAGTAAACCAGGGGTTTAAGGAAAGCAGGGGAAAGTATATTTACCATTTGGATAATGATACCCTTGTTGAAAAAAAATGGCTTTCAAAGGCTGTTGAAGCAGCTGAAGACCTAAAGGGAATGGTTGGTGCTGTTGGAAGCCTTATTGTTGGCAAAAAAAATTATGGGAAAGGACTTAAAGGGCAGGAAGTTGTAAGGGAAAGGCTTGCTGTGTGCGGAGCGGCAATGATGTACTCGAAAAAAGCATTGAAGAGGGTTGGAAACCTTGACGCAAGGCTTTGGTCACCCATTTATGGAGAGGAACAGGACTGGTGCTACAGGGCAAGAAATGCCGGGTTTAAGGTAGTTGAAACAAATGCAAGCAGAGTTTACCATATTGGCGGGCAGGACACAACAAAAAGCATCAAGGCAATTGCAAGGTACAAATTGCTTGAAAGAAATAGGATTAGAGTAATGCTTTACAATTTAAGCCTGGGTGATATGGCAAAACACGTACCTGGATTGGGACTTATTTTTTTAAACAGTTTTGAACAGGGAATGACAATGCACTTGCTTGGAACATATGCGGAAAATATTGCAAACTGGCAGGAAGTTTTGAAACAAAGAAAGAAAAGGAAGGCAAAATTGTTCTAAATAAGAAAGCAAAACTGATTGGAAAAAAAGGAAGGAAAAATTGTTTTAAATTAATGAAAAAATTAATGAAAGTGATATGATGTCATTAAAGGAAGCTGAAAAATGGGCAATGAAGGCACCTGGTTTTCTTTCAAAGCCAGAGGGAATTCTTTTGTACAGGCTTGCCAGGGAATGCAGTGGAAATGGAGAAATTGTAGAAATTGGAAGCTGGAAAGGCCGTTCAACCATATGGCTTGCAAAAGGAAGCAAGGATGGACAGAGAAAAAAGATTGTTGCAATTGACCCCCATACAAGCTCGCCGGAGATGCCGCAGGGAAACAGCTTTAAGGAATTTAAGCAAAACCTTAAGGCAGCAAAGGCATTTGATTTAGTAAAGCCTGTTGTTAAAACCTCTGAAGATGCCGCAAAAGAATTTGGAAAAGAAATTGCACTTATTTTCATTGACGGGGACCATTCTTACAAGCATGCAAAGCAGGATTTTGAATTATGGTTTCCAAAAGTCAGGGAGCAGGGAATAATGGCTTTTCATGACACAATGCTTGTAGACGGGCCAAAAAGGGTTGTGGAAGACAGTGTTTTCAAATCAAGGCATTTTAGAAACATTGGTTTTGTTGACTCAATTACGTTTGCTGAAAAGGTTGAAAAAAACAGTGTTAGGGAAAGGATTGCAAACAGGCATGTTTTGCTTCTTAAGAATTTTTTTACAACAGTAAGCAAGGCAAACATCAGGTTTGGAATGCCAAAACAGGTTAAGGCAGTTGGCAAAAAGTTCATTAAAAAAATGCAATAGGAATTTGAATATTGCACCAAAATGGTATTTAAGATGAATTTTCCAATAGATTGATAGTAATTGAATAAAATAATTGGTGAATTGATGGAAAAAATAGTTATTACCGGAGGCGCAGGATTTATCGGCTGCAACCTTGCGGATAAATTTGCAAAAAGCTGCAAAAAAGTAATTATATTTGATAATTTTTCAAGACCTGGCTATAAAGAAAATGTTGAATGGCTTAAACAAAGACACGAAAACATAAAAGTTATTAAAGCAGATATTGTAACAGATCAAAAGCAGCTTGAGGAAACTGTAAAAGGCAGTGATGCTGTTTACCATTTTGCGGCACAGGTGGCGGTTACAACAAGTGTAACAGAACCAAGAAAGGACTTTGAAGAGAATGCACTTGGAACATTTAATGTCCTTGAAGCCCTAAGAAAAAATGCTGACAAAGCTGCATTTTTTTACAGCAGCACAAACAAGGTTTATGGCGGAATGGAAGAAGTAAAGGTTATTGAAAGAAATAACAGGTATGAATATGAAGATTTTCCAAAAGGAATTTCCGAATCAACAAATTTGGATTTTCATAGCCCTTATGGTTGCAGCAAAGGGTGTGCTGACCAGTATACTAGGGATTATGCAAGAATTTATGGCATGAACACAGTTGTGTTTAGGCAAAGCTGCATTTATGGCCAAAGGCAGTTTGGAATAGAAGACCAGGGGTGGGTTGCATGGTTTACTATTGCGTCAGCACTTCGGAAAAAGCTTACAATTTACGGCAACGGAAAGCAGGTAAGGGATGTGCTGCATATTGACGACCTTGTAAAAGCATACGCTATTGCTACACAAAAAATTGAAAAGGCAAAAGGCCAGATATTCAATATAGGCGGAGGCCCCAAAAACACAATGTCATTGCTTGAGCTGTTGGCATATCTTGAAGAATTTTTTGGAAAAAAAATAGATATCAGATACAGTGACTGGCGTCCTGGGGACCAGCCTGTTTATGTTTCAGATATTTCAAAGGCAGAAAATATTTTAGGCTGGAAACCCGAAATTGGAGCAAAGCAAGGAGTTCAGAAACTTTATGAGTGGGTTAAAGAAAATAAAAAAATGTTTAAGGATTTGTAGGTGATAAAATGGTAAAGGTTTTGGTAACAGGCGGAGCAGGTTTTATTGGCTCGTTTATTGTTGACGGTCTTGTGGAAAAAGGCTATGAAGTAAGAATTCTTGACAATTTGGACAAGCAGGTGCATCCAACAGGGGAAAAACCAGAGTGGCTTAATGCAAAGGCAGAGTTCATGAAAGGGGATGTCAGGAACAAGGGCGATGTAAAAAAGGCAATGGAAGGAATCGAAATATTGTTCCACGAAGCAGCTGCTGTTGGTGTTGGCCAAAGCATGTATGAACTAAACTATTATGTTGATGCAAACACAAGGGGAACAGCAAACATTTTGGAGTTTCTTGCAAATGAAGAGCACGATGTAAAAAAGATGATGGTTGCTGCTTCAATGAGCGAGTATGGTGAAGGACTTTACAAATGTGAAAAATGCGGTTTGGTTGAACCCTCTTTAAGGGGCGAAAAGCAGATGGCTGAATGCAAGTTTGAACAATTTTGCCCGGAGTGTGGAAAGGAATTAAAGCCAATGCCAACTCCTGAAACAAAGCATTTGGATTGCAACAGCGTTTATGCTTTGACAAAAAAAGACCAGGAAGAGCTTGTGCTAATGATGGGCAAGGCTTATGGGATAAAAGCTGTTGCATTGCGTTACTTTAATGTGTTTGGGCCAAGGCAAAGCCTAAGCAATCCTTATACAGGTGTTGCAGCAATTTTTATGAGCAGGATAAAAAATAGCAACAGGCCGGTTATTTATGAAGACGGACTGCAAACTCGTGATTTTGTTTCAGTGAAAGATATTGCAGCTGCAAATCTTCTTGCAATGAAAAGCAATTCTGCAAATTATGAAATTTTAAATGTTGGAAGCGGAACCCCTATTTCAATCAAAGAGGTTGCTGAAACAATTGCAAAACTTTACGGTTCAGACCTCAAGCCAAAAATAACAAACAAGTTCAGGAAAGGAGATGTAAGACATTGTTTTGCAGATATTTCAAAAATTAAAAACAAGCTTGGTTTTGCTCCAAGTATTTCTTTTGAGAAAGGAATGAAAGAAATAATTGAATGGAGCCATAACATAAAGTCTGAAGACAAATTTGACCAGGCAACAGGTGAATTAAAGAAAAAAGGCCTTATTTAAGAAGATTGGAAAAAATCTGCTGAAAAAAAGACCTTGTTTGGGCTGAACACGAATGAAAATATTTTATCTGACAAGTGTTTTAGGAGACAGCGGAGGCAGCGAAATTTACACAAGGGACCTTATAAATGAATTAATTAAAAGAGGTCACAAGGTAATGGTTTGCACTCCAAACCATTACAGTATAAAGAGAGCAAAAATGGTTTACTTGCCTAAAGCAGGGCATCATGCCTTTTGGAAATTTGAAGCACCTTTTTCATACAGAAAAGCACTAAAAGCAGCAAGGGAATTTAAGCCGGATATAATTCAAAGCCACAGCAACAGCATGATGGGATTTATTGGACATGTTCTCAAAAGAAAACTCAAAGTGCCACATGTTTTGCTAATAGAGCTGTTAAGTTCAAAGAATGCAAACCTGCATACAAGATTTATTCATGTTACTGAAAGGGTTTTCCTGCCAAGGCTTAATTACAACAGAGTGGTTGTTTGGACAGAGCAAATGAAGCAAAAATTCCTTTTGCCATGGGGAATTGAAGAAAAAAGAATAGAAGTAATGCCAGCTGCCATAAATCTTGATAATTACCCATTGAATGTAAGTGGGGATGAGATTAAAAAAAAATATGGAAAGCATTTGATTACTTCAATTAAAACATTGTGGGGAACAAATGTCAAAGGCCTCAAGCCAATTGTTAAGGCAATGAAAATTGTTGGCAAAAAGCACCCGAAATATAAATATGTTATTTTTGGAGGAGGAACAGAAATGCTTGAGCTTAAAGAATTTGTCAAAAAACTCGGATTGAAAAAAAATGTTATTGTTGCAGGACCAATAAAACCTGAAGACTGCAAAAAAGTCTGGGCGGCTACTGAAATTGCGCCACATGGATATGTTTATGAATTTTCAACATCAATTTCCTTGCTTGAATACCTTGCAATGGGAAAAGCTTGTGTAGTAAATGATATAGGAAATGTAAGGTCTTTTGTTGGAGATGCTGCATTGGTGGTAAAATCAAATACCGAAAAAGCAATGGCTAAAGGAATCATTAAGCTAATAGAAGATAGGGGATTAAGAAAACGACTTGGAAAAAAAGCAAGAGAAAGAGTTGAAAAAATTTACAGTATTAAAGCAAGTGTTGACAGGCTTGAAAAAATTTATGAAGAGGAATTGAAAAAGTGATACCATGGCATTTAATTTTCCAAAAGCAAGTATTGTAATTGCGTCTTACAACAACAAGGTTGTGCTTGAGCGGGTTTTGGATGCAATGCTGGTACTTGATTATCCAAACGAGTATGAAATAATTGTGGTGGATGACGGAAGCAGAGACGGTACAATTGAAATGCTGCACAAAAAGTTTGGAGAAAACAAAAAGGTAAAAGTTATAAGCTATGGAAGAAACATGGGCGTTTGCACTGCAAGAAACGAAGGCATTAAGGTTGCAAAATTCCCAATTGTTGTTAATATGGACCACGACTGCATTCCAAGCAAGGAATGGCTGCGCGATTTGGTAAAGGGATTTGAAGGCCCAAAAGTCGGGGTGGTAAGCAGTTTTGGAAGCTTTGGTGGAACTTCAACAGCTTTCAGGAAAGAATTGCTTGACAAAGTTGGGGGATATGACAAAAAGTTCTTTTATTACAGGGAAGACACCGATCTTACATTCAGCATAATGGATTTGGGTTTTGAATACAAAGTCGTTAAGGCAGATTACAAGCATGACCACAAAGAGATTGCACCAAAGGGAAAAAAGGCAATGATTGGATATGTTTTGAAAAGGCTGCATTACCACGAAAATGACCCACTTCTTTACAAAAAGCACTCAAAGCTTGCAAAAGATTTTTTGCATGTTAAGCTAGGATTTTTGGTTGATCCAAGGCAGGACTTTAAGGTTGTTGTTAATAAATGGGCGGGAAGCAGCAAAAAATTAAAACTCGGATCGCCACGCGGAATTGTAATGCTTGAAAACAAAAGCCCTTTGCACTTTCTTGCAATTGTTATTGCAGGAATTGGATATGTCTTTGCAATAAAATTTTACAGAATTATTGGAAGCATTAGATTTAGAAAGCTGCTTATTTAATGTCGCAGTTTATTTTAAATTGATAATTGTATTGGAGTATAACATGAAAAATAAAACAAGGTCCAAACTCAACTCGGCTGAAATTCAAAAGGCAAAAAGAGAACAAATTTCAGGAATTTCTATAGTTGTACCTGCATTCAATGAAGAGAAAAAAATTTCCAAAACGCTTGATGAAATCAGAGAATTTCTGAAAAAAAATAACTTGAATAATTTTGAAATAATTGTAGTTGATGATGGTAGCACAGACAACACAGCCATGGAAGCAAAACAACCAGGCATAAGACTTTTAAGGAACAAAAAAAACAGAGGCAAAGGGTATTCTGTGAAAAAAGGAGTTCTTGCCAGCAAAAAAGAAATTATATTGTTCACAGATGTTGATTTAAGTACTCCATTAATTTTCTTGAATAACTTTTTGCAGTATATAAAGGATTATGATATTGTTATCGGTTCAAGAAACCTGCCAGAGTCAAACATCAAGTCAAGGGGGTTAATTAGATATATGCTTGGAACAGGCTTTGCCGGACTTGTTTCATTTATATTACAGTTGGATATAAGCGATAGCCAATGTGGTTTCAAGCTTTTCAAAAGAGATTGTGCAATAAAGGTTTTTAGCCTGCAAAAAATAGAAGGTTGGACTTTTGATGCTGAATTACTTGCAATAGCAAAAGCTCTTGGATTTAAAATCAAAGAATGTCCAGTAAATTGGGACAATGACAAGGACAGCAAAGTTAAAGGAACTGATATAGCAAAAATGCTACTTGACTTAATCATTATAAGAAACAGAGTAAAAAGGTTAAAAGTGGTGATTGCACGAGCTACAGCAAACCAATCGTCTTAATTAATCCACCAGTTGCAGAAATCCCAGGAAGCCAGATTTTTGTTACAACTATGCCATTGGGCCTTGCATACCTTGCAGCCTATCTTCTAAAAAAAGGTTTTAAGGTAAAGGTAATTGACGCTCTTGGGCTTGGGATAGAGAAGGTAAGCGATTGGAAACACAGATTATTCCTTAGAGGCCTTGATATTGAAGAATTAATCGAAATGATTCCTAAAGAAAGTGAATTAATCTGCATTTCAGCAAACTTTACTTCACAGCACAAGGTTTATCTTGATCTGGTTTCAAGACTTAAAAAGAGATTTCCGAAAAAAAAGATAATAATTGGCGGAAACGAGGCAACAGCAAATTATAAAAGGTTCCTTGAGAAGGGAGTAGACTATGCAGTACTTGGAGAAGCAGAGGAAACTCTGTTAAAACTTATTGACAAACTGTCAAAAAAAAGTGGTTCAATTGAGGCAATTAATGGAATCGCATATATAAAAAATGGAAAGATTGTAAGCAGGGAAAAAAAAGAGTTCATTGAAAATCTTGATATGCTGCCATTTCCAGCAAGGCATCTTTTTCCATTAGAAAATTACTGGAAAGCCAAAAGGAGCCACGGGCCAGTAAACAAAAAATTCACTCCAATAATTTCTTCAAGGGGATGTCCATACAATTGTACCTATTGCTCAAGCGCTGTATTCTGGCGCAGGCATTGGGTTGCAAGAAAACCAGAAAATTTTGTTAAAGAAATTCAACATTGTATTGAAAAATATGGCACAACTGAATTTGAAATAGAAGATGACAACCTTACGCTTAATATTGAGAGAGCAAAAAAAATCTTCAGGCTTATTAAGAAAAAAAAACTCAGGATAACTTGGACAACACCAAACGGAGTAAGATCCGAGTACCTTGACCTTGAAACACTTAAGCTAATGAAAGAAAGCGGATGCAAATTGTTGGTGTTTGCACCTGAATCAGGAAGTCAAAGAATCCTTAAAGAAGTTTACAACAAGCATATTGATCTTGAAAACATTGCAAATTGTATAAAAAATTGTAAGAATGTTGGAATAAAAACAACCGCGTTCTTTGTCGTTGGATTACCAGTTGAAACTGAAGATGATAAACAGAAGACAAGGGCATATCTGAAAAGGCTTGCAAGGATTGGAGTGGATGAAGTTGGTGTGTTTCCATGTATTCCATATCCAAATACAGAAATTAGGAAAAAATATTTTAACAAAAATATAAAGGGAATTGACGACCTAAATATAGGAACAGTACCTGGATGGTATCCAAACAGTTTGGAAGTGAATAAATATGTTAAAGAACTTTACTTTACGTTCCTACTCTACAAGGCAATTTTCCACCCGCTAAAGGTGTTGAAAATGTGTTTTGATGTTATTTTAAACAAGCAGTCGCTTAAGATGGAAAGAGAATTTATTAACAGGAAAAACAAGCTGTTGAAAAGAGGCGGTTTTTTATGAAAATTTCAATATTGAAACAGGCAAAAAATGTCTTATTCAAGAAAAACATGCTTCCTGTTTATGTGATTCTTTATATCACAAGCAGATGCAATCTTAAATGCAGCCACTGTTTTTTTCACAAATCACTGAACAAGCCTGAAGAAATTCCACTCAAAGAAATTGAAAAAATATCAAAAAGCATGCCGAGTTTGATACATGTAAGTCTAACAGGGGGTGAACCATTTCTCAGAGAAGACATTGACAAAATCGCAGCATTGTTTGCAAAAAACAGCAGTGTAAAAATAATTTCAATTCCAACAAACGGCACGTTTACTGAAAAAATTGTAGCAAAAGCAACCAAGATGGCTGAAGAAAACCCTGATATAATTTTCAATATTTCAGTTTCAATTGATGGCACTGAGAAAATACATAATCAAATAAGAGGATCAAAAAATGCATTCTCAAATGCGTGCAAAACTTTAGCAAAGCTTTTAGAACTTAAAATAAGATTCAAAAACCTAAAGATTGGAGTAATTTACACTATTAGTGAAGACAATGCGCAAGAAACGATGTCTGTGTACAAAAAAATGCTTTCAGACTTTGATATAAACCAGTTTCAGATAAATTTTTTAAGAGGCGAACCAAAAAACGCAAGGAAATCAAAGGAAACAATTGAACAATATATGAAAGTGAACAAAGAAATTGCAACAGATCTTGCAAAAAAGAAATATAAGGGCCACCAAATCTTTGGGGACTTTTATACATGTTTAAACAAAAGATATAAGCAGGTGATTCTCAAAACTTTGAAGGAAAACAAATTTCAGTTACCATGTTATGCTGCTACAACAAATTGCATCATTTATTCAAATGGTAATGTATTTGCCTGTGAAATCAGGCAGGATCTTTTTCTTGGAAATCTCAAAAACTTTGACTTTAATTTGAAAAAACTGCTTTCAACAAAAGAAAATAGAAAGATTGCAAAATCCATAAGAGAAAGCAAATGTTTTTGCACGTTTGAATGCCAGCTCACGTCAAATGTTGCATTCAACGCAACAGAACTTTTGAAAGTTCTGCTTCAATGGATTAGACTCAAGCTTCAGGTTGGGAAATGATGGAAAAAAAGCCTTTGTTTGCAATAATTGTACCATTTAAGACATTGGACAGTTTTGTTTTGGAATGTATTGAAGGTTGTTTGAATCAGACAAGACAGGATTTTGAATTAATATTATTACCAGACAACAAAATAGAAAAACAGGCACTGGTTGAAAAGTTTGGTAAAAAAAAGTCGGAGAAAATAAGATGTATTCCTACCGGGCAAAACCTTCCAAAAGGAGTTGCTTCAGCAAAACGCAATATTGGAATTGAAAACACAAAAGCTGAATTTATAGCGTGTATTGATTCAGATGCATACCCGCAATCCAAATGGCTTGAAAGTGCATTGCCATTTTTGAGGGATGATAAAGTTGCCGCTGTCGGTGGACCAAACCTCGAACCAAAAAACATAGGACTTTGGGAATCACTTGCAATAAAAACTATGCATCTTTACGTAACAGATACAGGAATGCATAGTACTTTCAAAAAACATAAAGGAATTCTAGTATACAAGGAACTGCCAACAAGCAACATTATAATAAAACGAAACCTTTTACTTCAGATAGGAAAGTTTGACGAAAATTGCCCAACAGGTGAGGATGTAAAAGCATGCATCCTACTCAGAAAAACAGGAAAGCTTATACTGTACAACAAAGAAACTGCAGTGCACCATCACAACAAGAGAAGTTTTTCAGAATACATTCCAAGACTTAAAGATTATGGAAGGGGAAAAATAGATGTATTGAAGGAAACTGATTCTTTTAGAATTACAAACACAGTGGTAATTGCATTCTTATTTTACGTTGTTTTTATGCCATTTGTTGCCATCGTGTTTCCAATACTGTGGATTTTTTATGCTGCCAGCTTTGTGTTTTATGCAACCGCTATTGGAATTGACTGCCTTGAGCATTCTGTCAAACCAGTTCATGTACCATTTTGCATCTTTATTGTTTTTATAACACACATTGCATACAGTATTGGAACAACGCAGGCTCTTTTGTTCCCTAAAAAAATAACGATTTAGTTTGGAAAAATTAATAAGGGTTTAGCTGTCCTATTACTTTTATGAATAATTGCCTTGTTTTAGGAGGAAACGGACTTATTGGAAGCTTTGTTGCAGAGAAGCTTGTTGCAAAAGGCTGCAATGTCAGAGTCTTTGACAAGTTTACTGGCAAGAACAACTTAAAGGCAATTGAAACAAAAATTGAAAAGGTTAAAGGAGATTACATTAATCAAAAGGATGTAAGGCAGGCATTGGATGGAATTGAATATGTTTTTCACTGCATTCACACAACTGTTCCAAGAACAAGCATTGAAAAGCCTGTTTTTGACGCAGAAACAAATATTTTGCCAAGCATTAATATTTTGAGGGATTCATGTGAACTTGGAGTAAAAAAAATTGTTTACTTGAGTTCTATTGTTGTTTACGGAAACACAAAAACCATTCCGGCAAAAGAAAATGCCAGACTTGAACCAATGACACCATATGCTGTTTCAAAAATGGCAATTGAAAAATATATTGAATACTTTAACAGAGTTTACGGAATTGATTATGCAATTCTAAGGCCAACAACAAGCTATGGTGAAAGGCAGGTAGTTTCCAAGGGAACAGGTGTTATAGCAAACTTTGTTTTTAATGCATTAAGGAACAAGCCGATTGTGATTTATGGAAACGGAAGCTCTGAAAAGGATTTTTTGCATGCAGAAGACCTTGCAAGCGGGGTTATTGCAGCTGGTTTTAACAAAAGCAGATTTAAAATTTTTAATCTTGGATCAGGCAAGGTTATTTCACTAAACAACCTTGCTGAAAAAGTTAAAAAGGCAACTGGAAACAACATTGAAATAAATCGCCTTAACAAAGCCTGTGAAGTGCAACGACTTGTGTGCGATATTTCAAGAGCTTGTTCGGAATTGGATTGGAAGCCAAAAATTAGTTTGGATGAAGGCATTAAAAGATGCTTTGCCAAATTCAAAAAGGACGTGTAAGTGTTTTTTTGGAAAAAAAGAGCGTGGTGATATTAAATGCCGGTTAAGTTTTTTAGATTAATTTGTTTTTTTGTTATACTAATAATCATAGTTGCAGTGGATTTTTTGATTTTGTTTCAAGGACCTGTTGACTACAGTTTCGAAGAGAATTTTGCCTGCTGGCATGTTAAAAATACTAGGTATTTGTGTTATGGCAAAAAAGAAGATTGTATATATAATCAAAATATTGAAGTTGAACGCCTGAAATGCGATTCTGAAGAGGAAAGCATTAGCACAAGGGCTAAAATTCAAAGCGGTAATTTTATTGAATTTGAAGAGGACTCGTAGATATGATTAAGATTATGCATTCAAAAAAGACTTCAGTTCTGAGTGGAGGTGAATGTTTTTGAAATTGCGAGAAAAAAATGAATTTAAGGTCATTGTCCTTATAATTTTGTTTGGGTTGGGTTTAAGACTTGCAGGAAGTGCACTTTTTCCTGTTTGGTCTGGACCTGAAGAAGGAGCTCATATTTTTTACATTGAATTCATTGGAGACAATGCCAGACTGCCTATGATTCCGCTTACACACGAAACTCTTGCAAGCATTTCAAATGAAAGCCTTTCGCAACCACCTTTATTCCATAGTATTGCAGCAATTTTTTACATTCCAATCGCAAGCCAGAGCATTGACACTATTGTGCATGTTCTAAGGCTTCTTTCTGTTGCGTTTGGAACTGCTTGCATTCTTCTAACATATATTATTGCAAAAAAACTGAATTTTGGAAAAATTGTAAGACTTGGAAGTGCAATGTTTGTTGCTTTACTTCCAACACATATAATTACAAGCGCAACAGTCAGTAATGGAACTTTAAGCTGGCTCTTATGCCTAGTGGTAATATACTACAGTATTAAAGTGTTTAAAGAAAAAAAGACAAAAGATATGGCAATTGCCGGACTTTTTATGGCTGGAGTTTTACTTACGATGCTTACAGGACTTGCAGTTGCAGTAACATTTGGAATTGCGTGGTTTGTATTTTTATTTAAGGGAAAAGAAAAATTGTGGAAAAGAATTTTGGCATGTTCTGTACCATTGCTGGGAATAGTCACGTTTTACAGGTACCTTTTGCTATCGGGGAATTTTTTCCCAAGCTTTTTAAAGCCAATGATGGCAATTGATATTCAATGGCTTGCTTATTTTTTAACATATTTATTTGCAGGAATGTGGCTTCAGGAATATGGAACTGCAACAATTCCTGAATATAGATTTGTTTTCTTTGGATTTTATGCAATTGTTTCAATTGTTGCACTAATAGGGTTTGTAAAATTAATTCTTGGAAATAAATGGAACAACAAAAGAAAAAAACTAATAACAGCTGTTCTTATTCTCCCAATTCTTTTAAACCTTGCAGGAGTTGCATACATAAATTTTTTTGTAGTAGGACCTGATGCAAGATGGATGTTTGGAACAGTTGGACTTATCGCAATACTTTTTATTGCAGGTTTACTTTCTTTTATGAAAACAATCAGGCAGGAAAAATGGGCAAAGACATTTGTTTGGATTGTTCTTTCCAGTATGCTTTTGTTTGATATAGTGTTGTTAATAAACTATAACCCAATACTCGTAAATATAATTTGGAATGTGCCAATTTAAAAACTATTTAAAATGTACTAATTTAAAATCAGTAAACTCCTATTTTGTTCTTTTCTGTTTTATTAATTTCTTTTATTCATGGTCTGTTGCAGATTGCCCTGTTTTTTTGGTTCTAAGGTTTGTATAAGCCCGGTACATTTTGTATTCTATTGGCAGTGCAAAGAATCTGTGCTTCCATCGCCATTGTGCGCTTTTGTGAAAAAGCTTTTGCAACAGCTTGAATTTTTTTATGTGTCTGCCTGCGTAACCATCGCGAGCATAGGGAAACAAAAAATATTGAAGCATTCTTATTTTTTCACGAAGACTTTCTTTTATCCAAGGAGCAGGTCGAATTATTGCCCATTCTTCAAGCTTTTTTGGCGCGTCAAAACCAAGCTCACAGGATAAATCATAAAGTGGGTTTCCAGGATAAGGATCGTAGGCAAACAAACGGATTTCGTCATAGTCCTTGTGGTCTTTATAGCACCTGTCCATTACGTCAAAAAATGCATTCCACTGTTTGTCTAAAAGTTTTTGAATTTCTTTTGATGAAGCTTTTCTGAATTCCTCTGTTGGAAGACCGAGAATGAAGGCAGGAGTTGCCTTTATTTTGAATTTCCTTGCCCTTTCAATAAATTGCACTATTTCGTCAACAGTAAGCTCTTTTCCAATGTAGTCAAGCACATTTTGGTCGCCTGTTTCTGCGCCAACCTGTATGTCTGTACAGCCAGTGTCTTTGATAAGCTGCCAGGTTTCGTCAGAAAAAGCAAGCATTTGCCTAACCCTTCCAGAAACACGGCCCCATTTTAACGGAAGTTTTTTTGCAATGAATTTTTCACAAAAGTCTTTGACTTTTTTTTCGTTTACAAAAAAGTTGTCATCACCAATTATGATAAATTCAATGCCTTTTTTTGAAAGGTATTCCCAGTCTTTGAGAATGCGCTCGTTGCTTAGGGAAGACCATCGTTGCTTGAATACAAGTGGTTCCGCGCAAAATTTACATTTAAAAGGACAGCCTTGGCTTGTGACATAAAATGCCGCACGCAAACCGTCAAAGTTGTCAACGTAATCGTCTATGTTAATGAGATCGTAGGGAATGTCCGGAAAATTATTTATGTCTTCAAAAGGCCTTTCAGGGTTGTGAATTATTTTTCCGCTTTTGTCTTTGTAAATAATGCCTGGTAATCCTTTAAGATCTTTTTTTGTAACCAACCTTTCAACAAGTTCTTTGAAAGTGCGCTCACCCTGACCCCTTATAATTATATCAGCATAGCTGCTTTCAAGAGTTTGATCTGGAAAAATTGCACCATGCCATCCACCCCATACAATAGGAAGGTTTGGGTTAACTTTTTTGATTTTTTTTATTAGCTCTATTGCTTCAATTATGTCGTGTCCTGTTAACACGCGAACAGCAAAGCACAATGCATCTTTTGAATCCTTCAAAATCTGGGTTTCGTAGTCATATTTTGGTGTTGCTGAAACAATTACCGATTCGTATTTTTTACGGTCAATCATTGACGCAATTTTGAGCAATGCAACAGGAATACTGTTGCTGTAAGTATGTCTTCTTGGTTTTGGAGAAAAAAGAATTATTTTTTGTCTTACCGGCATATTAGTCAAACCCAAAAAAAAGTGATTCAATAGCATAAATAATCCAAGAGATGTTTTAAAACCTTTGCAGGCAACCTGGCTTTGAGAATTGCACCAAAGTCTTAAGATAAAACAACTTTGTTTTAATCGTGCTCAGTTGCAGAAACGCCTGTGATTTTCATTCTGAAATTGGTGTAAAACTCATACAACCTGTAGTCTAATGGAAATCCAAAATATCTGTACTTCCACCTAAACTTTGCTGTTTCGTGGAAAAATCTTTGAACCAGCCTAAATTTTTTCATGTGCCTTTCAGCATAAAAATCCGATGCATATGGAAAAATAAAATGCAAAAGCATTCTTCGCTTGTCATTCCAGGAGTCATCAAGCCATATAGCTGGTTTGAGGTTAGCCCAGTTTTCAAGCTTTGTTGGCGGTTTGAACCCAAGCTCGCATGACAGGTCAAAGAGTGGATTTCCAGGATAGGGATAGTATGGACAAACTCTAACTTCATCATAATCCTTGTATTTGTGGTGGCATTTATCCATTACATCAAACATTGCAAGCCACTCTTTCCAAATCCAGGCATTAATTTCCTTTTTGTTCATTGTTTTGAACTGAGGCAAAGGAATTCCATAAAGCCAATTGTGCATTACCTCAAAACCATACTTTCTGCATTTATTTGTAAATTCCACAATTTCTTCAACAGACAACTGTTTGTTAATAAAATCAAGAGTGCTCTGAATTCCACTTTCGTCTCCAATTTCAATATCCATACAACCTGCATCGGCAATAAGCTGCCAAGTGCTGTCTTTGAACGCAAGCATTTGTCTAACCCTTCCACAAGCCTTGCCCCATTTTACTCCAAGCTTTCTTTTAAGAAGCTTTTGACAAAAGTCAATTATTTTTGCTTCATTAACAAAAAAATTGTCGTCAGTAATTCCAACAAACTTAATATTATGTTCCTTAACAAAAAATTCCCATTCGTCAAGAATCCTGTCATTTGAAAGCGCAGAATATTGCTGTTTGTAAACCAATGGCTCTGCACAGAATTTGCAGTTGAAAGGACAGCCCTGGCTGGTAAAACTAACCATGCCACGCATTCCATTAAAGGTTGAAATATAATCTTCTAAATTAACTAAATTGTAGGAAATTGGCGGAAAATTGTTTATGTCCTCAAAAGGCCGGTCTTCATTGCGCTTAATTTTTCCCCCTTCTTTGTAGGAAACACCAAGTAATCCTTTTAGGCTTTTCTTTTCAGCAAGACGTTCAATTAGCTTTTGAAAAGTTCTTTCCCCCTGTCCCCTGATTACAATGTCAACATATTGATTCTCAAGAGTTTGCTCTGGAAAAATACTTGCATGCCAGCCACCCCAAACAACAGTAGCCTTTGAAACAACTCTGATTTTTTTTGTAATCGTCAATGCATTAGTAATATCATTACCAGTCAGAACACTTAAACAAACACACATAGCACCCTTGGATGCTTCAACCACCTGCTTTTCATAATCTACATTTGGTTTTGCAATAATTAAATCCAAATCAAACTTTTTTCTGTCAACCATTGAAGCAAGTTTAAGCAAGGCAACAGGCAAAGTTCCGTGAAATGTGTGCTTTCTTGCTTTTGGTAAAAAAAGTACAACTTTTTGCTTTTTTTGCATATTCAAACAAATCCTGAGTTAATAAGTATATGAGAAATAATTCAAGAGATGTTTTAAAACCTTTGCAGGCGGCCTGGCTTTGAGGATTGCACCAAACGATATATATAAATTTCATGCAATTATTGATAAAAGGAATTAGTGGAATTTATTGACAAAAAAATTAACAGGAGTTATTGATAAAAGGAATTGGTGGAATTTATGAAGATTCTTGTAACAGGAGGTTGTGGCTTTATTGGAAGTAATTATATCAGGCAACGCCTTGAAAAATTTCCAGAAGACCAAATTGTAAACCTTGACAAGCTTACTTACGCAGGCAGAAAGGAAAGCCTTCAGGACATTGAAAACAACACAAATTACACGTTTTTCAAAGGAGACATTTGCAATCCTAGCGATGTGAAAAAAGCAATGGAAGGATGTGAAACAGTAATAAATTTTGCTGCAGAAAGCCATGTTGACAGGTCAATTGAGGATTCGGATGCATTTGCAAGGACAAATTTTTTTGGAGTAAAAGTTTTGTGCGAACAGGCAAGAAAACAGGATGTTAAAAAATTTATTCAGATTTCAACAGACGAAGTCTATGGGCAAATTGCAGAAGGAAGCTTTAAGGAAACAGACAAGCTAAACCCAAGAAACCCTTACAGTGCAGCAAAGGCAGGAGGCAAACTTCTTGCAATGAGCTATTTTACAACCTATGGATTGCCTGTTCTTGTAACAAGAAGCAGCAATAATTATGGTCCTTTCCAGTTTCCTGAAAAAATTGTTCCGCTTTTTGTAACAAACATCATTACAGGCAAAAAAGTTCCATTGTATGGAGAGGGAAAGAATGTTCGTGACTGGCTTTTTGTTTTAGACAACTGCAGCGGAATTGATACAGTACTTGAAAAGGGAAAGATTGGAGAAGTTTACAACATTGGCGGCGGAAACGAGTTGCAGAATATCGAGCTTACAAAAATGATTCTTGCAGAATTAGGCAAGGGCGACGAAATGATTGAAAAAGTTAAGGACAGGTTGGGACACGACCTGCGCTACAGCCTCGACTGTTCAAAAATTGAAAAGGAATTGAGCTGGAAAGCCGAAACAGATTTCAAAAAAGGTTTGAAAGAAACAGTTGAATGGTACAAAAAAAACGAAGCCTGGTGGAAGCCTTTAATCAAGCAAACTTGAAATTGTGGCTCTTTTTTGTTAATTAAGGTCGTTTTCCAAAACTGTACCAAAGCCTTTATAATGAAGGTTTGGAGGAAATAAATACAATATATACTATAAATTGCAGACCAATTTTTTTCTAAAAAAAGAGGGGAATTTGTACAAATGAAGGGCGAAAAAATAATCTCAAACGAAAAAATAATTATTATTAAACAGTTATTTGTAAAAGCAATTGAGTATACATGGACGGACCCAAAAAAAACTTTAGCAGTCGTTGGATTGTGTTTAATTGGACTTTCTTTTTTTTTCATTCTTGATCTAATTAATTCAAATTATTTCTTAGTAAATGCAACTTATGTTTATCCACACTGGGCTATTCAATTTTTGCAAGGATTTGTTTTCGTTTCAATTCTCGGTACTTTTTTTGCAATATACTTTAGAACCACTAAGAGGCGATCAATTTTATGGTATTGAATCAATTATTTGTAGAAGAAGGAGACAACAAATCACCGGAAACCTACTCTTTAGAAAGCGTCTTTAAAGGGATAAACTTTGATTATTACATGCCTAAAAAATATGATATCAGCAAAGAATTTATTGAACAAGAATATTTTGAGAAAAATAAATCTCAACAAGATATAGCCAGCGAATTGGGAACCTCTCAATGGGTTATAAGTCATAGAATGAAAAAGTATGGTTTAAAGGCTAAAGAAAAAACATGGAAAATTCATAAGCGAAAGTATTCGGTGAACGATAATTTTTTTGAAGAGTTAAATCCCTTAAATGCATGGATATTAGGTTGGCTTGCAAGCAATGGATTTGTTAATAAATGTGGCAATGCAATAAGCGTTGGTATAAAAGTATCAAAAAAAGATTCAGATATAATTCAAAAAATAAAAAAGTTACTCAAATACAATGGGCCTGTTTATGAGGTAACGGTAAAACTTGAAAAAACAGGTAAAGAATATGAACAAATGCATCTAAAGATAACAAGTAAAAAAATTGTAAGCAAACTTAAAGAGTATGGCATAGTCAAAAATAAAAGTCTTAAAATTAAATTTCCTAAATTAATTAAAGAAACCTATAATGAAAAAATCATAAAAAATTTTATTCAAGGGATATTTGAAGGAGACGGAAGTCTTTTGTTTGATGAAAAAACACAATCACCATGTTTTCAGATAGTTGGAACAAAAGAACTTTTAACAGGAATTCAATTACAATTGATGAAATATTTAGAGTTAAGAAAGACTAAATTAACAAGAAATACAAAACTAACTAATCACTTTGCTCTAAGATATAGGGGAAGATTTCAAGCAATCAAAATTTTTGATTGGCTTTATTCAAACCCCTCATATTATTTAGATAGAAAATATACAAAATATCTTGAAATAAAAAGGAGGTTAAGTTAATGACACTTAGAGGAGTAATTCTTGCTGGAGGGACAGGATCTCGTTTACGCCCCTTGACTCTTACAACAAATAAACATCTTTTGCCTGTTTACAACAAGCCAATGATTTATTACCCGATTGAAATGCTTAAAAGTGCAGGAGTAAAAGATATTCTGATTATTACAGGAACATACCATGCAGGAGACATTTTTTCACATTTGGGTTCAGGAAAGGATTTTGGAGTAAAATTCACTTACAGGGTTCAGGATGAAGCAGGAGGAATTCCAAGCGCAATTTCTTTGGCAGAGGATTTTGTCGGAGACGATAAATTTATTTCAATTAATGGAGACAACATTGTTTTTGAAAGCCTGAAACCATTTGCAGAACAATTTGAAAAAGGAGATTCAGAAATGCAGATTCTTTTGTACGAAGGAACAACAGAAGAGGCAAAAAAAAGCGGGGTTGCAGATGTTGAAGGAGAAAAAGTTACTCAAGTAATTGAAAAGCCTGCAAAGCCCACAAGCAACAACATAATTATTGGAATATATTTTATGAATCCAAGCGTGTTCAAAGCAATTAGGGGAATAAAGCCAAGTGCAAGAGGCGAAACAGAAATAACCGACGTGCAAAGGCATTTCCTTGAAAAAGGAAAACTTTCAGCAGCAAAACTCAAAGGCAACTGGCTTGACGCAGGAGACTTTGAAGACCTTTTGAATGCAAATTTGGAAACCAAGAAACTAAGCAAAAAAGAAAAGTGAATTTCATGCGAATTTTAATGTTAAATCCCCCGTTCTTTCCAAAGTATAGCAGGAGCAGCAGGTCGCCTGCCGTTACAAAAGGCGGAACAATCTATTATCCAATGTGGCTTGCATATGCCACAGGCGTTTTGGAAAAAGCAGGACACGAAGTAAAGCTTGTTGACGCACCAGCCATTCCTTTAAGCGAAAAGAAAGTGCTTGCAATTGTAAGAAAATTTAAACCAGACATGGTGGTGTTGGATACAAGCACTGCAAGCATCCACAATGATGTCGAAGTTTTGCGAAAGGTAAAGAAAGCCCACAGGTGCTTTGGAGTATTGGTTGGCACACACGTAAGTGCTTTGCCTGTTGAAACAATGAAGATGAGCAAAGCAATTGATGCAGTGTGCATGCAGGAATACGATTACACTTTAAGGGCGTTGGCAAAAGAACTGGAGAAGAAAAAGCCAAAGCTTGCAAAGGTTAAAGGAATTGCATTTAAACAAGGTGCAAAAATTGTAAAAAACAAGTTAAGGGAAAAAATAAAAAACCTTGACAAACTGCCTTTTGTCAGCAGGGTTTACAAAAAGCATTTGAATTATAAGGATTATTTTTATAGTGCCAATCTTTATCCAGAGGTTGCAATTGTTACAGGCAGAGGATGCCCTTTTAACTGCAAGTTTTGCAACTGGGTGCAGAACCTTAACCCAGGTCCTTACAGAAAAAGAAGCATTGCAAATGTAATAAAAGAATTTGAATTTATTGTGAAAAGCTTTCCAGGAATAAAAGAGGTTTTCCTTGAAGACGACACCTTTACTGCAGACCACAAAAGAGTTGACAATTTTTGCAAAGAAAAAATAAAAGCAGGAATAAAAGTAAAGTGGAGCTGCAATGCAAGGGCTGATGTGCCATTGGAAACATTAAAACTTATGAAAAAAGCTAGCTGCAGGCTTTTGTGTGTTGGATTTGAATCAGGAAGCCAGGAAATTTTAAACAATGTTTCAAAAGGAACAATTGTTCCAAAAATGGAACAATTTATAAAAGATGCAAAAAAAGCAGGTGTTCTTGTACACGGGTGTTTTATGGTTGGAAACCCAGGGGACAATAAAGAAACAATCAGGGCAACAATTGAACTTGCAAAAAGACTAAACCCAGATTCAGCACAATTTTTTCCAATTATGGTTTATCCAGGAACAGCTTCATACGAACATTTTAGAAAAAAAGGACATCTTGTATCAGAAGATTTTAGGCAGTGGATTGACGAAAACGGGTGGCATAATTGCATGGTGTCAATGCCCGAACTATCAAACAAGGAAATGGTTGAATGGTGTGACAGAGCAAGAAAAGAATTTTATTTCAGACCAAGTTATATGATGGGAAAAGCACTGCAGGCAGTCACACAACCAAGCGAAATACCAAGATTAGTGAAGGGAGGAAAGACATTTATAAAGTATGTTGTAAAATCAAAGAGGAGGAGAGAAGATTGAATTGGAGTAGACTTTTAGAAGACAGCCCTGCAACTTTTATTCAACGAGGAATAAAAATTATGCTAATAAAAGCTGACCGAGGTGTTACAGGAATAAAAATGGCAATTGCAAAAATGAGACATAGAGAGGATTTTGTCTTAAAAGACGTGCAGGGAAGCAAAATATTTCTTAACATAAGAGACGACAAAGGGCTTTCATCAGAATTATACCTTAATGGAATACGAGAAGCTCATGCAACAGTTGAATTCCAGAAAAGGCTGAAATCAGGACAGGTTATTGCCGACATTGGAGCAAACATTGGCTATTATGTGCTAATGGAAGCAAAGGCTGTTGGCCCAAAAGGAAAAGTTTACGCAATAGAACCAATTATTGGAAATGTTGAGTTGCTGAAGAAAAACATTGATGCAAATAATTACAAAAACATTGAGGTTTTTAACAAAGCTGTTGGAGACAAGAACGGAAAGCAGGATATTTTTGTTTCAAAGCAATCAAACCTGTCAACCTTTTGCAAAAATATTGATTTGGATCAAACAGGGGAAACAGTTCCTGTTGAAGTTACTACCCTTGATTCTTTTCTCAAAGACAAACGGCTTCCAGATATTGTAAGAATGGATGTTGAAGGATACGAATTTGAGATACTGAAAGGAATGAAAAAAACTTTTAAGGAAACAGGACATCTTCAGCTGTTTATTGAAGTACATTGTGATTTTTTGGGAGTGGAAAAAACAAAGGAGTTTTACAGGCTTTTGAAAAAACACGGCGTTCGCAAATGCCTGGTGGTTTGGGAATCAATGGATATACTAAAATTTTCTAAAAAAATCCTTTCAAAAAATGTTCTTTCAGAACAGGGAAGATTTGAAAGAACTATTGACGAAATGATTGCGGAAGACAAATTCCACCACGGAGTATATCACCTGTTTGCAGATACCTAAACAGGCAAAAAGATGGTTTTTTTATGGAAAAAATCATAGCAAGCGTGATAGTCCCCGCTTTCAATGCGGAAAAAACAATAAGGCAATGCGTTAAAGCTCTTGAAGCACAAATATTTTCCAAAGAGTTTGAAATAATTGTAGTTGACGACGGAAGCTCTGACAAAACAAGCGAAATTGCCAAAAGCTTTTCAAAAGTAAGGCTGTTGCAGCAAAAAAATGCAGGACCTGCACTTGCAAGAAACAACGGAGCCAAAAAAGCAAGGGGTGAAATAATTATTTTTACTGATTCAGACTGCGAACCTAAAAAAAACTGGCTTGAAGAAATGCTAAAGCCATTTTCCAATAAGGGAGTAGCAGGAGTGCAGGGAACGTATAAATGCAGACAAAAAGAACTTGTTGCAAGACTTATTCAGCTTGAAATTGAATCAAGCTATGCAAGAATGGCAAAACAAAAATTTATTGACTTTATAGGAAGTTATAGCGCAGCTTACAGAAAAAGCGTTTTTGAAAAACTCGGCGGTTTTGACACCTCTTTTCCAATAGCAAGCGGTGAAGACACTGATTTTAGCTTCAGAGTTCACGAAGCAGGATACAAAATGGTTTTCAGACCGGAAGCAAACGTTTATCATACCCACCCAACAAGCCTTCGCAAGTATTTTAAAATAAAATTCTTCAGAGCATTTTGGAGAACAAAAGTTTACAAAAGCCACAAAGGCAAAATGATAAAAGACAGTTACACAAGCCAGACAATTAAACTCCAACTTGTACTTTTCTGCCTTTTCATTGCAAGCCTTTCACTGCCATTATTTGGCTTTGGGTGGATTTACACGGCAACAATTTTTGCATTGCTTTTTCTTACAGGAATTCCATTTGCTTTTTGGGCAGCAAAAAAAGACCTTGCAGTAGGGATTGTATTTCCATTTATTGCAATTCCAAGAACAGTATTGTTTAGCACAGGATTTGTACTTGGAACAATAAGGCAGGTGACTGGCAAATGAGAATTTTGCATGTATACCACCATTACAAACCATGTATTGGAGGAATTGAAACAGTAATTTTTGAACTATGCCGCAGGTTAAAAGATAATGGAAACCAATGCAGTGTGCTTTGCCTTAACAAATACACTGCAGGAAACAAAAAGCTTGCAGCAAAAGAAAGCTTTCCTGAAGCAGAAGTTGAAAGAATTGGTTTTCTAAACCTTGGCTTTTACAAAATTGCCCCGTTTGGATTAGGTAGGTTAAAAGAATTTGATATTGTTCACATGCACGGGCTTGGGTTTTTTGCAGATTTTCTTGCAATAACAAAGTTTTTGCACAAAAAACCACTTGTTCTTTCAACGCATGGCGGAATATTTCACACCAAAAACATGATAGCTGTTAAAAAAATTTATTTCAAACTCTGGAACATGTTTTTGTCAGAAAGGTTTGACAAAATCGTGGCAGTAAGCAAACAGGACAAAGAACTTTTTTCAAAAGCAAGAAAAAAACTAGTGCTTGTTGAAAACGGAATTGATTTTGCAAAATTTTCAAAAATTAAAAGAGTTCCTGAAAAAGGAATGATTCTATACTTTGGAAGGATTGCAAAAAACAAAGGACTATTCAACCTTGTTTCTGCATTTGCAGAGTTTAAAAAAAATAACGGAATCGGACGGCTTGTAATTGCAGGAAGCGGCAATGAAGAAATAACTCAAAAGCTAAAAGAAAAAGTAAAAGAATTAGGAATTGAAAAAAACGTTTTGTTTACAGGCAAAGTAAGCAATGAAAAACTTGCAGACCTTTTGTCAATAACAGGATTTTTTGCAAGCGCATCAAAATATGAGGGTTTTGGAATAACAGTTCTTGAAGCAATGGCTGCAGGAGTTATTCCATTGCTTAACAAAATCCCAGTATTTGAAAATTTTTCCAAAAGAAGCGAAAGTTGTGTTTTGATTAATTTTGAAACACCTGAAAAAGCAGCGGTGCAGATTGCAAAATCAATTTCAATGAATGCTGCAGAGAAAAAGGTTTTGGAAGGTAAGGCAAAAGAGTTTGCTTCAGGCTTTGACTGGAGCAAAAAGACAAAAGAGTATGAAAAAAATTATGCAGAATGCGTAAGTAAATGAAAAAAAGGATATATATGTTTTGGAAGTGAAAAAATGGCAAAAGTTGTAGTAATTGGATTGGATGGGGTTACCTGGAAAATTCTAAAACCGTGGGTTGAAAGAAATGAACTTCCAAACCTTGCAAAAATGGTTAAAGAAGGAAGCGCGGGCATTTTGGAAACACAAACACCACCACTTACCTGCCCTGCCTGGAAATATTACAGCACGGGAAAGAATGCAGCCAAGCTTGGGGTGTTCTCAAGAACAGATATTGATTTTGAGAGCGGAAAAATTACACCGGTTGATTCAACAAATTACAAAAGCAAAGAAATTTGGGATTATTTGGGAGCAGCAGGAAAAAAGGTTGGTGTAATTGACATGCCAACAACATATCCTCCAAAAAAAATCAACGGTTTTATGATTGGAAGCATTGAACCGCCAAATTATGACAATTACACATATCCAAAAAAACTTCAAAAAGAACTCAAAGAAAAATTTAACTACAAACCAGACGTTGAAGGCAGGCTTGATTTGCCTACAGACGAACTAAAAGATGAGATTTTTTCATTGATTGAAACAAGGTTTGACATTTTGGACGCAAACCTTGACAAAGCAGACTTTTTGCATCTTACAATTGTTTTCACAGATTACATTATGCATTTTTACTGGAATGACGACTTTTCCAAAAAGATTTTCAAAAAAATTGACGAATGCATTGGAAAAACAATGCAGAAGGCAGGCAGGGACTGTACTTTTATTATAATGTCAGACCATGGCTTTGCAAGACTAAAGGCAATGTTTTTGGCAAATATATGGCTGCAAAAAGAAGGTTATCAAAAAACAAAAGAGGGTATGACAAACACATTGTTTAAATTGGGAATTAACAAAGAAACAGCAGTTGGACTTCTTAAAAAACTCGGTCTTGAAAAAATTGTAAAAAAACTTGTTCCTGCAAAGGTAACTAAGAAAATCAAGTCAAGCCATGGTTTAATCGGAGGCGAAGCCAAAGGATATTTGTTTGACTGGAAAAAAAGTAAAGTAATCAGCCACGCAAGCAATCTCTTTTATATAAATCCAAATCTTTCAGAAGTGGAACGAAAGCATATTGCAAAAGAGATTAAAGAAAAGCTTTTGGAAGTAAGACTTCCTGGAACAGGCGACACAGTAATTGAAAAAATTTTTTCAAAAGAAGAAATTTACAACGGACCTTATTTAGACAAAGCACCTGACCTAATAACACTTGCAAAACCATGGTGCGAAGTCTGCAGCCCGCTTGGAGGCAAGGAAATATTTGAACTTGGAAGCAGATGGATTGCGACACACCACAAAGACGGAGTTTTTATAGTAAAAGGCAACGGAATAAAAAAAGGATTTGATGCAGGCAAGGCAAGCATATTTGATTTGGCTCCAACAATAATGAAACTTATGAAAGTAAAACAACCAAAAGGACTTGATGGACGAATTTTGGAAGAAATTTTTGAAAAGGGGGTTGTTGCTTGAAAAAAATTGCAATTGTCCTTGGAACAAGACCAGAAATAATAAAACTCGCAGAGCTCATAAGACTTTTAAAAGAACATCATGAAGCAAAAACAGTAATTGCTTTCACAGGACAGCATTATGATTACAACCTTTGCCAGATTTTTATGGAAGAACTTGAACTGCCAAAAATTGACATAAATTTAGGAATAAGCGGCGGAGGCAATGAAAAACAGGTTACACTAATGGAAAAAAAGCTGGGTGAGTTTTTTTTAAAAGAAAAACCAGAAATTGTGATTGCAGAAGGGGACACAAACAGTGTTCTTGCAGCAGCCCTTGCAGCAAAAGATATAGGCACAAAATTTGCCCATGTTGAAGCAGGGCTAAGAAGCTTTGATGAAAGAATGCCGGAAGAAAAAAACAGGATTGAAGCAGACAAACTTGCAGATTATGCTTTTGCCCCAACAGATATTGCAGTAAAACATTTGCAGGATGATAAAATAGAGGAAGCCAAGATTTTCCTAACAGGCAACACAATAGTTGAAGCAGTGCAAAAAAACCTTGAAAAGGCAAAAGACTCAAAAATTCTTGAAACACTTGGGTTAACGCCGGAAAAATATGCAGTTCTTACAGCCCACAGACAGGAATATGTTGACAAAAAAGAAAATTTGGAAGAATTACTTTCAGCAATCGCAGAAATTGACATAAAGGTCGTGTTCCCTGCCCATCCAAGAACTTTGAAGAACCTTACGGCATTTAACTTGCTTAAAAAAGCAAAAGCAATTCCAAACCTGCAGTTTATTGAGCCAGCTGGCTATTTTGATTTTCTAAAGCTTGCAAGCAACGCAATGTTTTTGCTGTCGGACAGCGGAGGCATTCAGGAAGAGGCAAGCGTTTACAAAAAATGGATTGTTATTCTAAGAGACAATACAGAACGACCAGAAATATTAGAAAAGTTTGGAAGACTGACAGGCTACTGCAAAGAAAAAATAGTTGAAGAAAGCAAAAAGGCAATGGAAAATTACCCTGAATTGAAGAAAAGACTTGAAAAAGAGCCATGCCCTTTTGGAGACGGAAAGACAAGCCAGAAGATTGTTGAAATAATTTTGAGGGAATAAACATGGAAAAGAAAAAAGAATTCAACGGCCACAAGGGAATTTTTGCATTCAGAATAGACCTTGATTTTTTTCACCCAAAGCACGTTGAAAAAACTTTGAAGGCTGCAGAAAAGCACGAAATCGATATGACCTGGTTTGTGAATATGGAAACGGGCCAATTTCACGAACGCGAAATAAAAAGAATTGCAAAAACACAGGATGTGCAAAACCACGCTTTTCTTCACGAAACGTTTAAGGACAGTGTGAAAAATTTTGAGAACATAATGAAGGGAGATAAATTGCTGCAGGAAATGGGTGTTAAATGCAGCGGCTTTGCTGCACCGTTTGGGTTTTGGAACAAAGAACTTGGAAGTGCACTGGAAAAAACAGGATATGAATACAGCAGTGAATTCAGAAAAGGAAAAAACATATTTCCATTTTACCCCAAGGGTAACGGAAAAAAGTCAAAGGTTCTTCAGGTTCCAATTCACCCAATCTGCCTTGGAAGCCTTTTTGAATCAGGCTATAATGAAAAAGAGGCAATTGAATATTTTGACAAAATAATTAAACTGCTTTACGAAAAACAGATTCCGATATTTTTGTACGGGCACCCCACAGGAAGAATTGGAGCGCATCCAAAAGTGCTTGAAAAGATTTTTGAAAAAGTTAAGGAACTTGACGACGTTTGGTTTACAAACCTGACAGAGTATGCTAACTTTTGGAAAAAGAAAAAGTTTAAGCAAAGAAAAACAACGTGGAATGAACACAATGTTTTTGTAGAAGCCAAAAAAAGCAAAAACAGGAAAATGAAATCATTTTACAAAGGACAGTTAATGCGCGTTGAAAAGAAAAAGATTTCAAGGAGGCTACATAAATGAAGCAAATGGAGCCTATGAAGCCTGAGAAAAAAGGGATTGTTTCAAAAATGAAGCCAGTGAAAGAGGGACTTGTTTCGATTATTATTCTAAATTGGAATGGAAAGCACTTTCTAAAAGACTGCATTGATTCAATTCTGAAAAACACCTCATACAAAAAATTTGAAATTGTTGTTTCAGACAATGGAAGCACTGACGGAAGCATTGAACTGCTCAAAAAAATGAAAAAAAATGGAAAGGTGCAAAAGCTCGTGCTTAGTGGCAAAAACCTTGGCTTTGGCGGAGGCAACAATGCAGGAATAAAAGTTTCTGAAGGAGAATTTATTCTTCTGCTAAACAATGACACAAAGGTTACAAAGAACTGGCTTAAGCCATTGGTTGAACTTGCAGATAAAAGGCAGGATGTTGGCATTCTTGGACCATGGTTTCCAAACGCCGCGCACAAAAACACGATTTTTGGACCAGGCTTTGTTGATAATAAGGGAATTTCAAGAGACAGCTTCAAAAAAGAGGAAGGGGAAGCAGAAATGGTTTCAGGAGGGGCATTTTTTGTCAAAAGGAGAGTAATTGATGCAATTGGAGTACTTGACAAAGGCTTTTTTCCAATATATTTTGAGGATTCGGACTACTGTGCAAGGGCAAGAAAAGCCGGATTTAAAATAATGTTTACTCCAAAAAGCAAAATAATTCACTATGAATCAGCTGCAACAAATGCACAACCAAGCAAATGGAAGTTTTTGGCATTGAACAGAAACAGAATAAGGTATATGCTTTTGCATTTTCCAAAAAGAAGGCTTGCAAAGGCGGCATTTTGGGAAAGCCTAAGGCTTGGAAAAAATGCTTTCAGCATGCGCTTTCCATGGCTGATTGAAGCCTACTGGCTTAATTTAAAGGACACAAAAGACATTGTTTCAAAAAGAAAGCTTTACCAAAGCAAAGGCTATGCTGCAATGGCAGGCAGTGCAAAAGCAAAAAGTACAAAAGCGACAGGAACAAAGGCAGGCTGCGCTGAAAGTTTTGAAGCAGGCGGAAAAGTTAAAGACATTGAAAGGGAATGGAATTCGCTTGCCAAAAAGTCAGACAATTTTTTCCTATCACCCTCCTGGCTAATGCCCTGGATAATGGCAGAGGAAAAGAAAGGCAATGCATTGGTTGCAATTGCAGGAAGCAAGGGAAAACCATTGGGACTTGCATTCTTTTCAGTTGAAAACAAAAAACTTGGGCTGTTGGCACAGGACTTTTCATACCACCTTGACTTTTTGTCAGAAAAAGGAAAAGAAAAAAAGGTTGCTGAAAAAATTATTGAATTTGTTTTTGCAAACCCTGATTGGAAAAGTATTTTCTTCAGACATTTGGTTGACAAGCCCTTGTTTATGAAAGCACTGCAGGAAAAATGCAAAAAAGAAGGAATTGAAATTGCATTAGAACAAGGCGATGCCTGCGCAGTAGTAGAACTTCCTAATACAATGGAAAAATATTGGGCAGGACTTAAGAAAAAACTGCGAAAAAATCAAAGAAACGATTTAAACAGGCTTGGAAGAGAATTTAAAATTAAAGTGGAGATTGTTTCAAACGCAAAAGAATTTGAAAAGCAATGGAAGGATTTCCTAAGACTGCATTTTGAAAATATGGAAAGAAAAGGCGAAAAAACGGTGTTGGAAGAGGAAGAGTTTCGGGCAATCTACAAACAATCCTGCTTTAATGCAGCAGCAGAGGGAAAATTGCGTTTCCTAAACCTAAAACTTGACAACAAGCTTGCAGGAATTCTTTTGGCAATAGAACAAGGAAAGAAATTTAGTGTACTCAATATAGGATTTGGAAAAAATTACAATCCAAAACAGAGCATTGGAAATGTTTTGTTCATTAAGGCAATAGAATATTGCTGCAGCAGGGGCATTAAGGAATTTGATTTGCTTGGAGGAAGCCCTGCATACAAAGCCAAGTTTGGAGCAGTGCTAAAATCAGGGCTTGAAATTAGAATATTTAAATCAGAAAAAGACAAAAGAATTGATTCATTGAAAAGAGGACTAAAGCACAAGGCAAAAAAGGCAATGGGGCGAACGTAATGAAAGATTCTAAAAGGACGAAAGATTCAAAAGCAATGAAGAAAAATTCAAAAGCTGCAAAGAAAATTTTGTTCAACACTTCACCAGGCTCTTTCAAAAGCCCTGGCGGAGGAGAAATACAATTACTTGAAACAAAAAAAGAGCTGGAAAATCTTGGCTTTGAAGTAAAAATTCTTGAAGAACAAGATTACGCCGTTGATTTTTCCGAATTTGATTTGTTTCACAATTTTAACATTCACAGAGACAATTACCCATTTGTAATGCAGGCAGAAAAAGCAGGAATTCCAATTGCAGTAAGTACAATTTACTGGCCTTCGCTTAAAAGCGCAATATTGTGGAACAAGGGAGTGAAAGGAAAGGGAAAAGCTGTTGCAGCAGAGCTTGCAAAACGAATTGGAATTTCAAAAGCAAAACAAATTGTAAGAACAGCAGATGTTCTGCTACCAAATAGCAAAGCAGAAGCAAATGTTTTGAAAAAAATTTTTCACGCAGATGAAAGAAAAATTCACATTGTAAGAAACGGTGTTGATGCAAGGTTTGCAAAAGCAAAACCAGAAGTTTTTGAAAAAAGATTTGGATTAAAGAATTTTGTACTGTATGTAGGAAGAATAGAGGAAAGAAAAAATGTGCTTTCACTGATTAAAGCAATGAAAGGAGTAAACGAAAAACTTGTAATTATTGGAGGACCTACATCAAACAGCAGTGAATATTACAAAAAATGTCTTGAAGTGGCAGGAAAAGATGTTGTATTTCTAAAACCCATGCTACATAACGATGAGTTGCTTTCATCTGCCTACGCTGCATGCAGGGTTTTTGCACTGCCAAGCTGGTATGAAACACCTGGCCTTGCAGCTCTTGAAGCAGGACTTGCAGGAGCAGACATTATAATTACACAGGAAGGCTGTACCAAAGAATATTTTGAAAACTACGCCCTTTACGTTAATCCAGGAAGAATTAGTGACATCAGGGAAAAAATTGAAAAAATTCTTGTAAGCGGAAGCAAGTCAGGATTGCGAAAGCACATTGAAAAAAAATTCCTTTGGAAGGCGGCTGCAAAGCAAACTGCTGCAGCATATGCCTCAATTTTAGGTGATTGAATGGAAAAAATCACTTCTTCAAACAGAAAAAAAATGGAAAACATTATTGCGTTTGCTTCAAACAGAAAAGAATTTGATGGAGTTCTCAAATTTGCTGCAAAAAAACCAAATGTAATAATAAAATGCATTTGTCTTGAATTTTGGCCAGGGCAAAGAATTTTTGCAAAAAACATTAAAGTTTTTGAAGAAACAGACCTTGTTTCAGATAGAGAACTTTATTTTATTAATAAAAAGGCATTGTTTTTTTCAAGAAATTGGTACAAATTTGACAAAAAAATCGAACAGGCAAGCACAATGAAAGAAATTTCACTTGGTTTTGTTTCAGATTTTGCAATTTACAACCTTTTTAGACAAACTTTCCTTGCAATAAACTCAGGCATTAATGCCGCAAAGTGTGAAAAAACCAAAACTTTTATTGGCATTAAAGACAGTTTTTCAAGTGACTGCGCAAAGGCAGTTGCAAAAGCAACATCTGCAAGATTTAAAGAAATTGAAATAGAACAACCATTAGAAAAAAAAAGAAAATTAAATTTTAACAAGAAAAAAATTGCAGATTTTCAAAAAAAAGTTTTTTCAATTTTGAAAGAAAAAATAATCATAAAAAACGGAGCAGATATTGTTTTTGTAAAAAGTAATGGCTATCTAGACCGCTTTTCAAAAGAAGTTGAAAAAAACAATAGTTTTTCAGTTAGTTCACTTGACAACTTTGTTGTAAGAAAAATTTTAATGCCATGGAATGCAAAAAGATTTGTAAAAACAAAAAAAGAAAAAAGAATTTTTTTCAAAGGACTTTTCAAAGAACTTTCTGAAAAATCAAAATTTAGAAAAAAAATGGTTTTTAATGACATTAACTTCGCAGATGTTTTTTTCAAATTCATGCCACGCTTTAGTGAAAGGGACTGGCCAGAATTTGTTTTCCTTATTGAAATGCTTTTGAAAGAGTTTAAGGAAAAAAAGCCGTGTGCAGTTGTTGTTTGGGAAGATTGGATTCCATTTGAAAGAATTTGTGTACTTCTTGCAAAAAAAATTAATGCAAAAAGCGTGGTTGTACAACACGGACTTTTCAGCGCAAACACAAACCAACCTGATTTCATAAGGGGGTTTGCACCAGTTGTAGCAGACAAAATTGCTGTTTGGGGACCTCATTACAAAAAAAATTTGGAAAAAAAAATGGTCCCTGGCAAAAAAATTTCTATTACAGGGTCTCCGCGCTTTGATGTTTTGTATAACAAGAAAACCAACGGGTATTCTTTTAGAAAAAGCATTGGTGTTTCCAAAAAAGAAAAGTTGGTGGTACTTGTAACCCAACCAGTTGAAAAAAACAAAGTTTTGCCAATTGAAATTGCTTCTGCAGCAATGGAAGCAGTAAAAGAAATCAAAAATACAAAACTTGTTATTAAAATCCACGCATTTGAAAACAAAAAAGATTATGCTAAAATAATAACAAACAGCAAAGGAAAGGCAATTCTTTTAAATAAAACAGATTTACATCGGCTTATTAACTGTGCAGATGCAGTAATAGCCATTTCACCAATTATTGGTCTTGAAGCAATGGCTTTAAAAAAGCCAACAGCAATCTATAGAAAAACTAAAGACCAGACTCTTTTTGAAGGAATTAAAAGAATTACCGGAAAAAAAGACAACTTTAAGAAATCAATTCAAAAGTTTTTGAAAGAAAAAGATAACAAAAAAGCCCATGAAAAAAAAGTAGCCAAATTTTTATATGAATTTGGATTTAAACAGGATGGAAAAGCAACTGAAAGAATTATCAGATTGTTAAAATAGAGAAATTTATAAATTGAAAATGCACCAAAAATCAATATATATATATGTTTGCAGTAAAAAGTATTTATTAGTTAATTAAATTTTAAAAATAAGATAACTAAAAAACATTTTCTTATCAAAAAAGGAGTTTGTATAAATGTCAAAAGAAATTCATTTAAGTGAAAGAGCAAAACTTGTTGAAAATATTATTTTTCTTGACGGGCACACCAGAGCAGGAAAAATGTTTTTAGCAAACCTAATCGAAGGATTTGAAAATGTCGAAAAATTCCTGTATTTTAGTATACCTGAACAAATTTCACAACTAAATATGCTTGGATTTATTGAAAAAGAAACTGCAAAAGCCATTATCGGAAGCCAAATTGATAACTTTGTTTATAACAGGGTAATTGGCCGAAATCTTAATTTTCGTTTTTCTGACAAAAGCAGCATCACTAATTCTCCAAAGGCAGATAGTTATATGAAACGATTATTTGAAGAAGACGGTGATTCAGCAGTGCAAAAAATAAAAAAAAGCGAAAAAATTTTTCCGTTTGTTTTGCATGAAGCCATGTCAAATATAAAACTCTTTTTTGATATTTACCCAAAATTAAAAGTAATTAAAATCAAAAGAAACCCTGTTGATCTAACATACTCTTGGTTTAAAAGAGGTTATGGAAAAAGATGGGGCAAAGACCCAAAAGTATTTAGCATTCCAATAAAAGGAAAAAATGGACCAGTACCATGGTTTGCATACCAATGGACTGATAAATATGCAAAAATGTCAGAAATGGACCGAATAATCACATCAATGCAAACTTTGAACAAAATGAGTATAAAATCTTTAAAAAAACTGCCTGACAACTATAGCAAAAGAATACATTTTCTTACATATGAATTATTGTCAACAAAACCAGAACCAGAACTTGAAAAGATTTCAAATTTTTTGAAAAGAAAAATAACACCGGAAATGAAATTATTAATGGCAAAAGAACGTTTTATTCCACATCCAAAAACAGAACGGAAAGAAAAAATAGATGTTATAAAGAAAAATTCAAGCAAAGAATGCTATTCTGCTATTTTAGAACTTGGAAAACAATATGAAGAAAAATGGGAAAAAAATTGAAAAAGATAAATATTATTACTTGAGCCAGTTTTTTTCCAAAATCTTATTGAAGAGCTTTTCAACTGAATTATTAACAGGCTCTTTGTCGGTTTCAAGAACAAAATCTGCTGATTTTGGCTCTTCAAATGTAAGATTTATTCCCAAAAAGTTTTCAAAACCAGCTTCTCCAGCCCTTGCACGTTTATAATGTCCTTTGACATCTCTTTGTTCACACACTTGTAGAGGACATTTAATATAAACTTCAAAAAAATTAGAAATGATTCCTTTTGCATAAGTTCTACTTTTTTCAGTTGGGGAAGCAACACAGGCAATATTCAAAACATCATTTTCTGAAATAATCTTGCAGATGTTTGCAACCCTTTTTAAGTGCTTGTTGCGTTCTTCCAAAGAATAGTTAAGGTCTGCCGAAAGACCTTTTCTCAATTCATCACCATCCAATACAACAACTTTTATGCCATTAAATCTAAGTTTTTCAGAAATGGCTTTTGCAATAGTTGTTTTTCCAGAACCATGTAAACCCGAAAACCAGATTGTACCAGATTTTACGTTCATTAGATCACTACTTTACAATTTTTATAGTCATAATCCTTTTAATAGAACAACATTTTTCAAGTAGTACAAAGATAAAAAAACAGTGTTTTAAAACAATTGCGAACCACATTTTTTTAATCAGGATTAAGGTGAATCAATGCCACATTTTTATGAATCAACCCTAATAGACACTGTTGACGGCTTTCAATGCAAATCCTATGCAAACGAACATCCTGAAGGGTTTGTAATAGTAAAGCCAAAATATATTCCAAAAGATTCAATTTCTGGAAAAGGATTAAAATACCGGTTTTTGTTTGAAAAATGCCTTGTAAGATTTAACCAGTTTGCACCAAAAAACAAACTTGAAGGATACGTAAACGAATTCAAAAAAAAGTTTCCGGAATATATCTATGATTGCCCTTTGCACAAAAACTGGTTTTATGTAGTTCCAAAAAGCAAAATAAAAACAGTACATGACGGAAGAAAGGGATTGCAGGAATTGCTTCAGGTTCCAGAAAAGAATTTGGACCGATATTTAAAACTAGTAATTGAATTAGTTAAACTGCTTGAAAAAAGCGGAGTAAAATCTGAAAGTATGGGAATAACGCATTCAACATTGCTTGGAAATTACACCTTTGGAAAGTCTGACATTGACATGATAATTTATGGAAAGGAAAATGGGTGGAAAATACTTGATTTTTTGAAAAAAGCAAAGCATGAAAAGCTCAAATGGAAAACTGACAAGGAATGGACAGAATATTACAAAGAACATAAGACATCTGAATCTTCACACTTTACAGAGAAAGAATATGTAAAACATATGAAAAGAAAAAAATATGAAGGATTATTTGGAGAAACAGTTTTTACTCTTTTCACTGTTGAAGAACAGGAAGAAACATGGTTCAAATGGGAAGAAGCAGAATATGAGCCAAAAGGACTTGCAACAATAAAAGCAATTGTAAGCGACCATTATAACAGCCATGTAAGACCTGGCTTTTATGAAGTGGAAAAAACAAAGTTAATAGAAGGCAACCACAAAACACCCAAAATTGACAATGCAATTCCAATAAAAAGAATTGTAACATATTCAATTCCTTTTGTACAACAGGCTTTGAAAGGAGAAACAATTACAGCCTGCGGTTTACTTGAACTTGTCAAACCAAAGCATGAGGAAAAATATTACAGAGTAGTCATAGGATATTTTGATGCTTACCTAAGTGAGAGAAGGGAAAAAGAATTCATAAAAGCGGAGATTTGAAAATGCATTTCTACGAGTCATCAATGATAACAACAAAAGACGGACTTCATTGTCAGGTTTATGGAAACCAGCACCCTGAACAGGGCATTTTAGTAAAGCCAAAATACATTCCAACAGACAAAATAGAATGTGATTCACTGCAATACCGTTTTATCTCAGGTCAAAAAATGAACAGGCTAAACCTGTGGGCAGAAAAAAACAGCCTTGTTCAGTATATTGACAAATTCAAAAAGGCATATCCAAACCACATTTTCCAAAGCGAATTCCACAACAATGAAAGATTATTCTTTTTAGCAAAGAACAAAGATATTGAAAGAATTTATTTTCCAAGAACCGGAATTGCTGAACTTATGTCAATGCCTGAAAATGCACTTGACAACCATCTTGCAACAGTCTACAAATTTGTAAATTTCCTGCTTGAAAGCGGAATCAGACTTAAAGACCTTGGAATAACTTACTCAACACTAATGGGACAATATGTTTACAATATGTCAGACATAAATGTCGTTGTATACGGGAAAAAAAACTTCTGGAAACTTATGAAATATCTTGAAAAAACCAGGCATAAATCCTTAAGATGGAAAAACGAAAAAGAATGGCTTGAATTTTACAAAAAAAGGAACAGGTTCAACATTTTTGATGAAAAAAAATTTCTAAAACATATGCTTGAAAGAAAAAAATCTGAAGGATATTTTGATAACCTGCTTTTTGTAATTTTTGCAGCAGAAAAAAAAGAAGAAGTTTGGTTTAAATGGGGAGAAGAAAAATATTCCTCATGCGGACTGGCAACAGTTGAAGGGACAGTAAAAGACCACCACAGTTCAGTTGTAAGACCAGGATGTTATACCTTAACAGATTCAAAGTTAATTGATTCAGACAAAGACTGCAATGTTGAAAAAGTTGTGTTTTACTCAAGAGACTACAGCCAACTGGCATATGCAGGAGAAAAAATAAGGGCATGCGGCATTCTTGAAAAAGTTAAGCCAAAAAATGGAAATCCATATCACCGTATTGTAACAGGCTATTTTGATTCATATTTAACAGACCAGCGGGAAAAAGAATTCATAAAGGTAATTTAATATGGCAATAGAAAAACTTGTTGGAGAAAGCATTGAACAAAAAAAAAGTTGCAATTTGTGCAAAGAAGCATCTCTTGAAACAGGAAAAAAAACTGATTACGGATCTATAATTGTATTCAGAATTGGAACAGGAACTGAAGACGGGTGGTTTGCAACATTGTCTCCAAAAACAGGGGGTTTAGAAAAAGATTTCAGCCTACAACTCATGCCATTTTCACATTTAACACACTTTGCCCAACTTTTAAAATATTCAAAACTTGCAAAAAACTATGGAATTGCCTTTGCAAAACTAAACCATGCAATGGCAAAAGTAATGGCGGAAGAAAGCAAGAAATTCAAGCTAACAGCTAAATCAAAGTATTCTGCAATTTCAATAGCAACTTATGGAAAATGCACAAACTGGAAAGAGAAAAAAGAGCATTTGCACATAAAAATTTTCCCGTTCAGTGGAAATATAGGACAGCCTTATACTGTTGACAGTTCTTTTGGGAAAAAAAAGGAATTCAATGACAAAACAGGAAAAAGTTTTGTAAAAATGAAACCTGTTGAAAAAATTTACATTCCAAAAAAAAGGCTTGAAATTCTTTCAGTTAGATTGATTAAAATTCTAGAGGATGAAAAAACATGGTAGATTTGCATATGCACACAACAGCTTCAGACGGAAGGCTTTCACCAGAAGAATTGGTTAAACTGTCATTAAAAAAAGGCCTTAATGCCATAGCTATAACAGACCACGATACAATAAGTGGCATTGTACCAGCTGTCAAATATGCAAAAGGCAAAGGAATCGAGATTATTCCAGGAATAGAAATAAATTGCGACGAAGAAAAACACGGATTCAAAGAAGCGGAAGTTGTTGGATTATTTGTTGATTACAAAAACAATGAACTAAACAAATTTGTCAAAAAGGCAAAACAGGACAGGCTTGAGCAAAAGAAAAAAATTGTAAAAAAATTGCAAAAACTTGGCTTCGACATAAGTTTTGAAGAACTAAAATCAGGAGTAAAAGGAACATTGGGAAGACCGCATATAGCCATGCTACTTATGAAAAAATACCCTAACAAAATCCACTCAATCAGAGAAGCTTTTGAAAAATATTTAGGAGCAGGCAAACCAGCCTATGTTGACAGGGAATCAAAGTCAGGAATTAAAGAAGCAATAACAATAATAAAAAAAGCTGGTGGCACAACATTTCTTGCACATCCTGGAATTTTTCCAAAAGAAAAGGCTATCAAATTAATCGAGTTTTTTAAAAAACAAGGAGGACAAGGAATTGAAACATATTACCCTTACTATATAATTTGCCCAAGATTAAAAATTGATAAAAAAGAAAACACGAAAATAATAAAATTTTTCCAGAAAATTGCAAAAGAAAAAAACCTGCTTGAATCAGGAGGAAGCGATTTTCATGGGGGCGATAGGCAAACAATTAATTCAGTTACAATTCCAGATTCGGTTCTCAAAAAAATTAAAAAATCATCGCAGTTAACATTGAACTTAAAAAGTTTTGAAAATAAAAGGTGAAAAAAATGTACAAAGTTTTAATCATAACTTGCGCTGGTTTTGAACCAATTGCAAAAACTCTCGAAGATATTTCAGAATTAAATGATAAAAATATAGAAATAACAGTAAGGCTGCATAAAAGTAGCAACGAAAAACAGATTAAAACATATATCAAAAAAAAAGGCATGAGAGTTTACTTGGATAATACAACAAAACTGTATAAGCAAATGCTTGAAGCAAATTTGAATGTTACAATTGCATACAAAGGAATTTCAACAGTAGTATTAGAAGGATTACTTTTAAAAGTTGTCACAATTGCTTATTTTCCAGTTGGAGAAAAAAAATTTTATACAAAAGTCCCGGATTATTGTTATACCCCGGTCAAAACAAAAAAAGAATTTCAAACAATTTTGAAAGAAGGGTCATATTATCACAAAACCAAACACCCTAAAATTAACAGGGCAAAAATAAAATTAAAAAAGAAAATAGGAAAAGGTTTATTTTACACTAAAATAATTTTGACAACAGGAATGTTACCTATTGTGTTATCAGGTATTATAATAAAAGAAGGGCTGACAAAAATTATATCGGAAAAAACCAAAGCAAAATTTAAATAATTAAGAAAAAAATCCGATTTAGAAATATAACTACCTAAAAATGCATAAAAAAAATTAAAATAGGCAAAAAAAGGAGTGTGTGACAAAATATGAAAGTTTTAGTAACAGGCGGAGCTGGTTTTATTGGAAGCCATGTTTCTGAAAGATTAGCTAAAGAAGGATTTGAAGTATGCGTTTTTGACCTTTTTAATCAATTCAAAAACAAGAAATTTTCAGAAAATATTAAATGTTGTTATGGAAGCATATTAGATTCAACATGCCTATCACAAGCAATTAAAGGCTGTGACTATGTAGTACATTTAGCAGCAATGATTGGCGTTAAAAACACTGAATTAAACAGATTGGACTGTTTGACTATAAACACTCAGGGAACTATTAATGTTTTAGACGCATGTGTTAAAGAAAATGTTAAAAAAATTGTTTTTTCTTCATCAAGCGAAGTTTACGGCGAACAAACAGTTTTTCCTATTACAGAAAAAAATGAACTGAAACCAAAATCAGTTTATGGTTTGACTAAGGCAATAAGTGAAGAATATCTAAAAGCTTATAAACAAAGATATGATTTAAATTATTCAATTATTAGATTCTTTAATGTATACGGAATAAATCAAGCTAAAAAATTTGTGATTCCAATATTTGTTGATAATGTATTAAACGATAAAAACCCGGTTGTTTTTGGAAATGGTGAACAAATCAGGGCTTTTTGTAATGTAGAAGACGCTTCCAATGGCGTGCTTTTAGCACTAACAAAAAAGGAAGCTAATGAAAAAGTTTTTAACATATGCAACAATTCAGAACCAATTTCGATGAAACTGTTGGCAGAAAAAGTTATTAAGTTAAGTGGAAAGAAACTAAATCCGAAGTTTGTTAATATGGAAAATAGTGACAGAACAAACGCCAGAGAAATTTTTAAAAGGGTTCCATCAGGCCAGTTGGCAAAAAAGATATTGGGATTTGAAGCAAAAATTTCTTTAGACGAAGGTTTAAAAAGAATGTTTGAAGCAAAACAATAAAAACAATATTTGCAATAAGCAAAAATACAGGATTAAGATTTGTATGAAAAAAAGAGAAAACTATTTACCATATGGTTTGCATTGGATAAATAATAAAGACATTTTGGCAGTAAACCAAGTTCTCAAAAGCGATTGGATTTCAAACGGACCAGCCATTGCCAAATTTGAAAAAAAACTTGCAGATTATATTGGTACAAAATATGCGGTTGCAGTAAACAGCGGAACCGCCGCTTTGGAACTTTCTGCAAAAGCGTGTGGAGTTGAAAAAGGAACCAGGATAATAACAAGCCCTCTTAGTTTTGTTGCATCTGCAAACGCCGCCCTGCTAAACCAGGCAGATGTTGACTTTGCAGATATCGACAAAGAAAGCTTCAACATAGACCCTGGTGAAATTGAAAAAAAAATAACGGAAAAAACAAAGGCAATAATTCCGGTTCATTTTGCAGGACAATGCTGTCAAATGAACGAAATTGAAAAAATTGCAAAAAGCAATAACGTGGCAATCATAGAGGATGCAGCACACGCACTTGGAGCAAAATTTCAAGGCAAAAAAGCAGGTTCTTTTGGCAAAGCAGGGTGCTTTTCATTCCACCCGGTAAAACATATTACTTCAGGTGAAGGCGGAGCAATAACAGTTAACAACGAAGAAATTTATAAAAAAATTTTAATGCTTAGAAACCACGGCATTGATAGAGATGCAAAAAAACGTTTTGGAAAAAATGGCGACTATGCATATGATGTTAAAGAACTTAGCAGAAATTTTAGAATAAGCGATATTGGATGCGCACTTGCATTAAGCCAGTTTTCAAGAATTGAAACATTTTTGAAAAGACGTGAAGAAATTGCCAAAACATATAACAAAGCATTTGAGGGACTTGACGGAATTAAAACCCCAAAAACAATGCAGGGAATAAAACATGCGTGGCATCTTTATTGCGTGCTTGTAAAAAACAGGGACAAGCTATTCAAATTCCTAAGAGGGCAAAACATTGGAGTAAATGTGCACTATATTCCAATTTACAGACACAGTCTTTACCAAAAAAAATATAACTTGAATCCAAAGGACTTTCCAAACACAGAATATGTTTTTAAAAGAATTTTAAGCCTGCCAATTTTTCCAAAGATGGTTGAAGATGATGTAAATTACGTTATTGCAAAAGTAAAAGAAGGTTTAAAAGAAGTGAAATGAAAAAATATTTAAAAGAGAGAAAATGAAAATAAAGTAAAAAAAAAAAGCTGAAAGTAAGTGAAAGCAAAAATGAATTCATTCAAAATTGGCAACAAGGCAAAAAAAGCAATTAAGAAAAATCAGCCAATTAAGAAAAAATACGTTTAAGGCTTGAAAAATCATGAGAAAAAAAATAGGCTGTATAGTACAGGCAAGAATGGGATCAACAAGGCTCCCTGGAAAAAGTATGACAAAGATTGCAGGAAAACCAATGCTTGGGATTATTATTGAACGACTTACAGCATGCAAGAAACTTGATACAATTATTGTCGCTACAAGCACTGCAAGAAATGACAATAAAATTTCAAACTATTGCAAAAAAAAAGGAATTAAAGTATACAAAGGATCTGAAAATAATGTTTTGAAAAGGTATTATGATTGCGCAAAAAAACACGAGCTAGATGTCGTTATAAGAGTAACAGGAGATTGTCCCCTAATTGATTCTAAAACAGTTGATCAGACAGTTGAAAAATTTTTAAAAGAAAAATTTGATTATGTAAGCAATATTGCACTCAGAACATTTCCAAGAGGCCTTGATGTAGAAGTCTTTTCTTTCAAAATACTTGAAAAAACAGTTAAAGAAGCAAAAAGCAAGTTTGACAAAGAACATGTAACTCATTATATTTATGCAAACCCAAAAAAATTCAAAATGGGATATGTAAAAGCAAGAAAAAAATTATTTAGACCAGAGCTAAGGTTTTGTGTTGACACAAAAAAAGACCTTAAGTTAATGGAAACAATTTTTTCAAAGCTTGAAACAAACGCAGAAGTTGAAAAAGTTATAGGGTTTGTTGACAACAATCCAAAACTGAAAAAAATAAGTATAACTCAAGAAGAAAAATACAGGGACAAAAGAGGAAATATTGAGCAAATTACACTAAGACCAGTAAATTTTAATGACAGAAAATGGATTTTGAACATTATGAACCAAAAAACTGTCAGAAAAAACTCATTTAACCCTGCTAAAATAAAAGTCAAAGAAAACACAAAATATTGGGAAACAAAATTGAAAGATAATGATTTTAAGGCATTTGCAATTTTTTCAGGAAAAACGCCAGTTGGACTTGCAAGAATTGACAAAAAAATAGTTTCAATTGCAATCAATGAAAATTTTAGAAAAAAAGGCATTGCGTTTATAGCATTATCAGGAATAAATATTAGGGAGTGTATTGCAGAAATAAAACCAAAAAATACTGCTTCAAAAAAACTTTTTAAAAAACTAGGATTTAAAGAAAAAAAAAGTAGCAAAGAAAAAATAGTTTTTAAAAAAAAATGATTTATTTTTTTCTTTAAAAAAATATTTAATAGAATTAAATAAATTTTTTCACAAAATTTCTTATAAAGTTAAACTTAAAACCAAACTTAGCTTCAACCTGTTTCAAAATCTCAAGGTCATCTGGCTGCAGCCCCTTAAACACGATAAACAGCACCCCATAAAATACCAAAAAGCCAATACCAAAAAGACACAATATAATAAAATCAACCGGAAAGTTCAGCAATATAAATGGAGGCAGGGTATTCTTTAAAACAAAAAACAAAAGTATTGCAATGCACGCTGAAATTGTTGGAACAAAATATGCCTTGGAATAAGGATGGATTCTTGTCAAAACATAAACTTCAATAAATGCCAAAAAGCTCCAAAGAAAATAAGAAAAAGCAGTGGCCAAAGCAGCGCCTAAAATAGCATTTCCACTTGTTTCAAACAATTTTATAAGCCAGAAATTAAGAAAAATATTTAAAACACCACAGATTACAGTATTAACAAAAATAAGTTTTGTCTTTTTGATACTTTCAAGAATTGATTTTACGTTACCAGTAAATGAACTGACAAAGACACCTAGCGAAAGAATTATCAAAACTCCAGCACCAGCTGCATAAACGTCACCAAACAACACCGTAAGAATATCAGATGAAAAAAGAATTGTAAAAAGTAAACAGGGGAAGGTTACTAAAAAAACCCACCTAGTAATAGTTTTAAAAGTTTTTTCAAATTTATCCATTTTCTTTTGAGCATAAATTCCTGTAATTATAGGAAGAAAAAGCGTTCCAAAAGCAGTTCCGGCAACTGTCAAAAAATTTGCTACAGGATGAGCAACATTATAAATTCCAACATCATAAACAAAAGAAAAATAACCTAACATTAGTGTGTCAGTGGAACTCATTATTACTGAAAAAAAACCAACAGCAAACAAAGGCCAGCTGTAAGCAAAAAGTTCTTTTGGATTAAATTTAGATTTAATTTTTGAATCAAACAATGGAAAGACTTTTTTTTGCACAATGTAAAGCGAAATTATAAAAGTAAAAACAGCACTTATTGCAAGTGCAAGAACTACTCCAAAAAGCTGAAATCCAAAAAAAAGAAAAATTACAGTTAAAACAATTTTGGAAATATTTTCAATCAGACTCCTTAGATAAACTTTATATTTAATTTTTTTGAAAGCCTGTGTCAAAATCATCAGGCTAGAAGTCAGAATAAAGAACGGCAGTGAAATTGCAAAAATTTTTAGCACTATGGAAAGTTCCGGCTCGTGAAAAAAAGAGACTGCAAGCCAGTCAGATAAAATAAACAAAACTATAGCAAAAAATACAGAAGAAACAAACTGGGCTTTTAATCCAAACAAAATTGTTCCCCTAACCATCTCCTTTTGCCCGGTACTATCATAAACCGCAACATAGTGAAGGATGCCCTGGTAAAGCCCCAAAGCTGCAAAAACTGAAACAATACCAAGTATCCCTAGACAGATAGAGAATAATCCAAATTCTGCAGGGCCAAGCCATCTTGCCAAAAGCATCCGGTAAATAAGCGCAAACACCTTGCTTAAAGCAAAACCAGCAAATATAAAACCGGCACCTTTTGCAATTACAGAAAGTTCTTTTCCCATTCAAATCACTTTTTTAATCAGTACAATTTACAGAAGTTATTGTTTCCATTCAAATCACTTTTTCAGCCAATACAATGTACTACAGTTGTCTCCAAAAACTTTTTCAAGCAAATACTGCTGTTCAAGCGAATTTAAAACATCTAAATCCCATGGATTTTTATAACAGGTTGCAGCAATATGAGTAACATTATACTCATTCAATTTTTGAATAAGCTCTTCTTGCTTCAAGTCATTAAAATATGCAAACGAAACAGACTGAACGCCAGTAATAAAAGGCAACTGCCTTGTCTTATTTGGATGGATTGCAATCACACTTCCTTCAGGCAAGCCTTTTGCAAACTCGTACAGCGGAATGTGATTGTTGTAATCTTCATAAAAATTAAGCACATAAAGCGAGGAAAAGGCAACTGAATAAATTGCTGTGAGAGAAAATAAAAGCAACGCAATTCTTCTCCAATTAATTCCATTAATGCTTTTAAAAGCCCAGCAAACGGAAATGCCAAACAATGGAATAATTGGAACAAGCATTCTGACGCTAATTTGCCTGTTGGCCCTTACAACAAGGATAAAAAATGAAAACGCAAGGCATAAGAGAAGCAAAAGCGACGCCCTGTCCTTTTTTGCAACCCCTTTTGCCAAACCAAAGAAAATCAGGCAAAGAACAGGGAAAGTTACAATGCTAAATGCAACAAATGCAAGTTCTGCAGATATGCCAAAAGGATTTGAACTAAAGCCCTGTGCCAGGAAAAACCAAAACGATGCATTAAACTGCAACGGCAATAGCAAAATAAGAACAGGGGAAAGATATTGCAGACCGGTAAGAAATGCGGCAAAACCTCTTACAGTTGTTGAAGCTGAAGTGCTTTGACTTTTTGCATTTACAAAAAACCATACAGCTGAAAGTGTTACTGAAGCAACAACAAAATAGGCTGTTTTTGCAGTCCATTGCCATAAAACTCTGCCCTTTTTTTTCCACAATTCAACCCCGCCTCTCTTTTTCAACAATTCAAAAAGGAATGCAAGAAAAAAAGGCGGAACAAGAATTGTTGCGCTTTCTTTTGAAAGAGCCATTGCTGCAATTGCAAAAGGCATCGCAATTAAGTAAGACGTTTTGCCTGTTTCTGCAAAACGCAAATATATCAAAAAACAGGCAAGAACAGTAACTGTTGCAAGTGTTTCAAGGTAATTTAATGCACCAAAAATTATCAGGAATGGCTGCATTGCAACAAATGCAAATCCAATAGGCCATCTTTTTGGAAACAATTTTTTAAGAAGAATAAAAGCAAGTACAAGCTGGAGAAAAGAGAAAATAAACGGAAAAATTCTGGCAGTTGCAAGATTAAATTGAATTGGAAGAATTGTAAAAGGAATTGCAACAAGTATGTGGAAAAGTGGAACAGGCAGGCTTGCGTTACTTACATTAGGAATGCCTGCAAGCGGTATGACATGATTTGCAATAATGTATTTTACAATACTTAAATGGTAAATGCTGTCAGTCATTGACACATCAGGCATAAAAAACAGGGCAAAAAGCCTTGCAACAAACGCAAATATAATAATTATAATTGCAATTTTTATTTCAGAGGGCCTGTTTGAAAAAAAACCCGAAAAAGTAAATGACATTAATAGAGTTAATTTGGAAAAAATATTTAAAGAAACCCCGCAAATTATGGTACGTTAATCAAAAAATAAAAGGTTTTAAAGGACTTGATGCAAGAAATGAATACTATGGAAAAAAACACAAAACTTGTTGTACTAATACCTGCTCTTAACGAAGAGAAGACAATTGCTTCAGTAATAAAGGCAATTCCTAGAAAAATTAAGGGGATTACAAAAGTTCTTGTGCTAGTAGTTGACGATGGAAGCACGGACAGAACAGTGCAAAAGGCAGGGCTGGCAAAAGCAGACAAAATTGTCTCACACGATTCAAATAAGGGATTGGGAATTGCTTTTAGAACAGGAATTGAAGCCGCCTTAAAAATGAATGCTAACATCATAGTAAACATTGATGCAGACGGGCAATTTAATCCAAAAGACATTGAAAAAATTATTGCGCCAATTCTTTTAGGAAACGCAGATGTTGTAACATGCAGCCGTTTTTTGGACAAAACCCTTGAGCCAGAAATGCCAGGAATTAAAAAATTTGGAAACAAATGCTTTACCAAAATAATAAACTTTTTTACAGGAAGCAAATTTACTGACACACAATGTGGATTTAGAGCTTACAGCAGAGAAGCTGCTTTGAGAATGAACCTGTTTGCAAAATTCACTTACACGCAGGAAGTTTTAATTGACTTGCTTGAAAAAGAAATGAGAATTGAAGAAGTTGCATGCAAAGTTGCAGGAGAACGCAGTGGAAAAAGCCGTATTGTAACCCACTGGTATAGCTACGGCATAAAAGCCTTAATAATCTTTATTAGAACACTTCGCGATTACAAGCCACTGCAGTTCTTTGGAATAATAGGACTGCTTCTTTTTGTCACAGGCATTGTCGGGGTAATATATTACTGGCTTTTTTCACCAACACCAACACTAGGATGGATTGTTTATGGAATTGGAATACTTCTACTTCTTGGTTTCCTGCTTATGATGCTTGCACTAATTGCAGACATGCTTGACAGGCAGAGAAGGCTACTTGAAGAACTGCTTTACAGAAAAAAAGCCAGAAAGTGAAGATATGAAAACTCTTCTTGCAACCCCCCTACTGCAAGAACCTTTATTTATCCAGATACCCTTATGCACATAAAAGCAAAATACCTGTCAAGAATTATAAAACTTTAAGATACCCCGCAGCATCTTTTGCACCCTGGAAACATCTTTCTTTTCTTCAATATTCTTCTAAACTTTAAGGCTTTTTCAGAGTTCCAAAGTTTTTCAAAACACATATCTTTTAGATTGCCTAGTATGTACTCAGGCAGATAGTAATCTGGACAAAGTATAAGGTCACCATTTGATTTAATGGATGCCGAAATCCAGGGTCTGACGCATCTTTTCTTGAAGACTACAGACAAGTCGTAGTATTTTTCTGGGTCATAGTCTGGTTGGAATTTTATTTTTGCGTTTCCCAAACATTTCAACTTTTCCAGTTCTCTTTTCAATACCTTCAAATCCATCTTGTTTTCATAAATATATCCATCAATCCCCGCCGTCTCTATAGCAAAGTTCTTTTTTATCACTTTTTTGTGCGCCTCTGCGTGTTTCTTGTCAGTAAACCAAAGTTGCTGAATCTTCAGTTCATCGAGTTTCTTAGCGTCTATTCTTGATAACAAGTTTTTGACAATGTCTGAGAGCTTGTAATAGTTGTTTTCTGAGACAGTTATGTTGATTCTCACAATAGGCAATTCCCTTTTCCTCTCCAGAACATTTTCCAAACCTTTCAAAGCCTTCTTGAAATTTCCTTTTCCTCTTATTTTGTCATTTGCTTCTTGGTCTCCATCAATTGAAAAAGTTATGAGATCCACTCCTGTCTCCACTACACGCTTTGCCAGAGACTTATCCATCAAAGTCCCATTGGTTGTCAAAGTGCAGATGAGTTTCTTTTTCTTTGTATAATCCAAGATATCCACCATATCCTTCCTAACAAGAGGTTCTCCGCCAATAAAGTATATAATCGGCTTGAACTTTGAGACATCGTCAATTATGCCTTTAATCTCAGAAGTCGATAGCTCTTTCTTCAATGAAAAGGCCTTGCCTACACCATGTTTGCTCCAAAGCCAGCACATTTTGCAACGGAGGTTGCATCTGTTTGTGATTTCAAAAAGCAAGTTCTCCGGTGGCAGGCTGTAGCCATTTAAAAACCTATAATCAGGCAGTGTTAGAACCCTTACTGTAGAAAAAAGAATCCTTAAAAAATGGACAGGATTATGCTTCAAAATCTTTAGACCACTTGAAACTTTTATTCGTTTCGCGTATTTTAACATGGTATCACAAACAAACTAAAAAGTTATAAAACTTATTGCGAAAACTTTATTAAAAAATGATTGTTGTAATGATTCCTGCCTTCAACAAGACAGAGACCGTAAAGACAGAAAAAGAATAATGTTTGCAGGAAAAAATTATTTCAGTTGCGCTTTTTTTCAAGAACTTTTTGGTAAATTTCAATTGTTTTTTCAACTGTTTTTGCCCAAGAAAAGTTTTGTTCAGCATGCTCTCTTGCATTTTTTGCCATTTTATTATTGAGAGAATTGCTTTGCAAAATAAGATTAATTTTCTTTGCAAGATCGTTTGAATCCTTTTGCCTTGCAATAAAACCATTAAATCCGTGTTTTACAACATCTACAAGCCCGCCAACATTTGAAACAATTATTGGGCTGCCACAGGCAATTGCCTCTATTGCAACAATTCCAAGAGTTTCAGTGTCGCCTCGCGAATCAACAATTGACGGCACAACAACAACATCGGCTTCATTCATCCACAAAGGAAGCTCGCTGTTTTTAACCCAACCAGGAAAAAGAACTTTTTTCTCAAGGCCTTTCTCTTTTGCCAATTGCTTAAGCGACCCCTCCAAAGGACCAACACCTGCAATAACACAAACAACATCCCTTGCCTTAACTTTCTCCATTGCATTAATAAGGCAAGCAAAACCCTTTTTTTCAACAAACCTTCCAACAGCAAAAACCATTTTTGTTTTTGTTCCAACACCGATTTTTTTCCGAATGCCTGTTTTTTTGATTGGCTTGAAAAGATTTTCATCAACACCAGGCGGAACAATTGCAAAAGCCTTCATTTTACTGAGCCTTTTTGCCCTATTAAGAGTGTAAGAAGAATTGAATAGTACAAAATCACAATTTCTAAGAACAAAACGCGTCATAGATTTTACAAATGGCCCGCCGTAATTCATTCTATGAACCCATAAGACAACCGGCTTGCCAGTTAATTTTTTTATTAGAACAGAAATAAGACCACTTGGAACCCACTGTGCGTGAATGATATCCTTGCCTTTTGCATTCCACGCTGTTTTAAGAAAAAAAGAAAACATGAATAAAGGAAATTGGAATTTTGCAAGCGTGCTTTTTGAAAGATTAAATGCTACTCCGCCGTGGTATGCAAGCCTTTGCAGGCTCTTTGGAAAAAAGTAACTAAACCTGTGGATTGCCACCCCGTCAATTACCTCAAAACCCTTTGTGTCAACATCATGCGGAGCAACTGCATCAACTGCAATGCCTTTGGCAACAAGCCTTTTTGCATACTCTATTGTAAAACCATCCTCTCCATCAAATCTTACAAAAGAGGTTGCTGGCTGCAATGTCTTAATCTTTGGCATTTGATAATTAAAGTATGGCAGTGGATTTAAATCATTGCGGCTCGCTCAATTGGAACATTGTACTATTAAAAAAAGCCACTGGAAAGATTTTAATAAGTTTTTTACACCAATTGTGCTATGAAAAATCCAGAAGTTGCTTTTGCAGGTTCTCCTGCAAGATCAATGAGCCAGCGACCGCCACTTGCCTATATGTATATGGCTTCTTTTCTTGAAGAAAACAATATTTCAACCGAAATTGTTGACGTTAAAGGAGTTGGAAACAAGGAAAAAGCGGCTAAAAAAGTAATTAAGGAAACTGTAAAACTTGAACCAAAAATAATTGGACTAAGCTGCCTTACACCAGAGGTACTTGACACCAGACATCTTGCAGCAGAAATAAAAAAAGAATTACCAGATGTAAAAATTCTTGCAGGAGGAGTACATCCAACGCTTATTCCTTCAGATTTAATTTACAAAAAAAGCCCTATAGATTTTGCAGTAATTGGCGAAGGAGAAAACACAATTCTTGAACTTGCAAAAACTATTGGAACAGGAAAGGATTTTAAAAAAATTAAAGGAATTGCATTTCTTAGAAAAGACGGCAAGATAGTAAAAACAGAGCCAAGGCCTTTGATTAAAGACCTTTCAAAAATGCCAATGCCCGCATTTGACAAAATTCCAATGGACTATTATACAAAACCGGGAATTTACTGTATCAGGGGAATTCCAATTTCCGGATTCTATGTTTTCACAAGCAGAGGCTGCCCTTATGCTTGCAGATTCTGTGTAAACAAAAATATTTTTGGAAGAACAGTAAGATACCGTGATCCAGTAAAAGTTGTTGACGAAATAGAAATTTTAAAAAACAAATACAAAATTGACGGCTTGTATTTTTATGATGACACATTTACTGTAAACAGAAAACATGTTGAAACAATCTGCAAGGAAATGAAGGAAAGAAAGCTTGACATGATTTGGGGCTGTGAAACAAGAGTCAACCTTGTATACGAAGACCTTATGAAAACAATGAAGGACAGGGGCTGTGTTCAAATAGATTTTGGTGTTGAATCAGGAAGCCCTGAAAACCTTGTAAGACTTAGAAAAGAAATTACTGTGCCACAGATTGAAAACGCGTTCAGAATATGCAAAAAACTCGGCATCAGAACATTTGCAAATTTTATGATAAATACACCTGATGAAACTGAAAAAGATGTAGAAATGACATTGGATCTTGCAAGGCGAATTGACGCAACAGTAAGCATATTCAATGTCACAACACTTTATCCAGGAAACGACATTTATGAAAAAATGGGCGGTGTGCCACTTAAAGATTATGAAACTTTGGGACCTAGTCCGGCATCATACGACGCATGGATTTCACTCCTTGAATCAAAATACAAGTTGTCCAAACACAATCTTGACCTAAAAAAGCTCCTGAAAGAAATCTCAGAGGAATTTCCAACAGTACACAGACTTTCCTTGAAAAATCCAAAGTATGTAAAAAAGCTTGCGGAAAACTTTTCAGCAATGCTTTCACCGCGTTATATAAAAATAATTCTAAAAAGCAAAAGAAAACACGAATATATGAAATGGCTTTTGCAACTCTCAGGATTTCTTAAAATGCAAAAAAATGTTGTTGAAAAAAAGAAAAACAAGGCAAAATAAGATAAAAAAAATCAAACAAATAAAACAATGCAACTAAGAGAAGCTTTTTCCATTGGTACAATAGTGCAAACTAAAAGCATTAACGTTTTTATTGCTTTTAGTAATTCATTATACTATTTGAAAGAAAAAGCGTGAAAAACTATGAAGATTCTTGGAATACATGATTCACATGACTGTGGAGCCGCAGTAATTGAAGATGGCAAAATAATTGCGGCAGTAAACGAAGAAAGGATTAACAGAGAAAAAATGTGCTGGGGCTTTCCAAAACAATCAATTCAGGCTGTTTTAAAAATTGCAAAAATTGAAGCAAAAGATATTGACATAGTTGCAGTTGCAACCATTTTTGGCACATTAAAACCCGAAATTGTAAGCCACAAAGACGCATCTGCATTAGTCGAAGGAAAAAGCACAAAAAAACTTGTTTCAAAACTAAGCGGATTTTCAGGAGCAATCCTAAGTTCTGAAAAATGGATTCCTTTCCAAAGAGCGATTGAAAAAGCAGGTACAAAAGGCAGGAGAACAAGAACCAAAAAAGAAATTAAAAAAATAGGATTCGAATGTCCTGTAAAGTTTGTAGACCATCACACTGCACATGCTGCAGGTGCATATTATACCTCAGGAAAAGAAAACGCAACAATTGTAACAAACGACGCATCGGGTGACAGCATATCATCACTTGTATGCATTGGAGAAAAAGGCGAAATGAAAACAGCGTTTAGATTAGGAAGCTATAATTCAATTGGAAAATATTACGCTTACGTTACTGAATTATGTGGCTTTACTCCAAACAAACACGAAGGAAAAATAACTGGATTGGCTGCTTATGGAAAACCAGCTTATCTTGATTATTTTAACAGCCTTGTAAGATACAACAATGGAAGAATTGTGAACTATAGCAAGTCAAGACATGATTCTGCAAAGCTTAAACTAAAAGAGGGTATTGGAAATTTTGACAACAAAAACCTTGCGGCTTCAATTCAAGACCACTTGGAAGAAAATCTTGTAAAATATGTAGATTACTGGGTTGAAAAAACAGGGATTCGCGATGTTGTAACAGCAGGAGGAGTTTTTGCAAACGTAAAACTCAATCAAAGAATTGCAGAAAGTCCAAAAGTAAATTCTTTCTTTGTCCACCCTCACATGGGAGACGGAGGGCTTGCAGTTGGAGCAGCACTTTATCTTTTTGCAGAACACAAACTTAACCAAGGAAGCTTTCTAAAGCCAAAAGAGCTTGACAATATTTACTTTGGACCAGGCTTTAGCAAAGAAGAAATCAGCAAAGCTCTTGAAAAGCACAAACTTAAGGCAAGGGAAGTAAACGACATTGAGACAGAAACAGCACAAGCCATTTCAGAAAAAAAGATTGTAGGACATTTCCAGGGAAGAATGGAGTATGGGCCACGAGCTCTTGGAAACAGGAGCATTATTGCAGACCCAACAGACAAAAACATAAACAACTGGCTTAACAAAAGACTTCATAGAACAGAATTCATGCCATTTGCCCCATCAATACTTGACACTGATGCAAAAGCATTTTACAAAAATTATGAACAAAGCGCTTATGCTGCAAGATTTATGACAATAACATTTGATGTTCCAGAAGCAAAAGCAAAACTTGCACCAGCCGTAGTTCACGTGGACGACACCGCAAGGCCACAGGTAGTTGACACAAGAGCAAACCCACGTTATCACAAAGTCCTAAAAGCATACAAGGACATTACTGGCTTGCCTCTTTTTATTAACACGTCATTTAATGCACATGAAGAACCAATTGTTTGCACACCAGATGATGCAATTCGCTCATTCAAAAATGGTGCAGTAGACGTACTTGTTTTAGGAAACTTTATAGTGGATAAAAAATAATCTTTTTTTTATCGAAGCATCTTTAAGAAAACAGCAAAGTCACGTTTGTCAAGTTCCCTTAATGCAACCAATGCAAGGCAGTAAATTAGCAAAAGGAACAAAAGCTTTGCAATAAGTAAAAAGCCGGTTGCAGGCATTACAAATGAAATGAAAAAAGTTATTGTACTTGCAGCAAGTATTTTTGCAAAACTTTTTGCAGGAATTAAGACACCAAACTTGTATAGCACATAACCAGCTGCCAAAATCATTCCAATAAAGGAAGCAATTAAGGAAGCAATAGCAGCCCCCTCAATTGAATAAGATGGAACCAAAATTGCCAAAGATACAAAAAGCGAGAGTAAAGCAATTCCGCCACAGTACATTGAAACCCTTGATTCCCCCCTGCTTGAAATTGCTGTTGTAAGAATTAAAAACAAAGCATAGAATGCTGAACTAAATGCAAGAATTGAAAGGGCGCTTGCTCCAGGTAAATAAATTGCAGAATAAAGCAGTGAAATAATTGGACCAGAATTTGCAGCAATTATAACAGTTACAGGCGCAATGAATAAGACAGTGTATCTAATTGCATTGCTTAAGTAAAATTTGGCTTTTTTGTCCTGCTTTTTGAAGGTTGTTGAAGAAATTAACGGAAACATTACAAAGACAATTGCAAAAATAAGAAATTGGGGAAGCCTTGCAATTGTTTGAGCTGCAACATAATAACCTGACAAAAGGTCTGCATTAACATAACTCCAGGATTTTACTGCAAATAGGTCAATGTAAAGCAAAAGGCTTTGAATTATTGCAAGAAAAAGAAGAGGCCAAGCAAAAGAAATAAGTTTTTTTGAATCAAAACTTCCAGCAGACTTTTTAGATTTAGTAAGCAAAAAACCAATTGCAACAGCCAGGAAAGAAGCCGCTACAAATCCACCAATTGCGCCAAAAATTTCAAAGCCCAACAAAACAAATCCAATTACCAAAAGCATTTTCATTACGCTGTAACTTATTTCAAGCCATGCAAAGCCTTTGAACTGCCTTAGCCCAGTAAGACAGCCGCCAAAAATTGAAAAAAGGGGATGGGAAATAAAAAGCAGTCCGCTGAATTGAATTAAAGGCACTAAAGTCATGTCATTTAAAGCAAATGCAATAAACGGAGCCAGTGCAAAATAAGCTGCAAAAATAATTAGGCTAAAACCAATCTGCAACTTTAAGGCCTTTCTTTTAATTACTTCTGCAAGGTGTTCTTTTTCTGAAACAAATTTTGAAACAGCCTGGTTCAAGGTTGTTACCAAAACCATGTTTACTGTTGTGAAAAGCGCAATTATAAGACCATAAACTCCAAATTGTTCAGGAGTCAATAAAAACCTGGCAAGAATAAAGTAAATTATATAACCTGTTAAAAAAAAGACAAACCTTGAGGCAATAATATAAGTTGTTCCTTTTTCAACAGAGTTCAAAAAAAAACCTCTTTACCTGCCAATACCCTTGTACAGAATTCCTTCTCTTTCGATTCCCTGCTTGTCCAAAGCATTCCTTGCATCAAGAACAGCTTTAACGCTCTTGCTTTTCAGGAAAGAAGGCAAAAGCTTTTCAAGAAATACCCGATGGTTAGTTGCGAGAACAATACAATCGCAGTCCTTTAAGGCTAAATCAAGCGAGGAAACATTGCTTTTTTCCAAAACAAACGGGTCAAACAAAGTTAATTTTGCAACTTTTGGCTTTAGAAGAGAAGCTATCTTCAAAGCAGGACTTTCCCTAACATCATCAATTTCAGGCTTATAGGAAAGACCAAGCACTGAAATTTTTGCATTTTTCAAATCAATTTTTGCCTTCTGAAGAAGACCTTCAACAAGCAAAACAACGTAGGACGGCATGCTGTTATTTATTTCTCTGGCAAGAGCCAAAAAACTGTGCTTGAAACCGCTTTGCCTGGCTCTCTCAATAAGATAGTAGGGATCCTGAGCAATACAATGACCTCCAACTCCAGGGCCTGGGTAGAACGGCATGAAGCCAAATGGCTTTGTTGAAGCCCCCTTAATTACCTCGCTTAAGTCAATTCCCATCTTGTCAAAGCTTTTTGCAAGCTCATTTACATACGCAATGTTTATGTCACGAAACGTGTTTTCAACAACCTTCACCGCTTCAGCGCTTTTTACAGATGCCAAAACAGTTATTTCTGCATCAATTAAAGAATTGTAAAATTTTTTTGCCTTTGCATTGCCTTTTGCACTCAAACAAGCAAGAACTCTTGGAATTTTTTCAATAGTAAATTTTTTGTTACCAGGGTCAATTCTTTCAGGACAGTGGCCTAAAAAAAAGTCCTTTCCTGCTTTAAGACCTGAACCCTTTTCAAGAATTGGCAATACAATTTCTTCAACAGTGCCAGGATAAATTGTTGACTCAATTATTACGAGCTCACCTTTTGAAACAAAGGGCGCAAGCTCTTTGCATGCAGCCTTAACAAAGCTAAGATCTGGCTTGCTGTCAATTGCAGGGGTTGGAACGCACACAATTGCAATATCTGCCAAATTAAGGGATGTTTTTGCATCGGTTGTTGCCTTTATTTTCCCCGCAGCCAGATTTTCTTCAACATAGCTGTCTTTTATTGGAGATTTGCCTTTATTTATCAAATCAACCTTTTCAGCATCCAAATCAAACCCGCTTACCTTAAAACCCTTTTTTGCACAAAGGCAGGCAAGTGGAAAACCAACATAACCCAAGCCAACAATACAAACAGTATTTTGATTCATTAAAAAAATGACACAAAAAGTGATTTAAAGAAGGTATTATGTGAAGATTGTATTACTTCTGAACCAATTTTCCTAAAAACAGATTATTCCAAAACCAATTTTTCCCAAGCCAGATTACCAGAATTACATTACCCAATTAATCTGTATAAACCAAGTTCGTCTCTTCCAACATAGTAATTTTTTATGAATTCAAGCCGACTCCTCCAGCCATTTGGATAAATTTCATCCAAAAGTTCATCATCAAGACCAGGTTGTATAATTAAATGACTTGGTTTAAATCTTTCAAAAGGCTGTTTGTTGTTAAAAGTATTGAACATCGGAATGCATTTTAGACTTGTTTCAATACAAAGCCAGTTTGTAGAGAACCCAATTACAATCGCTTCAGGACCTACATCTGCTTCAAGATAGTTTGCAGTTTCCGTAAGAGAATAATTTGGAGACATTGCCCAATTCGCAAACGGTAATACACTTGACAAAACAAATAGCAGGAATATACCTAACACAAACGTTTTTCTTACATTTCTTTTTGACAACAAGGACAGGAGAAAACGGCAAATTAGATATGATGTTATGAGAAAGATGATAAAAATTGTAGGAAAGAAAAACAATAGGTCAAAGGCTTTTGCAAAAATGAATTTGTTTGATGAAACAGCAATCCAAAAACTGGCTACTAAAAGCCATGGTATAAAAAAAAGCATGTTTTTCTTTGAAAAGAAAGTCTTGTTTGGAATATTAGTTGCAAAATGGGAGATTGCGTCTGCGGCAAGAAAGCACATTGGAGGAAGAATTATGAGAAAATATCTCGGTGGTTGGTATGAAAGTAATGATAAACCAAGAGTGCTGAAAAAGAACCACATAAAGATAGCGGTTTTTGGAGTAATTTTTATGAAACCGTGCTTGGCAAGTCTGAATACTGCAAAGAGGGAAGCCACAAGTGCTAGTGAGAAAATTACTGCTGTTTGTGCAAACAAATTATTTGCAAACATTAACAGTATATTGCGCACAATCATTATTGCACTTGCACCAAACGCCGCTGGTACCTGCGAACCTGAAATGTCAAAAAATCGCGGGTCAAAGAAAAAAGTTAAGGAAAGGAATGTAACTAATAATGCCATAAGTACTATTGCACTTGGCAATTTTTTTTTGGATAAAAAACAGTCTTTGCCCACCAAAAAAAGTAATCCAAGTACAGGTAGTAAAACAAGAGAAGTTGGCTTGAACAAAAATGCCATGAAAAAAAACAACAGGGAGAGTATCTTTAAGGCAAATTCTTTTCCAGACTTTTGACAGGCAATAATCTGAAGAGATTTATCTTTTACAAAAGTTATACTTTTTACAGCAAATAACATGGAAAGAATAAGAAAAGGCATTGCAAACACTTCAAGAAGACCGTATTTGCCATACATTATTACTGGAAAGGAGAACGCAAACAGAAAAACGGCAATGGTTGCTGTTTGTCTTGATGCCACTTCTTTTGACAAAACGTATAGTGCAATTACTGAAAAGAGATAGAAGAGAATTGAAAGCACCCTTAGCTGAGCATAACCTATTCCAAAAACACTAAACCAAGGGATTAAAGTTGAAGTGAGCAAAGGGCTCATAAAGTAAGGAATCTCCTGGTTACCAAGCGGATAGTTGGACCCAAAAAGAATAATGTTTCTGGCTTCAGTTGCTCTTATACCAGGATCAGTAAATATTCCATTGCTCCAGCTTATTTCCGAAGGCGGATCAGCCGAAAGCCATATTGACTGGAGAAAAACTGCGAAAAGGAGTATTAATAGAAGGGGCAGATGTTTTTCCCCCAAACATATCATTTTTTTCCAAAACATTAAAGGTAATTGTTTTAGTAAGTGTTTTAATTTTTAACGTAAGATTAACTTTTCAACGGACCGAATGTTTTCCGAAGACAGTTGGATATATTTAAAAAAACAATAGCAGATTATTAAATTCGGTTGCGTTCGCTTCTGTTTTTGCGATAGACAAAGTTGGTAATTTATATGGCTTCGAAGACACTTACAGTAATAGTTCCGGCCTACAATGAAGAAAATAGAATTGTTTCTTTTCTTTCCGACCTTGAAGCATTCAAAAAAAAGAACCATGTTTTGAAAGAAATATTAGTAGTGAACGATGGCAGTACTGACAAGACGCTTAAAAAACTTGAGGTATTTGGAAAGCGTATAAGGATAATTTCTTACAAGACAAACAAAGGTAAGGGTTATGCCGTAAAAAAAGGATTACTTGCAGCCAAATCCGATTTTGTAGTGTTTATGGATGCAGACGGTTCAACTTCACCGTCCGAATTACCAAAAATGATTGAAGCACTTAAAAAATACGAGTTTGTAACAGGCACCAGAGCAAGTAAAAAAAGTAAGATAATAAGAAAACAACCGTTTCAAAGAATTATAGCGGGAAAAGTTTTCAACCGCCTTGTTTTAATAATTTTTAATACAGGAATAAATGATTCGCTTTGCGGATTTAAAGGATTTCGTAAAGAAACTGGAAGAAAAATTGCGAAAAAACTTGTTTCAGAACGATGGATTTTTGATGTGGAATTGTTTGCCCGTGCAAAAAAAGAAGGTATTGAAATAGGCGTCATTCCAATAACATGGAAACATGTGGGTGAAGCTAAGATGATATTGGGCATAAGTAATGTGAAAATGTTCGTTGGTTTGTTAAAACTTAAGGCAATACTTGTTTCGGAAAAATAAAAACTGTTAGAGTTGTGATTTTATGATAAGGGAAATTTGGCACAGGAAAAGATATATGACAGCGGCTGAATTTGTGGGTTCAAAAGAAAGGGTTTTGGATATAGGTTGTTGCAAACCTTGCAAAACAATGAGCGATGGCTCTTTCATTAAAATTCTAGGAAGAGGAACCGGGTTGGATATTAAGGATTGTGAAGACAAAAGTTTTGATTTTAAAAAGGGTTCAGTTGAAAACATCCCTTTTCCAGACGAAACATTTGATGCTATTGTTGCCACAGAAATATTTGAACACATTTCAAATCTTAAGAATGCAAAAAAAGAAATATACAGAGTACTAAAGAAAGACGGCGTTTTTGTATTTTCTTCCTTTAGTGGCTCGTTTTTTGCACAGACAGTCTGGTTTTTTTTCACAAACATAGCAGGTTCTTCATTCAAAGAAGACCACATAAACATTCACACAAAAAAAGAATGGAAAAAACTGTTTGAAGACCTTTTTGAAGTCGAGAAAGAAAAAACAATCTGGGGTCTTACAGATATTATAAAATTTAGAAAGAAGACCGGTACAAAGATCAAACCAGTTTTTTAAAACATTTTCTTTTTTTCTCCAAGTGTTAAAATAAATCCTGCACCACCAAGGATTAGGGTTAAAAAGAACACAAGCAATGAAAAAGAAACCGCTGTGCTTGCAGGCAATGAAACAAGAGCAAAGAAGAACACCAACGAAATTTCCCTTGTTCCAATTCCATTAAACGCAATCGGCAAAATTCCCAAAAGGTTCACTATTGGCATTATAATGAAAAGGTATTCAAAAGAAATTGGAATGTTCAACGACAGTGCAAGAATATAATACTGAATCGCTGCAATAACCCATAACAAAACAGTAAGAAGGCCTGCTTTAAGCATCAGCCCTTTTTTTGACTTGTAAATTTTTATTCCGTCAAAAAATTCATCAAGCCCGCCTTTTATTTTTTCATTAAACCTTTTTGGAATAAAAAATCTGTAAAATGGTTTGAAGACAACAAAAACAAGGTTTTTTTTTGTCAAAAGGTATGCAACTGCAAGGAAAACTAAAAATATTGCAAGTAGCGGTATGAAAAGGTCAACGTCAAGAATCAAATAAGAGGAAATCACAAAAAGTCCTAAGAGAGCCAATGCAAAAAGAACTGCCACATCAAAAAAGCGCTCAACAACAACAGCCAAAAGACCTTTGCCAGTGCTTACAGATGTTTTGTCAGAAAAGTAAACACATTTGATTGCATCACCTGATTTGCCAGGAGTAATAATTGAAAAGAAAAATCCAATAAGCCAGATTCTTGCAGAATCTATAATGCCAAGCTTTGCTCCAAAACCATTTACTAAAAGCGATTGCTTGTATGCTTTGAGCAAAACTGACGGAATCGTAATCAGCAAAGCAAGCGCAAAAAGCACCGGATCTAATTGAGAAAAACTTTGAACAAGGTTATCAATTCCAATTGACCAAATAATATAAACAAAAACCGCAAGCCCTATCAGACCAAGATATTTTACATATTTCATAAAAATTAACACAACCAGTGCTTTTGCCAATTAAAACCATTCAACTGTTTTGTTGCTTAAACCATTCAATTGTTTTTGCAAGCCCTTCTTCAAGCCCTACTTTCGGAGCCCACCCAAGCTTTTTTTTTGCAAGTGAAATATCAGGCTTTCTTCTTGCAGGATCGTCTTCCGGAAGCTTTGTAAAAGACAGACTGCTTTTGCTTTTTGAAATTTTTAAAACCGCTTCTGCAAATTCTTTTACAGTCATTTCGTGCGGGTTGCCAAGGTTCACAGGCTTGCTGTAATCTGATTCCATTAAGGCAATTAATCCTGCAACCATGTCGGTTACAAAGCAAAAAGACCTTGTTTGCTTTCCGTTTCCGTAAATTGTAAGAAGTTTTCCTTCAAGCGCCTGCATTATGAAATTCGGAGTAACCCTTCCATCATCAAGCCCCATTCTTGGACCGTAAGTGTTGAAAATTCTCGCAGTCCTTGTTTCAATCCCTGTTTTTCTTGCATAGGAGTAAACAAGTGCTTCTGCAAACCTCTTGCTTTCGTCATAACAGCTTCTTTCACCAATTGTGTTCACATTTCCCAAATAGGTTTCCTTCTGCGGATGCTCTAATGGCTGCCCGTAAACTTCACTTGTAGAGGTTTCCAAAAACATCGCCTTTTTTTCAACAGCCAAATCAAGCATGTTTTTTGTTCCCAAAGAATTTGTCATCATTATTTCCACAGGAATTCTTGAAAAGTCTTTTGGAGAAGCAGGACTTGCAAGGTTAAATATTCTGTCAACCTGTCCTTTTACTTTCAGTGGTTTTGTAATATCGTGCTTTACAAACCTGAAACTCTTTCTTTTAAGCAGATGAGAAATGTTTAGTTTGCTTCCGGTAACAAGGTTGTCAACGCATATTACCCTGTTGCCTTTTTCAATAAGAACTTCACACAAATGGCTTCCAATAAAACCTGCTCCGCCTGTTACAACAGCTGTTTTCAAATCAGAACACCTGATAAATGAAGTAATAAAAACTATTTAAAGTATCTGATTGCCAAACGACTCAAACTAAAGCACTTGCCTTATGGCTCAAATTCCTTTCTTGCTTTCTCCAAAGCAGGCAAAACACCGATGTCAAACCATTTTTCAGAGTAAACAAAACCAAAAAGCTTTTTCTTTTGAGTAAGCTCTGCCATAAGATAACCAATCTTGTCAGCAGTTCCTCCGTTGTCCAAAAAGGCCTTAAATTCACAAAGTTTTTCCTTTGGAAAAAAATAAATTCCAAGCGAAACATTTGTACTCTTTGGTTCCTCTGGCTTTTCTTCAAATGAAACAACAAGACCTGTTTCCTTGTCAATTGACATTACTCCAAGGTGCTTTGCTGCCTCCAAATCATTAATGTCGTACAATGCGTTTACAATTTCATTTTTTTCCTTAAAAAAATTGTAAACAGGAGCAAGACCAAAATTGAACAAATTGTCTCCTGCAATTACAAGCAAATCCTCTTCAGAACCAAATTCTCTAATTGCAAACTCAATGTCTCCAATTTGCCCAAGCCTGTCGTCGTTGCTTTTTGTTCCGTCGTTCAAAACCTTTACTGGAACACTGCCTGAAAAGCCCTTTTGCCATTGTTCAAAATTTTGAAAGTATTTGTCATTGCTTACAACAAAAATTTCGCTTACTTCAGGCAGTTCCTCAATTCTTTTTACAATGTGTTCAATTATTGGACTGCCTTTTACTTCAAGCAATGCCTTTGGCTTGTTTTCAGTAAGCGGATAAAGCCTTGTTGCATAACCTGCAACAGGAATAATTACCTTCATTTAAACAGCCCCTTAAACATTTACCACACTTTCAAACCATTCCAACATTCAAAGCCTTCCAATGCTTTCGTATTTGAATCCCTTTGCCCTCATTGCCTTTGGCTTAAAAATGTTTCTTCCGTCAAAAACAAAAAATTGCTTCATTGACTTTTTCATTTTGTCCAAATCAATTTCCACAAACTGCTTCCACTCGGTTAAAAATAGCACTGCGTCTGCTTGTTCTGCAACCTCGTACTTGTCCTTGCAGTACTCTATTTTGTCTCCAAAAATTGTTTTTGCCCGCTCCATTGCCTCTGGGTCAAACGCTTTTACTTTTGCACCTTCTTTCAGCAAAGCGTTTACAATGTCAATGCTTGGAGCAAACCTCATGTCATCAGTATTTGGTTTAAATGCAAGCCCTAGAATTCCGATTGTTTTGCCGTTTAAATTCCACAAGGCATCTTCAACGGTTTTTACAAAGTTTTCTTTTTGAAACTTGTTTACATCCTGCACTTCTTTTAAAATCTTAAAATCGTAGCCGTTTTTTTCAGAGATTGCAATAAATGCTTCAACGTCTTTTGGAAAGCAGAATCCGCCGTAGCCAATTCCTGCGTTCAAAAAGCTTGGGCCAATTCTTTTGTCCAGCCCCATTCCTTTTGCAACCATTTCAATGTCTGCACCCGTCTTTTCACAAACGTTTGCAACAGAATTAATAAAGCTTATTTTTGCTGCAAGAAAACTGTTGCTTGCGTGCTTTATTAATTCAGCGCTTTTAATATCTGTAAAAACCATTTCTGCTTTCAGTGGAGCATACAATTCTTCCATTGCATTCCTTGCCTTTTCGTTGTCTGTTCCGATTACAACTCTGTCAGGCTTTAAAAAATCCACAACAGCACTTCCTTCCCTTAAAAATTCCGGATTGCTTACAACAGTGTGTTTTACACCGTTTCCATTTCCATCCCCATTATTGCAGTCCAGTACCTGAATTATCCTTTCACAGGTTTGAACAGGAACAGTGCTTTTTTCCACCACAATCTTTGGCTTTTTTGCCGCTACAGCAATTCCGCGTGCAACATTTTCAACATAGCTTAAGTCAGCTCCGCCGTTTGGCTTTGGAGGAGTTCCAACAGCAATAAATACAACCTCGCTTTTCCTTACAGCATCATCAAAATCGGTTGTAAAAACAATCTTTGCCTTGTTTTTTGCAATTAGCTCTTCTAAACCTGGTTCGTAAATAGGCACCTTTCCCTCGTTTAGCACTTTTATCTTTTCCTCGTCAATGTCAACGCATATCACGTCGTGTCCCATGTCAGCAAAACAAGTACCTGCAACAAGACCAACGTAACCTGTTCCAATTACTGCAATCTTCACTTTTTATCACCCTTAAAAGGACAAAAAGCAAAAACAGTTAAAAAGGGTATTTTTTTGATGAATGTATTAGGAAGAAAGAATATCTGGTTTGTGAATTTCATCGGAAATCCACTCTCAAAGCGAATTTAAAGACCAAAAACAAGTATTCAAAGGGCTGTTTTTAATGGTGGAAAAGGAGAGGCAAAAGAACTATAATTGGTTTTTGGATAATTCACAGGAAAATATTATTTTTATTCGGTTTGTTTTTACACCCGATGGAAAAAGTCTTGAAGAGTTTTCTATTAGTTATTGTACTTTTTTTAGCGACAATCCAACCGAAATAGTACGCTATGATTGTTCCAAACGAGAAGAAGTACACATACACCAATTCTACAGAAAACCTGTTGAAAAGAGAATAATAAATAAAAGTAAAAGTTTTGAAACAATGGATGAATTGGCTAAAAAGATAGAAAAGAACTGGAGGCTTTACAGACTAAAGTTTTTGGAAAAATAACAAGTTTATATAACCTTTGGCGTTATATATTAACAGGTGGCAAAGATGGAAAAACTTGTGATAAAAATTGGGGCTGACAAGAGAAAAGAGCTTAAGGATGTCTTTGATAACCCAAAAAAGTATTCTTATTCAAACACTCACACTCTCTTTTTGGACACAGGTGAAGACCTTTACAGACTGCTTTCCCCTCAAAGGCTTGAATTGCTCAGGCGTTTAATCAAATACCAGTCTGAGAAAAAAACAGTTGGTGAGTTGGCCAGAGAACTTGGGCGAAAACAGGAAGCAATAAGCAGGGACGCCTCTTTTCTTGCAATGCACAAGATGATTAAAAAAATCAAGAAAAAAAGAGAGGTATACCTGAAACCAATGTTCAAATCGCTTGAAATAAAATTTGCAAGCGCATAAAACAACGGCAATTTTGTTTTGCCGGCAAAGTAAACGCTTTAAAAAGAGTAAACGCCTTATTTTCTTCAATGAAAAACATTTTGATTCTTGGAGCACTTCCCAAAGACAGTGCAGGGGAAGAACTATATCGGACAATTGCTGAAATCTGCAAACCCTTTGCAATAGAGGTTTTTTCTCCAATTGACACAGCAAAATTCTTTGGCGGAGACGAAGAACGCTATGAGCGGGCTTTTGAAATGATTAAAAAAGCAGACTTAATCATTGGAGAACAATCACTTCCTTCAACAGGACAGGGAATGGAACTAAGAGAAGCAATTGTTTTAAACAAGCCAATAATAGTTATTGCCAAAGCCAAAAGCAAAGTCTCAGAACTTGTAAAAGGCTGCCCTGCAATAAAAGAAATCATCTTCTACAGAAACAACGAAGACCTAAAAGAAAAACTCGAAACAGCAATTCAAAAAAAATAGGTAAAAAAAAACATTGCGGAAAGCAGGATCCTGCATTCATTTCACGCACAAAACAGTTTGGGCTTCTTTTTGCAGTGTTTCGTGCACTTCATTCAAAACAGAATTAGTGTGCTTGACTTCTTTTATCAGCTCTGAAATTTTCTTTTCAATTGGCTCAATTCCTGTTTCCACGCTTTCATAACCCTGCCTTAACTGCCTTAGAAAAGAAACCATTTGCTCAACATACTTCAAAGAAACACTGTAGCGGTAATTTTCTTTAACCACAATTCCTCCAAAAACCATTTTTTGCAAAGCTTTGTGGGTGGCTTGATAAGAAATGCTTTTTCCATACTGCCGGTTTAATCTAATCCAAATTTGTTTTCCACTTAAAGGAAATTCTTCGCGTGAACCTCCCCGCACTGAAGTGCGTGACTTCTGCTGGGTTCAGTTAGCCCATTTTAATAGTGTTGCTTGATATGCATCTGATTGGTTTCTGACATAGGCTCTTGTTCTATCCAAATCCACTGAGCCTGTTGTCAGATAGCAAGTACTTGGTGCCCAAAAGTGTCCTTTCCTATATCTTAAGCGCATGTTTGGATGCTTTCTGAAAAACTCATACGAGCTCCTACCTTTGAGCAACTGTGTTGTCTTACTCAAACTCATAGACGGTTTTGTTCTAACTACAATATGCACATGATCAGGTATAACAGCAAGTTCCTCAACAACCATCTTATACTCGGTCGCAATCTGCTTCAAAATTGCCTCCATATCAGCCTTACTTGATTCTTTTCCAAAAGCGTTAAACCTATATTTAGGACACCACTCCAAGTGATGCTCCCAACAACCTTTAATATGATTATGACTATACAGATGTCTATCGAAATCAGTTTTCATGACGTAACGCCTCCTGAGTGGCGCGGTAGCGCCACGCCGCTCGAGGCATATAAACTCATTCTTTAAAGAAATAAACAGTGGTTCGCTCACATCCCACTACTAAAGTAGTGGGGTTTCACGCTCACGAGCTAAAAGAAGCTGTGAATAAAACCCGCCCTTTGGCAAAGAAAGAAGGTGCGCGCCGCCCTTTATGGAATAGTTAGGTGGTTTGTTACCACCCCTGTTTTGTGATGAGTGTTGCTTTGCTGCCATTCAAATCAATTATATTTAAACTACTATTTTATTCTTGTGGTTGGTGAGCAAACCAGCAAGTCATTTCTTTTCCAAAAACCCTTCAAGAATCCTTTTTTCTGACTTGATTTGTTCTTCTGAAATGTTGATTCCGTGTTCAAAAATTATTGGAATTTGTTTAAGTTGCTTTATTGCACTGAGTGGTTCAAGTTGTTTTGCGTCTGTTACAGGATTGTGTTCGTCTGCTTTTGGAGCAATTCCCTCAGGTCTGCTAATGTGCAAATGAAGCTGGCATACGTTGTCTGCAAAGTGTTCAAGAAGCTGATTCAAACAATCGCTGTAAAGAGCATGTCCAACGTCCAAAAGCATTTTAAGGTTTGGAAATTGCGTGAATGCTTTTTCAAAGTCTTCAATTGTGCGGACAAGGGGAAAAGCCATTGAAGGCATGTTTTCAATTGCAAAAACACAGTTTGTTTCCTTGGCTTTGGCAAGACAGTAGTTTGTTAGTTCAAAAAAGTTTGACCAAGCCTTTTCAATAGGAATTTCTTCCTGCGGAGAAAATTCCTCCAGTGGGGTTGCCCCATCAATCCAATCAATTTCTCGCCTAAAACCAGGGTGGATTGAAACAACCTTTGCCTCAACAATTTGCGCAGCCCTAAAAAAGTTTTCAACAATTTTTTCATTCTGCTTTGTAAAGCCAAGGCTTGCATTAAACCAAAACCTTTTCTCCAAAGGAGGAAACAAACCATGCACTGTATAATTTTTGTCCGGAAAATCACGCTTTATTCTTTTAACCGTTTTCCAAACAGCTGGTTCCGGTCCATGACCTGCCCCAAGCTCGGCGGTGTCAAAACCAAGGTCAAAAACCCTTTTGGCAGATTCGTATACTGGAATTTTTTGAAAACCGTAATAGCTACTGCTTAAACCAATCATAACAATTACCTGAACTATTAATGGGTTTAATGCAATTTAAAGAAATTGGTACAGTTTTGGTTAAAGAATTTAGCTTATTGTTTTCTATTGAATTTGGTAAAGCCAAATTTTCCAGGGGGAATCAGACCTCTCAAACACTTTTAACAGTTCAAAGCCATTATCTTCAGCATTTTCAATTTCCACCGCCGAAAAAACATACTTGACACCCATTTCTTTCAGCACAATTGTATTGAGCTCAAGATTTTTTATGCTTTGACAGGTTCCTTTTGTGCAGGCACGGTTTCCTTCAAGCTCTGCAGGAAAAATGTAGGCACGGGAACCCCATCCGTCAAAATATCTTTTAAGTGAAGGGCTTTTTTCAAGCTCTGCTTCAATTACTTTTCTAAAGGAATGTTTATATTCCAGGGAATAGTTTGGCTGGTATGAATCAAGTACATAGAAGCCGTTGAATTGAGCAATTGCAGGAACTAAACCAATACTAACAACCCTGTAAGATTCTTTTGGTTGGGAAATGAATAAATCAATTTCATTGAAAAGTGGCTCTGAATAAAATTCAGCATAGCCTGGTTCCTGGCTTAGAAGCATTCCAAAGCCACCTGTCTGCACAAGAGAATCAGTATATGAAAAAAGAAAAGCAACCTGCAGGATTATTAGGAAAAATGCTATTTGCTTTCCGTGCTTTTGGTTTTCAAAAATTATTTTCAAGGAGAGTGCAAAAGCAAGACCCCACAGAATCGGAAAAAAACCTGTAAACCTTGCAAAGTTGAATGTTTTAAGAATTGAGAACTGTGCCTTCAATGGTTCTAGAGCAGCCCAGCCAGTTATGGCTTCTGCAAAAACAGATATTGCAATTATTAGCACTAAAATTTTTAAGAGATTGGATGGCAGAATTTTTTTTCTCAAGGAAATGACAAGCGCTGCAGCTGTTGCGAAAAAAACGAAGATGTAATGCAGTGAAGCAGCATGGTATTGCCCAAAAATAAACGTTCTTGCACTCCTACCCAAAACTCTTACAAGGTCTGTTGGGTAACTTCCAAATTCCAGCCTATGGCTTTGAAATGAACTGTCTAAAAACATTGTGAAAAGAACCCTGTACTCTGTTACAAAAGAGATTGCTCCAAGCAAGAACAGCGCTGCAAGAAAAAACCAGTTTGGTTTTTTTGTCTTGTAAAAGTCGTAGAGCCAAAGCAGACCAAGAATAGACAGAAAGAAAATTCCAACGTGAAAAAAGCTGGAGAAAAAAGGGTAGAGCAAAATAATTACCCAGTCTTTTTTTGTTGCAGACTTGTTTTTCAGATTTAGAAAGGCGTACAAAACAAGCGGCATGGCTGCAATTCCAAGAACCCTAAATGGGTTGAATGGAAGCAGTGCAAAGCACAGGGCAGCACCAACTGCGATTGCGTGGTGTTTTGGATCTTTTAAGAAGTGGACTTTTAGCAAAAAGTACATTCCGACAAAGGCAATCACATGCATTAAAGCAAGGTTAACAATGTAAAGAGTAAACAAGTCAAAAATTGTTTGACCCCAGACAAAGAAATTGAATTCAGAGACAAGCACGTTTCTTGGCAGACCGTTCATAACGCTTGGAATTGTTGCATCTAAAGATGAGAAGGTAGTTTCAGTCTCTGAGAGAACCTTTACGTTTGGAAACCAGGCTTCTAAAGTGTCGTGGACAAGAATTGGAGAATTTTGCCAAAGAAAAAGAAACGGAAGAAGGTACAGGACTATTACGGCCAGGCTAATGTAAACTAGTTTGTTTTTTTGCACCATTGTAAAAACCTTTACTTACAAAAATATTAAAGATTCAGTTGTTTTTTTTGTACCATTTGACAAACCTTTGAATTCCTTCTTCCAACGAAACCTTTGGATTGTAACCAAAAAGCCTTTTTGCCTTTTCTATATCTGCACAGGTTTCCTTAGCGTCCCCTTTTTGAAAGCCCTTGTTTTCAATCAAGGCCTTTTTGCCAGTGGATTCTTCAATTGCAGAAATTAGTTTTGATAACGGCTCTGGCTTGTTATTTCCAAGGTTAACTATTTCAAAACCAAAATCTGTTTCAAGTGCTGTAGAAATTGTCGGAACAATATCATCCACAAAAGTGTAGTCTCTCTTCAGATCTGTTGAACCATAAACAGGCAAAGGTTTTTCTTCAAGCATAAGCCTTGTAAATTTTGAAACAGCCATATCAGGCCTGTTCCTTATACCAAAGACTGTGAAAAAACGAAAGCAAACAATAGGAATGTTGTAGAGGTTGTTGTAGGTTTGACACAATAGTTCGCCTGCCCTCTTGGAGAAAGCATAGGGTGACAATTGACTGTTGGCAGGATCGTCCTCTTTGAAGGGAATTTTTTTGCTGTCGCCATACACGCTACTGCTTGAGGCAAAAATTATTTTTGTCGAAAAATCTTTTGCTGCTTGGAGCAAGTTTAAGGTACCTTGAATGTTATTTTCAATGTATGGAGAAGGATTTTCAATGCTTGATCTTACACCAGGCAAAGCAGCAAGGTGGACAATGGCATCTGGCTTTTCAGTTCGCAGAAGATTTTCCAAAACAGGCTTGTTCTTAATGTCTAACTCCAACAGCTTGAAAGAAGGAATTTTTAGAAGATGGGCAATATTTTTGCGCTTGATGTTTGGACTGTAATAATCATTGAAATTGTCAATGCATAGTATGCTATGGTTTTTCTCAACAAGGAAATCACAAAGATTGCTTCCAATAAATCCAGCCCCGCCTGTTACAGCTATCTTCATTTCAGAATCTCCCTTATAACATACGGTGTACCATTATTTGCATTGAATTGTATTCTAACAAGCATTTCTGCAATAAATCCAAAAATTATAAACTGAATTCCGAGAATTATAAGCAAAACTACCAAAATTAACAAAGGCTTTTCAGAAAGCGGTACTCCAAAAAACAACTTTAGAATAACAAGGTACAATCCAATAATAAAGCCAGAAAAAAAGGTAAATATTCCTAATCCGCCAAAAAGCTTTAATGGATTTGAATTATATTTTACCATAAAAACAACCATCAACAGTTCCAAAAAACCATAAGCTAAACGACTTGAACCATACTTTGTTTCGCCGTGTTTCCGTTGACTGTGACTTATCTTTAATTCTCCAACCTTATAGCCCCTCATAGCCATTATAGCAGTTATAAATCGCCTCATTCCTTTATATAAATCCAATCCTTCAAAACATTCACTTTTGTAAATCTTTAAAGCACAACCACTGTCATGAATTTTTTCGGAAATTAAACATCTTCTAAACACATTTGCAAAAACCGAAAAAAAGCGTTTTGAAAAAGAATCCTTTCTTTTTGCCCTCCAACCTGAAACAATATCATAGCCTTCCAAAATCTTATTATAAAGCAAGGGAATGTCTTCAGGATTATTTTGAAGGTCTGCATCAATTGTAACTATGTATTTGCCTTTTGAAAACTTTATCCCTGCGTCCCATGCGAAGGTTTGACCAAAATTTTTTGTAAATCTAATTATTTTAACCCTTTTATCTTTCTTTCTTAACAAACTCATTTTTTCAAAACTGGAATCGGTACTTCCATCATCAACAAAAATTATTTCAAACCCATTAATAGGCATTTCGGAAAAAGTTTTAACAAGCCTGTTAAACAGCTGAAAAATGTTTTTTTCCTCATTAAAAACAGGAACAACCACAGAAAACAACGGAACCATAAAAACGCACCTCAAAAAAAAATCGCTAAAACACTTTAATACTATTTCAAGGCAAAACATATTAATAATTATACAGTTGACAACTATTTTAGGTATTTATTTAGCCAAAACAATTGCAGGCTAATTAAAATTATGACAGATTATTTTAATGAAATTATTACATTTAATTTTAAATACAAAAAGAATAAAAAAACCTTGCAGGCAAAATGAATAACAATACAGCTTATTTATTCTTTAAATTCATAAAAAATAGGAAAAGATTTTTTTTATGCAAAAAAATAAACTTAAAATACTTCTTTTAGTGCCTCCTTGCATAAAACTTTACAAGGGAATGAGAGAAGGTGCACCAATTTTTCCGCCACTTGGCATTGCTTATATTGCAGCCGTTCTTGAAAAAAACAAGTTTAATGTAGAAATAATTGACTCTTTTGCTGAAAACATGCAATGGCCAGAAATAGAAAAAAAGATAAAAGAATCAAAACCAGACATTGTTGGAATTACAAGCACTACATCTACATTCAGCGAAGCCTTAAAAATAGCGAGGATTTCAAAAAGAATTTTTCCAAGAGTTAAAGTGGTTGCAGGAGGGGTGCATGTAACTGTTTTGCCAAAGCAAACCCTTGAAAAGCACCCTGAAATCGATATTGTTGCAATTGGGGAAAGCGATTTTAGTTTCCTTGAAACAGTCAAGGCTTTAAATAAAGGAAAGAAATTAAACAAAGTTAAAGGTCTTGCATTCAGACAAGGTAAAAAAATCTTTTTAACAGAAGCAAATTCAAGAATTGAAAACTTGAACCAACTTCCTTTTCCTGCAAGGCATCTTCTGCCAAATAAAAAATACAGACCACCTTCAAAAACTCCGATAAAATTTCCTTTTGCAACAGTTATTACAAGCAGGGGCTGTCCAAACAATTGTGTTTTCTGTGCTTCCAAATCAATATGGGGAAGAAAACTTTTCCAAAGAAGTTCAGAAAATGTTTTGAAAGAAATAAGTGAAATTGTTAAAAGCTATGGAATAAAACAAATCATTTTTATCGATGATACATTCACCATAAACAAAAAAAGGCTTTTTAAAATATGTGACGGGATTGCAAAACTCGAGTTAATATGGGGGTGTAGCAGTAGAGTTAACACAATAGACGAAGAATCAGTCAAAAAAATGAAGGAAAGTGGATGTATTTGGATGGAATTTGGAATAGAAACAGGTTCGCAAAAGATTCTTAACCTTATAAAGAAAGGCACTACACTTGAACAAGCAAGAAATGCTATAAAACTTACAAAAAAATACAAAATTGAAACAAGCGCGGCCTTTATGATTGGAAACATTGGAGAAACAAAAGAAGATATTGAAAAAACAATTAGTTTTATGAAAGAACTTGACCCTGATTATTTAAGCCTTTCAATTCTTGCACCATATCCTGGGACAGAATCTTATGAACTTGCAGTAAAAAAAGGGTTTTTGAAAGTGAACCCAGAACTATACACCCAACCAAAACATTCACAACCAGTCATAGAGCTGCCAGACATCACACAAAAAGAATTAAGGCAATACTGGAAAAGAGCCATGAAAGAGTTTTACCTAAGGCCAAGCTTTATCCTAAAAATGCTCAAAAGGGCTTTTACAAGCAAGGAGGAATTTAAAAAGCTTTTTAGAACAGCAAAACCCTTTTCAGAAATGGTTTTTCTGAAAAAAAATAAAGGCTGAATTTTTTGTTTTCTTTGACACAATTCAATTATTTTTGCAAAATCTTCTTATGACCTCGCCCCCCCACGCACTAAAGTGCAGGGCTTCTTAGTCACTATCAGGGTGATAATCTTGTTTGATGAATATCTTGTTGTTTTCTTACATAGACTCTTGTTTGATCTATATCGACAGCACCTGTTGTTAAGTAACAATTGCTTAGTGTACAAACAAACAAAAAAAAATTCAAAAGACTACAATGGCTTGCTATAGTACAATCAGAAAAAAGAAAAACTTTAATTACTTAAAAAACCATTAATTTACCATGCCAAAAGAATTAAACATTAACAAAGCATTCATTCTCGCAGGAGGGCTTGGCACAAGACTAAGGCCAATAACCCTTGAATTAAGCAAGCTAATCCTTCCAGTACAAGGCAAACCATGTTTGCAGTGGAACATAGAGGTTGCAAAAAGATTTGGAGTAAAAGACATTACTTTAGCAGTTGGCTTCAAACACGAACAAATAGAAGAAAAGTTTGGAAACGGCAAAAAATTAAACGTTGCCCTCCACTACAATGTTGAAAAAGAGTACATGGGAACAGCTGGAGCACTCAAAATTGCAGAAAGACATTTGAAGAAAGAACAAAAATTCATTATGATGAACGGAGACGAATTAAAAGACATTGATTTTACTGCAATGACAAAAGTGCACGAAAAAAACAACGCAATTGCAACACTTGCACTTACAACAGTTGCCTACACCAAAGCAGGCGGGCTTGTAAAATTTGAAGGAGAAAAAATTACAGAATTCAGCGAAAAACCACCTGACGAAGAAGAAGGATTCAAGCTAATCAGTGCAGGCGCATACATTCTTTCGCCAAAAATTTTTGAATACATTCCTGCCGGAAAAAAAGTCAGCATTGAAAAAGAAGTCTTTCCAAAGCTTGCAGAAGAAGGAAAGCTCTGCGGAGCAGACATGGGAGAAAGGCAATTCCTGCAAACAGACACCTTTGAAAGATACAACAAGGCAATCAGGGAATGGAAAGGGTTTACAAAAGCAGAAAATAATTAATGGTTTTTCTTCCGCTCAATCTTCCTTAGTTCAGCAGCGTAAGCAAGAAGACCAAGCCTTGCAGCCTGAGTTATCTGAGATCTGTAAGCCTTTATAAAGCGATGAATGCCAACACTTGTTCTTGGAATAATTGCAGCCTCTGCCATTTCCCACTTGTCTTCAACAGCTGCTTTTGCCCTAAACTTGCAAAGAGTGCCTTCAACCCTAACTCTTTTACCAGAAGCCTTACTGTTTTTCATAGAAAATCCGCCACCAACCCTAATGGTTTTCAAAGGATGCCCTTTTGTGAAATTTTTTCGAATAAACTTGTCAGGGTCATTCATTTTGATATTAACAGCATGCTGTATCTCAAACATGTTAATGTTCCTGTCCTGAAGCATAATTAAAGCCGGAGCTTTGTTAGCATTAACAGGCTTTAAGCCCTGACCTAAAAACTGTACATTTTTTCCAGCAGCACCAAGCTCTTTTGCCACTTTCTGCACAGAGAACCAAGAAGGGTTTTTTGAAATATTGCCTCCAATCTCTTCAATAGCCTCTCTTTTTGTAGTTTCAGCAGGCTTTTCAAACTTTCGCCCAGAAGCAGCAGAATAAAAGTCACCAAGTCCGGCAATCCAATGGAATTTGCCAGGGTGAACCCCAACAGTTGATGGCCTCTTTGGAATAAGAATATATTTTTGGCCAAGACTAAGAACACCTGCACCTGCTCCAATAAGATGAGGCATTGTTGAAAGAAGCCTTCCCCTTTTTGCAAGAGCAGTCTTCTGCTTTTGAGTCAAAGTTTCCCCAAACCGCACTCTTGCAACATATGGCAGGTAACCACTTGGACTAATGTACATTTTTTCTCCTGCAACAGTTACAACTCTGAGCTTTTTTACAAATTCTGGCTCAAACAATTGCCTAAGAGGCTGGCCTGCTTTTCTCCTCGCCCTGTTCTCTTGCAGCATAATAGCCCTGCCTGCCTCGCCAGCCTTGGTATACGAAAAAGTCTTTCTTGGAGCCTTATCAACAAGCACAAACTTAAGCTGCCTCCTGAAAACAGTTGAGGGTTTTCCTTTCCTTGTTCTAAGCGGAACACCTCTTTTTACAAGACCACGGCTTTCCATTATATTATGTGTTGTTCTTCTCGCGATTGGCTTTTTCGCGGGTTTTGCCTTTTTAGCTCTTGGCATAATAAATAAGCACTCATTCCACTATAATAATTTTCTTGCCCCATTACTCAAGCCAAGCAAGGCTTTAAATTCCTTTTTCAGCAAAATTTTATTGGTTTAAATGGACTTAAGGAAAAAAATCAGGACAATTCCAAACTTTCCAAAAGAAGGCATTTTGTTCTATGACGTAATGAGCCTTTTTCAGGACGCCCCTGCATTCAGACAAGCAGTAGACGATTTAGTCGAATACTTTATGAAAAAAGACATGCACTTTGACAAGGTTGTAAGCACTGAAGCAAGGGGCTTTATTTTGGGTTCAGTGCTTGCCTACGAATTCCATGCAGGATTTGTTCCACTGAGGAAACCAGGAAAACTGCCTTACAAAAAGATAAAACAAGAATTCAAAACAGAGTACAGTACTGACGCATTTGAAATCCATGAGGACGCAATTGAGAAGGGAGAAAGTGTTCTAATCGTAGACGATTTATGCGCCACAGCAGGAACCGCTTGTGCGGCTATTAATTTAGTTGAAATGCTTGGAGGCAAAGTTAACGGGATGGCGTTTCTTGTGGAGCTGACCTTCCTCAAAGGAATAGAAAAGTTGAAGGGTTATGATACATTCTCCTTGTTAAAGTTTGACAACGAGAATGTGAAGGAAGAAAAAACATAAGTTTAAATATAACTTGTTGTATAATTTTATTATAGGTGATGTGATGGAATTTTTGGTTAAAACAAGAAAAATCGGCGGTTCAATTGTTACAACCATTCCAAAACCAGTTGTGGAAAAAGAAGACATAAAGGAAAACGAATTTGTAAAGCTTGACATAAAAAAAGTTAAAAAAACTTTTTTTGGAAAACTCAAGGGCGTTGAACCATTTACCGAAAAAGACGAGCTTGACATTGAATAGGTAATCGCTTATGAAAGTAATAGTTGACAGCTACGCTTGGATTGAATACTTTGAAGGAAGCAAAAAAGGGTTTTTGGTGAAAGAAATACTTGAAAATGAAGCCAACGAAATTCTCTGTTCTGCTTTGACTGTTTCAGAAATTGTAAGCAAGCTTGAAAGAACAGAAAGGAACAGCGCCCAATTTTTTGAGGCACTAATGGCAATGTCAAAAATTTTAAAAATAGATGAAAATATTGCAAGAGATGCCGGGAAAAGACACGCCACTATTAGAAAAAAAGTAAAAAATTTTGGATTAGCAGATGCATTCATCTTGACACAAGGAGAAAAAGAGGGTGCAAAAATTTTAAGTGGAGACAAACACTTTAAAGGAATGAAAAATGTAATATTTATAGGAGATTAAAAAACAGGCCAGAATTAAAGAAAGGGCGTGATTTTTTTGACAGAAAAAATTTTAAAGGGAAGAATTGTAGTAAGGACAGCAAAACAAAAAGAATTAACGGCCTTTGGTTTAGAATTGCCAAAAAATTCACAAGTTTTTTTTGCACTGCATGAAAGAAACATAGTTGGAATTTGCCGTTGTCGCATAGAACCAAAAAGAAGAGAAGGAATTATTTCAGCCATAGAAGTCTCCAAAGGCTTTAAGACAAAGGGAATTGGCCATAAATTACTTGGAAAGGCTCATGCTTACTTTGAGAAAAATGGCATAAAGAGAAGCAGTGTTGTACCAGATAAAAAACCAAAAAAATTCTACCAAAAAGCAGGCTATACTCAACTAAGCAAAAAAAGTCAAAGAATTTTCAGAATTTCACCAAAAGTTAGAAGGAGACACAAAAAATGATTGGCATAATAGGCGGCTCCGGATTGGAAGACCCAAAACTTTTGAAAAAAGCAAAAGATGTTGGAGTTGACACAGCCTATGGAACTCCAAGTTCACCACTTAGAATTGGAGAATTAAACGGCAAAAAGGTCTGCTTTATTGCAAGGCATGGAAGAAAACACACCATTCCACCAACACAGGTTAATTTCAGAGCAAACATTCAGGCAATGAAAAACCAGGGTGTCACCAGCATTATTGCAACCACTGCCTGCGGTTCCCTTAGAAAAGAAATTGAACGAGGCGACATTATAATTCTTGACCAGTTTATTGACTTTACCAGGCACAGAAAAATAACATTCTACGAAGATTTTCCAGCAGACGGAGGAAAAGCAAAGCATGTGGCAATGCCAGACCCGTTCTCAAAAGAATTAAGAAAATTATTGGACGCCAGCTGCAAAGAACTAAAATTGAAACACCATTCAAAAGGAACAGTAATCACAATTGAGGGACCAAGGTTTTCAACAAGAGCAGAATCAAAAATGTTCAGAATCTGGGGAGCAGACGTAATAAACATGTCTATTGCACCAGAATGCATTCTGGCAAACGAAGCAGGAATTTCTTATGCAGCAATTGCAATGTCAACAGACTACGACAGCTGGGCTGAAGACGAAGCACCAGTAGACTGGGAAGAAGTCATAAAAATATTTAACAAAAACGCAGATAATGTTAAGACACTTCTTACAAAAACAATTTCAAAAATAAAGTAACTAATTCAAAGACTAATACTGTCCAAAAGACCCTAAGGAAAAACAAGTGAGAAAATAATAATGAAAAAGTAATGCATTGGTAATGATATATTTAAATACTATATTGTGCACTATTTTGTAATGGAGGTTGTTTGGACAAGACATGCAAGACAGCGTTTTTTTGAACGCTCTCTCAAATATGGCATTAATTACGGCGAAGTTGAACAAAACGTGATTAAGCAAAAGGTTAAAGAAAAACAAAAAAAAAGGGCAATCAAGACTGTGTTCAAAATAATGGAGTATTATTTTACAGTAATCAAAAAAGAAACAAAAAAATACATTAATGTCGTCAGCATTTGGGAGTCAAATGAAGGAGAGGTAAGCTTATGGAAAAAGAAAAAATAAAATGTGTTTTTTGTGGCGGAATATCTGAATTGCACCAAGAAGAAATAGAGCTATTGGACGGAAAGATCATTCTAAAAGAACAGCCTTACTACAAATGCAAAAAATGCAGAAAAGAATTTGTTACAAGCAAACAGATGAAAGAAACTGAAAACCAGCTTAATGTATTTAGTGTAACAAGACCTATAGTTTCAACCGGAAGAAGCCTTGCAATTACTCTTCCAACAGATATTGCAAAATTCTACAAACTCAAAAAAGGAGAAAAAGTAACGCTTATTCCGGAAAACAAGCACATTCTCAAAATAAAAATTTGCTAAAAGCCAAAACCATTCAAAACGCATTCAAATTCAAAACCCGTTCAAAAGGCCAAGCGTCACCGCAGTTACTATTGCAGTGGCTATCAGAACACCAATCACGCAGGCAATTGCAAAATCACGAAAGCGCACTCCAAGCAAAAAGGCCGCTAATGCCCCTGTCCAGACACCAGAGCCAGGCAAAGGAATGCCAATAAAAATTGCAAGCCCAATTACCCCATATTTTTCAACAAAAGGCTTTGCCTTCCTCTGCGTTCTTGCCACAATCCTCTCATATAATACTTTTATATATTGGACTCTTGTAAAAAGCCTTACAAGAAAATCCAATGCAAAATACAGAAAAATACCCAAAAGAATGTTTGTTATTACCACAATTGGCAAAACTTCAAACAAAGGCATGCCAAAACCGCTTACAGCCCCAACAAAAGGAAGTTCAACTGGCTTACTCCAAAGGCCGAGCGGAATGCTCCACCTTAATTCAAAAACAGGAGCAAGAGTAAACAACACAAGGTAAAAAATATTATGTAGACTCACAAAAATCACTTCAAACTACGCAATATACCCTCAAAATGCAAAAAAGTTTTTAAATAGAATGACCCCAGAATAGTATGAGCAAAAGGCTCAGATGCCAACATTAACAAACCAAAAACAAGTATACATAACAAATTTCCTTCTAGCGAAGGAGTTGTGGGGGATTGGGAGTGATAAAAAAGTTTGCCTTTCTATTACTAGCATTTCTAATTTTAAGCGGGAGCACATTTGCTACACCAATAGTAATACTAACACCCGATACTATAAGTGGGACAGAGCCGCTTGCAGTAAACTTTTCTGAAAGCAGCTGCTCTGATGACAATGAAATGAGACAAATTGTAAGTTGTACAATTGATTTAGGGGACGGGAATATTGCTGATTTTAACAGCTTTGTATGGCCCCATACTTACCACACAATAGGCGATTATGAGGTTGAATTGTCAGCATTGAACAACGAGGGAGAAAGTTCTGACAATGACACGACTACAATTACAGTCTTAAGTTCAAGCAATGCGCCAACAGCAACACTGAACGTTAATCCAAGTACAGGGGATGTACCACTAATTGTTACATTTACAGGCAGTTGTGCTGACATTGATGACGACTTAGCAACTTGTAAGATAAACTTTGGAGATGGAAACAGCGACTATGATTTTGTTACCAATCTAGATCACAATTACGAGACAGCAGGAGACTATGATGCAATACTTACTGCAACAGACGAGCAAGCTGCAAAAGACATGGCTAGCGTTTCAATTACAGTTAACGGGCCAAACCAGGCTCCTGTTGCGGAAAATGTTGAAATTTCGCCGGGTTCGCCTCAAAGCAACGATGATTTGGACTGCACTTATGATTATGATGACAATGAAGGTGATGACGAGGACGAGGAAGCAACAACTTTCCTCTGGTTCAAGGACGGCGGGCCGACAAGCGAAACAGGTTCAACCGTTGATTCAGATGAAACAAACGAAGGCGAGGATTGGATTTGTCAGGTAACTCCTGTTGCGGCAACAGGAACAAGCCCTGGAGAAGATGAAAACAGCAACACAGTAACAATCGGCAGTATAAGCAAGCCAAATATAAGCAGCGAGCATGAAGAGGACACTTGGGAAATAAGCGATGACCCCGAATTTACCTGGAGTTCTGTAAGCGGTGCAACATACTACTATCTTTTAAATGATAGTTCAGGCACAACTGTAACGGAAAGCAACAAAGAAGGCACAAGGGAAAGCACTTCAAAAAGCTATTTAGGATTAAGCAATGGAACTCATTATTTCCACGTAATGGCAAAAGTTGGCTCAGATGAAAGTGCAACAGACCATTACAAAATAAAAATTGATGACTCAAATCCAAATACGCCAACAAGTTTGAGCGGAAGCTATGATTCAGGAGATGACAAAGTTGATTTGGACTGGAATGACAATGGCGGAGACAGCCACAGCGGAATAGACTATTACAAAATTTACAGGGGAACAAATAAAGACTTTGATGACGCAAGCAAAATTGGGAAAACAAGAGATAGTGACACTGATTACTCCAGCTATAGTGATTTAACAGACGGACAAACTTACTATTATTGGGTTGTTGCAGTTGACAATGCAGGAAACGAAAGCAGTGAAAGCAGTTATGCTCCAGTGTTTTACGGCAACCAAACCGATAGACCAAAACCAACAGTTGAATTGATTGACCCAGATAATGATGATGTAGTTGAAGGCATTGTTGAAATCAAAGCACGTGCAACAGCAGACAGTACAACCAGCATAAAACGGATTAGATTTCACCTTAACGAAACTTATATTGGAGACGGAACAAAAAGCGGCAGCTATTATGTCTTTGACTGGAATACATTGAGTGTAAGTAACGGAGATTACGAGCTAAAGGCAACCTCTATAGACGAGTATAACATAAGCAGCAATCAGGACAGTATTGATATAACAGTTGACAACAAAACAACAAATGACACACCTGACGATGATGAGAATAAAATTGCTGCAGAGGATGCAATTGATGTAGCGTTTGCTGTGAAGGAAACTGTTGATTCTTTTCTTGCAGAGTTTGATGTTTTGGGAATTGCTTTGAATGCAGAGCAGGCTGGATTATTTGAAGAAGCAAGAGATTTGATTGACAAAGCACAAGAAGCGTTTGACAACGAAGATTATGATACTGCAGTGGAAAAAGCTGACAAAGGAGTTGCAAAGCTTGAAGAGCTTGCAGGACTGGTTGCGGTTGGAACCTATGGAGCGAAAAGCCAGTATGTTTTCAACGAAGAGCATTTGGAAATAATGATGAAAGGGCTTGGATTCAGCCAGGCTGTATGTGATGAGGCAAAGCAAATGCTTGAAGGCAGCTGGGTTGAAAGAAGCCTTTCATTAAAACAGATTGGAAGCGGAAACGAAGTTTATTACAAGGCAGTTATTACAATTGTTGTAAGAAATGATTCAGGTGAAACAAAAGAGGTAAAGGTTGTAGAGGTTATACCAAAAGAGTTTGCAGAAACCGCTTCAGAGATTGCAGGAGAAAACTTTACAGTAATTGTTGACGACCCAGTTCTTGAATGGATTGTTTCAGTGGAAGCCGGAGACCAGGCAACAATTGTTTATGCTTTGAAAAGCGAATTAACAGCAGAAGAAGCAGATGCAATGGTTGATTCAGAAATTTTAAACAAGTTTTTAATTCCACCAGTTTTAGTAAGCTCTGAAACAGAAATGAGCAAAGCAAGCTTTTTAGGAACAGCAACAGGGTTGTTTGGGTTAGGAGGAGCTATTGAAATTGCAGGAATTGCAATTATCATAGGCGCAATTATTGTTTTTGGTGCATTGTATGTAATTGAAAAGAGAGGCAAGGGAAATGAAAGTCCTTTTGGAATTGAAGCGGCAAGCAAAAGAGCTGGTTCTGGCTCAGGATTTTTTGACAGAATTGGCGGAAGCGGAAAAAAGAAAGAGTCTTCAGGCCCAAAGTGGAAGTACAGAAGCTGAATTAGCCTTTTTTTTGTTTTGGCAATTTTTGTTGACCTTTTTGCTTTTTCACCAAAAAAAACAAAAAAAAACATTTTTTTAACACTTTTATTAATCGCTTTTTTTGCTACTGCTAAAGCAGGCTATCCAAAAAAAAAAGGCATAACGCACAAGCGGCATTAGAATGCTTTGTCACGCATTGCCAGGTTGCTTGGCTATTTAAACAGGGTTGGGTTGTAATACAATCCTCACAACAGCCTTTTGTTTGTTATAATAAACAATTGTATTTTGTATAGTAACGTAATTTTTATCGTTATATTTAAATGTACATTTGTCTTGTGTATTAATTATGTTAGAGCAGTATGTGGTTGTGAAGGCAATCCAGGAGATAACCTCTAAGCCAAACAAGAGCTTTTCAGTCAGGGGACTGGCTTCAAGCATAGGCATTAGCCCTGCAGCATCAGGGCAAGCGTTTGAATTTATGAAGAAAAAGGGGATTGTTACCTTAGATGTTGTTGGCCGAACTTACCAGTATAAAGCAAATCTGGAAAATGCGTTGTGCAGGCAATGGAAGATATTGTTTAACCTTGATTCTTTGCATGGTTCTGGAATTGTTGAGCGAATGGCAGAAGAATTTCCAGCACTGCAGTCAGTGCTTTTGTATGGCAGTTTTGCCAGGGGAACTAATGACGAAAAGAGCGATGTTGACCTGTTGGCTATTGCCCATGATTCAGGCAAAACCGGTTTTTTGCCAGGCAAAAAAGCCAAAAGGGAAATTAATCTCTTGTTGTTGTCACCAGGCGAGTGGAAGAAGAAAGCTTTGCGGAACAAGGTTTTTTATGAGAACATTATTTATGATTCAATTGTTTTGTTTGGCGAAAGGCCGGTGGTTTTTTGAATATTGAGGATTGCCTGAACAAGGGTCTGTTGGTAAAAACAACGCCTGATTTTAAAAAGGCAAAGTCCTCCACTAAAATGGCTGAACACAAGTTGGAAATTGCCGGAATGGAGTTTGAAAGCAAGATTTTTGAAAGTGCCATAATTAGTGCCTATACATCCATGTTTCATTCAGCAAGAGCGATTTTGTTCAAGGACGGGTTCAAGGAACGCAGCCACTTTGCGGTTTTTGTTTTTATGAGCGAAAAATATTCAAACAAAATTGAAAAAAAATACTTGAACGAATTGAACTCGTTAAGGCTTCAAAGGCATAACCTAATGTATGGACTGGAAGAAAGCAGTGAAGCTCAAGAAGCCGAAGCAGAATCATCAATCCAATTAGCAAAAGGCTTTCTCAAAGCAATCAAAAAAATAGTTCAAAAATAGCAACAGCAAAACAAAAAAATACGAAAAAAACCTTTTTCTTAAACAAACGCTTTTTGTCGAGTTATACAGGGATTAAACAGAAATTTTAGGAAGAGCCTTCTGGCCCAAAGTGAAAGTACAGCGAATAGAGCATAAAGCAAAATGATAGAGTTAAAAAACTGTTTCCTGCTAATTTTGTTTTGTGGGTTAGTTTTATGATTTTCATTTCTTTTGGCAGGAAAAGGCTGTTTGAAAGGAAAAAGTTTAGGCCGTCTTTTTCAAGAAAACCAAACTATGCTGTTGTTTTTAAGAAATTTGCAGGCGGCACTAATGCAAAAACCATCATTAAGAAAATAAGGGAAGCTGAAAAAGGCTTGAACCTATTAGATAAAAGGGTTAAGAACCCTTCAAGCACAGAATACAAGACAGAATTGAAAAGGCTGTACACACAAAAGTATTCAAACATCATCAGGTATTGGATAAGATTCTGGGAATTTGCAAGGGCCAGCAAAGCGGAAATTGAAGTAATAAAAGGCATTGAAAACAAACACGAAAGGGTTAAAAGGGACTGGGCGTCTGTTCAAGAGTTTCTTGAATAAGCCACTGTCTTCAGGAACGGTTGTTAAATAATTGCATTAAAGCTGTTTTTGGCACACATTTTTATAAAATTTTCAATAATTGTTCCTCCGGTTGATGTTAAAATGCTTTCAGGATGAAATTGCACCCCTTCAATAAAGTATTTGCAGTGCCTTATTGCCATTACCTTTTCGTCTTTGCTTCCTGCGCTGACTTCAAGGCATTTTGGAATTTTTTTTCCTGCAAGCGAATGGTATCTTCCTGCCTGAAAAGGGTTCTCCAATCCCTTAAAGATTGTTTTTCCGTCGTGGCTGATGCTGTTTGGCTTTCCGTGGACAATGTTGTTTGCAGTTGATACAATTCCTCCAAATGCCTCAATAATGCACTGGTGCCCGAGGCAGACTCCAAAAATTGGCAGCACGCCCTTGTATTCTTTTATTACTTCAATGCAGATTCCGGCCTCTTTTGGGCTGCTTGGACCAGGGCTTATTACAATGGCTTTTGGCTTGAATTTTTTTACAATGCTGTGTACTGTATCAATGCTTATGTTGTTTCTGTAAACAAGGCATTTGCAGCCTCTTTTTTCAAATTCGTCCACAAGATTGTAGGTGAAACTGTCAAAGTTGTCAATGAAAAGAACTTTCATTCCAATCCCTCCGCTTGGCTGATGGCATTAAGGCAGCTTTTTGCCTTGTTGCAGGTTTCATCAAATTCTTTTTCAGGAATGGAATCAAAGACAATGCCACCGCCTGTTCTAATGTGTGCCTTGCCTTTTTTTAGCCGCATGCTTCTTATCACAATTGCGCTGTCAAAGCTTCCGTCAGGAGTCAGGTATCCAATGCTTCCGCCGTAAAAGCCCCTTTTTTCCTTTTCATATTTTCTCAAAAGCTCCATTGCCTTTACCTTTGGGGCACCTGTTAAAGTTCCCATATTCATGCTTGCAAGATAGGCATGCAATGCATCAAGCCCTGGCTTTAAAATGCCTGAAACGTTTGAAACAAGATGCATTACATTGGAATACTTTTCTATATAGTGTACTTTGTCAACAATTCTTGTTCCAGGAATGCATACTCTTGCAACATCATTTCTTGCAAGGTCAACAAGCATTGTGTGCTCTGCCAGTTCTTTTTTGTCAGTTCTCAAATCATTTTCATACCTTGAATCAAGCTCTTGGTCAATTTTTCCTCCAACAATTCCACGCGGTCTTGTTCCTGCAACAGGCATTATTTCAAGCCTTTTTTCCTTTCCAGAGCTGACCTTGATAAAGGTTTCAGGACTGCTTCCAACCAATGTTCCGGAACAGGTATTCAGGTAAAACATGTAAGGGCTTGGATTAAGCCAGCGTAAAGCGGAATAAATTTTTAGCGGAATTGCGTTTGTTTCTGCAATTGTTGTCCTGCTTGCAACAATTTGAAACACGTCACCAAGAATTATGTGACGCTTGCATTTTTTTACAATTGAAATGTATTCTTTTTTTGAACAGTCGGTTGTTGTTTTAAGTTTTGAAAGCTTTTTAACAGGCAAATTTTTTACAGGTTTTTCTTCCGGCAAAGAGGCAAGCTTTTTTTCAAGCTCGGCAATTTTTTTAAGGCATCTTGAAATTTCCTTTCCGTCTTCCATCCCTGTTTTGAAAGCGTTTGCAATAAGAGTTATTCTTTTTTTCAGGTGGTCAACAATGAACAGGCTGTCCAAAAAAAGCATTTCATAATCAGGGTCTTTGAGAACATCGCAATTGTTTTTTGGCAGGTTTTCAAACTGGTCAATAAAATCATAGCTTATTGTGCCAAAAAGCCCAGAGCTTACAGGAAATTTTTTTCCAAAAGGCTTGAATTGAAAGGCGATTGCCCTAAGGATGTCTGCATGGGTTTTTGAAAGCAGCCTTTCCTGTTCAGAGACAATGCCTTGCTTTGGCTCAAGTGTTCCTGTTGCCTTGTTTTTTAAAATTTTAAGCGAATCACAAAAGCTTAGTGTTTTGGCAATTTGTGCAAGAAGTTTTTCGCCAAGAGAATTTAGGGCAATTATTTCAAAATTTTTGCCCAAGCCAGTAACCTTTAGGCAGGGGTCATGGCTTGCAATGCTTTTTTCCCCGTATTTTTTTATAATATCAGCCGACTCCAAAAGAATGCAGTTTTCATTAAGGCCATTGTTTGAAAGGGCTGAAAAAAAGGCTATAGGGCATGCCTTGAATTCAATTGTTTTGAACACAGGCATTATGCTGCCTTTTGGAGCGCATTCAAATTGTTTTAAGAAGCTTTCTTTGGCAAGTTTTGAAAACCGTTCTTTGGCATGGCTTGAACTGTTCATTTTGAAAGAATTAGTGCTTCCTTTGCCAAAGTCGCTCACTGTCCATCTTTGCCATATAATTAATTTTAACTAAAAGTTATTTTAAAGGCAATGTTATTGCCTGAATCAAAAGGTTATTATCTGAATCAAAAAAAAAAACCTGCCCTATTTTAAAGGTTTTTTGTAGAACATTTCTTTACAGTGGTTTTTAATGAAAGAGGTTGAATTTATCTGGTTTAACGGCAAAATTGTGCCATGGAAAGAGGCAAGCGTTCATTTTCTAACTCACAGCCTGCACTATGGCACGGCTGTTTTTGAAGGCATTAGATGCTATAAGACAGAAAAAGGCCCTGCTATTTTCAGGCTTGAAGACCATGTGGAACGGCTGTTCAATTCCGCAAAAATTGCAGGAATGAAAAATTTGCCTTATGACAAAGGGCAGATAATTGATGCAGCAAAAGAGGTTGTTAAAAAAAACAACTTGAAAGAATGCTACATAAGGCCGTTGTTCTTTTACGGATACGGAAAAATGGGCCTTGATACAGTTGGAGCAAAACTTGAAGCAGGAATTGCAGCATGGCCTTGGGGTGCCTACCTTGGAGAAGAAGGCGTAAAAAACGGAATCAGGGCAAAAGTTTCAAGCATTAGCAGGCACCACCCAAATTCTGTGTTCAGCCAGGCAAAAATAAGTGGGGCTTATACAAACAGCACGCTTGCCAAAATGGAGGCATTGGATGCAGGCTATGATGAGGCAATAATGCTTGACACAAACGGACTTGTTGCAGAATGCACTGGCGAAAATATTTTTATTGTTGAAAAAGGAAAGCTTTTGACACCTGAAAGAAGCAATGTGCTTGCAGGAATTACAAGAGACAGTGTGATAAAGATTGCTGAAGACCAAGGCATTCATGTCTCAGAATGCAAAATCAAAAGGGAAATGCTTTACTCTGCAGACGAATGCTTTATTACAGGAACAGCTGCAGAAATAACACCTGTAAGGGAAATTGACAACAGGCTTGTTGGAAATGGAAAGCCAGGGCAGGTAACAAAAAAAATACAGAAACTGTACTATAATGTCATTCACGGAAGGGACAAAAAATTCGAAAAATGGCTGGAGCTGGTTTAAATGAAAATAATTTTTCTCGGGCCTGAAACAAGCTTTTCGCATGATGCCGCATTGAAGGCATTTCCAAAAGCAGAACTTGTTGAAGCAAGCTCAATTCAAAATGTTTTCAGGGCAGTGGACAAAAATGAAGCAGATGCAGGAATTGTTCCAATAGAAAACAGCACGGAAGGAAGTGTTAACATAACACTTGATTTCCTTATTGGGTTTAATCTGATAATTTCAGGAGAAGTATTCATAGACATAAGGCATTGCTTTCTGTCAAATTCAAAACAACGCGAAATAAAAAAAATTTATTCACACCCTCAGGCTTTTGCACAATGCCAGGAATGGCTGCATCAAAATTATCCAAATACAAAACTTGCCGGAGCTTCAAGCACTGCAAGCGCTGCACAGCATGCAGTAGAAGAAAAAGGAAGCGCGGCAATAGCCTCAAAAAAATCCGCTAAAAAGTTTGGCTTAAAGGTGCTTGAAGAGGACATACAGGATTTGAGTTTTAACAAAACAAGATTTATTATAATTGAAAAAACAGCGGCAAAGCCCTCACCTTTAAACAAAACAAGCATGTTTTTTTTGGTAAAAGACAGGCCTGGTGCATTGTTGGACTGTATTAAAGGATTCAAAAAACAGGAAATAAACCTTACAAGAATTGAATCAAGGCCTTCAAGAAAAAGTGCATGGAATTACGTGTTCTTTGTGGAATTTAAAGGAGACATTTCAGATAAATCGGTTGAAAAAGCAATTGCAGAATTGAAAAAATACGCAAAAATAATTAAAATATTTAAAAGCTATCCAATCATGGGGAATTAGAAATGGAACTGGAAGAATTGAGAAAAAAAATTGACGGCATTGACAGGCAGATTTTGGAAATTTTGGCAAAAAGAATGGAAGTTGTTTCAAAGGTTGCAGAATACAAAAAAGAAAACAAAGTTGCATTAAAACAACACCGAAGAGAAAAACAGCTTATTGAACGCAACAGGGCAATAGCCAAAGAACTTGGGCTAAGCGAAGACTTTGTTGAAAATATTTGCAGGACAATAATTAACGAATCCCTAAAATTAGAAGAAACAGTTTAACAGTGAAAACTCATGCGCATTCTTATTGTTGGAGGAGCAGGCGAATTTGGCTCATTTTATGCCAGGCTTTTTTCAAAAAACGGTTTTAAAGTAAGCATCTGTGACAAAGATGAAGCAGCCGGAGAAACATTCTGCAAAAAAAATAATATAAAATGGAACAAAAATTGCACAAACTTAAAAGAATTTGACACAGTAATTGTCTGCATTCCAAACAAGGCAGCGCCAAAAGTTATTGAAAAAATCGGGCCAAAGCTTGGCAAAGGCGCTCTTTTGGTTGACTTTTGTTCAGTAAAAACAGAGGCAGTAAAGGAATTAAAAAAACTTTCAAAACTTGATTTGGAACTTGCCTCAATCCACCCAATGCATGGGCCAAGAGTAAAAACAATTGTAGGCCGCCCAATTGTCTGCATTCCAATAAAACAGGGAAAAAAACTTGAAGAAATTGAAAAATTTTTCGCAAAAAAAGGTTCAAAAATTATTCTTTCAACAGCCAAAGAGCACGACAGGCTTTTGTCAATTGTACAGGGTTTAACCCATTACTCGCAATTCATTTCGGCAGCAGTGTTAAAAAACCTGTGTACCGACCTAAAAGAGTCTGTAAAATTTGGCTCACCCAACTATCACCTTTTTCTCAGCCTGATGTCAAGAGTAATACTGCAAAATCCTGAACTTTATTCACAAATACAAATGGGAAACAAGGAAAACAAAAAAATATGGAAGCTGTTCAGGGAAAAATCAGAAGAATTTGAAAAAATCTGCAACAAAAACGATTCAGAAAAGCTGAAGAAAAAAATAATTGAAAGCGCACAGCAATTTAAGGAACACGAGTCAATACTATATGGAAGCGACAGAGCAGTAAATGCAATAAATTACATTGTTGAAACAGTCAGGCACCACATTGGAAAAAGGTTTATGGTTGAAAACATTATTACAGGCAAAATGCATTATGGAAAAATAACAGGGATTGAAAACCAAACGCTTATAATAGATGAACAGGGCAAAAAGACAAGAATTTCCTTAAGCCATGTAAGGCTTACCTCCAAGGAAGAAATGAAAAAGTGGAGAAAACAAAACCTTAAGCCAATGCACCTTGATTACTCTTTTCTTGTTTCAAAAGAATGCGACAAGGAAATAATAAAGAAAGGCCTTTCACACATCAAATTCTGTTCAATTAAAATATTGGACGAATACAAAAGCAACAAGCTTCCAAAAGGCAAAAAAAGCATTACAATTAAGGCAACATTTTTTGAAGACGACGGCCTTGAAAGGATTGATGAATTAATAAGAAAGACAATAACAGGACTTGGATTTTCTTTCAGGTAAAAACGCTTAATTCTCTTGCCGCCAATAGCACTCAATCACCTAGATTGGCAAGGTTCTTGCATCCTGTGCCATTAATGCATCAGCCAAAACAAGGGCAACCATTGATTCAGCAACAGGCACAATTCTTGGGCAAATGCACGGGTCATGCCTTCCATCAACAGTTATTGTTTTGTTTCTGCCATTAATGTCAACAGTTTTTTGAGGCAAAGAAATTGAGGGTGTTGGCTTTACAGCAATTCGCATTACAAGGTCCTGGCCTGTACTGATTCCTCCAAGAATTCCTCCGGCATTGTTTGACTTGAATTTTACTTTGCCTTTTTCAGAATACATTTCGTCATTGTTTTCCTTTCCTGTAAGGCCTGCAACTGCAAACCCTGCTCCAAACTCAACTCCTTTTATAGCGCCAATGCTTACAAGGGCTTTTGCAAGCTCTGCATCAAGCTTTCCAAAAACAGGCTCGCCCAATCCAACAGGAATTCCCTTTGCAACAATTTTAACAACCCCGCCAACACTGTTTCCTTTTGCTTTTGCATTCAAAATTTCCTTTTCCATTTTCTTTGCAGCAATTTTGTCAGGACACCTTACTGAATTTTTTTCAATTTCGTTTTCATCAAACTCTTTGGCAAAAACGTTTCCAACCTGAATAGTGCAGCCAACAACCTTAATGCCTTTTTTTTCAAGCATTTTTTTTGCAATTGCCCCTGCAGCAACCCTTGCAATTGTTTCCCTTCCGGAAGCCCTGCCTCCGCCACGGTAATCACGAATTCCAAACTTTTTCAAAAAAGTGTAATCTGCCTGCCCTGGCCTGAACAAATCCTTTATTTTGCCATAGTCTGTACTTTTCATTCCCTTGTTCTGGACAAGCAGGCAAATAGGCGTTCCTGTTGTCTTTCCTTCAAAAACTCCGCTTAAAATCTCAACCTTGTCAGCCTCTTTTCTTGCAGTGCTTATCCTGCTTTGCCCTGGCTTTCTTCTGTCAAGCTCTTTTTGAATCAGAACCTTGTTTATCTCCAAGCCTGGCTTTACCCCATTAACAACAACACCAACAGCTTTACCATGGCTTTCTCCAAAAGAAGTAATCTGAAAAGCCTTTCCAAAAATGTTACCCGGCATATAAATAAATATGTTAAATTAAATTTATAACTATTTCGCAAGAAAACTACCCGTTTTAACGGGGGGATAAATTGCGAACACCGTTAATGTATTTTCTGATTGTTTCTACTGATACTTTTCCAGCAGTTCCAACATAATAACTGGATGACCATATATGCCTGCCCCAGTAATCTTTTTTGAGTTAGGGGTGTTGTTTGAACAAGGATGTGAACAAACCTTTTTTTCATTGGAAATTCTTCTAGTGGAAAAATCACCGGAAACCCACTCTGTTTCCTTACCTTTAAAAAAGGAAAAAAGTAGGATCCCACAGTAACCAAAAAAATATGTTGAGGGTAAGGAAAAAAATGAAAGCCTACAAATACAGGGCATATCCTACAAAAGAGCAAGCGACAGCCATAGACCAACAAATAGAACAATGCAGACAACTCTATAACAAACTATTATCACTAAAAAAAGACGCTTACAAACAAACCAAAACAAAACTGTCACGCTTTGACCTAATCAAAAAAACAAAAGGAAAAAATAAAGAAGCCTATTCCCAAGTCAGCCAAAATGTTGCCGACAGAATAAACAAAGCCTACGGAAACTTCTTCGCAAGAGTAAAACGAGGAGAAGAAAAGAAGGGCTTCCCAAGGTTCAAAAAATACGGTGGATATAGCAGTATCACACTCCCACAAATAGTAAACCCTGAAAAGATTGTCAAAAAAACACTGGCAATAAGAACACACAAATGCCAAAACTGCGGTCTAAAAATAGACAGGGACACAAACGCTGCACGAAATATACTTACAATCGGTAAGATAGGGCTGGAACAGCCCAAATTAACGCCTGAAAGAGATAAAGCCACTACTGACGGCATAAGCCCAAAGCAAGCCTTGTCAATGAAACAGGAAGCCACTCAACTTGTTGGGTGGTAGTTCACTAAGCCATTCCAACCAGTTGGATTATTTCGCCGGCAACTTTTTTTACAGGCTTGCCTTCGCAGTCAACTTCAAAGTCTGCTATTTCGCCAAATTTTTGCATTCTTTCCTTGAACAGTTTTTCAAACGAGCCATTTGGGTCTTTTTGGTCAAAAAAAGCCGGAATTTCTTTGTTAATAATTCGTTTAAACAGTGTTTCTTTGTTAAGCCTTAGCAAAACAAGTTTGCCGTTCTTTTTCAGGGCATTTGTGTTTTCAAAAAAAAGCGGTACGCCGCCTCCAAGAGAAATCACGTTTTGGTCAAGGGATGAAACGCGTTCAACCGCTTCTTTTTCAAGAACCCTGAAAAAATCCATTCCGTGCCTTTTTGCAATTTCCCTGAATGAAGTTTTTTCATTACTTTGAATTTTTTCACCTGTTTGAATTTTTTCATTGCTTTGAATTTTTTCATTACTTTGAATTTTTTTATTGTTTTTTTCCATGTAAATTTTTTCAATCACAATGTCGGTGTCAACAAATCTCCAGCCAAGCTTTTTGGCAAGTGCCTTTCCAACAGTTGTTTTTCCGCAGTTTTTGAACCCAAACAGGACAATGTTCATTCCAACACCTGTTTTAACAATCCGTTAATTCCCTGCATTTTTTCAACAAAACCCGGAAAGGTTACGGAAGTTGATTCAGCTGTGTCAACGGTTGTAATTCCTTCTGCTGCAAGCCCTGCAATGGCAAGAGCCATAACAAGCCTGTGGTCATTGTATCCGTGAACTTTTGCGCCCTTCAGCTTGCTTTGCTTTATCACAAGCCCATCAGGCAGTTCTTCAATGTTTGCACCCATTTTCTTCAGCTCAGAGCACATTGCACTAATCCTATCGGTTTCCTTAATCCTTGCATTGGCAACGTTTACAATCCTTGTCTCTCCCTCAGCAAAACAGGCAACAACAGCCAAAGCAGGCAATGCGTCAGGAGTGTTGTCAAGATTAAGTTCAATTCCATGCAATTTTGACCCAAAAACAGAAATGCCTTCACTGGAAACCTTTATTTCCACACCCATTTTTTTAAGCAGGTCAACAACCTTTTTGTCACCCTGTGTGTCATTTATGTCAAGCCCCTGCAAAAGAATTTCACTTCCTTCACAGATTGCTGCAGCACAAAGGGGAAAAGTTGCACTTGAAAAGTCTGCAGGAATTGCTTTCTCAAAAGGCCTGTATTCTTGGCCTCCTTTTACTTCAATTTTGCTCCAATCACTGTTTGTTTTGTATTTGATTCCTTGTTCATCAAGCCATTTCATTGTCATGCCAACATATGGTTTTTCATGAAAATCAACAACCTTTATTTCAGTATCATTTTCTGCAAGAGCACAGTTAACAAGCAGGCTTGAAACAGGCTGGCTGTCAATTCCATTTACTTCAGTAAAACCGCCTTTTATGACGCCTGAAATTTTTAAGGGAAGGCTTCCGGTTTCATGAAAGCTTTCTGCTTTTCCGCCCAAATCATTTATTGCTTTAACCATTGGGGCAAAAGGCCTGCTTCTAAGGCTTTCATCCCCTGTTAGTGTTACAGTGCCATTTGCAAGTGCGGCAATGCCTGCAACCATGTTTGTGCTTGTGCCACTGTTAAGAAGGTCAATTTCGTTGGCATTGCTTTTTGGAATTCCACCAAAGCCTGTTACAAGCCAGTCATTTCCCTGCACTATTTTGGCACCAAATGCAGTGCAGCCAATAACGCTTGCCTTTGAATCTCCTGATTCAAGCGGGTCAATAAGCTTTGAGGTTCCGCTTGCAAGAGATGCAATTACAACAGCCCTGATTGAATGGCTTTTGGAGCCAGGAATCTTTATTTTGCCCTTCAAAACAGATTTTTTGCACAATAAATTCATTTATCCACCAACAACATAAGTAAAACAATACCCTAAAAAAATTAATATTCCTTTGGTTTAATTCAATTCAACCAAAAGGTTGACTTAAAAAAAAAACTCTTTTCTTCAAACCAAATAAACCAGATTTGAATACATTATAACTTACAGCACAAACCACAATGATATTTAAATAGGGTTACATTATAACGTAACCCAAGGCCTTTTTTTTCTTTTGCCAATTTCAAGCAACAAAAAGCAAACCCTATTAAAGATAAAATACCAATTATTCTACAAGGGTTTTTTTGTGGGAGTAATTAACATTATTGGAGGCGGACCAATTGGATTGCATTGCGCTGCATTGCTTGCAGAGGAAGGGTTTGAAACAAGTGTTTTTGAAGAGCACTCCACTATTGGCAGGCCAGTGCAGTGTGCAGGGCTTGTTTCAAAAACAGGAATTGAAGGCCTTGGAGTTGAATTAGGAAACAGTATTGTAAATGAGGTTAAGGGCGCCAGAATTTTTTCCCCTGGTGGCAAAAGCCTTGAAATTAAGAAAAATAAAACAGTTGCATATGTAATTGACCGCTATCTCTTTGACCAAATGTTTTACAAAAAAGCAAAAAGGCTTGGATGTGACATAAGAACCGAAAGCAAGCTGATTGATGTAAGAAACAACAGCCTTTTTATGCAGACAAAGGGAAGAGGCGAATTTATTAAATCACAGATTACTGTAGGGGCAGACGGAGCGCACAGCATTGTAAGGCATGCAATTTTTCCAAAGCTTTTTGAAAAGAACTTTGTACAGGCATTTCAGGTAAGGGCTGCCGGAAGATTTGACAAAGAATTTGTTGAACTGCATTTTGGAGAATTTGCACCAGGTTTTTTTGCATGGGTTGTCCCAGAATCAAGCACTGTTGCAAGAATTGGACTGGGAGTAAGCCCAGGAGAAAATGCAGGAAATTCAATGAAAGAATTTTTAGAAAAAAAGAAGCCAAATGCACGAATTTTAAGCAAAAGCAGTGCATTAATTCCAATTGCACCACCCTCAAAACAGCTTGTTTTAGGAAATACACTGCTTGTTGGAGATGCTGCAGGGCAGACAAAGGCAAGTACAGGCGGAGGACTTGTCTTTGGATTAAAGGCCGCAAATGCCTGTGCTGAAACAATTGCAAACCATTTAAAGCACAAAAAGCCACTGGCAGATTACAGCAGGAATTTACAGGCAATAAACAAAGAGCTTTCAATGCACTGGAAGCTTTACTCTTACATCAACGGCCTCAATCCAAAGCAATTTGATTCACTTATAGCAAAAGCAAAGGATGCAGGAATTGAAGAATTTTTAACAGAATACGGCGACATGGACAAACCCTCCCTTTTTATGAAAAAAATACTCTTCAAGCCAAAAATGTGGGGATTGCTGCCGGCAGTTCTGAAAACCATGTAAAGCCTTCAGGCAAAAAAATAGAGACTGCTTGCAACAGACCTAAAAACAAGTTATAGTTACGAAAACAATTTAAACAGAAACCAAAACCTTTTTAAATACTAATATATATTAGTACTAATTATGCTTAGGTTTATAGACAGGCGGGAAGAACAGGAAGTTTTGAAACAGGATTGGGATACAAAAAAAAATGCTTTTCTTGTCGTCTACGGCAGGAGAAGAATTGGAAAAACCAGGCTGATAGGAGAATTTCTAAAAAATAAACAAGGAATAAAATATACTGCAGAAGACACAAACAAAAGAATACAGATTAATGAATTCAAAACAATAATTGCAAGCTACCTGAAAGACGAATTTTTGGCAGAGCAGGAAATTTTGGAGTGGACAAACCTGTTTGCTTACTTGGCTAAAGTCCTTGGAAAAGAAAAAAGGATATACATATGGATAGATGAATTTTCTTATGTGATAAAAAACGATTCAAGTGCAGCAAGCGCCCTACAAAAGTTTATAGACTCATTTCTGCGAAAGTCAAACATTTTCTTCATTGTAAGCGGGTCTCTGTTTGGATTAATGAGCGAAAAGGTTTTGTCTGCAGCCTCACCCCTCTATGGAAGAAGAACAAGGGACATTTTGTTAAAAGCCATTGGTTCACAGCACATACACCAATTCTTGGACATGAGTGCTGAAGATGCAACAAAAACAGCTTTAACCATCGGCGGAATTCCGGAATATTTGATTGCTGCCTCAAAATATAAAAGCCACCGCGAGTTTGTCAACAGCGAGTTTTTGAAAAAAGACGGTTACTTTTACAGAGAACCATACTTTTTGCTTTCACAGGAATTCAAAGAAATAAAGACATACCTTTCAATCCTTAATGCAATCGCTTACGGCAACACAAGACCTACAAAAATAGCAAACTTCGTTGGCCTGAATGCAAGAGAAATATACCCATATCTGGACCTCCTTATAAGCTACGGGTTTGTAAAAAGGGAAACCTCGCTTTTAGGAAGCAAGAGAAAGGGAATCTATTCAATAGAAGACACCTTTTTTGATTTCTGGTTTAACTTTGTCTACAAAAACAGGGAAAGCATAGAAACCGGCTTATACAAAATCAATGCAGGGGAACTAAACGAATTTCTCGGAAAAAAATTTGAAACCTTTGTAAGAAAGAACTTTCGCCGGTTCTTCAAACAGCCTTTTACAAAAACCGGCAGATGGTGGCATAAAGAAAAAGAAATAGACATTGTTGCCATAAATGAAAAATCGAAACAAATTATTTTTGCAGAGTGCAAATGGAAAAACAAAGCAGACTGCAAAAAAATCCTAATACAGTTAGGGGAAAAAACAAACAGCGTCAACTGGAAAAACGAAAAAAGAAAAGAGGAGTATGCAATCTTTGCAAAATCATTTAAAAAGAAAATAAAAAAATGGGAAGGCAAAAAAGTCCACTGTTTTGACTTAAAAGACATTACTGAAACCCTAAAAGATTGATTTTTGAAAGCATTTTTGCAAAAGCAAACAAAACAACCATAAAACACTTTTATTGAAGAATACGGCGACATGGACAAACCCTCCCTTTTTATGAAAAAAATACTCTTCAAGCCAAAAATGTGGGGGCTTCTCCCGGCAGTTCTGAAAACCATGTGAAAAAAATACCATTTTTCTGCCAAAACAAAAAAAAAGAGCCTTTGCTGTTACCTAAGCCAGGCAGGATTTGAAGTCAAAGGCGAGCCAAACCATTCACTTGAAGCACCATTATCACGAGAGTAAACATTCACAATCGGAACTCTTACATCCTCAAAATCCCAAACAGTCTGAGGCCCTGTACCGTTGTTTTTGCACCCATCTTCAACAAGAGAAAAGTTAATGCCAAGAGCCTCGGTTCCGTGAGAAGTCTCGTCACCATTCAAAAACCTGAAGCCAAAGCCATAGTCATAACTTGAACCGGATGTATAATACCAGTGCAACACCCCAACACAGCTGCCCACATACCTTTGCTTTCCATCGGTTGAAACGCCTTGAATTGCCTCAATCCTTTCCTTTGACAGTACTGTTTCAAAATCATTTGGAAGCCACCTCCAGGCATCTACACCACCCTCGTCAGGAAACTGCCATTGATGAGGCAAATCGCTTGCAAAATCTATTCTGGTCCAGCCACCGCCACCAGAAACCATGTCACAATAAACCTGAAACCCGTCACTTCCAGTTGGGTCAATCCAGTAAAAGCCACTTTCAACTCCAGGCCGCTTGGACAAAATGTCTTTGCATGAAACGCCTGGATTGGACTCGGAGCCAAGAGCAGCAACACCCTCTTCTTCAGAAGAACTTGCAGGCTCACCGCCTGTTACACTAACCTGCCTTGACAAACCAGCAAAATCAACATAATCCATATCAATTGCCCCTGCTCCACTGCCACTATATCTTATTCCGGTAAAATACAACTCCCCGCCAGCCGGAACAGCAACTGTTTCATGTCCAAGATTTATCTCAGTAACCAAAACATCATTCAGGAAAACAGGGCTAAACCCAAAACTTCCGCTCAAAGCAACCAATACAACAGTAATGCCGCCGCCGGTAATGTTCTGAAGCAAAACCTCGGCTTCCCCTTCAGCAATATTTCCGCCCTTCAGCAAAATCTTGGAAGGGTCAGAAGAAGAAAAAGTTACATTGGAAACAGAAGGCGTCAAAATAAAAACAAGCACTCCAACAACAGTTGCAATTATTACAAGCGCCCAACCATAGGTCACCAAATACTCCAAACCAGCCTGAGCCCTAGAAAACATGCAAAAACCAAAAACAATACAACTTCAAGACTTTTAAACCTTTTTCTTTAAAAAAAAAGTGTTTAAATTAAAGCAAAAAAAAATTCCAAAATTTGCATAAAACAACTCTCACAAAAACCAGATTGGTTACCAACCAAAAGCTTTTTTAGTAAATGCCACTTTGTTTATACAATACAATTCCTAAACTTTGAGGGGGTTCAATTGAAAAAAAATGGACAAATAACAATAGTTTCAGCAATAGCCATTCTTGCACTAATTGCATTGACTGCACTGCCATTGGAAGAAAATGCAACTTTAACAGAAAAGGAGTTGCAAGCAGAAATAACTTTTAATAAACCTTCTTTAATTGAACCGGAAATTACAATAATTAATGTTAAAAGCCATCCAAGCGTTGGTGGCAACTGGAATGTTTTTTTTACAACAAAGGGAAAGGCAGACTTGGAAATCAAGGCAGTTGACGGCACAAACTGGAGCAAAGACCTTCAATTCCTTGAAGTGAAATGCGGCTCAAATTCCAGACCATTTGAATGGATTGATGACACAATTATTATAAGAGATTTTGAATGCAATGAAGAAAGCAGTGAAGTCAGCAGTGTTCTAACAAGTGGAAAGCACGCTCTTGAATTCACTTTCGGTGAGGACGTGAAACATGCTTACAACGCAACAATAACATTAGAACAGGATAAAATAGCACGCACAGGATCATATAGTACAGAAGCTACATCACTCACAACAACTCTGGACTCAGCAGCAACAGAAGGGAATTTGATAGTTACAGGAATTTCAGTAGACAAATCATCAGGAACAATTACACAACCAACAGACTTTACTTTAATTCAAAAAGGAGAAGGCGGTGTTTCTTCCGGTGCAATGGCTTACAAGATTGCTGCAGGAGGAGAAACAGCTATTCAATGGACTTGGGCCACTGACAGAGACGCAACTGCCTGGGTTGGAGAATACTCAGGAATGGCTGCAAGTGATGTCTTGGATGTTTCTGCTGAAAATGAAAGCTACCTGAGTTCTGCAACCAACTCCATAAGCACAGGAACAACCGGAACCACAGCACAAGCAGATGAGCTGGCAGTAGCCATGATGATGGCAGATTCAGGAAATTCAGTGGGTTCAAGCAGGTCTTGGACAAATAGTACAACCATAGACGAACAGCCTGTTCCAGAAGATAGTGGAGCCCCATTCATAAACATATCCTCCAAAACATTAACTTCAATAGGAACTGTAGAATCAACCTGTTCACATGATGGCAGTGACGAATGCTATGCGGTGATAGCAACATTCAAAGCAGCAGCCGGAACCCAAAGCCCAGACGCAAACGTCCTGCACCCGCTAAACGGGCAAACATTCAACAGGGACAGTGTTTCAACAATAGATATTAATGTTTCAGTATCAGACACAGACACAAACACATTTGACATGACAATAGACATAAACTACTCATCAAGCCAAACACAAGGAACAGGAACAAACATCATAAACGATGTAAACCTTGCAACACTAAAATGCGACT
>JAFCCL010000001.1:0-26778 GCA_017610205.1 Candidatus Iainarchaeum sp. | reverse complement strand
CCTGGGGCCTTTTTTCACTAGACAATTATGAAAGCGAATTATACACAAACGACCTCCCAGTAGCAACAGCAGACATATCAGGAGTTACATACAGCCCTATTACAAACACAATATTTGCCATCGCAAACGAAACCATGATCTACGAATACACAGTACAAGGCACACACCTGAGAACAATTACAGCAACCAACTTTACCGACACAGAAGGAATTGTATGGATGTATGGCAACACATTTGCAATATGCCAGGAAAGAATAGCAGACCCAACACTAATCGTAATAAAAATCGAACCAAACACAACCTCACTAAACAAAAACAACGGAATAATCATAACACCAGACTTTGAAATAACAGACAACAAAGGAATGGAAGGAGTAAGCTACAACATTGACAGAAACATATTCTATGTCGTAACAGAAAAACAAGCAGGAGGAGGAGACGGAGGAAGAGTCTTCATATTAAACTGGGATGGCAGCTCAGAAGAACTAACAGACATTGAAACAACACTAAGTGCAGAAGGAAACACAGACCTGGGGGCTGTTTATTTTGACAGAAGAACACAAAACCTATTTTTACTAGGAGAAGAAAATAACACAATCTACGAAGTAGAATTAGATGGCACACTTGTAAGCACAATGGCAGTAAACACAACAATATTCAGCCAACCAGAAGGACTCTCATTCTCACCAGACATGGAATCAATGTTTATAGTAGGAGAACCAGACGACTACCAAAAACTCATAAAACCAAACGGAACATACTACATACTAACAGAAGTAAACGATGGAAGTAACACAGACTTTAATGCAGGAACAGGAACATTCACAATAACATACACGAAAAGAACACCAGATGTAAACGTAAGCTACCCAAAAAACGGAGAAATGTTTGACAAAAAAACAGTTTCAACAATAGACATTAACATAGCAGTGCAAGACAGTGACACAAACACATACAATATGATTATTGACCTAAACTATTCAACAAGCCAGACAGAAGGAACAGGAACAGTAATAATCAACAAAAACATGCTATACAGCCTAACATGCGATGGAAATGACCTAAAAACACCACAACAATGCAAATACACCTGGAACATTGACTCAGTTACAGACGGAAACTACTACATCCTTGCAAAAGTAAACGACGGTAACACCACAGATTTCAATGCAGGAACAGGCAGCTTTACAATAATCAACAACAGCGCATCAGACGTTAACGTTAATGACCCAAATGGCGGTGAAATAATCAGTTCAGAAACCTACGCTATTGACTTCAATGTTTCCGATACAACTAGTGCAGAAGAGTTAAGGGCTGCTCTTTATTACTCTGATTCCTCAGGAGACTTTAACTACCTTATAGCCGACCTTAACCTAAACGACTATGCTAACTATGCAGGATTAACCTGCGATGACACTGACTGGACTAACAGCACAAACTGCACCTTTGACTGGAATGTATACCAAGAATCAATACCAACAAAAGACAACGAACTTGTTTTGTATCTGCCATTTGACATTGATGGAAAAGACTTCAGTCCATACTATAATGACGGAGCCATGTCAGGTTTTGCTGTAAGCGAGATAGGAGTTGCTGGAAAAAGAAACAGGGCAATAGAATGTGATGGCGTTAACAATGTAGTAACAGTAACCGATGATGACAGCATTGATGTCTTTAACGGAGACTATACAATAGGAGTGTGGACAAAATTAAGCTCTTCTGAAGACAAAGGCCAGATATTTGGCCAGTATGGAGCAAACACTCCAAGATGGGGATTAAGAGGATATGATTCAGGCTGTGATTTGGCAGCCTGTGATGTAGGGCCAGTATTATATGCAAAGGATGATGTGAGCGGAGCTCAAAGAATATGCGGTTACACAAATATCAGGGACAATGCATGGCATTTTGTAGTAACAACAAGAATTTCAGGCACTTCAAGAATGTATGTTGACGGATATGACGACACATGCCAAGTAGACCCAATTCCGGCAAATTACAACTCAACCTACAATCTAACAGTTTGTGAAAACCTAGCTGGTGCCCAGGGAATAACAGGCCTTGTAGACGAAGCATTTATTTTGGACAGGGGTCTGACAGCAACCGAAGTCAAAGACATGTATGACATGATTGCAGCAGATGGAAACACAAACTTTGTTGATGACGGTTCCTATTTCATTGATGCAAACGTCTCCGACACCTCAAAAAACTACAGAACAGATTCAAGCGACGCCAGCTTTGAAATTAACCTGGCAAGCGCAGGCCCTGATGCAAATGTATTATACCCAATAAGTCAAGAATTTAACAATGCAAACATTTCAACCAAACACATTTGACATGACAATAGACATAAACTACTCATCAAGCCAAACACAAGGAACAGGAACAAACATCATAAACGATGTAAACCTTGCAACACTAAAATGCGACTCAAACACACTAAGCACAGCACAAGAATGCAAATACACATGGAACATTGACTTAGTTCAGGACGGAAACTATTACATATTAACAGAAATAAGCGATGGCTCAAACACAGACTTCAACGCAGGAACAGGAGACTTTAACATCTGGGACAGTACACCAAAATACAGCCCTGATGCAAACGTCCTATACCCAGTAAGCGAACAAAGCTTTGACAAAGCAAGCGTTTCAACAATAGACATCAACATATCAATACAAGACCCAGACACAAACACATTCGACATGACAATAGACATAAACTATTCCTCAAGCCAAACACAAGGAACAGGAACAAACATCATAAACGATGTAAACCTAGCAACACTAAAATGCGACTCAAACAACCTAACAACACCACAACAATGCAAATACACATGGATAATAACAGGCGTTTCAAATGGAACATATTATATACTAACAGAAATAAATGACGGAGGCAGAACAGACTTCAACGCAGGAACAGGAACATTCACAATAACAAACAGTAACAACGAACCCGACATTAATATTATTTCACCTGCAAACAATGCAACATCCTCAAATTATTTCATGCCATTAGACGTAAACATAGGCGACGCTGAAGGCGATGACATGAACATTTTCATTTTTGGCTCAACAAGCCAGTTAGACCTAAACACATCACTTCTTTATTATTTAAAAACATCTGACAACAATGTCGAAATTGACTACAATTGGAACGCTCCAGTAGTGCAACCAGATGTGAACACAATGGCATTATACCACTTTGATAAAAGGGCAGCGTATGATGAAACTGCAACATCTGTTAGAGACTTTTCAGGAAACAGCAACACAGCAACATGCCCAAGTGCAGGAAACTGTCCGGATTTTAATGCAGTGGGGGGAAAATTCGCATCAGCCTTCTACTTTGATGGCGGTTCTCCAACGGCAAGCAACGACTACTTTGAAATAGCAGACAGCGACGACTTTGATATGATAGACTGGACAATAATGGGTTGGTTCAACATGACTGGAACCGGAGACACAGTAAACAGTGGAACAGGAGGCGTAACAGTCTATCCCCTTGTGACAAAAGGGAAAGGAGAAGCCGAAGCAGCCAACAGGGACATTGCCTTCTTTACAGGCATTCAAGAAACCACAAACTACGTTTGTGCAGACATGGAATACGATAACAACAGCGGAAACGACCCAGTTTGCGGCTCAACAGCTATTCAAACAAATAAAATGTACCACTTTGCAGCAGTATTCAAATCAAGCGATACACCAGAAGGCACATTCAAAATATACTTAAACGGAATTCAAGACGGACTAAAAACAATAGCAGGAAAAGGAACGCAAAGCAGTGCACAAAAAGTAGGAATTGGAACAGCATTCAGGCAAGATACAGGAGCATCAGACGGAGGATTTAAAGGATATATTGATGAAATCGCAATAATTAACAAAGCACTTACAGCAGACGAAATAGCAAACTACTACCAACTGGATTATGACACATATTACTGGGATGTAAACGCAAACGATGCAGACAACAACAGCACAAGCGGAATATACCAATTTATACTTAAGACAGGAAAAATACCTGATGCAAATGTAGTATACCCTGTAAAAGGAGAAAGCTTTGACATAGTCAGCGTTTCAACAATTGACATAAACGTTTCATTACAGGACGATGACACAAACACGTTTGACATGACCCTAAGCCTGCGATATTCAACAACACAAACAGAGGGCAGCGGAACAGCAATTATTACAGATGTAAATGTGGCAACACTAAAATGCGACTCAAACAACCTAACAACACCACAACAATGCAAATATACTTGGGACATATCATCAGTTGCAACAGGCACTTATTATATTCTTGCAACCGCCAGTGACGGAACCAACACAGACTTTAATGCAGGAGGAAACTTTGTTATAACAAGTTCTGCAGCCACACCAGATGCCAATGTCCTATACCCAATGAATGGCGAAACATTTGATAAGGGAGATATTTCAACAATAGACATAAACATATCCATACAGGATCTAGACACAACAACATTTGACTTAAACATAGACATAAACTATTCAACAGAAAAAACACAGGGAACAGGAACAGCAATAATAAACGACGTAAACCTTGCAACACTAAAATGCGACTCAAACACACTAAGCACAGCACAAGAATGCAAATATTCCTGGAACATATCAGCAATGGAAGCAGGAAACTACTACATTCTTACAACAGTAAACGACAAATATGCCTCAGACTTCAACGCAGGAGCAAACGACTTTAACATATGGTGCGTTGGAAGCTGGCCATACAGTTTAAGACTTACATTTGACAATTCATTCCAAACAGAAGACTTAAACAACTTCCCAGTAATGGTCAGGCTTAATTCCGACATAATTGATTATTCAAATGTTGGAAAAAGCAACGGAGGAGACTTAAGATTCTTTGACCACGACGAAAATGTTTTAATGTATGAAATTGAAGACTGGAACACAAACGCAGACAGCATCATCTGGGTTAGAATTCCAAACATTCCATCTGGCAGTACCACTGACTATATTACAATGAAATACGGAAACGAATGCGTACCAGACGGAAACCAAAACGCAGCAGTCTGGGCAAACGGCTACAATGCAGTCTACCACTTTGCAGAAACAAGCGGATACTACCTTGATTCAACAGAAAACAACAACGACGCAAACACCGCTTCAATCCAGGTAACATCAAGAACAAACAAAGACGTAAACGGACTAGGATACTATCCCGAATTCGGAGGAATCCCCTCAGCAGACCATATCATTGTTCCAAATAGCACAAGCCTGAACGCAGCAGCAGCAGACTTTACAATAATGTGCAGAACAAACGCCCCAACAGATGCAACACTTGCAGACACAGACTTTATGAGAAAAGGAAGCACAAACACTGCCCCGCCAACTAACACATGGTGGAAACTTGAATGGGGAGATGCAATTACAACCAACAGCCTTCATTTAAATATCCACGACGGAAGCGGAGACGACCACACGAATTACACCAAGGCTCCGGACGGATTATGGCACGATGTATGGGGAACAAGAGACGTTACAAACACACTGGGAGTTTTATGGCTTGACGGAATCTCAGTAGCAACAGACGCTTCAACAAGAATTACAGACCTTGCAAACAGTGCAAACATGGGCATTGGAAGCAAAGACACAGGAGACGACGACCACTTCGACGGTTTTTTGGACGAATGCAGAGTAGAAAGTGTACTAAGAAGCTCAAGCTGGATTAGAGCACAACACTATTCAATGGACGGCAATTTCATAAGTTTTTCATATTTGCCTGACGCAAACATATGGCAAATTGATGGATACGATTTAAATGCCACAATGCCGTCATTTTCTTATTCAACAGATGGCAATCTGTCAGTCAAATTTTGGGCAAGCGACGCAGACAACCACGACCTCAACTTCAATATGTGGTATGATACAAGCGCAAACGGCAAAACCAACAAAATAATCGGGGACATAAATCTTTCAACAGACACAGAACACGGAAATTGCGATACAAACAGCAAAATAACCGGAATGGTTTGCTCATGGGACTGGAACATTTTTGCAATAACAAACAACAACTACTGGGTAACAATAGAAATAAATGATGGCATAGACTCAAACACAGCAACAACCCAAAAAAGCTTTATGGTAGACAATGTCGGACCAACAACAATAAACAATGCTGACGGCAACAACACCTGGCAGAACACAGACGCAAACATACAATTCAGCTGCACTGACGGGGCAGGAAGTGGCTGCAAAAACTTTTACTACAGCGTGAATGACGCAAACGCCCAGCTTTCCTGGAACAAAGAAGACGTGAACATTGGCATTGTACTCAACACAGACGGAAACCACTCAATCTGGTACTGGTCAGACGACACAACAGACAACAACGAAAACGCACACCTGGTTTATCTAGCAATAGACAAAGACCCCCCAACAACAATCGACAACGTTGACGGCAACAACGTTTGGCAGAAGGTAGATGCAAACATACAATTCTCCTGCACTGACGAGGAAGGAAGCGGCTGCAAAAACTTCTACTACTCTATTGACGACACAAACTATCAAACCGGATGGGGAACAGATTTAAACAGAGGCATAACGCTTACAACAGACGGAAACCATGAAATATTTTACTGGTCAGACGACACAACAGACAACAACGAAAACGCACACCTGGTTTATCTAGCAATAGACAAAGACCCCCCAACAACAATTGACAACGTTGACGGCAACAACGTTTGGCAGAAGGTAGATGCAAACATACAATTCTCCTGCACTGACACACTAAGCGGTTGCAAAAACATGTATTATAGTTTGGATGATGTGAACTACCAAAAAGGATGGGGAGCAGATTTAAACAGAGGAATATCACTTACAACAGACGGAAACCATGAAATATGGTACTGGAGCGATAACACATCAGACAACAATGAAACATCAAAGCTTGTTTACCTTGCAATAGACAAAACAGCGCCAACAATAACAATTTCTTCACCAACAACAGGAAGCAGCCAAACAAGCACAACAGTAAGTTTAGTGTATACTGGAACCGATGCAACAAGCGGAATAGCAGCATACTACATAAAAGCCGACTCAGGTAGCTGGATAAGCAACAGCGCAAACACAAGCTATACATTCAGCTCACAGAGCGCCGGCAGCCACACATACTGCGCAAAAGCAGAGGACAACGCAAGCAATTCAGCAGAAATATGCACAAATACCACACTGTCCTTGGGAGTGCCCTGGGGAATTATGGGGGTCGGACCACAAGCAAGGGCGATTGAAACAAAGCAACTTCTAGGACTTGTAAACTGGTTTGTTTTACTTGCAGACCCAGGCATTCCGATATTGGACCAAACAGAAAAACAGATTGAACTCCAGCAAAAAAGGTTCGCAACCGCAAACGAGCTCACTATAAAAAGAAACATCAAAAGCTTTGCACTAATGACAACAAGAGGAATAACAGGATACAAAAACGCTATAATAATTGAAGTGGAAAACATTGGCATCAAAGCCCTCAAAGGCGTTGAAATACTTGAAGCAATCCCAAAGGAGATGGTTGAAAACGCGGCCTTGGTTGAAAGCGGGTCAGACTTCTCCATAATGGAAGCAGACCCAACAATCCTACGCTTCTTCTTGGGAGACATTCAGCCAGGCAAAATGAAAAGCGTTGAATACAGCTTTGAAAGAAGCTTTGAAAAAGGAGAAATGACAGCCGAAATGTTTAATGCAATGCAAGCGCCAACTGTCTTAGTTCAACTGCAGTCAGAGGACAAATGCATGGGCGTGCTATGCAACGACTTTGACACCTGCACCAGGGATTACTGCGTTGAAGGAAAATGCACATATGCAGCAATGAAAGAAGAAGCAAAATGCGGCACTGGCAAAGTATGCAGGCAGGGAAAATGTGTGCCAATAAAGCCGGTTGAAGGGGTAATTGCCATCGCAACAAAAGCCGACACAATAGCGATAATCCTGCTTGTTGGGGCAATCACCCTAGGCCTGACAGCACAGATAACAACAAGGAAGTGGAAAAGAAAGCGAGGTAAAACAGTATGAAAAGAGTAGCGATTGCCTTGTTATTGCTTGCTTTTTTGTGCATGCCTGTGCAAGGCTATGTGTTGCCATCAAAAAACCTTGTAATAGTTGAAGTAGGCCCAGGTGGCTCGTCAATCGAGAAAAAGGTTGCAGAGCAGGCAGACCTGTTCTTCAGCAGGGAAATGAAAACCGTTGCCTTGCTTGGAACAGAAGGTATAACAGGCTATAATATCAGGTTTACCTTAAACCTGCAGAACGTTTCAGGCAATGCGCTTGAAAACATTTCCTTGATTGAAACAATCCCAAAAGAAATCGCACAGCATGTTGGGGTCGTGAAAAGCGATTTGAATTTCCTTGTCTTGGAAACCGACCCAGTAATCAAGTTTTCTTTTGGGATAATAGAAGTAGACGGGGTGAAAAGGGTGAGCTACAGCGTTGAACTTGATGAAAGTAGGCTAAAAGCGATTGAGACAGCCTTTGCTGGAATGGAAACCCCAACTGCCCTAATCCCAGTTTCAGAAAACGACTGCACTGGCATTAAATGCAATGACTTCAATCCATGCACTAGGGATTACTGCACTGAAGGAAAATGCGCTTACAGCAACCTAGCAACTGGAACAACCTGCAAAACAGACATGGTCTGTATAAATAACCAGTGCCAAAAATTCAAAAACCCCGACCTGCTGCTCACGCTTGGCGCAGTTATTATCGCCATAGTTCTGATTTCTGTCCTGCTGCTTTACAAAACCAGGAAAAGGGATTAAAGGCAGTTCCTGGCCTGCAACAAAAAACCGCAAACAAAAAGCAGACTACTACATCATCGACAGCCTAGACACAACCGAAAACAAAATACCCCTATTCCTAACAGGATTAACCTACTAACCAAAAAAAAGGAAAAGCAACAAGCGTCCACAAAAAACGAAAAAAAAGACCGCTTTTTAAACCAAAACACAGCAAGGCAAGTTAACATTCCCTCCCAACAGCAGTTCTGAAAACAATGTGAAAACAAGCCTCCAAAGCCTGCCGGTAATATCTATTACCAATAGAAGAAAGTTTCTATTACTAATAGAAAGCTTTATATTTGTTTTTGCATATTAATTAGTCATGTTAAAAGAGAAACTGGAGGAAATAATTGCAGCCCAAAGAAAAGAGCTTGCTCTGGGCGAAAAAACGGTTCCAAGAGAAGACTTGGCAGTTATTAAGCCAATGACTTCCTTTGCAATAGCCATTTCAGGCATACGGCGCTGCGGAAAAAGCACGCTTTTAAAACAGCTCTTAAAGAGAGAAAAAGAATTTTACTACCTTAATTTGGAGGACGTTCGCTTAGATGGTTTTGGGCTGCAGGACTTTACAAAGGCAAACGAGATTTTTAAGGAACACTATGGAAAGAACGGAATTTATTTTTTTGACGAAATACAAACCGTGCCAAAATGGGAAAAGTTTGTACGTTGGCTTATAGACAAAAAGGAAAAGGTTGTGTTGACAGGCTCTAACGCATCACTTTTAAGCAGAGAACTCGGAACACTGCTTACCGGCAGGCACCTCAGCCACGAACTATTTCCTTTCTCTTTCAAAGAATTCTTAAAATACCATAAATTCAAACCATCAAAAAACTCTTTTGCAAAATACTTTGAAAACGGCGGATTTCCAGAATACCTTGAAAAGAAACAAAATTATGTACTGCAAGAATTACTCAAAGATGTCATTATGCGTGACGTGGCAATAAGGTTTGGCATAAGAAACTCCAGGCTGTTAAAAAAACTAGCAATATATCTAATCAGCAACGTTGGCAAAGAATTCTCATACAACTCTTTAAAAAAAATGTTTTCAGTAGCTTCAGTACAAAGCATTATCGATTACATTTCGTTTTTTGAAGACGCCTACCTAATATTCACAACCCCAAAATTCGATTACTCTTTCAAAAAACAGCAAATAAATCCAAGAAAAATCTATTCCATAGACAACGGATTATCGGCAACAAACTCAATATCCTTTTCAAAAGACAAAGGAAGAATGCTGGAAAACCAGGTCTTTTTGCACTTAAGGAGAAAAAACAAAGAAATTTTTTACTTCAAAGAAAAAGGCGAATGCGACTTTGTTTTCAAAGAAAAAGAAAAAATAGCGGGAGCAATACAAGTATGCTACTCCCTCACAGAAGACAACCTAAAAAGAGAAGTTTCAGGACTCTTAGAAGCATTGAAAAAATTCAATTTAAAAAAAGGCCTAATACTTACATACAACCAAGAAGACACACTTCAAAAAAACAACAAAGAAATTGCCATTAAGCCAGCATGGAAATGGATGCAAGCCAAAAACAAGCCCTCAAAAGCAAACAACAAACAGCTGCCTAATTAATTTCTTCTTCAAACAAAAAAAAACATTTACACAAAAAAAAACTTCACACACGCCTCCTTCCACACAAAAAAAGAACAAAACTTCCACAATAGCCAAAACAAAGACAAAGCTTTAAAGCATTTGCAGCAAAAAGCCAGATGTAGAAAAGAGCAAAAGAAGCCAGCCAATGAACCAAAGTGCGCGCCCACATTGTTTTGCTTGAGCAAAGGTTTAAAAACACTTGATGTATTAATATTAATGATTTGATAATATTGGCGCATCAATATGAATGGACTTTCTGGAAAAGAAATAGAAATTGTTTCATTTCTTGAACTTGACGAAAAATTCTTTTTTACAAGAAAAGACATAAAGCGTTTCTTCAAGAACTACAACGAAGTTTCGGTTTACCTTCACAAACTTAAGAATAAAGGCAGAATAATTAAACTCAACAAATCGAAGTACTACCTTATCCCAGTGAAGGCCTTCAAAGGCTATTGGTCAGAACACCCTTTCATCCTAGTAGACGAAATATTTAACGGAAAAAACTACTACATTAACGGTTACGCTGCAGCGCACTACTGGAAACTTATTGACCAGATTCCAACAAAAACAGAAGTCTATTGCACAAACAAAAGGGGAGGAAGGGAAATATTCAACCACAAAATTGTCTTCAAGACACTAAGAAAACATAGAATTACAGGTTTTGAAAGGAAACAAATCAAGAGCCACGGATTCAATATTGCAACAAAAAAGAAGGTAAAAGAATGGCTGAAATCAAAAGAATAACAGAAACAAAACTCCGCTACCTGGCCGGAGAGAAAGGATTCAACATTACTTACCTGGAAAAAGACTACTTTCTTACAGTTCTACTTTATTTAATCAAAGACATTGAAGGGATTTACTTCAAAGGTGGCACAGCATTAAACAAACTTGTATTAAACCACACAAGGTTAAGCGAGGACTTGGACTTCAGCTGCAAAGCAAAAACAAACGAAGTGAAAAAGAAAATCGGGAAAATAGTTAAAGAAAATCAGGAGTTATTTACAAAGATTAAAACAGACAAGAAAACAGACAAGAAAACAGACAAGAAAACAGACAAGAAAACAGACAAATTTGTGAGAATACAGGTTTACTACAAAAGCTATTTCAGGGAAAAAGAATACATCAACGTTGACCTGAATGCGCACACAAAAATCCACCTGAAACCAGAGAAAAAACAAGCAAAACACTTTTACAAAGAAATTCCAAAATTCAGTGTAACAATGCTGAACCAAACAGAACTAGTTGCTGAAAAGATACGCGCGCTATTCCAAAGAAACCAACCCAGAGACTACTTTGACACATACCAAATAATCAAATCAAAACAAAAAATTGACTCAAAACTGGTCAAAACAAAACTCAAAGAAGCAGACCTGCAATACAAAACAGAAAAAATCTTCAAAAACGCGAACAGAATATACTCAAAATGGGAACAAGAAATAACCAGCCTGACAAACAAGCCAATAAATTACAAAACAGCAATCAAAGCAATAGCAAAAGAATTCAAATACAAATTGAAATAAAATGAACTGCACTAAAAGAGCGCTAAAAATGAAAAAAGAAAACTTTGTTGAAAATTTTGAAAAACTGTTTGGCACCCAATACCTTAAAAGGAATAGAGAATACTACAAAGAAGGTCTTGTAAAAAAAACCTGATGAGAGACCAAAACACCGTAAGTGTAAACAGGCATTTCCACAATAGCCAAAACAAAGACAAAGCTTTAAAGCATTTGCAGCAAAAAGCCAGATGTAGAAAAGAGCAAAAGAAGCCAGCCAATGAACCAAACTGTCTGCTCATACTACTACTCAAAAAAAGTGAAAAAAAAGGCAAACACCCACCCACACACAAAAAAAGCAAAGCAAAACAATAAATAAGAGTTTAAAGCTAATTGAAACAAATGAACCAAAAAGCACAATCCGGATTAGAATACTTAATGACATACGGCTGGGCACTGGTAATAATTGCCAGTGTTGTTGGAGTGCTTGTTTTCATCATAAACCCAACTTCTACTACTGCCAGTTTTTCAAGCTCTGACCCTTCAAAAATCATGCTAAAAGGAAGCTCAATAACAGAAAACACAGCAAGCCTAGTATTGCAAAACATAACAGGCGGAAAAATCACAATCAATTCCATCACATTTTCCGGAGACATAGCCGACACTCTAACAGGATACACACTAAACAGGCAAACAATAGACCCAGCAACCGACTTCCCACTAGAACTAACCGCTGGCAGCGAAATCCTCCTGGAAAACCTTGCAGTTCAAAAAAACGGAGAAAACAGCAGCATATTCATAGAATACACTGATGCAACAGGCTTGGACAGAAAAACAGAAATCAAATCAGGAAACGGAGGGCCACCAGGGCTAGTGGCAGCATACTGGTTCAACGAAGGAACCGGAACAGAAACAGCAGATGAAAGCGGAAACAAAAACACACTTAGCATTGGCGGTATTGGGACCAATATCATGTGGGACAATGGAATAAATGGCAAGGGTCTTAATTATTTACCATCTGCGAAAACTGCTAGTACGCCTTGTCCAACTGGAGCTTACCAAAATATAACTTCGTCAAACCCAATATATAATTTACCTCAAGATAAATTTACTTTTACAACTTGGTTGAAAATTACTGCTAGCGGAGCAATTGTTAGATTTCAAACGCAGTGCTATATGGCTGGTTGTTGCAGCGGTTTTTGGATAAGAAACTATGGGTCTTATGTTATTAATAATTCTGGAGAAAATGCGCCAATAGCAACAAATGTACCTGCAGATAATTCTTGGCACCATTTTGCTTATGTTTTTAACTTGCCAGCTCTTACCCATCAAACATACGTAGACGGCAAGTTATATCAGAGCGCGTCTAATCTTTCTGGTTCTTATGGCAATATTTCCAAGGTTAATTTAGGAATATACAATACTAGTTGGTGTGGCAGTTATCACGCCATGACTGGCCTCATCGACTCCGCCAAAATCTTCAACCGCGCACTAACAGCAGAAGAAATCCAAGCAGAATATAACAGCGGCAAATAACAAAACAACAAAAAACAATCTTCCACAAACAACGAAAAAAAAGACCGCTTTTTAAACCAAAACACAGCAAGGCAAGTTAACATTCCCCCGCAGTCGTTACAAAAGTGTTACAAAAACACCTATTTTTCGTTACATTAACGTAACGCTTTTAAATGATTTTGGGGAGTGATTTCACACCTATCTTGCCGATTGAAAACAAAGAAAAAAAGCAACGGCTCTTCCCCAAAAGAAGCAAGTAAACCAAAAATAGCCAAAAACAGGCAATAAACAGCATTTAATGCACGATTTTATAAACTTTTATGTATTATATTGTTTCTAATGAACAATGTTAGAAATGTTTTGGTTCAGCAAAAGGCAGAACTGGAAAATCGGTTTAAAGAACTCTACATTGAAAGAGACACCAAACTCAAAATAGACTCTGTCAAAGATAACCTGATTCGGGTAATTATTGGACCCAGAAGGGCCGGGAAGTCTTTTTTTGCTGTTCACTGGCTCAAGAAAAACGCAAAATTTGGTTACATTAATTTTGATGACGAAAAGCTTGTGGCAGCAAAAGACTTTGACGAACTGCTCGCAGTAGCTGATTCGCTATACGGTTCTCCTGAACTTCTCCTGCTTGACGAGATTCAAAACTTTGACAAATGGGAATTAGTCGCCAACAGGCTGCAAAGGCAGGGAAGAAAACTATTCATTACCGGTAGCAATTCAAACCTGCTAAGCAAAGAACTTGCAACACACCTTACCGGCAGGCACCTGCAAATAATTGTTTTCCCATTTTCATTCAAAGAATTCATAAAACAACAAAACCAGGAATTAACTACCACACAAAAAAGCGAAAAATTATTTGAATATTCAACACACGGCGGATACCCCGAACCATTGGTCAAGAACATTAACCACAACGAATATTTGTCCACGCTGTTTGATTCAATTCTCTTCAAGGACATTGTAAAAAGATACAAGATAAGAAAACCCAATGCAATAGAAAACCTGGCTCAATTTCTCTTGTCAAATGTTGGCAGCGAGTACTCTTTCCAGCGACTGGCAGAACTCACAAAATCAAAAAGCGCACACACAATCCAGAAATATTTGGGCTATTTAGAAGAAGCCTTCCTGCTCTTTTCACTGAAAAGATTCTCTTTCAAAACAAGGGAGCAATTGGCTTCCAACAAAAAAATTTACGCAATTGACAACGGCTTCATTTCCGCAAAATCAACCAAATCAACACCGGACACCGGCAAGCTATATGAGAACATTGTTGCAGTGCATTTGAAAAAAGCAGAAATTGACGGAAAACTAGATTTTTATTACTGGAAAAACCCACAGCACGAGGAAGTGGACTTCGTAATAAAAGAACGCACAAAAATAACCAAGCTAATCCAGGTTTGCTATGATATTTCCAATCCAAACACAAAAAAAAGAGAAATACGCGCACTAATAAAAGCAAAACAAGAACTCAAATGCAGCGAACTGATAGTGCTAACAAACGATTACGAAGCAGAAGAAACTGCAGAATGGTACGGCAAAAAAGCAAAAATAAAATTCATCCCGCTCTGGAAATGGCTACTCACCAAAAAATAAACCAAAAAAAGCACTCCGCAACCAAAAAAAATTCAAGCATATAATTGTTTTTCCTTCAAAAAAAAAGCTTCACCCCCTCCCCCCCCATCCACCAAAAAAAAGCAACAATCTTCCACAAACAACGAAAAAAAAGACCGCTTTTTAAACCAAAACACAGCAAGGCATTCCTAAAACAAGTAAACCAAACAAAGTGAAAAACATGGACGATGTTCAATGCCCCTACTGCTACTCAAAAGAAGTGAAAAAACGAGGAAAAAGAAAAACACAAGAAGGAGAAAAGCAAAGGTTTCAATGCAAAAGCTGCGGCAAATTGTTTGCAGAAGGAAAAAACCGATTCCAAAAATTCGGGCAGGAAACAAGGCTGCAAGCAATCAACCACATCGCGCTTGGGCACACACTGCGCCAAACAGTTCTGTGGCTGAACAAAAAAACAAAAAGAAAAGCAAGCAAAGCAGCAATAAGCAGATGGCGCCAAGAATTCAAACAGCAAACAGGCATAAAAAATACACTGCCAGCAGACCAGCTTGAAAAAACCCTCATACAAAAAACCTACATCCACAAAGGGCTGGCATACTGCTTCCAGCTGCACCAACCAAAAACAAGACATCTTGGAAAAAAATTCCCAGCACTACAACAATACCTTTACAGGTTTACCCAAGGCACACCAAACAAAATATTCGAAACCTCAAACAGAATATCCCAACAAAAAATGAAGATTTTTGCAAACATAAAAAAAGACTTCAACCAAGCCAACAGAATAGCAAGCTACGTGCTCAAAGGAGTGGAAAACAACAACGAAAGGCACACAAACATCCAAAAAACATTCCTGCTTCACGACTCAACATCCATTGCCTCAGAAGTCCCAGTATGGTACTGGGAAAGAAATTTGAGTAAAGGATACTGCGGACACATCGATTTGGTTCAAATAAGAAACGGAAAAGTGCAAGTCCTAGACTTCAAGCCAAACGCAGAAAAAGAAAAAAAAGCACCAACCCAAATCTACCTATACGCACTAGCCCTCAGCTTCAGAACAGGCATTCCCCTAAACAAAATGCAATGTGCCTGGTTCGACGAAAAAAACTACTACTGCTTTGAACCAAGCCAGGCAAGAATGAAAGAAATACACAAAAAGCCAGGAACAAGCTTTCCAGCAAACAACACACAAGAAAAAACCAGACAGCCAAACAGTCACTAAACTAACACTCACTAAACTAACACTCACTAAACTAACAGTCACCAAACAAACAGTCACCAAACAAACAGTCACCAAACAAACAGTCACCAAACAAACAATACACAACTACTGAAACAAAACAAAACAAAGCCAAAAAAACAAGTCCAAAATCCTCCAACAAACACAAACGACAACTATTTATACAATAATAGACTATTTAATACAGCAAAAAAACCAGCTTCGTCGGGGGCAAAACAATTGAACTTGGGAAAACAGGCAAACCACACAATACTAAAAAAAACAATCCACAAAAATCCCGCAAAAAAACAGGCACCGACCGCAAAAAGCACCACACACAACCAGACACTGCCTGCAAAAAAGCACCAAAAAGCACAAGCCAAAAAGTACCAGATTTGCAACAGCAAAAAAACCGTGCTTGAAACAAAAGCACCCGAAAACAAGGAAAGAAGCAAGGAAAGAAACAAAACAAACGAAAAAAAGCCAAAAAACAGGTGGCTTATACATAACGGGTTTTGGTGTTTAACATCTTCCCAAAAAACAACAACCGCCAACCACTACACCACTCTACCATTATTCTTCTCAATCATAGTGCTTTTGGCAACACTTTGCCTGCCAGCGATTTACGCAGGGGGCCAAAACACTTCGTGTGAAGCAGATTTAAATAACTCCATCGAAGTCCAAGAATCGTTTACCCCTGAAGAATCTGGTGTTCAGGATACTTTGACGGAGCACGTTCAACCCCCTGAAAGGGGGTTGTACTCAGACCAGCCGGGAGCGTCGGATTTTGGATTTTCAGAGATTGATGTCATCAATCCGCAATCCTACCCGCAAGTTGGTGAAAACTGGGATGTGCAGTTCACTACACAGGGAACAGCTGACCTGATAATCAGTGCAATTGAGGAAACCGTGTTTGGAACAGATATTGTGTTTCAAACACTTTACTGCGGCTCCATCGAAGTATTTACTTCTCAAAAACACGGTACCGAAAATACTCTGATGGAACATGAAAACTCCGTCGAAGTCCAAGAATCGTTTACCCCTGAAGAATCTGGTGTTCAAAATACTTTGACGGAGCATGTTCAACCCCCTGAAAGGGGGTTGTACCCTGACCAGCCGGCAGTGGCGGCTAGGCAACTGATTTTTCCAAACTTCAATTGCTCAGAAGAAGCCACTCTTTCAAATCTTGTGCTTACAACAGGAAAGCACGCTCTCAAATTCATTTTTGGAATGGCAGCCGATTTCGCCTACAATATGGCTGGGGCAACATGGACAACAGGCACAACAACAGGCGACTACAATACAGGCATTGCATTTGACTTCAACCACACAAAAGTCAAATGGGACAACAATGTGATGCCAACAGGAGAAACAATGACTCCATCAAAGTACCAGCCGGCAGGAGGACTAGTCGGATACTGGAAACTCGACACAAACACCGGAGAAGCAGTCGCAACAGACTCAAGCGGGCAAGGAAACAACGGAACATGGAAAAACGGAGCAGACTCAAACGGAACATGGTTCTTTGACCAGAATGCAGGATTCTTTGATGGGGTTAATGACTATGTTGAAGTGAAAGATGATGCTTCTTTTGACTCTATAAATGAATTAACAGTTAATGCTTGGGCAAAATCAAATATCATAGACAGTGCTAGCCATACTGTTTTTCGTAGGAGAGGGAGTAACGGTTTTATAATAAAGCAGGCTAATTCAAATAAATGGCAATTTATAGTTTGTAATTCTTCTGTTTGCCTAACTTGTGAGAGTGCTGCTTCTCCTTCAGGTGATTGGGAAATGCTTACAGGGACTTTGGATGCAAGTGGATTTATGACATTATATGTTAATGGAATTGCAGAGCCAGATACAAAAATAATAAGTAATTGGGATTTTGATATGAGTACTGCTTTGACTATTGGTGCTGATCAATTAGGAGATCAACTTTTCTCCGGCCAGCTCGCCTCCGTCAAAATCTTCAACCGCGCTTTGAATGCAACCGAAATTGCAAACGAGTACAACCGCAACCTCGACGGAAACGGGCTCTTTTTATACTATAACTTCAACGACACCAACTCAGACGGCTCGGCAATATTGAATCAAGTGGGGCAAAATCCTGACGACACAAACGGAATCCTAATGGGCGGAGCAGACATCAATGCATGGGGGCTATGGGACACGAATGCAGGGTTCTTTGATGGAGTGAATGACCAAGTTATAATAGACGACTTTAATTTAAGCGAGAAAGCAAAGCAAGGAACAGTGTCACTCTGGTTTTACAGTGACGGAAGCCCGGGGGACTGGGCAAAGCTTGTTAGCAATGAAGTATTTCATGAATCAGGTTTTTGCATTCAACACACGACAAGCAATGCCCTTGTTCTTAAAATCGATGAAGCGGCAGATTCAGGAGGAAACAATTGTTACATAACACTTCCAAATGGAATTGAACCAAATAAATGGACACATGTAATCGCTACGTGGGAAGTTGAATCAAACTGCAAACTTTATGTAAACGGTGTCTTGAAAGGCACTGACTCGATTTTTACTGGAGACATGAATGCAGCATCAAGCTTTGCAATTGTCGGAACGCCATATGGCGGCGAAAGAGATTTCACTGGCTACATCGAAGAACTAAAAATCTACGACCGAGCCCTAACCGCCTCCGAAATCCAACGCGACTACAACGCCTGGAACAACGCAACTTATTACAGCGAAGTCAAAGACATGAACCACACCGCAACAATACAAGGAATCAAATGGGACGCGCTGTTTGGCTCAAAACAACTAACAGAACTTGACACAATGGACCAAAACCTCGTAATGTGGCACAGATTCAACACAAAAAGCGGAACAACAGTATACGACAGCTCATCAAGCGGCAACGACGGAACGCTAACAAGCGGAGCAGACATAAATGGGTTAGGATGGGATGATACAAATGCAGGGTACTTTGATGGAGTTAATAATTATGTTGAAGTTCCACATTCCGAAGATTTGAATATTACAAATAATCTAACAATCAGTGCCTGGGTTAAAGGAAATAGTTGGATAGGTATCATTGGGAGTGATTGGAGTACAATTGTAGAAAAAGCAGACAGAACCCATAGTCCAGAAGAAGTACAATATTGGTTTAATATTACTAATTCTGGTTATATGGAATTTAGGGGCAAGGATTCTGGCGGAACCTGGCAAACGTTTACTGATGACCAACACATTATTAGCACTAATGCTTGGCATCATGTTGTTGTCACCTACTCAAACGATACTGTCAACACTTATCTTGATGGCACACTAAGCGACACTGGAAGCCTGGGCTTAAACCCCTTATTAGGCACAGCCGGACCTTTGGGTATTGGATGCGGTTTTGGGTCAGGCGAGTCCTCTCCGAATACCTATTCATTCAACGGCCTCATAGACGAAGTCCGCATCTACGACAGAGCTTTGGATGCCGACGAAGTTCGCACAATCTACTCTGCCGGCGTAAACGACCTAAACCTCTCTGTCAGAATCTGCAACGACCCAAGCTGTAGCGGCTTAAACGACGGCAACTGGGCAGAATTTGATGTAGGCAACCGCTATCACTCGCTTGACGCAAATGTTGGGCTTGTACTTGACATAAACTTTAATGATACGAATGGGGACGGCTCAGGCGTACTCGACGCAAGCGGGCAAGGAAACAACGGGCTATTAATAGGCGGAGCAGACATAAACGGATTAGGAAAAGACAAAACAAGGGCAGGGTTCTTTGATGGAGTGGGCGGGTATGTTAATGTTGGAGATGTATTAGATGCCCCTAACGAAATAACTGTTTCAGCTTGGATTAAATATAATACAATAGTATCAGGTAGGGGAATTGTATCTCGTGGAGGTCATGGACAAGACGGATATAGATTAAGTACATTAACGACTTCGGTTTATTGGAATGGAAAAACAAGTGGAGGAGATAATAGTTTTGGTGTAGTTTCTTCTCCAGTATCTGCAGGAGTTTGGTATTTTGCTGTTGGAACATACAATGGCTCTACAGCAATATTATATGTAGATGGTGTAAATGTAGCGGAAGATAGCACTGCAAGCGGTCCTATCACTTCCAAAAGTGGCGATAATCTTATAGGTGCTTTATTCCCTGCAGATAGCTTATTCCCCGGCCAAATAGACAACGTAAAAATCTACAACCGCTCCCTTTCCGCCGGCGAAATCATGGGACAATACTTGAAGGGCAGCCCAATGAAGTATGTGCAATACAAAGGAGAATTTATGCACACTGATAGCAATTACCCAATAGGATACGCTTACCTGAACGACGTTGGCATAGAGTACAACAGAGTACCCGATGCAAACGTTTCTGCGGTAGACGGCTACGATGCAGGGGGAGTATTCCCGTTCTTCTCGTACCCAGTAGACAACAACCTGACAATAGACTTCAATGTCTCGGATTGGGACAACTTTGACCCAAAAACGGCTGAGGTATGGTATTCTACTTCAAAGGACTATGGGCAAAGCACAAAAATCAAATCAGGCCTTAACCTGGACGGAAACCACTGCATAACAGCCCCACTAGACCTAAACTCAGACAACGAATACGACGTTAATCTGGTAGGATACTGGCAATTCAACGGAGCAGATACAAACAACATAAGGGCATGGGACAGTAGCTGGAGGCACAACCACGGGCAATACATCAACGGAGCAGACAATAATGCACAAGGGAAATGGGACACGAATGCAGGGTTTTTTGATGGAGTTGATGACTATGTTGATGTGGCGGATAATAGCGATTTGGTTCTCTCTGGCGATTTCACAATCTGCACATGGATAAAAAGAGCTTCCACGTCAGTAAAAACAAGGATTGTAAGCCATAGGTCAGGGGCTACAGCTACAAGAGAAAGTTATGAAATATACTTCGAGACTTCAACCAATACGATTCGTATTGACTTAGGAGATGGCACGAATTTTCAAGCCACTGCAGGGGTAACTTCATTAATTGCTAACCAGTGGTATCACATATGCTTTATCCGAGATACGAGCAACTCAAAAGCAAAAATATATTTGGATGGTTCAGAAGACAAATCTGTAAATTTGACTGTTACAGGAGCAATAGACCCAACAACAAGTCTAGCAATTGGTAGCTATTCTCCAGATTTAGGGGTTGACCCCTTCGACGGCCTCATCGAATCCCTAAAAATCTACAATCGCGCCCTTTCCGCAGAAGAAATTTCAATGGATTACAGCTATGGCTTGGTTAATATGCGCAAGTGTTCGCACGACTGGAACATAATGAACGTCTCCGACGGCAATTACTATGTAGGGGTAACAGCCATTGATTCCGTTGGAAACGCAGACTTTAATACCACAACACAGAACATGAGGGTAAACCAGACCCTGCCAGATTTGAATATTACAAAGATTGCCGGCAACCCGGTAAGTGAACCCCTGCCGCAATTCAGATACAGTACTGACCACAATCTGGCAATAGACTTCAACGTCCAAAACCCTCAAAACGAAAGAATGACAGTAGACATAAACTACTCAACCAGCAGAACCCAAGGAACCGGAAATGTAATAGTAGAGGACTTAAACCTGACAACAGGCGTCTGCCCATCACAAAAATGGGACAACAACGTCTCAAAATGCAGCTGGGACTGGAACATTATGAACACAAACAAAGGACAATACTACATTCTGATTGAATTGAGAGACAGCAGCACAGACGCAAACTTTAAAGCAACCACAAACCTCGCAGTAATAGACAACACCACAACAGAACCACCACAGGAAGGCCAAGGAATAGACTTCAACTACACCAAACAACTCACCGACGAAAACATCATGGCAAGCGGCGAACTAACACCCCCAACAAAATACTACCCAAACAGCGGACTCGTAGGATACTGGAAACTAGACACAAACAACGCAACAGTAGCACTAGACTCATCAGGCAACAACAACAACGGAACCTGGAAAAACGGAGCAGACTCAAACGGAAGCTGGTTTTTTGACACGAATGCAGGGTTCTTTGATGGAGTGGATGACTATGTTAAGGTTGTAGATAATACAAGTCTGAATGTTGAGAATGAGTTTACCTTAATGGCATGGGTCAAGCCAACTGAAAGCAAAAATCAGGACATTTTGGGTTTCAACGGCCCCACCGTAAACAGAAATTATGAATTTATGATATCGAGTAATGAAAGAATTGTCATTTGTCTTAGTGATGGAGCAGCATATACCGATTATATCTCTACAGAAAAAGTGTCCCTTAACCAATGGAATCACGTGGTAGCAAAATACAGAAAAGGCGAATTTGTATCCATTACAGTTAACGGCATAACCGAAGAATTCACACTCGAAACCGAACTCGCTTATACAGGACAGCTCCTTTATATTGGCAGTCTAGATGCTGGAATGTTCACCCAATTCAACGGCCAAATATCCTCCGTCAAAATCTTCAACCGCGCCCTAAGCGCAACCGAAATCGCAAACGAGTACAACCGCAACAAAAAAGGAGAAGGCCTGGTGGCATACTATAACTTTAACGACACAAACTCCAGCGCAACAGGAATAAAAGACATTGCAGGCGGAGACCACAACGGACTGCTAGTAAACGGAGCAGACATCAACGCATGGGGACTATGGGACACGAACGCAGGGTACTTTGACGGAGTTGATGATGCAATTACAACACAAAGCGACTTCATTGGAACAAGCACAACCACGATATGTGCTTGGATTTATCCTTATGGTTTAGGTGGTGGAGGTAATGGAAGAATAGTTGATAATGGAAATTTTAAGTTCTTAATAAGTAATAATAATACAGTACAGTTTACTTCTGATGGTTCTACATTTGTTTTAACTTCCGCAAGTGCAATTAATTTTGATGTTTGGCAACACGTTTGTGTAAAAAGAAACTCTGGCGGAATTGCTAACTTCTATATAAATGGAATTTTGAATGGAACTGCAAATCAAGATTCAGGCACACCAACAGCAGGAACAACAAACGTGTTCATCGGAAACAGGTCAACAGGCGACAGAGCCTTTGACGGCCTAATCGAAGAACTAAAAATTTATGATGTTGTACTCTCGGCATCCGAAATCAGGGCAGACTACAACGGCGGATGGACAAACGCAACATACTATAGTAAAATAATTGACATGTACCACCCGGCAACAATCCTAGGACTCATATGGAGCGCACTATTCGGCTCAAAACAACTAACAGAACTTGACACAATGGACCAAAACCTCATAGCCTGGTATCGTTTTAATGACAACAACGCAACAGGAAACCTTGCAAGATGCGACAACAACGCAGAACTAAACGGATTAATGATAAACGGAGCAGACAACAACGGATTAGGATGGGATGATACAAATGCACTGGCCTTGAATGGAATTGATGAATATGTTGAGGTTACAATAATACAGGATAAAAATACAACCTCTTTATGGCACAAGGATTCAACAGCCTCTTCCTGGACTCACGATGTTTGGGTTGGAGAGGTTCCCGGCATTCACACAGACGGAACAGATGGTTACATTGACTTGACAACCCCAACGAATTACCTAAATGACTTGCGGGACGGCAAGCTTGCGATTGTTCAGGTTGTTAATGCAGATTCGGATACGAGCAATTATGAAAGATTATTTAGTGCAGAAACAACAAGCGACAAGGGCCTAAACTTCATACGCGAAAATTCCCCGAATCTTTATAAGACAGTTTGGACTGGAACTGATTGGTTTTATAGTAGTTTCACATTCAATGAAAATCAAATTCATAATACAGCTTTTGTTTTTAATAATGTAGGATGGTATCTTGTTGATGGAGTATTAATAGGTAATGATTGGTTTGATAGTCTTGCTTTAGTTCAACCTACTTTAATTAGATTAGGAGCAGGGGCTCATACTACTTCTGGTGGCAAAACTACCGCCAAATTCGGCTTCTTTGCAGTCCTCGATTTATCAGCCGTAGGTACAGTAGACCAAGCCTTTGCAGAAAGCCTATCTTCTGCAATCAATGGAGCCGGTTACGACCCAGACGATATACGTGCAGCGATAATGGCAGAGGATGGTGCTATTACAGGTGTGTACTGGAAATTGGATGAAGCAGGAACAAGCGGCTCGTTCGATAGCCAGACAGTTGTTAGATACGATATAACAGATGGGGATGTAAATGCTGCCGACGGCGGAACCACAAGCGCAGGGGGGAACACAGGCGTAAGGCTGGCAGCAGAAAAAAGGTATATTAACGGAATAGAATCAAGCCCTTCCCAATTCCCGGTTTATATTAACGGAAACACTGTTCAAATCGGAAAAATATCCGACACAACTTACTTCTCCGGTCTCATAGACGAACTCCGCATCTACAATAAAGCATTAACCCCCGACGAAGTCCGCACCTTGTACTCCGCCGGCCTAAACGACCTAAACCTCTCAGTCAGAACTTGCAACGACCAATCCTGCTCAGGCCTCAACGACGGCAACTGGGCAGAATTTGATGTAGGCAACCGCTATCACTCGCTGGACTCAAATGTTGGGCTTGTACTCGACATAAACTTCAACGACAAAGACGGAAGCACGCTATACGACGCATCAGGGTACGGAAACGACGGAACGCTAACAGGCGGAGCAGACATAAACGGAACAGGAAAAGACAAAACAAGGGCAGGGTACTTCGATGGGGTGGATGGATATGTTAGTCTCCCTTATATGACATCCAATTTTACCATTTCTGTCTGGGTGAAACCAAATATTCTCACAAACAGTCAACGGATTTGGAGTGCAACAAATAGTAGATCAAATTTGATAATATATAATAATAGATATAATTTATATAGTGGTGATGCAGGTTACGATATAAATCCTACAACAGCACCTGCAGCAATAGGAGAGTGGGCTCATGTAGTTTGTATTGTAACGGACGGAATTAGGGCTGATTTATATTTTAATGGAACTCTTGTTGGTTCAAATAGCTCTATCGGTACTCTTGACTTGTCTTCGTTAGATTTGGGTAGAAGACAAGGACAAAATTTAAATTTTTTCTCCGGCCTAATCGACTCCGTCAAAGTCTACAACCGCGCCCTTTCCGCCGGCGAAATAATGGGTCAGTACCTGAAAGGCAACCCAATGCAGTACGTGCAGTACAAAGGAAACTTTGTGCACACAGACGCAAACTATCCAATAGGGTATGCCTACCTGAATGATGTGGGCGTTGAGTACAACAGAGTTCCTGACGCCAATGTTTCCGCAGTGGATGGATACGACGCACAAGGTGAATTTCCGTTTTTCTCTCACCCCGTAGACGGAAACCTGACAATAGACTTCAATGTCTCGGATTGGGACAACTTTGACCCAAAAACGGCTGAGGTATGGTATTCTACTTCGATGGACTATGGGCAAAGCACAAAAATCAAATCAGGCCTTAACCTGGATGGAAACCACTGCATAACAGCGCCACTAGACCTAAACTCAGACAATGAGTATGATGTAAATCTGGTTGGATACTGGCAATTCAACGGAAACGACGGAAACAGCATCCAGGCAGTGGACAGCAGCTGGAGAGGAAACCACGGGCAAAACATAGGAGGAGCAGATAATAATGCGGCAGGGAAATGGGATACTAATGCGCTGTACTTGGATGGAGTGAATGACTACATAATGGTTGATGCAAGCGGAACAGACCAAGACTTCAACGTTGCAAGAACCAACGCATATACCATTTCAGCTTGGTTTAATACCAAAAACGTTTCAGTCCCACAAACAATTATCTCTAAGTATAATTCAGGCAATGATGGCACTTTTATATTGTATATACGAAATTCCACACTTAAAGCTTACAGATTTACCCCTGACGGCCGTAGTTTAACCGGAAACACCACTCTTTCCTCTAACCAATGGTATTACGGCGCTGTTACTGTTAATTCAACAACAGCAACCCTCTACTTAAATGGAGCACAAGATAAACAATCAACTTATACCTCAACTGACCTCAACGGGCAAAGTAATGCCGCAGTTCAAATAGGAAGAAGGGATGCTGATTCTATCACGATGTTCGACGGCCTCATCGAAGAAGTAAAGGTTTATAACAGGGCACTAACCGCTGCCGAAATTTCAATGGATTATAATTATGGCTTAATTAATATGCGCAAGTGTTCGCAGGACTGGAACATAATGAATGTGTCAGACGGCAACTATTATGTAGGGGTAACAGCAATTGATTCCGTTGGAAACGCCGACTTTAATACCACGTTAAATGCTCTTGGCATAGACAACAATGCTCCTGTGACAATTGACAACGTGGACGGCAACAATGTTTGGCAGAAGGTAGATGCAAACATACAATTCTCCTGCACTGACGAGGAAGGAAGCGGCTGCAAAAACTTTTACTACAGCGTGAATGACGCAAACGCCCAGCTTTCCTGGAACAAAGAAGACGTGAATATTGGCATTGTACTCAACACAGACGGAAACCACTCAATCTGGTACTGGTCAGACGACACAATGGACCACAATGAGAATGCGCATTTGATTTATTTAGCAATAGACAAAACAGGCCCAATTGCAAGCATTAGCTCTCCGAGCAATGGAAGCAGCCAA
>JAFCCL010000011.1 GCA_017610205.1 Candidatus Iainarchaeum sp. | reverse complement strand
TTCCTACGAGGAATCAACCACAACATAAAACAACTCAACTATCTACACCACACAAAAAACATAGAGATATTCATCCCCATACTCAACGCTATCTAAGACTTTTGTCCCAAAGCCGTCGAGGAGTTCTCTTCCGAAAAGCAAGGTGAAAGGGGATATGTTCAGTGTGTGCGAGAGAAAACCAACTCCTTTTATTGGACAGATAAGAGTAAACTCGGTTTCAGTGGAAATCTCTGTGGAGTAATTTTTACCGGAAACTCACTCTCTTTCAGTGCCTTTAAAAGGAAAAAATAGTAAAATTGTAATAGTTCTCAAATTTCTGCGAAGCGTTAGGAAAATGAAAGCCTATAAATACAGGATTCATCCAACAAAAAAACAGGCGAATAAAATAGACCTGCAAATAGAAAAAGGCAGGCTGTTATACAACAAACTGCTTGCCCTGAAAAAAGATGCTTATAAAAATAAGGGTGTTAGCCTGTCAAGAAAAGACCTGTATAGGCAGGTAAAAGGAAACAGGGAAATGCATTCGCAAGTCAGCCAGAATGTGGCTGATAGGATTGACAAGGCTTACAAAAACTTTTTTGCAAGAATTAAGAGGCGCGAAAGAAAAAAGGGCTTTCCAAGATTCAAGAAATACGGGACTTATAACAGCATTACGCTTCCACAAATAACCAATCCAAGTAACATAGGCAAGAAAACTTATTTTCCAAAAATCGGCGGGCTGAATGTGAAATACCATAGGGCAATACAAGGAACGCCAAAAACAATAACAATCAAAAAAGCAAAAAGTGGAAAATACTTCGTCACAGTTTCCTGTGATAATGTGCCTAAAGAAAGAATAACAATTGGTAACGGCAAAGTTGGCATAGACTTGGGCTTAAATCACTTTATTGCCACAAGCAAAGGCGAGTTCTTTGACCATCCAAAACCAATGAAGCAGTTGTCAAATCAGAGGAAAAAATTGGCAAAGTTGTTTAGCAAGACAAAAAAGAGGGGCAATAACAGAAACAAGGTGAGGACCAAGCTAGCAAGAATAGATGAACAAATAGCAAACACCAGAAACGATTTTAGCTGGAAACTATGCAGAAAACTCCTTGAAAAATACGGGACAATATACCTAGAGAATTTGAATGTAAAAGGTATGGTAAAAAATCACTATCTTGCAAAGGCAATAACAGATGTTTCTTGGAATGGTTTCACAAACAAACTTTCCTTCAAGGCTGAAAGTGCTGGCGGAAAAGTGGTGAAAGTGAACCCAAAAAACACAAGCCAAAAATGCAGCGGGTGCGGAGAGATTGTCAGAAAAACACTAGCAGTGAGAACACACAAATGCTCACACTGTGGTCTGGAAATAGATAGAGATATAAATGCTGCAAGGAATATACTTTCCATAGGAGAGATAGGGCAGGACCTGCCCAAATATAAGCCTGTTGGAGATGAAGCCACTACTGACGGCATAAGCCCGAAGCAAGCATTGTCAATGAAACAGGAAGCCCTAGTGTGATAACTGGAGGTAGTTCACTTCTTTTCACCAGGCATTACCCGGTGCACAAATATAAATCCATTGCTGTAAACCTTGTCAAGAGGGTAAAATTCTATTATACCATATTTTGGCTTGCCTCCAATCGCCTGCCGGTGAATATAATCAACCTGATTAAAGACATGGGTAATCCCATATTTTTCAAGAACGGAATAATCTTTTGTTTCAAGGAATTTGTATGCATCCAAAAGCTTTTCCTCATCAGCATATTCAACCCTTAAATCTGCCAACGCAGGACGTTCAGCAACAGAGGTTATGTCATGACCAAACATTGGATCTGCAAGTACTCTTGAATCCGTACTAGTCCTCTGCTCAATAAACGAAACAGGAGTTGTAACAATCTCGTGGACATTAAGGTAGGACATGCCAAACAAAAGAAATGCAAACGCCACAATCATAAGAACTGCAGTAAGTTTTTCAACAAAAGGAGTTTTGAAACATCCCTTTGGAAATGCAACAGCAATAAGCAATGCAAGGGTTGTTGTTGTCAGAATATTCCACCTGTAAATAACAAAAAGCTGTATTAGGGTACCAAGCACAAAACCTGCAAGAAGTTTTTTTGAGTAAAAATCGGTACAAGCCCTTCTTTTTACAATATCAATAAAAGTGAAGAATAAGAAAAATACAAGAATTGCAACAATGTCAATAAACCAGTAATAGGCACTGTAATCTATGAGATAACCCCACTCTTCAGGGCTTGCCTGGAATGGAAGGCCATAAAGCAAAAGGTTTGGAACCATTAAAATTAAAGTAAAAACCAACGCAAACCCAAATGTTTTAGCCAGTCTACTCCACTCAACCTTTTTCGTAATAATTGCATAAAACAGCGGGAAAAATATTATAAGGGGAAATTGAACAAAAGCAGCTATTGCAAGGAAAAAACCTGCAACAACAGTCTTTCTTTGGCTGCAAAGCAATGCAAGCGCAATGATGAAAAATGAAAAGGAAAACACATGCCTTGGAGAGTAACACATAGCCGAAAGTAAAAATCCACTCATTGCTGCAAGCAAGGAAAACAAGGCAATGCGATTGTTTTCAAGCCTGAGGGTTTTTCCCAGAAAAAACAGTGAAACAAATAGGAATGCATTGGACAAGACAAGCATTGCAACATAAATTTCCTGGCCTTCAAGCCCTGTAATCCAGCCAATTCCTGATTCCATTAGGAAATAACCAGGCGCAAATGAATAGGTTCTTCCAAGATATGCAAGTTCGTCCCAAACAGGAATTGATTCTTGTACAATTATCATTGCAGACTGCCGTTCATAAAACTTGTTCCAATAAGTTACATCAGTAAATGAAAATACGTGAAAGACAACCGGAACAATAAGGAAAAGGGCTATTGCCACTGCAATTAAAGGAGTGATTTTGACATTCATTTTTTTCAAAATCTCTTTTTTGACATTTTTTCTAAAAAGTAAAAGCACTGCAAAGACTATTGCAATAAAGAATCCTGCCACAGAATAAAAGCTTAGGATGTCAAGATAGTTTAGTGAAAAAACAAGCACTATTATTAGCGCAAAAGAAATTGCCATGCCTAATGCAGCCTTTTCAAAAAAACCACGTTCAGGAGAAAGACAACAGGCAAAAACAATCAATGCAAAAACAATCAATGCAAGCCCCAGAGGAAAAGGAATTGAAGGGCTTGCCTGTTTTTCAAAACTTTTTTCCAGCGTTTTTCCTCCAAAAGAAAGACTCACAGTATTTTGACCCGGATCCATTTTTATTTTTTCTGAAAAAAACTGGTCTTCCTCTACAGGATAAACCGTGTGATCAAGCTTGCCATTAACCATTATTTCAACAGGCCTAACAAACCCAGTATCAAAATTTTTTACAGAAAAATTTACAGCACCATCCTCTAACAAAACATTTTCAAGCAAGGTATCTTTTGCAAAAGGCTTTACCCCGTTGATTTTTTCAAGGTGGAAAAAAAGATTTTTACCAAATGCAAGCACTTCAATCCTGTTGTCACCTGTTGACAAAGCATCTGTTGAAAAACAAACTGTTTTTTTAAAGTCCTTTCCAACAGCATCAAATTCCTCAAAAAATAATGGAACATTTTCACTAAAAATTCTCAAAACAACTGTTTCAGCAAGAATGTTTTCAGGCACATGAAAATTCATCTTTACACAAGCTTCTTCTCCATTGTAGGCCTTTGAATTGTATTCTTCCAAAAAAACGCTTGTGCTTGAAAAAGCAATTATTGGAAAAGAACTCCATGCAGGAACAAGCAATGCTGCAATAAGAACTGTTGCAAAAAGAATGCAGGCTGCAACAGGAATCTGACGAATTTTAAGACTCATAAAAAAAGCTATCTCCCCCTGTAAATTAAAAGGCTGAAACAGTAATTTAAAGGTAATCCCCCAAAAAAAACCCTTAAAAAAAACCTTTTCAACGCGGCAATTCAGCTGTTTTTATTAAAACAGAACGGCTTTCAAAACAACATTTTAGCAAAAAAAGCATAAAAATCACCCTTTAATGGCTAAAATTGACATCTTTAGCCAGTAAAGTTGCTCAAAATAGTGTTTGCTCCAGCTATAATTTCTTCGCTGTTTGTAAACATTATTCTCAGAGCAAGAAAACTGGTATCACCAATGTCATCATTTGTTTTTGGTCTTACAACAAGCTTGTTTGCACTTATTTCAATAACTGGTTTTGACAGAGTTTTGTCAGGAGATTCAATAAGTACTATTGCACCATTTTCAGAGGAAAGGTATTCCAAACATTCTTCCGGTGAAAGCTCTTCGGAAACTGTAACATCGCCTAAATTAGTAAGGCAGTATACAAAATTTTCTTCAGAATCATAAATCCTAAGAACTTGAACAGTATTACGACCATTTCCCTCAAGCACCTGTAAAAACAAGGCAGTTCCATTGAAAATTGCATGGTCAACACTCTTTGCCTTTTCATTCATCTGAGGGCTTATAAGAAAAACATTGTTTTCTGCAAATTCCGGAAAAATTTCAAAAGGGTTTCCTTCAGAGATTATAAGAACATCTTCAACCAAAAGAGCTTTTTGAAAAGGCACAAATGCAAAAATTGCAATTGCCACAACAAGGGTTACAACAACAACTGCCAAAGGCAAAACAAAACGTTTGTTCATAAAGAAAATTAAAAGCAAAAGAAATAAAAACACGCACAAAAAAGAAAAAATTACAAAAATCATAAAAAAATTACAAAAAAATAAAAAAAGGGAAAAAACCAAACAAAAATTACAAAAAAAATTCACACATTACCAAAAAAATTACAAAAAACAAAATTACAAAAAACAAAAAAAAACGCCTTGCCGCCACTTCCAAAAAAAAAATCATATAGAAAAAAATTTACAAATTACAAAAAAATTCACACAAAAAATTCACACAAAAAAAAACAGGTTGACTTATACATAACAAGTTTTGGTTTAATTAAAAAACTTGCAAAAAAATAAAAAAAGGAAAAAATTGGGTTTTTTCAAACCCAATGTTTTCATTAAATTATGCCATTGTGTCCAAAGCTGCGATTAGCTCTTGTGCTGCTGATTTGGTGTCAAGTGCAGTGTATCCTGCGACAACAATGTTGCCGTTTGATAGGACTTCTGCCACTTTTTCACCAGGAGCAGTTAAAGCTTCCTGCAATGTTGAACCGTCGCCTAAAACAACGCCTTCAGCCAGCTTGTTGACAAGGTAACCACCTACAATGATGTGGTTTCCTGCTGGAGCTGGTGAGTCTGTGTAGACCAACTGGTTTACTGGAACTATCTGTGGGTAGGTTGCACCTTCAACAGTGCATGTTCCTGCGGTATAGCCAATGCTTTCCACAGTAATATTCTTTCCACCGATATTTACAGTTTCTCCAGATACGACGCCTTCAGCTGTCTCTCCGCCAGTTACAGTCTGCGTAGCACCTTCACCCAATAAACTCAGGCTTAGGTAGAGTTGTGATTCAGGGACGACGAAAGTAACTGTCTGCATATCGTCTGTCAGTGTTGCAGTAGTACCATAATCTATGACACCAGCGTGCAATGCTGAGTCTGTGTCAGTTCTTGATTTCAGTACCCACCTAGGTTCTGTAGCTGAATCAAAGTTGCCAACATAGTTGACATCTGCAACGTAGTTTGACAGTTCACTGTTTGGGAGAGCTATCAAATTGTCTGTTGTTGTATCTATGTGGACTCTGAAATTGTTCCAGTTAGTATTGTTGGTTTTTGCTCCGAATATTCCTATGACAAAGTCGTTGTCTGTTGGATCCAGGTTAAAGGCCTCTTCATCAGGCAGATACCAAGGGTAGTACTTTTCTGTTGCACCGCCTTTAGATCCAGTAGATAAAACAGGTTCTGTTGGACCGTAGTCTCCAAGTTCTTGGTGGTCTGTTCCGCAAAAGTTTGCGTCAGCAGAAGTGAAGGTATTGCTGAAGTTTGTTGATTCATGGAGTAACAGGTAGAGATATCCATCACCTGTTTGACCAGTAGCTGCTGCACTATAGTATTGTACATATCTGTAGGTATCTGGTGCATAAGAACTTCTTACGAAGTTTATTGGCATTCTGCCAGGAGTCCTTGTAGTGTTGTCGTCATCGAAGTATATTGAATTTGTTTCGTCTCCAGTTAGTTCAATTGTTGTCACTGAAGATGATGCTGTGCCTGTCATAGGGTCACTTGGCATTAGGTGTGCATTGTTTGTTCCTGTAGATGACCATGCTTCTCCAGCATAACTGCAGTTTCCGTCTGCTTCCAAAGTTGCACCCCAGTAAGCAGTTCCGCCAGCTTGTGGGACAATAGCCTCAGTTACTGTAAACTGCACACCATTTAGGTCAACATCTATACTAGTGTTGTTGGCATCAAAGATGTTCACGTCACCAATGTCTGTTGTTATATATACAGTTCTTTTTCCAGCAGTTTCCGCATATATATTCAACTGGGCTCCGTTCAGATAGTTGTTGTCATATATATTGAGTGTTACAACTCCGTCTGATGCTGGCTTGTAGCACTTTGAATAGAAGTCTATTCCGCCAATGTCTGTGAATACCAGTCCTTCTGTAGCTACTCCTGATTGTGGCTTGCTTTGCAACTTAATCCAAAAAGGAATTTCCCTTTTTGTATTCTCTGAGTCTCTGTAAACAATCTTGTTGTTTCCATAGATTATATTTGTTGTGTCCTGATCTTCTTTGAATCCGTCAAACTTTATTTTGACAAAGTCATAGCCAAGACTTGACTCTTCACCCTGCAGGAAGTGAGCTATGTCACCGCCGGCTGCAGCAGCTTCTACTCCAGCTTCTGTAAGGCTGCTATTTGCACTCCAAAGAGGCTGTTCGCTGTTCCAAACTTCAAATTGGTTTTTAATAGTTATTGCAGTTACTGTTGGAACATTTACTGTTGTTGTTGAAGTATTTTGGTCAATATCTGATGTCCACAAATACGTTGATGTATCAGTGTTTGTTGAGTCATATGGGTACTGCTTGCCGTTGGCAAGAGTCACAACGTTTTTTCCAACAACCATGGTCATTACACCGCGGCTTGAAGTTGGTTCAACATTGATTGATGAAACATATACAACTGTTTCCAATGCATATGCTCCTTCTGCGTCAAGGAAGTTGTTGTTTAGATAAATTCCTGGACTTCTTGTCTGGCTGTCAACAAGGTTTCCCTCAGCATCATACAAGTCAAACCTTGCCTGGTATGGGTCAGTGCCGCTTGCCTGTGTTACTGCTGCCAGCTTTACAGACATTTCCTGTCCGGCATATGCGCCTTTTCCAACAAGGCCTGGGATTGTGTCTCCCTCGTTGTATGTTGCTTTTGCAGATTCTTTTATTAGTTTTATCTGTTTTGTTGCACTAATCATGTCACATTCCTGTACAGTAAATTCTTCGCCCATAAATGGGATTAGAATGTGGTCGTCGTCTGTGTCAGTGAACTTTAGCGCTGAATTAGCTGCTGTGTCACTTCCTGCTCTGCAAGGTATTCCGTCACCCAAATCAAGGACATAGTTGAAATCTCCAGTATTATCCATGTAGACAACAAGGTCCTTAATTGGTTTTTGGCTTATAAACCCTGCATCTGCTGTGATTCCTATAGTTTCCTTTACAGTAATATTGTATGAAGAGCTGTTGTATCGGTAACTCTTTGTAGTGTTTGTCAGGAATGGCAACTGGCCTGAACTTGCTGCTTTTATAAACTCCGGAGAGTTTGCGGCATTGCTCAATGGGTAGTTGCTTCCGTCATATGTTTTTGCGTATTCTGTGCTATAGCTTGTTGATCCGCCAATAGCCAAGTCGACAGTTAAGTCTGTTGGTGTAGCTGACCCTTCTCCGCCTGTTAGTGAGGTTTCGACTGTAGCCAACTGTGCAACTCTTGCGGCAATATTTCCTGCCCATACAAAGTCGCTTGCTGCTGCCATATCTCCGGCAACAACATTAACTACAGGTGAACCTGTTGCTCCAATGACATCTGATTTTGAGATATCAATTGCAGCCGCCAATGGCGCAAGGGCTGAACCAACTAAAGCTCCACCTACCGCTATTGCGGCAAGTTTCTTTATGCTCAATCCTTTCATATATTGTTTCACCTCTTTTTTTTACAAAAAATAAGTCTAGGTGTTCCTTTCACGATCGTGTTTTTTTTTCGAAAAGGCACTATGTTGTCTAGCTAGACTCATAACCTAATAACATGAGCATATTTAAATACTTTTCGCCTGCCAAAAAGACTTAAAATGCCTTCTTTAAGCCAACAAGGGCAAAATTACCCCTTTTGCAGAAAAGACCTTGTACAATTGTCGAAGTATGTGTTTTTCCACATTTGACGAAAAAAATTGAAAATAAATGCAGGGTTTGGTTTGGATAAAATCGCATTAAAATTTTTGAAAGTACATTGAAATTTAACTTGCATTAAAATTTTTGAAAGTACATTGAAATTTTTGTTTTATTTGTATAGATTGGTATTGAATTTTGCAAGCTCGTCCCTGTTCATTAGCTTGTGAATTGCCTGACTGTATTTTTGCACCATGTCAGCTGCTTCCATTAATCCATCCTGAAGGTCGTGTGCAGAAAATTCTATTTTTGCAGGCTTTACAACCTCTACACTGCTTGGGCCGTAAAAGAACATAAACCTTATCAGAGAAGCAAAATCCTTTACGCTAAAATTTAGCTCAAAGTAAGTTGAATAATATTCATCAAGCTTTTCAATCGGAGCTTTGTCAAGGTTGTAAAGTGTAAAACTTTTGTCTTTTTCCATTGCCTCTTCAAGCTGTTTTATCTGCTTTTTTAAAAGCTCTTCTTCAATTGCCTGCATTTCAATAAAAGCCCTTATTCTAAGCTTATTTATGTCTGTTTCGGCAATCTTTTTGCGCTTTTGGACCTCTGAAGCAATGTTTTTCTTAAGAGTATATTTTGTTGGAAAACCCTGCTTTTCAATTACCCCAAGCTTCATCATTGCCTTAAGCTCATCAGTAAGCTTGTTGAAAGGAATATTAAGCTGTGAATTCAATTCCTCAGGCGTTTTGGGACCATGAATCAAAAGCAACGCAATCCTTTTCTGCTCTTCACTAAACCTTGCCATGCAAAAATTTAGACTGGAAAAATTTTTAAACCAAACACAGGGACACAATTTCGGCAAAGGCACATTTTTGGCAACAATTCAAATAAAAAATGTTTTTGGCAAATTCAATTCCCTTAAAATTTGTTTTGCACAACAATTAACACATGGTAAACATTCCATTCCTTGAAATTCCGGTACCGGACTCAATTCTTGACGGCATTGGAAACGGAGCAGCAGGAGCAGCAGAAAACGTAGGAAATGCTGCACTGAACCTTGCAGGAAACCCGGTAATATTAATAGGCGGAATAATTCTTGTAATTTCCGCAGTAGTAATATTCTTCTTTTTAAAAAAAATAATAATAAACAGCATTCTTGGAATTGCAGCATGGGTTCTTCTAACATACGTTTTCCAGGTTGAACTGCCATTCATTCCAAGCCTTGCAATAAGCGTCATATTTGGACTGGCAGGAATTGGAGCAATGCTGGTAATGAAATTCTTTGGAATGTTCTAATTAACGGCTCCGCGCATACTCTGCAGCAATCTCGGAATCAGACAAAGCACGGTTGTAGATGGTGACTTGGTCGATTGAGCCGTTGAAGCCTCCAGAGCCAATTGATAAATTATTCAACATAACATAAGGTGATAATGACTTTTCGACATTTTGTTTAACACCATCAATAAAAAAATTAACTGTGATTCCGTTATACCTGCCTACGAAATTATACCAAGTATTACTAGTAAGAGCACTATTTGAGCTGACATATGAACTCCAAGCAGTACCATTGCCCATAAATAGATATTGAGTTTTGTCACTCCCTGTATTGTAGATTGTAATTCCATAAGTGCTCGACATATCTCGAGTCGTAACATCTGTTGGATTCATTTTTCTCCACCAAGAAACCGTTACTTCTGAAAACGTTCCGATATTCCCAACACCGACCCTATCCCCATCTCCGCCAAACTCCAGGCATGCTCCACTTGGGCAATCAGAAACCAATGTCGGAGGTCCGACCAAGACCCCTGTATTTTTGTTTCCGCTGCCATCAGGAGTAAAGCCGCCTGAGACTTCATTAAACCAGTATGCGGCTACCAGGCCTTGTGGACTTCCGCTTCCTGATTTGATTTCTGTTTCTTTTTCAAGTCCGGCAAAGTCTGTATAGTTGATGTATATGCTGCTGTTTTTGCCATTTTCTTGAATTAAGAGATTGCCTAGGCTGATTTCTGCTCCAGCAGTTAGTTCAAGCGGAAAGTCTATTGTTGGGTTTATGAATTGTCCGTTTAGTGTGTAGCCTGTTAGACTATCGCCGATGTTTCCTGAGAAGATGATTGAGTTTATTTCCATGTTTCCCCCTGTTGTGTTTTGCAGTAGGATTTCTGCTGTTCCTGTTGTGTTATCAATGCTTGTGCCTTTTAGGAGGAATTTTGATGTCTCTACTGAGGAAAAGGTTGTGTTGTCTGTTGGTGTTGCTACAATGAAAACCAGTGCGCCTAGGACTGTTGCTATTATTATCAGAGCCCATCCATAGGTCATCAGGTATTCCAAACTAGCTTGAGCCTTCGCCATAAAAACTGATTATACAAAGGCAAAACTATAATTTAAAGATTTCTTAAACAACAATTCCTGTTTTTGCACTGCACTTTTTACATTGTCCTTTCCTTCCAAACCCCACTGGCTGCCCAGCAAACCCTGAACGCTTAATCAAAACTGCACCGCACTTTGGGCAATTAGTGGGTTCCTGTTCTGTAACATTTCCAATGTAAACATATTTCAAGCCAGCCTTTTTTGCAATTTCCTTTGCCTTGCGAAGCTTGGAAACATCTGTTGCAGGCAGATGTTCCATTTTGTACTGCGGCCAAAAGGCAGTAAAATGCAGCGGCACAAGCAAATCCAATGATGCAACAAATTCCACAACCTCTTTAAAATCTTTTTCAGTGTCATTGAAGCCTGGAACAATTAAGTTTGTTACCTCCAAGTGAATTTTCTTTTTGTGAAAGTAGGCAATGTTTTCCTTAACAAACTCAATGTCTGCATTTCCAACAACCTCTTTGTAAAACTTGGCATTGCCCTTTAAATCAACATTTATTGCATCCAAAAAAGGCGCAATTTCGTCAATGCATTCTTTGGACATATATCCATTGCTTACCCATACATTATACAGCCCCTTTTTTCTTGCAATCTTCATTGTATCCAAAGCATACTCTGCAAAGCAAGTGGGTTCCGTATATGTGTAGGCAATTCCTTTCACACAGGCAGCCAAAGCCTGCTCAACAATTTCCTTGGGAGAAGTAAACGGAACAGCTGCAATTGCCTTCTCACTTCGCTGCTGGCTAATCTGCCAGTTCTGACAGTGCTTGCAAAAAAAGTTACAGCCATAAGTTGAAATTCCAAGACAGTGCGAACCAGGCTTGAAATTGAAAAGCGGCTTTTTCTCAATTGGATCAATGTCATTTGTAATGGTTCGGCCATAGACAAGGGAGTACAGCCTGCCATCCAAATTCTTTCTAACACCACATTGCCCAACCAAACCATTTGCAATTGTACAACTGCGCCTGCAAAGCCTGCACTCTACCTTTTCGTCAGGCAATTTCTTGTACAAAAATGCTTCATGCAATTCGGACATATTAAATTAATTTCTTTAATAAAAGTAATTAATAAACAAGTTTATAGGGATTAAAATGACTGAATTCAACTGCGACCTGCACTTTCACGGACCATACAGCGCAGGGGTTTCCAAAAACATGCTTGTTCCAACTATTGCGGAACAGAGCAAGTTAAAGGGGCTTGACGTTTGCGGCATGGCAGACATTCTGCAGGGAACATGGTTCAAACACCTGAAAGAAAACATTTTGGAAAAAGAAAACGGCGTGTTCATGGACAAAAAGGAACAGGTTTTTTTTATTCCACAGGTTGAAGTCCAGTGCAACAAAAGAATTCACCACCTTGTCTTTTTGCCAGACTTTGCAGCAGCAGAAAATTTGAAGGAAAGCTTGAAAGGCAAAGCAATCTTTGATAGCTGGGGATGCGGCAGGCCTGTCATAAGGCTAAGCCCGGAAGAGATTGCAGAAAAGGTTTTTGATGCAGGAGGAATTATTGGACCAGCGCACGCTTTCACACCATACTTTTCAGTTTACGCCCATTTTGATTCAGTAAAAGAAGCATATGGAGAAATGGGAAAAAAGATTAGCTTTCTTGAACTTGGTTTGAGCGCCGACACAAATTATGCAGACATGATTCCGGAAAACAGGCAGTACCAGTTTCTAACCTGCTCTGATTCCCACTCTCCATGGCCGCACAGAATTGGAAGGGAATTTGCAAGAATTGAAATGAAGGAACCAAGCTTTAAGGAACTGAGAAAAGCCTTGGAGCAAAAGGATGAGAAAAAGATTAAGCTAAATGTTGGTTTTGATCCAAGGGAGGGCAAGTATCATTTGACTGCATGCAATGCCTGCTATGAAAAATTCTCTTTGGAGCAATCGGAAAAGCTTAATTGGAGATGCCCAAAATGCAAGGGAAGCATTAAGCGGGGAGTAAGAGACAGAATTGAGATGCTTTCAGACGGAAAGAAAGAGCACCCGGATTTTAGGCCGCCTTACATGCACTCTGTGCCACTGGCTGAAATAATCCAACTCGCGCTTAAAGTAAAGGGAATTAACACAATCGCGGTTCAGGGAATGTGGCGCGATTTTATTGACAGGTTTGGAACAGAAATAAATATACTGGTTGACACACCGGAAGAAGAATTGAAAAAGGTAAATCCAGATGTTGGAAAAAAGATTACTTCATTTAGAAAAGGATGGGTTCACTACATTCCTGGCGGCGGAGGAAACTACGGAAAACCGGTTATTTGCGACAGTAAAGAAGAGTTTGAAAAAAAAGGAAAGGAACTGGAAGAAGAGGAAAAAGCCCTTGCTAATCAAAAGACGCTTGGGGAGTTTTAATTATCTCACATAACTTGGTCCATTTGTCGGCATCTTTTCTTCCATTCCTTCAAACTGCTGGGTTAGCTTTTTGAATGCTTCCTCAATGTTTTTTGAGTCCATTTCAATGCTTTTCATGTCAACTTTGAAGCCAAACTTTTTCACAAGAAGCTCAATCAGCTTTTTGGCAGCACTGTGGTCTCCATAAACAAGCCTTGCATTTGTTTCACCCATAAGGCAAGCCCCTTCAATTCCGTGCTTTGCACCAACTCCAAGCAAGAGTCCGGCTGCTCCGCTGATAAGCCCTTCTTTTTTGTCAAATCTTGCCCCAAGCTTTTTGAAACTTTCCAAAATCTTTTTGTTTGTTGCTGCAACAACAACATTTGGCTGCTTTCCCATTCGCTTGTCTCCAATGTTGATTCCTGCAAGCGTGTATATTTCTTTGACACCAAGCTTTTTTACCACATCAACAACTTCTTCTGCAAACTCATAGTGTTCCTGCGAACTTCCAGCCCTAAAATCAAGACTTGGCTGAACAGGACCTGCAAGGAAAAGAAAATGCCTGTCTTTAAACTTGAATGCAAACAACTGGTCTGATATTAACTCTACAATACCCTGTTTTGTATGAACTGTCGGAGGAAAACTGTCACTGTAAACCTCTGCAATAAGGGTTGCCTTAAACTGCTTTAGAAAGTAATCAACACATATTTTTCCCACAAGACCAATTCCAGGAAGGCCTACAAGCAGAACAGGTTTTGAAAGCTTTTGCTTTTTTAAAAAAACTATTTTTGTTCCCATTTTATCCACTCCTCTTAAATTTTGATTCGCCACCAGCCTTTTTAATTGCTTCAATTGCGGCTTCAGATGCAGCAGTAAGAATTTTTTCAGCGGACTTGAAGTCAGGCGCTGTTGCCTTTACATTATACTTGCCTCCGCCACTGTAAAAAATTTTAACATCGTTGTTTTTTTCAACATTTAACAAAATTTCCTTAATTAAATCAACACCTTTTGGGTCAACAAGCTTTACTGAAAGCACTCCTTTAAGAATTTTTTCCGGAACCGGCACGCTTTTTTTAATAAGGTCTACAAGAGGCTTTAGCCATTCTTTTGGAACTCCTTCTGCAGCCTCTGCTCCAAGCAAGGCAATGTTTTGAAACGCCTCTCCCAAAGAATCATAAATTTCAAGCAATGGATTTGCAACAAGATCCCAGGCTTGTTCAAAAGTTTTTCCCTGACCTTCTGCAAGAATTTCCAAAAGCTTTTTGCTTCTCTTAAGCTGTTTCCACTCCTCTATCCTTGCCCTCTGGGCATGGCTTGAAACTTTGTTAAACGAAAGGTCTATTTGGCCACGGCCTGTGTTAATTGACAAAACTTTGGCAGCCCTAATCTGTCCTTCCTTAACATAATTCCTTATGTTTTTGACCCAGCGTGAAGCCACCTGGCTTACGTGGACAAAACCCTTTTTGTTTCCATACTCAACAAGTTCAACAAACGCACCATAACCAAGAACCTGCTTTACTTTGCAGACAACTGTTTCGCCAACTTCAGGAAGCCCATTCTTATTATCCAAATCATTCACCCCTTCAATTCCCTCACAACACTATGCCTTAAAAGAATTTTTCCAGAACCTGAATCAGCAAGCACCTGACTGCAGCCAAGGCATTTGACACTGCGGGCAGCAGAACTGAAAATAGCCTGCTTGTTTCCACAACCAAGGCATTTTACTTTGAGAAAAAAACTCTTGGGATTACTTGCAAACTCTGTTTTTCTCATAACACCACCACTTAAACGCGTTCCGCCAGCTTTCTTGAAATAAGAAGCAATGCAATCTTTTCAGGCAAAGCAACAGACTTGTCTTTTGTAAAAGGACCATACTCCTCCATATCAGCACCCATGAAAGCAGGAACAGACTGAATAATCTTTAAAGAAACCTTTCCCAAAACACCTTTCTCAGACTTTGGCTTGCCATTGAAAATATTGTTAAGAATTGACTGGTGTTTGTTAAGAACCAAAAGCAAAGCTTCCAAAGTCTGAGCTTCCTGCAATGACATTGGTTCTTTTTCAAGATCTCCTGTTCTGCTTGCAATTAAAGCTTTGTTCAAAAGCTTTTTCTCCCTAATGCTAAAAATTTCGCCGATGATTTTTTTCAAATTTGAAAAGGTTTTTGCCTTTATGCTTGGCAGGTCATTCAGGCTCTTCAAATAATCTTTTTTTTGGGCTTTAAAAAAATCAGTAAGCAAGTCAAGAAAATCATCGTCAACTTCAGCAAGCCTTGAATTGTTTTTTTCAAGCCTGTAAATTTTTCTCAGTTCGTCGTAATCAAGCTTCATTTTTCTCCCACCAATTTGGCACGACCTGATGCCAGAAGGAAAATTCCCGCATTCAACGGCAATTCCGTCTCTTTTTCATCAAACGGCCCAAAGCTTTGCCCTGCCAGATAAATGATTGGTGCCTTAGGAATAAAAACCCTTACTGTGCCCTTGCCTTCAAAGGCAAGGGCATCATCAAATGGATTAAATTCCTTTAACTCAGCTCTTGAAAGTTTCCTTGAAACAAAGCCTGTTTCACCATGCAGTGTTTCTGGAACGCGAACAATTTTGTTCAAATCAACACTTGTTTGGCGATCAATCGGGGCAATTTTTGCAACAATGTTGTTTAAAAAATTCTGCCAAAATTTATCAGACTTGCTTTCACCCTTTGAACTTACACGTCCAAAAATTGACGGAATTGTACTTCGCTTGCTTATGGAATCAAGAATTGTTTTTTTTTCCTTAACAAGCCTTTTTGCTTCAGAAACAGAAATGTTGCCCATTACTGCAATTTTTTCAACATTGGGTTCTTCCAAAAGCCTTACAAGCTCTTCCAAAATTCTCTTAGGCCAACCTGCCTTGCCTTCAATACCTGGACAACTAAAAAAAGTCGCCTCTTTTCTGAAATGACTAAAAATATTCAAACCATTTGCTGTAAGGTAATCAATTAATTCAAGCCTTGCACTTCTTGGCAATTGCCTTATGCTCTCGCTTCTGACATGAACATGGTAACCGGCTCTGCCGCTGAAATTAATGCTAATGCCTTCATTAAAACCAAAATCTTTCTCAAGAAATTCAAGCAATGAAAAAACCTTTTTCTTCGCAGTGCCAAGGCATTCAGGACAAAACCATTCATCAAGCTTTGTTTGAGTGCCACAGTCATCACACTGCAACTGCCTTCCATTACCTTTTTTTCCACATTTTGGACATTTCCAAGAATCGTGTTTTTTCTTGCAGTCAGTTGGCAAATCATCAGCATCAAACTCGTAAACAAGGTCTGCTGCAAAAAGCTCTTTGGCTTCCATTGGCCGCCTTGAAGGAAACTTGTAAAGTGCAGAACTGTAACTCATAAAAAAAGGAACCTGATTTCTAAGAAAATTATTGAAATCCTTTTGGGAGGCAAAAGCCAAATTTCTGTTAGCAATCTTTCTTCCAAAAACCCCATAACCAAATTCTCTTGCCGCAAGCTCTGGTGGGCCGGCAACAAATTTTTTTTTGTAAAAATCCCTAAAATGGTTTCTTAAAAATGCTTCTTCTCCAGCCATTACTTGGACACCTCTTTTTTTTCGTTGACTTCGGAATTGGCATCCGGCTGTTTTGAAACAGGTTTTTTAGTTGACCTAAGCCTCCACCGATAATAGGATATTGGGTGCTTTGCCTTGCAGAATTTGTCAGGGCAAAACCCATAAGATTTTATTTTGTCACAACCTGGCGGCATATAATTTTGTGCCACAATTCGGTCAAGTTGATAGGTAGTAATCCTTTCATTAAAATTCGGGCTTTTTTTTAACAAGGCAAAAATTCCGCTCTTTGGCATTCCAATACTGTTCAAAAAAGTTGCAAGAGTAAAATTTGCCATATGAGGCAATTTTTGACCAGAGGCAAGCTGGCTGTACATTGAAGCAATGCATGGAGGAAAGGATTCAGGCGCAACATTTCCTTTGAAAGCAGTTGCAAAAAGCTTTTGCTCCCTTGCCTTTGCCTCAGATTTTAAAGATTTTGCAATGGCTTCAAGCCTTTTAGGCAGACCCTTTACAGGAACAGGCAAGGAAGTCAGAACAGTTGCATAGCTTTTTTCGCACAAAAAGCGACAAAAACCGTTTAGGTCAAGGAAAACAGTTCCGTTGCTTACAAACTGATTAACAAGCTTTAAGGAATTGTCACTGAACGGAACTGAAAGAAATTCCTGCAAAGGCATTGAAATAAAAAAAGACTTTGATTCAGGAAAATCAAACTTAAAGCCAAAATCGGATGCGAGTGAAATTGCCTGCTTCCCCTTGTCCTTTTCCACGTTCAAAAAAGCATGGGAGGAATCTGCAACCATTGCACTAAATTTTCTGAACAAGGTTGGATTGTTTACAAAAGACACAATAATTTTTGCAACAGGAAAGGCAAGCAGCTCCTGCAAAAGCAAATCTGAAGACTGCAATTCAAACAAATATTCTTTTCCCTCAAAAGCATGCCTTGCCATTAATTCAGCCCGTTCAATAACAGGCTCTGGCAAATCCTTCAAAGAAAGGTCTTCTTCCAGAACAATTTTCTTTGCAGATTTGGTAAAAGGAAAATGCTGCGCAAACAACAATTGCTGTAAAGTATGCATTAAAAAATAGTGGATTAAAAGTAATAAAAAGAGAATTGGAAGCAGGTTTCCGGTAAATTAAAATAGTAAAAGAGACTACAATAAGAAAATAATGACTATAGCAACAATCAAAAAATATAAGATTGCCTTGATGGCAGTAATACTTGGAATTGTATTATTGATTGTTTCCGCAAACGCTTTTATAACAGGCCAGATATTATCTCAGACCGGGGAATTAAAGTGGATTATGTTTGTCGGGGGACTTTTGAGTTTTGTGGCAGCAGTAATATTTTACAGGCAGGAAAAAAGGGGAATTGTTGATAAGCCTGTTTCAAAAGAAACACTTGCAGTAGCGGCAGTTTTTGGGGGTCCAATGAATTTTTTTGGACTTCTAAGCAAGAACGAAAGGATAAGGCGCGAGAAGATTTATAAAAAAAAGCAAAATGTTGGCAAATGGATTGCATTACAATATGTATGGATTATAGGAATTCTTGTTTTTACACTAGCATCAATTCTAGCAATAGTACTGTTACTTTTATCAACTTTTGAAGATATGTTCAGAATGGTAATTCCAAAAGTAAATTTCTTTTATGCTTTAGATTTCATAGTCTTATACTTAGCACTCCTCGCAGTATGCATTATTGGGTTTAATAAGGTGCTAAAAAAAATCTATGAACCAAGACTTGAAACGGAAAAGAAATGAGACATTAAAGTATCATATGAGCCAAATAGAACTCAATTTTTGCAGGACCAAGCTTGTATGAAACGCGCATTGGAGCATCTGTTTTGAGTTCAAGCAAAATCTTTTGCTCTGGCTCAGCGTCTTTTACAATGTTTTGCAAAAAGTTCAGGGAGTACTTGCTTACAACCTCTGACTTGCTTTTTATTGAAATTCCCTTTGACTGCTTTGCAACAGTGTGCAGTGTTCCAGAACTGCCTCTTGCCTCAATAGTCATTTCCCCTTCCTTTACGCGAAAAACAACACTGCTTCCAAAAAGAGAGGCATCCTTTAATGCTTCTTTTATAATGCGGGCACTAATGTCAATGCTTGCATCAAATTCAGGAGAAGGCATTTTCACATCCTCTTCTGAAACATCAAGCAATGGCAAAGAAAAGCTCCTGCTGATTTCACCTTCAAACTTTAATTTGAGTTCACTGTCATCCAGCTTGAGAATCATTTTGTCATTTGAAAGAGCTCTTGCCATAATCTTGCTTAATTCAATTAAGTCACAACCTGCAAATGTTGGCTCAACCTCAAATTTATCAAAAGCGCTTTTTTGCATTAAAAAGTTTACCAAAACAATCTGGCTTGGGTCAACTGCCTTTAGGCTAATGCCGTCATCATTAAAGCGAAAATTTCCTTCACTAATAAAAGAAGAAATTGAATCAATTGCCCTCTTCCAGTGCCCAACCTTTTTAAGCTCTATCATTCCTTTTCACCAAATCCCCAAAATTACCAAAATAATAATAGGTGCAACTTATTTAAAATTGTTTCAGCAGACTTAGGCATAACAAAAAGCAGGTGGTTATTTTTTCAGGCTCTTTTTTCTTTTGAACGGCAGAGACATGTTTGAAACAATTTCCTTTATTTTTGCCGTTTCATATTCTTCAAACTGCTGTCCTTTTTGAATATAATAACCTGCTATTATTCCCAAACCATAAAAGAAAATTGCCACACCGCTTAAGGCAAAGGCAACTGTTGCAAGCTTTGAAGCATTGTGAGTTGGCACAAGGTCACCATATCCAATTGTCATAAGGGTTGTTGAAGTAAAATAGAATGAATCAAGCAAGGACCATTGTTCCAAACTGTGAAATACCAATGTACCAATTAAAAGAATGACAAGAAGCAAAATAACTATTGAACCAATCCTTACCTTTGCTCCATCCATTTCAAAAAAAGAAAAGGCAAAAGAAGTTAATAAAGTTAACTTACTGCAAAAAAATCAACCAAAAGAAACAAGGCATATTACAAAATGCAGAAAAACCAGATAATTGAGAAATAATGCAGGTCACAAAAAAGTTGTAATCAAACCAATTAAAGCAGATGAAACTCCTACAAATCCTTCTCCTGCAATAGCTCCTGCTGCCATAAGCCTTCCCTGTTCAGTAAATCCTTTTCGGTCAGCAGCCAGCCTTAAAAGCCCTCCAATGAACAAAGGAAATGACAGCAAAATCGGGACATAAACACCTATTCCAAAAGCAACAACCATTATTGCATTTGAAAAGAAATTCACAACAAATGCGGCAATAATTCCTATTACAATTCCCACTGCAAGCATTCCGGAAAGGGATTCCGCACCAACAATAGCACTTAAGGCAACTGCCTGTGGAGCCGGTAGGGCTTCAGAGCCAATTGGACCAACAACAGGAGAAGTGTTTAATGCAAAGAGCACAAATCCAATTACAAAAGAGGCTGCAACAACTCCAACAATTTGGGCATAAAGCTGCTGCCTTGGATTTGTTCCAAGAATAAAACCTGCCTTAAGATCCTGCATTAAGTCTCCTGCAACCCCTGCTGAAATGCATACAACAGCCGCAAGCAAAACAAGCAAAACGGCATTAAAGCCAAACAAAAGCTTGGCTGCAATCAAAACAATCATTGCAAACAATTCCATTGGATCAATATTCATTTCCCCAGTTACCCTTGCACCAATATAAGCCATTACAAAAGAGCCAATAATTGCAATTACTGAAACAACGACATTGAGCTGGAAAACAAAGGTAAGCATTGCAACAAGGAAGATTAACAATAATCCAAACAGCCTTGAGTTTTTCTTTCCAGAAACCCTGTAATCCGATATCAAGGACTTGAACCTTGGAACTGCCTTAAGGAAAAAGTAGGCAATGGCTGCTCCGACAACAATCCCTATTCCAAGCGGAGAAGCAACAGCTGTAACTGCATCAAATTTTGTCTCAAAAGCCGCTGTTGCTACAAGGTATGGAATTAATACAAAATTTGAAAGAATTGCTCCGGCAAACCATATTGCTGTAAACTTTGGACCAATTAAATAGCCGCCTGAAAAAGGTATTAGTGAAACAGATGTCCCCAAAGAAAAAAATTTTGCAACAGTCGCCTTGATTGAGTCAAGTGAAATAATTCCCGGAATAACTCCAAACTGGTCCCTTAACAGGGAAACGATTGCACCAACACCAAACATTCCAAAAACAATCTTTGCCTTGATTCCCTTCTCATCACCTGCTTCAATTACTGCAGCAGTTGCAGTTCCGTCAGGATAGGGAAGCTTTTCCCTTTCAACCATTTCCTTCCGCAGTGGAATGGAAAAAAGTATGCCTGTAAGACCTCCGACAAGGGAAACAAAAAGAATTTCAACAAGGGTTACTTCAAGTCCAAGAATCCAAATGGCAGGAATTGTAAAAATAAGGCCTGCTGCAAGAAGACCACCTGCCGAAGCAGCAGTCTGGGCAATATTTATTTCATTTTTGTTTGTCCTGCCAAACAGTGTCAAAAGAGCCATTGAAACAACAGCCATTGCAAGGCTAGGCCAGTAAACTCCGCCAATCATAAGCCCTGCATAGGCACTGTACATTGCAACAAGTACGGACAGAAACGCACCCAAAACCAATGCTCTCAAAGGAAAATTCATCAAATAACCCACCATAAAAAAATATCTAGAAGAATAAAAAAACAAACTAAATAAAAAGGATTGCCAGAAAACGAAACATTATTCGTCAAACGGCGAAGATATTGGTTTTATTCAGTGTCAAGAATTATGATTCAATTCTTGGAGCAAGGAAATACTTTATTTTGGATTTGCCAATTTCGTAACTGATTTCAATTGGCGCGTTTGCCTTGAGATTTACCTGCACAACAGTTGCTGACTGGGCAGCCTTCATCATATCCTGCAAGTAATCAAGTGGAAACATGCTCATGGCATCCTTTTTTGCATTAAGCTCAATCAAATGCTTTTTGTCCTTTTCTGTAACGCTGTCCAAATTTCCTTTGCTGCTGTCAGCCTTTACAACAAACTTATCCGCCATAATTCCAACAGAAACATGAGAGCTTATAAGAGAGGCGTCCTTTAAGGCATCCTGCAAAACACTTGCAACAAGCTTTACCTCTGCATCAAACTCAATTTTTGGATTTGGCAATTCAGCGGAGGAAATGTCAATAAGTGGCAGGTTAAACTTTCTTGTACTGGTGCCCTTGAATTTTACATTTAGCTTGTTTTGTTCGGCGTCAAGTTCTATTGTAAGCTCGTCGTCGGCTTTTGCCCTTGACATAATTTGCCTTAAGTAATCCAAATCAAGACCAATTTTTGCCTTTTCCTTTACGTCAAATTCCTTAAAGGCTGCCTTTTCAAGAAAAAAGTCAACCATTGAAATCTGGCTTGGGTCAGTTGCCTTTAATGCAAGCCCACTTTCGTCCAAAATAAATTCGGCTTCGTCAATCAGCACGGCAATTGCATCAATGCTCTTCTGAAAATCTGCTGCTTTTTCTAAAACAAGTTTCATTTTCTCCAACACCTAACAAAGTTTTGGTCAATTAAGTTTAAAATGGTATTCTGTTCAAGCTGGCCTTCTTTTCCTTCTTGGAATTGAAAGAGAAATCCTAAAACCCTGACTGGAATTTCTTGGCCTGAAACTTCCACCATGGGCCTTTGCAATGTCTGCAGAAACAACTTTTCCAAAGCCATGCAACAAACCCTCTGTTGCAATTGTGTAGGGTTTCTTTCCAATTTTCTTAACAGTCTTTGTTGCAATTTTCCTGCCAACATTTGTTGCACTAAAAACTACATTACTCCTAGTTTCTCTAACATTGACTTGTATTAGTTCACCTGAACTATGGGTTATTGCATCGTGAAAGATGTTAAAAACAGCTCTCCGAAAGTGCAAGGGGTCAGCGTAAACGCTTGGGTTTCCCTGAACTGTGAATGAAACCTTTGGCCTGTACTCCGGCTTAAAAAGGTTGACATGGTTTTGAAGCTGTTGAATCAAGGGCTTTACCCTAAACATTTTTTTCTTTAAAACAAGCTTTGATTGACCTAAAGTAGATGCAAGTGGCTTAACCAAACTAAAGGACAGAAGATAACCTGCAATTTGTCTGGCTGCCTCTTTTGGACATTCCTTGCTTTTAAGAAAAAGGGAAACATTTTTCTCCATTATGGGGGTGTTTTGCATAATTTTTGCCGCTGCTTCCTTAAATCTCTTTGAAGTTAGACTCTTATGGCTGGCCACTTGGAGCATGATAAAGGAGAGATTATTCTGAACAACAAAGAAGGCATTTTTTGCCTTAAAGAAATTCTTGTTTTTTATTGAGGCGCTGTCAAGAAATAAGCGCCCAGTGAAAATATCCAACCAAAAAGGACCATTGGCATACTTGGCAATGTCGTGGGATGCGCCACTGGCATACCTTTGCATCATCTCAATTTCTGCTGATTCAGCCATATATGATAATTGCTACAGGAGTTATATAAAAAGATTTAGCATACATTCCCTTCCCTGAATTCGTTTGGAAGCTTGCCTGTGGCTATTAGGCTCCCAAGGTCGTCCAAAAGCCATAGTTTTACGCATCCGAGGAGCGGAACCTGAAAGAAGGCTTTGCCTTGGAGTTTTTCAATTGGAAGAGGATAAAATTCTATACAGGGTTTTTGGGATTGCCCGTTTATTATAAAACCGCAATCCTGGTCAATTGTGGTGTTGTGAATTGAATCGCCTTTTGTTAAAAGATACCAGCCATCATCCGCACGCAATTTGGCAACTGTTCTGTGAACAACCGGCTCGTTCATGCGCTCACTCCAGTAAACCACTATGTCTCCCTTCTGAGTAATTGGAAGATTTTTCCCCTGATTAAAACTTATTGCCTCAATATGCTTTGGAAGTGAATCCGAGTATACTGGTTCTGCAAAAGAGTAAAGTTCTTTTTCTTTAAGTGAAGGAATGTCAAGAACCACTTCAGGACTGTTGATTGATTCAGCTGTTGCACCATGCAAAAGAATGACGTCGCCCCTGTGGTACAGTGGCTCCATTGAAGCACTTACAACAATCATCATAGGGCTTTCTGTTCCAAAAGCAAGGCCAAGGCCAGTGTAAATCAGCCAGGCAAAAAGAAACGCACTTGCAAGGTAAACAACCCAGCTTATTGCCTCGCTGTCTTCGGGATTTACTTTTGGCATTATGTAAAGATCAACATAGGTAAATGGGTCAATCCACTTCAATTTTTCCCTGAATTTTTTCCAACCCATTTTTTCACCATTTTTCCCGATTCAATTTTTCCAATTTAACTTCTTTGAAATCTTTTTTCTAGGGTCTGGTACTTTGCCCTCTTGAAATTCCTGACGCAATCAAGTGCGCCAGCCTCAGCGGCTCCGGAAGATTTCCGTACCTAGTTGTTTTAGTTAGAACTGCTTTAATTGTTTTTTGGTCTGCTCCGGATACTTGAAAGAAGACATTTTTAGCTTTGTAAACAGGGCCTGCTTTTTCAATCAATGCAGTTCTTTTCTTTTTGTCCCTGAAGTTGCTTAGGGCTTTTTCTATTTTGTCAAAGTTTGGGTTTTTTCTTGCGATTGCTATTGCAGGAATGCCAAGCTTTTTGGAAAGCAATGGCAGGTCAACAATGTTAAAGCCTGCAAAATTTACTCCGTCAAGAATTAGAAAATTTGCCTGCTGGTTGAATTTGCTTTTTTTAATCATTTCAATTATTTTTTTTGTTGAATCAAGACCGTCAACCTCAACTTTGGTGGAAAGAATTCCTTCAACCCTGTTGTCAAATCTGGATAGCACTGCAACAAGAATGGCTTTGCCTTTTTGCCTTGGCTTGAAACTGCCGTCATCTATTGCAATAACACGCAAAAGCTCTTTCATACAACCCACATTACTTTGCAGATTTAAAAGCTTTTTCAAACTCAGCAAGTTTTTTTTCAACCTGCTTTGATGCATCAGCCAAAGCCTTTTTTGCGGTTTTGCCCTTTGTTTTTACCACAAACTCGCATTCAGATCCAAGAGGGTGCTGCAAATTGTATGCTGCAAAGGCAACGCTTGAATCCTGCAAAAGCGTTTCCCTTAAAAGGTTTGAAAAAGTATGCCTTTCACCCTTCATTATGAAATGAAGCTCGTTTGCTGAACTTTTTTTTACTACAATATCCATAAAAATCACCTTTCATAAAATTGCTTTTCTAAAAATTGCATTTAACAAAAATCAGTTAAGCAAATAATTCTTTGAAATTTTTCTTCCCTCAGTATTTCCACAACTTAAACATTTTAAACTTGAGCCAAAAAGATGCAATGGCTTTCTGCATCTGCTGCAGAATGCCTTTACAACACCAAGCTCCGGGCTGTTTGTTTCAAGGTCAATGTTGTTTCCTGGTAAAATTTTTGAAACCCCGGCCTTTACAATGTCTCCAACCTTAAAAAAATCATGCAGTCTTTCAACATAATCACGGCTTACATTTCTTACAGGAATGACAGCAAAACTTGGAGCGATTACCTTTTTGTCCATACCGTAAACGTTTCGCATTTCTATTAAAACAGAGTTGTCTTTTACAACATCGACTTTTCCAAAAATAATACTTCCAGGTCTTAGTTTGACTGGTTCTGAAGCGGGCTTTACAGAAATTTCCTTGGTTTTAAAATCTTCTTCAATAAGACCTGTACTGCCGCTAAAAATTTCTCCATTGTCCTCAAAAGTGTTCTTTCCAGGCATAAATTCCTCTTCAGTGCTAATAAGCTGCCCTGGTAAAGCAACCTTTTTCTTTAATTTCTTGTCCATGCAAAAAAACCCTAAAAATAAGCAGAAAACAGTAATCTTATTATTACCCTGCAATATATTCTCTTAACAATAAGGTATTTAAATCATGGTGTTGGGATGGTACTTGAATCAGTTTTAAGCACAAGGGAAGCATTACAGCACCCTTTTTTCATGCTTGCAGCATCAGTATTAATTTGTTCTGTTTCGCTTTGGGTAGCATACATGATGTTTCCAAAAAGCTCTTCAATTCTTGCAATAGCATTTGTTACAATTGCACTTGTTCCACTTTTTCATTCAATGTTTAAATCAGAGGAAGAAAAAGAAGCTGAAAGACCCGGGTTTGCAGCATTGTTCCTCACAAGACATTTTAGCATAGTAAAAGTTTACGCTTTCTTTTTTATAGGAATGATTCTTGCATATGCTTTCTGGTACAGTGTTGTAACACCTGATGTAAGAGAAGTAATGTTTGCCGAACAGGAATTTACCCTTGGACAGATAAGTGGCTTAAGGACAAACCTTTCAGGTGCCTTTTCAATTTCAAGCGGAGAAAATCCAGTAGGTGCCTTTTCAGTTTCTGCAAAAACATGCGGTTCAAACCCTTTTTGCTGGTTTGAAATAATTTTTGCAAACAACATTTTTATCCTTGCATTAATGCTTTTTACTTCCCTTGCATATGGTGCAGGAGCTGTTTTTCTTCTTGGATGGAATGCATCTGTACTTGGAGTACTTATTGGAAAAGATGTAGTTCAGTATGCAGCAAGCCATGGCGGAGTTGCCGCACTTGGAATAGCAGCAAACAGAGCATTGGGTCTGGTGCCACACGGAATGTTTGAAGCACTGGGATATTTTGTTGGTGCAATTGCAGGGGGAATAATCGGGGTTGCAATAAGCAAGAAAAAACACCTCAAAGGAGAAATGGGACTTATTGTAAAAGACGTGATTGTAATGGTTTTATACGCATTGGGGCTGCTTGCAATTGGTGGATTAATTGAAGCCTATGTGATTGCAGCAGCAATGGCATGAAATGAATAGATTTTGATTTTCTTTTGCAATGACAGGGAAAAAAAAGGAATCACTTTTTTTTCTTTTTAGCCTTTTTTGCAATTTGCTTTTTCTCATTCTGGTTTAGGACAGCTGTAACAGCAGGGGCATATTTTTCAAACAGTTTTTCAAGGCCTTGGCCTGATTGCACGCCTTTTCCAATGCTTTCAGCAAGCTTTGTAATTTCCATGGGAAACATGAATTTTGTGCTTTTGCCCTCACCCAATTTTTCAAGCGCCCTAATGTAATAGTATGCCATTGCCCTGTCACTCAAATGCTCGGCTGCCCTTTTCACTGTTTCAATCTCATACTCGTGTGCCATTGCCCGCTCCATTCTTGCAAGCTTTTCCTGCTCAGCGGCCTTCTCCTTGTGCATTGCATCCAAAACAACCTTTGGAATGTCAACGTCCTTTATTTCAACATTTTCAATAACAATTCCCCAGTCAATGGTTATTTTTTTCAAGCCGTCTTTGAGCTGTTGGTTTATTACCTCAATATTGCTTATGACATCATCAAGGCTCATGCTTCCAAGCACATCCCTTAAAGCAGAAATAACGTAAAGCTTTACAGCAGTCCTGTAATCTTCAATCTCAATAATGCTTTTTATTACTGATTCCTTTTCCTTTCCAACACTAAGGTAAATAACGGCATCGATTCCAAGCTCAATTTTGTTTTTTGTGATAATCTCCTGTTTTGGAACATCAATTGTCTGCGTTCTCAAATCAACAATTGTTGACTTTTCAATAAACGGCAAAACAATGCACCATCCAGGACCGCCAACCCTTCTTACTTTTCCAAACCTCATTATTACAGCACGCTGGTATTCTTCAAGCATTAGAATAAGGTCTCCTTTCCACACAATCAAAAGAAACAAGGCAATTAGAACTACCCAGACCAGATTTGCTGCCAAAACATCAACATTGGAAAAAGCAATTGCTGCAAGGCTGAATAGGAAAAACAGCAGCAGAATGAAAATAATATACTTTGTGCTTTGTCCCTTCACATTATCACCAAAATACTATAATGGCACTGTTTAAATATATTTTAGTGAATCATTTATATATAACCTTAACTATTAATGAGTTGGGAAGAAATGGATAATTTACTTGTAATTTGTGCTGATAGGGATAATGACCTTGGAAAAAAAGCAGGGGTAAAAGGGCCTGTGATAGGAAGGGAAAAGAATTTGGAGGCTGCTTCAAAGCTTGCGCTTGCAGATCCAACAGAATCCGATGCAAACAGCATTTTTGCTGCAGTAAAAAAATTTGATGAAGTCAAAAAAGATGTGAAAAATGCACAGGTTGCAACAATTACAGGCCACAGCAAAGCAGGATTTCAATCAGACAAAGAACTCAATAGGCAACTTGATATAGTGCTTTCAAAATTTAAGGCAGAAGGATTTGTACTGGTAACAGACGGGGCGGAAGACGACCAAATAGTTCCAATACTGCAAAGCAGGGCAAAAGTTGTTTCAAAAGAAATTGTAATCATAAAACAAGCTCAGCAAATAGAATCAGCATTTTTTACAGTAAAGGAGGCAATGAAAGACCCTTACATTGCAAGAATTGTTTTTGGAATTCCGGCAATATTGCTATTGCTTTACGTTGCACTTGGAACAATGTCATTTCAAATAATTGCACTTATTTTTGGAATTTACCTTTTGATGAAAGGCTTTGGCATAGAAGAGCCATTAATTCACATATTAAGAAGCGCAACTGACGGAGTTTCAGTTCAAAGAAGCAGCTTTCCTTTTTATGTTGGAAGTATTTTCATTGCAGCATTTGGGGTAATTACAGCATACAACCTTTATCTGACAATGCAGTTTTCAGACCCATTACTTGACTCGGCAAGAATAATACAGGCAACCTACTTATTCGTTGCACTTGCAGCATTAAGCGTTGTTGTTGGCAGATGCGTTGATGTCGTCCACCTCAAAAAAGCATTCCTTTTGAGAAAATACATGTTAACAGGAATAAGCATTATCCTATTCTGGTGGATTCTTGATACAGCAACACTTGTACTTCTAAGGGAAGTTGACCTAAACTTTTTCCTTTTAACAATACTCGGAAGCTTTGTTGTATTACTAATTTCATTTAGACTAAGTGAAGTTCTGGATATAAGAGAAAAAGTAACAAAGCTTTTGATAGGCCTGCCAATTTACAACATGAACGGAACATGGATTGGAAGAGTTGAAGCAGTTGACAAGAAAAAGAAAAGCATAACCTATGTCAAAAGCGAAACAAACAAAAGCATTGAATTAACCAAGAAAAAGTTTTTCTTCAAAAAAGGAAAAATAGTTGCAAGCGCATAATCAGGAAACGCTTTTTTTTGCAACAGTTTTTGTACTGGTTTTTGGTAAAAAAAGAAGCAGTTTCTTTAAGGATGAAAGAAGCTTTGTTGTTTTGTTGCCGTCAACAAAAGCATTTTCTAAAACCTCATTCAGACTTAAAACAGGAAGGACCTTTATTTTTTTCAGCTCCTCTTTTGTTAAAACAATATCAGCCATGTTTGACTTTGGAATAATAACTTCCTTAAATCCTGCTCTGATTGCAGCATGAATCTTGCTTGAAACTCCTCCAATTGGCAAAACCTCGCCCCTTACTGAAAGCGAACCAGTCATTGCAAGACTTTGTTTTATTGGAATTCCTTCAGCCGCACTTATTACAGCAGTGGCAACACTTACACTTGCACTGTCTCCTTCCACACCCTCATAGGTCTGCAAAAACTGAATATGCAAATCATGCCTGCTGACATCCTTACCGCTGACCTTTTTAATCAGCGCACTTACATTCTGAACTGCTTCTTTTGCAATCTCTCCAAGCTTTCCTGTTGCAATAATTCTGCCCTCGCTTCTGCTTGCAGCAGGAGCCATTTCAGCTTCAATAGGCAAAATCATTCCTGCCGAACCGTCACTGCTTACAGCCAGACCATTAACCCTGCCAACAACAGCACCCTTTGTAAGGTAAACATCATACTCTTTTTTCAATTCAAGAGACTTGTCAACCATCTGCTGTTCAAGAGTTTTTGCACTAAACTTTGCCTGAACAACATCTTCAGGCATTACAACAGAATGGCCTTTTTCTTTTGCAATATCTCCAGAAGCCCTAATCAGACCGCCAAGGTCCCTCAATTTTAAAGTAAGCCTGTTCTTTCTGTCAGCACGCCTTCTGGCCTCAAAAATTATTTCATCAACCGCACTTAAGCTAAAAGCAGGAATTTTTCCATCCTTTTTAACTTCCTGTGCAACAAACTGCACAAGCTTTTTCCTGTTTTCCTCATTGTCAGGCATGTCAACATTCATATAAATTTCATAACCATAGCCCCTGATTCTGCTTCTTAAAGCAGGATGCACTTTTGCAAGATCTGCATAATTTCCAGAAGCAACCAAAACAAAATCGCATGGCACAGGATCTGTTCTGGTCATTGCACCGCTTGAAAGCTCGCTTTGCCCGGTTATACTATACTTTTTTTCCTGCATTGCAGTCAAAAGCTCCTGCTGTGCCTTTGGACTTAAGGTAGCAATCTCATCAAGAAAAAGAACCCCGCCACTGCTTTTGTGAATCATTCCTGGTTCCACCCTTAAATGAGCAGGAGTACCCAAGCCGCCTGAATTGTGAACCAAAATATCTTCAACAAAAAGGTTTCCTGTTTCTGTTGTCACATTGTAGACATGACCCTTGAATGGCCTTTTTGAAATTGAGGAAACTTTTTCCGAATTAGTTTTGAATTTCTTCTCGTTCATTGAAAAAAGTAATGTTGGAAAGGGTTTAAATTGTTAGCTTTTGATTAGGCATTGCTTGCTTCAATAAATTCCAAACTTTTTGCAAACTGGACAAGGATTCTTTTCCTGCTGCAATCTTGCAAATGTCTTCCAGGTGATGTATTTCCTGCGCTCTTCTTTTGGCAGCTTGCAAATTGAGATATGGTTTTCAAACAGGTCAAGAAACTCTTGATGAGTAAGAAAGTCATTGAACTTGTTTGCAAATTCTTCAAGCTTTTGTTGACATTCAAAAAGTTGTTTTTCATTATCGTGGCATTTTATCGCGCAATAGTTACCAAAATACCAGTGAACTATTCTGCTAATGTGGTATTTTTTAGTGCTTGGATTTTTCTTTCTCATACAACACACTCTTCTTCAACATTTTTGTGCTAACAATCCTACCAACTCTGAACTGACGCTCTTCATTCCTTAAATAGCAAAAAGCATTAAGATACCTTGAATTCAGCGAAACAGGGCTTATCTCTCTTTCAGTCAGTCCGCTGCTCATGAAATAATATTTCAGCAACACTCGCTTACCAGAATTCAGTGCCTTTTGAATTGTAAGAAACGCTTGTAAACCCTCAACGCAAGTTTCAAAAGAATACAGAATGGACTTTATCCCAGGGGCCTCAGAAACGGAAAACAAAAAAATAGCCACTGTTTTAAGCATTATCTCCTATACATTTCTATAGGCAATGATGAGGTTAACAACAAACGCACAATATAGAAGATGCACCCCCTTACAGAAGGTTACTTGTTTTAGTAACATTTATAAATAGTTTGTTACTAAATTTAGTAACATTTTTAGGTGTTGTTTTTGGCATTAATTGATGTTTTGGGCGAATGGAATCCGTGGTGGTTTGAAAAAAAAGAGGCTCTTGAAGAGCTCTCTGGAATAGAAAGACCAGAATACAAAAACATTCTTGATACACTGGATTTAAGAGAAACCACTGTAATAACCGGTGTAAGGCGCTCTGGCAAAAGCACAATAATGTACCAAATGGCCAGACAGCTGATTGAGAAAGGAACAGACCCAAAAAATATCTTGCTCGTGAATTTTGAGGACGAGGCTCTTTGCGAAAAACCTATTGAAGAGCTTTACGAAGAATACAAACAGAAAATAAATCAAGACAGGAAAGCATTCATTTTCCTTGACGAAGTGCAAAAAAAGCAGGGATGGGAAAAATGGCTAAGAAAAAAATATGATTTGAGAACAGATGCAAAATTCGTTGTGTCAGGAAGCTCCTCACACTTGCTCAAAAAAGAATATTCCACGCTACTAACAGGAAGAATAGTTTCGTTTGAAATAATGCCGCTCGGCTTCAAAGAATTTATAAAGTTTTCAAGACTAAGTCCAGACAAAAAGATGCTTGAAAAGGGCATTGTCTCCAAACAAGACAGATTCAAAATACAAAACGCACTAGAAAACTACCTTGAAGAAGGTGGCTTTCCGGAAATATTCTTCAAAGACCCAAAACAAAAAAGGCTTGTGCTTACAAACTACTTTGAAGACATAATATTCAAAGATGTGGTTGACAGGTTCAACATAAAAAGCCGGAAGCCAAAAGAACTAGCAAAATACCTTGCAACCAATGTAACAGGAAAAACCTCGCTAAGAAGCTTAAGAGAAACAACAGACTTATCATACGGCCAAATAAAAGAATATCTTGGCTACTACTTAGAAGCATTTCTTTTCTTTGAAATAAATCATTTCTCTTACTCGCTAAAAGAACAAAAAACTAGGCCAAGCAAAATATACTGCATAGACAACGGACTAAGAAACGCAGTTGCATTCAAATTCTCAAAGGACGAAGGAAAACTTGCAGAAAACACAGTGCTTCTGGAACTCAAAAGAAGAAACCTAGAAACATACTATTGGAAAAACAAAAACGAAGTGGACTTTGTAATAAAAAAAGCAGACAACTCGCTTGAAGCAATAAACGTATCCTACACAGATGAGATAAACGAAAGAGAAATAAAAGGCCTGCAGGAATTCAAAAAACAAAAAAACAAAACAAAAAAACTCACACTAATAACAAAAAACACAGAAAAAAAAGAAAATGGAATAAACTTCATTCCACTATGGAAATGGCTGTTAGAAAAGGAGGTGAAAGCATGAGAATTCTTTGCAAATCCAAGATTCACAGGACAACTGTCACTGGTTCAAACAAGGACTACATTGAAGGCATTGGCATCGATGCTGACTTGATAGAGAAAGCCGACATTTGGGCTGGCGAAAAGGTTTTAGTTGTAAACCTTTCAAACGGCGAGCGATGGGAAACCTATGTTGATCCTTTAGACCAAGATAGTGGCAAAATCGAGTTATACGGCGGAGGAGCCCTAAAAGGAAAGCGAGAAGATTTGCTTATTATATTAGCCTTTGCAGTGACTGACGAAAAAATTAAGCCAAAAATTGTTTTAGTTGACAAAAGCAACAAATTCAAGGAGTATCTGTGAATGCTCTCAGAAAAATTAAGCCTCTACTCTTACTGCAAAAACTGCAAAGTTAACTGTTGCAAAGGAACGCCAAGAGTATCCGAGAAAGAAAAAGAAAAAATCCTTAAAAAGACCAAAAAAGACTACTTCAAAAAAGAAGCTCTTGGATATTACGTTACACGGAAAGAAAAGGGCTTCTGCAAATACTTTAAAAGAGGCAAGTGTTCAATCCAGCATGCAAAACCAATTGATTGCATTCTTTACCCAATAGATCCAATCTACAACGAGATGGGAGAAATTTCCTTGTAATAGAAACAAAGTGCCCGGCATCAAAACACCTTACAAAAGAATTCATTCAGAAATCAAAACGACTTGGAAGAAAATGGATAAAAGAATCCACGAAAGAACAATTCAAAGACTACTGGAAAAAATACAAACAAAGCAAAACAATAACAAAAATCGAGTAATCTAAAGCAAGTTAAAACAAAAGATTGAAAGCCAACAATTAAATCATTTATCTTTTATATTGTCTAACAGGCAATGATGATATTAACACCTGCTGAGAATTTACACCCACTATTCATTTGATTAGGAAGCCGGATTAGCTGCCTACGTTTTTGTATTTTAATGCAAATTCTATTTCCTTCTGCAAGCGCTCCTTTTTGTCCTGACAATATCTTAACGGGAAAGATTTGTTGAATTTTATCACTTTTTCAAAATGAGTTTGAAAGAAGATTCGGTAACAGCAACTCAGGTGGCCGTCCTTTCTCTGGTTTATTTTGCTGGTTTCTTTTCTCAAATTGGGAGTACAAGTTAAGTTAATTGAAGCACATAATTTCTTTAAATTTTCAAGATAGTTTTTGTGTTCTTGTTCAAGAGAGTCTATCTTACTTAATCCCAAAGCAAAATTTGTGAAACGTCTTTTCCGGTTCCCGCGTGTCTTCACGAAAAGTGGTGACTGAAACTTCAGAAGAAAGCAAACCATCTAGAAAAGCTATTTTGTGGTTCCCGGACAGTTTCGAAATGTATTTCGGAAGAGTATACTTTATTGCAACCTTATCTCCAACAGGAGTGCCAAGTGCGACAAAGAATCTGATGACATTCCTATCAAAGGTTCTGATGTTGTAGGAGTGGCCATACTCTCCCCCCTCAGTCAAATTTATCTTGTTTGAAAGAAAAGGGAAGATTTCCAGCAAGTCTTTCCCCCACAAGTCAATATCTCTTTTGTCTGCTGAAATGAAGGCTAGGGTGTTAAGCCTTCTGTCAATACCTCCGTCACCAAAAAGAACACCAAGAATTCTTAGAATAGATATGCAGTGCTTATGGCTTGTATAAAAAGGTAGAAAGCCCTTCTACTTAAGTTTTTTGACTGTTTTCAAAGCCAAAGGAACTGCTTTCTTTTCCCCCTTGGCATGCCACCATCTTGTCCTTCCCTGCGGAACGCCCAGTAACTTTGCACAACGTTTATAGCCAAACGAAGGGTTTTCTTTGATTAACTCTTTGTACTTAGAATATTTTTTGCAAGAGAGTTGTTCCTTCTCTGAATAAGTATTGATTATATCTTGTTCACTAACAAGTAACATAGAACTCGTAAGATTTTTGTTTTTTTGCTTTTAAGCCGCTTTGCAAAGAGCGGGTTTCCGGTGAAAATTTATAAAGCCTTTTTAAACTTCCTCCACTTGAAGAATTTAAATTTTTTGAAAAAATCAAACCGAACCACCTCCAAAAGATTTCGAAATTTTTTCTGGAGACGGTAGTGCGTTGGAGGCATTAAATCCTTTGCACTAATAGAACAAGAATTAGATGTGCAAAGGTTTAAGCCGAACAACACACAAGTCGTAAGAAAAAATTCCGATAGTGGAGGTGGTGAGCTTTTTTCAACTGAAAGCTTTTGCAAGCTCAAGCTTAACTATTTTAATTAGCTCATCGTCCTTGGAAAGTTTTTCGGCTTTTCTGTCACCCTTTTTAGTTATAACACTATGTTCAGGGGTTAAGGTAACTTTTGATTCACCAACAGAAACTTCAACCACTTCATCATCATAAGGCTTTCTGTTCATTGAATAGATTCTTGACTTGACAATCTCTTTTCTATCATTGACACCATAAACAAAAACTGCTTCTTCTCTTGGGAAAACCATTGCCTCATAGCCTTTCTCATGTTTTTCAATTAACTCAGGATATTTTGTTGCCATTTCTTTCCATAAGTTTTCAAAGGAAATCTTTTCCTCAAGACCGGCACGGCAAACAACAAATCTAACTTCGTCAATCAACGATTGAAGCGGGTCATGGCGCACATCTCCAAGAAGGGAACCAGCCCTTGCCCCTGTTGCTTCAAGGAATGGGGCAGTTTTTTTTGAGGCATTGTCAATCAAAAGCTTTGGAGTGTGTTTTACACCACGCGGTTTCATCTGCATTCCAAGACCAAAACCAATCATCAAAAGACCGTCAAGCAAAAGCAAGGCAGCAAAAACAACATCAGGAACCCATCCAAGCTGCCAGATTACAAGTGAAAGAATGAACGCACCCATTGGAAGCAAAAAACTAAGCAGACGCATGTTGTCATCCTGCTTTTTTGCTTCAAGCCTTGTCTTTTGCAAAATCTTTTTTCCAGAACCTGCCTTTACAACTCTTACCTTTGGATTGTTTTGATCGGCAGGATTTGGATAAATTAAAACATCATGAAGCCTTGAAACAGGCATTATTTCAGCCATTGCCTGTGCAAGCATGCTCTTTCCTGTTCCAGGAATTCCAATAAGCAAAACATTTCTCTTCTGCACAGCAGCTTTTTTAAGCAAGGCAACACTTTTCTCCTGTCCAACAACCTGGTCAATTATTCTTGGAGGAACAGGAACAAAAGCAGTGCTTTTAGTTTTTGCAGTTTTTGAACTTGACATACAGTATTACATATATAAATTGGAATTTAAAAGGTTATTGAAAAGATAAGGCAAACAGTGAAAAAAGCCCATTTTAAATATTTCCACACTCTTTTGTTTAGTGGTTTAAATGCGTTTAGTTGTCCTTGGAACAAGCTGTTCAAACCCCACAGTGGAAAGGAATTTGACAGCCACTGCTTTGCAATTTGAAGGAAACTGGTTTCTTTTTGACTGCCCTGAAGGAACCCAAAGGCAGATGATGAAATCAGGCGTGAGCTATATGCGCATTCACTCAATTTTCTTAAGCCATTTTCATGCAGACCACGTACTTGGATTGCCTGGGTTGATTGCAACAATGGCAATGCATGAAAGAGACGTTCCACTTTATGTTTATGGGCCAAAGGGAACAAAAAAAGAAATTGAAAAAATAATGGACCTTGCACTAATGCGCAAAAACTTTGAAATTCGTGTTAAGGAGGTTGGCAAAGGCAAAGTATGCAAAGAGGAAAAGTACGAAATTGATTCATTCCCATTAAAGCATGGAGTGCCATGCATTGGATATGTATTCAAAGAAAAAGACAAGGCTGGAACATTTCAGCGGGAAAAGGCATTAAAGCTTGGAATTCCGGAAGGACCGCTTTGGAGCAAACTGCAGAAAGGCGAAAAGGTCAAGGTAAAGGGAAAAGCCTTCAAGCCAGAACAGGTAATGGATTATTCAAATGGAAGAAAGGGAAAAAAAGTTGCAATTGTAATGGACACTCTGCCTAGCGATTCCTACTTTGACACAATAAAAGATTCCGATGTTCTGGTGCATGAATCCTCTTTTCTTGAAAAGCACATTACAAGGGCAAAAGAAACAAAGCACTGCACTGCAAAGCAAGCTGCATGGGTAGCAGAGCAGACAAAAGCAAAAAAGCTTGTGCTAGTGCACATTTCTCCAAGATACAAGAAAAACAAGGACGTTGAAAACGAGGCAAGGCAGGAATTCGGCAACGTTGTTGTTCCAAAAGATTTGGAAGAGATTGAAGTCTGATTTTTAGCATTCCAAAAAAATTGGAGGAAGTAGAAGTCTAGTTTAAGCATTATTTAGCTAGGGCAGATAAAGCAATTGTACGAACCACTACTATTACTTGGACAAGGAGTATAATTACCTATATTAATACAACCAGGAATACTAGAATTGTAAGAACTAACAAAGGTATAACTAGCTGTACATCGGAAGCAGTTGTACGAACCACTGTTTACGCTGGGGCAAGGCGTATAGTTGCCCAAATTAGTACAACCAGAAATACTAGAATTGTAAGAACGAAGATACGTCACCCCTGGTATAATACAGGACTTAGTGCCTGTTGCACTTCTTGTCCTGCTACAATTGCTTGTCTGGGTAAAGGCTGTGCCAGAACAGACAGTTGAAGTGGCAGGCGACCAGCTTGTGTCAGTACAGCAGCTTCCGCTGGTCGATGTGCCGGAAGCAGACCTTGTTCTGCCGCAATTGCTTGTCTGGGTAAAAGTAACAGCTGGACAGACAGTTGAAGTGACAGGAGACCAACTGGTATCAATACAGCAAGTTCCATCAGGTTTCGTGCCTGCATAAATATTTCCGCATGAGTCACTACAGGACTCTCCAACACAGGTTACGGCAACACAGGCATCGGTTGCATTGCAAGGGCCTGTTGAATCACACAGCCAGTCATCTCCATCAAACTTAAGATATTCATCAACACCACATAGAATTTGTTCAACTGTTTCTTTCGGAACACATTGCCATTCGTTGCTGGCATCTGCCTCTAACACTTCGCCAACAGAGCAGGTAGGAATAAATGGGTTTGATACTCTAAAGCAATCGTTGTCCAGGGCAGATTGCAGTGTAACATCACCTGAACACGGGTCACCTGTAGAAGCACCCATGTTTATCACAATCTGCTCAGAAGAATGCCCAACAGCAGGAATGCTACTAGGGAATGGACCGGCAAGGCTTAACACAATCCCGTCATAGGCAAAAGCGCTAGCAACCAAAAGCGAAACAACAATTAACGCAATTAAAACATGAAGAGACCTATTCGAAATATTCACATTAATTTTTAAGGGCATTCTAGGCTTTGGGACAAAAGTCTTAGATAGCGTTGAGTATGGGGATGAATATCTCTATGTTTTTTGTGTGGTGTAGATAGTTGAGTTGTTTTATGTTGTGGTTGATTCCTCGTAGGAA
>JAFCCL010000005.1 GCA_017610205.1 Candidatus Iainarchaeum sp. | reverse complement strand
CATGAGCCTCGAAAACGACTCACTAAGAACCCCTCTACAAGCCTTCATGGAGAAAGCTTAAAATGACAAAGGACAACCCAGATTATAGAGGGAACATTAATTCAGGACAACACAATTATTTAAATTTTTAGGCACTCTTATTATCTGAAGTGAGTTAAATGAAAGCAATTATTTTGGCAGCTGGATTGGGGAAGAGAATGAGGCCTTTGACAAACGACAAGCCAAAGGCATTGGTTGAACTTAAGGGAAAACCCTTGCTTGAGCATGTTTTGCAAAGCCTTGAAAAGGCAGGCGTTAAAAAAGCAGTTATTGTTGTTGGTTTTGGCAAGGAAATGATTAGGAAAAGATTTGGAAATGTTTTTGGAAAAATGAAACTAAGCTATGTTGAACAAAGGGTTGCAATGGGAACAGCCCACGCAGTACTGCAGGCAAAAGGCAAGATTAGGGGAAATTTTTTGGTTGGAAGCTCTGATGTAATTGTTTTGCCGCAACTTTGGAAAAAGCTTGCTGCAAAAAAGGGATTTGATGCAGTTGTTGCATTGAGGGAAGACAAGCACCCTGAAAAATACGGAGTTGCACTTATTTCCGGAAAAAAAATTAAAGCAATTATTGAAAAGCCCTCAAAAAAACTGGAAAGCAATCTTGTCAATGTCGCTGCATACCTTTTTAGCCAGAAGATTTTTGCAGCACTTGAGAAAACAAAAGTAAGCAAAAGAGGCGAATTTGAGCTGACGGACAGCATTAATGCTTTGGCTGCAAAAGGCAAAGCAGGATTTGTTTTGTACAGTGGAAAATGCATTGACATTGGAACAGTGGAAGAACTGCGAAAGGCGGAGAAAACTTAATAAAATGGCATTTGGTTGGAAAGATTAATATAGATGTTTTCAGCTATTTTGTATTATGAAGTTTATTGAAGGGTTTTTTGCACTAATGGCTGTTGCAGCAGGACTAATTTTTGCAGCATTGAATTTTGTAATGCACTGGGTTTTGGAAATCGTAATGCTTGTTGGAGCAGGCATTATAATTGCCCTTGACGTTTTTGCCTTGCTTGTGTGGTTTGTGAACTGGAAATACTATTCGGAAAAGTAGATATTTCACTTGAAATTAAATGACTGCCCAGGGTTTAAGATTACCGGCTTTGTTTTCAGAATGCTTTTTTCAATCTTTTGCTTAAATTCTTTTGGGTCTTGTTCAATCATTTTGAAGGTATTGTAGTGCATTGGAATTGCATATTTTGGCTTCATTGTTTTAACTGCGCGGATTGCGTCAACACAATCCATTGTGTAAGTTCCACCAATCGGCAAAAGGGCAACGTCTGGCTTTAGCTGTGAAAAGCTGTCAATTAATTCAGTGTCTCCGCTGTGAAAAACACTTTTTCCGTTATTGGTTATCATAAAGCCAAGAGGGTAGAAAGCCTGCGGGTGATGAGCAGGAGTTGCCATTATTTCAACACCCCTAAGATTAATGGTTTGGTGCATTTTTATAGGATGCAAAAACCTCTTGCTTAAGTCAAGCTTTTGCAAAATTGATTCTGATGCAACAACACAGCTGTTGTCCCTTGATGCAATGTTTTCAATAAACTCTTTGTCAAAATGGTCAAAGTGCTCGTGTGTTACAAGGATTAGTGCAGTGTCCTTGAAATCGGAATTTTTGGCAGCACAGGGAACAAGCCTTGCAAAAGCAGGATCCTTTTGGCTGTTTGAAACATAGGGGTCAATCAAAATATTTCTTTCAGGAAATCCAATCTTAAAAAAACTGTGACCAAAATAGTGAATAGAAACCATGCAAATCTATAGAATATTGGCAGAACAGGCATTTAAAGGCATTAGCTCGGATTAGGAAAAAATAATAAGGAGAAAACCATTAATATAAAGTGAAATCTGATGAATAAAAAAATTTTAACCTTGGTTGCGTTTCTTTTTCTTGCCCAGTTTGCATTTGGGCAATTTTATGTTCTTGAAAACCACACAATTGAAATCAATGTAGATATTGAAGGAAATGCAAATGTAATTGAAAAATATTACTTAAGCTTTCAAAACGAACAACAGCTTGCGGATTTTAGGCAAACAGTAAGCGAAATGGGTGTAAGCATTGAAGGATGGAATGCTTACGACAAAAGAATTTATCCAAGAATAGGACAGGAAAAAGACATTGTGGTAAGCGGAATTTCATTCAATGAAAACCCTGACTCTCTTGACTTTCTTGAAATGAATTATTTTCTTAAAAGCCCAATAATGGAAAAAAAGAACGAAACAACACGCGTAATAGAATACAAATTTAAGGCAAGTGCATTATCAAGCTTTATTGACGGAGCACTGTGGGTAATCCCGGCAGGAATATCAATAACTGTACAATTGCCAAGAGGAGTTGAAATCGAAAAACCAGTAAAACCAGATGCAGTAATAAGCAACAACACAGTTGTCTGGACAGGATATGTTTTTGGAAACGAACTGGAACTCAATTATCTTGTCTTCAAACAAATTTCTTCATTTGATTTAGAAGAAGCATTACAGGAACTAATGCAAAGCGAACTCTTTATAATCTTTGTAGGAGCAACAGCACTTATTTTAATAATCGTACTTGCAAAAAGAAAATCAATAGGAAACAAAATACAAAACTACATAATAAAACACTCTGACCTTGGTGGAGAAGAACAGGAATAAAAAACTACTTAGCAGTCATTCCAAATATCACAAATGCAAACGCTATAAGACCACAAAAAGAAAACAGACTGCCAAATGCCTGTATATTATCAAGAACCAGTCCAACCAATAAGCAAATACACAAAACTGCTATTGCGTAAGGCACTGATTCAAATGCTGCTCTCAAATTACCCATTTCAAATCATCGGAATTGGAAAATAAAATGTGTGAACAAAACTCAGGGCAAATATAAGGACAGTTACTATCTTTACAAAATTTCTCTGCACCCAGCTGCCTTCAGGAAAATAAAGCCCTATAAAAAACTCAAGAGCCATTAAGAAAAACATTGGGACTATAATCCAACCGCCTAATTCCATAACATCAAGGAAAGCGTAAAGGAAAAAAATCAGTACCAAAAAATGCCAAACAGGTCTTTTGCCCTTCTCTGCAATAATAACAAATGCAACAAGTGCAAAAACCCAATGCAAATTCCCAAAAATAAGCGAAGCTATCCAAACCAGGTCAAAAGCCAGTGCATGTGAAATAAATTCCATCAACAATTTTAATCACCCGTAAGTTACTGCATTTACTTCAAAAACCACCATGAAAAGCAAAAGAATTAAACCACTCAAACCCAAAAAACTACTTGAAAAAAGAGAAGCTCCAGCAAATGATATAAATATGAATAGCAAAAAGGCGATTGCCACTGCAAAAATTGTTTTTTTAATCCAGTGCATTTTTATTACCTCAGGAAAAGATTATATCCAATTATAAGCGCAAGACCGTGAACTTCGGTTACAATAATCAAATTATTTTTAAGCAAAGGAACGTCATTTGCAAAAGTCAAGACAACAATCTTAGTGATATAATAAATTGAAAGAAACGCTCCACCCATGATAACCCAGCCACTTAAGGTACTAAAATCAACCCAAAGCCAGATAGTAGGAATAAGAAGGATTATTGAAACCGCCCATTTTTTTGTAGAAGGACCCCAGAAAAAAAACGCAAATGCAGCAAAAAAGAAAAGATAATGCAGGTTATTGAACACAAGCCCAGCTATCCAATTCAAGTCCAAAGATATGGCTGCCGCAAGGAATTCGAAAAACATATACTCCCTAATATGAATTACAGCAAAGGAAATATATAAATGTAACTATAAGCAGTGAATTGGTTAATTATTAGGTTGTTTTGGAGTATTTGAAGTGATTTGCAGGCTTTTTTTACTGTTTTTTTCGCTTAAGATTTGAACCACAAACAGGGCATTTTCTTTCCTTTGAATTTGAAGGCATTTTTTTGCTGCATGAAGGGCAGGAAAGGAAAAAGCTTATTTCTTTTGATATTTCCCCACGCATTGCAGATTCAAACTGAATTTCAAAAACTTTTGCAAAATTCTGAATGCTGTAATCGTCTGTTATCAGAATGAATTTTTTGCCTTGTTCTTTTAGGTCAATGGCAAGGGCAAGAATTGAAAGGTCTGTTTTACTCAATTTAGTAAAGCCTTTTTTGGAAACGGCCTTGTTTACCCTAAGTTGGCTTTCTTTGCTTGGTTCTTCAATGGAAAGAAGTTTTTGCTGCAATGCATTTTCCATCAAATGCCTGCTTCTCAAATCCCGAAATTCACTTACTGCAAGCCTGGTTGTAATGTATTTATTTTTTGGACTGAATTCAAAACCAAAATCGTTTAAGACAGCAGAACTGTCAATTAAGTAAAACATGTATGAAAATGTTGCTGTTATATATTAAAAGACTTTTATATTACTCATTATTGCAGGTGAACGCAAATTAGAAGTGAATGTAAAATGGATTTAAAGCAAAAAGTGAAAAGCCTAAGTTCAATAGAATCAAAGGCATTGAAGGCACTTTATTCAGAAAAACTTAAGAAAATGGACGAAATTGCAAAAAAATCAGGGCTTCCGATTGACAGCATAAGGCGGGCAATTGAATGGCTAAAAGAAAAGAACCTGGCAGAAATAGTTGAAGAAAAACAGGAACAAATTGTTTTAACCGCAATTGGAAAAAGCAGTCTGAGAAAGGCACTGCCTGAAAGGCTTTTTGTTGAAGCACTGCAGGCACTTGAAGGAAAAGGAAGCCTTGAACAGGTTTATAAAAAAAGCCAGCTTAACAGACCTGAATTCAATGTTGCAATGGGACTTGCAAAAAGAAATGCCTGGATTAGCATTCAGGGCGGAAAAGAAACAATTCTTGAATTTACAGGACTTGAAAAAGATTTTATTGAAGGAAATTACCCGCTTGAAAAGACAATGAAAAAAATTAAAGAAGCACTTGAATTAAACAAAGAGGAAAAAAAAGCACTGCAGGAAGCCCTGAAAAGAGGGCTTGCAGAAAAAACAGTGAACGTTGAAAAAAAAGCAAGGCTTACAGCAGACGGAAAAAAAGCAATTGAAATGCTTGGAACAGTAAAGCAACGAGCCTACAACGTTCACGGAGCAGTTCCAAAAATTCTTGTAGGAAAAAAACAGGCATATGAACAGTTCCTTGAAAAAGCAAGGGCAAAACTTGTTGCAATGGGCTTTAAGGAAATGAAAAGCCCTATGATAACACAGGAATTTTATAATTTTGACGCATTGTTCCAGCCACAGGGCCACCCTGCAAGACAGTGGACTGATACCTATCAATTAAAACACCCTAAAACAGGAAAATTGCCGGGAAAAAAGTTTGTTGAACAAGTAAAAGCAGCACATGAAAACGGATGGAAAACAGAAAGCAAAGGATGGGAATACAAGTGGAGTGAAGAAATTGCAAAAAAAGTAATGCCTGCAGCCCATGGAACAGCACACAGCGCAAGGCAAATGCTTAACGGCGTTGAAAGCCCTGGAAAGTATTTTGCAATTGCAAGATGCTACAGGCCTGATGTGGTTGACGCTTCACATTTAATTGAATTTAATCAACTGGAAGGAATTATTGTTGGCAATGAATTAAACTTCAGGCATCTGCTTGGAATGCTGAAAGAATTTGCAATTAAATTCGGAAACGCGACAGAAGTAAAATTTTTTCCGGATTACTACCCTTTCACAGAACCATCAGTACAGTTAAGCGCAAAGCACCCTGTACTTGACTGGATTGAATTGGGAGGAGCCGGAATCTTCAGGCCTGAATTGACTCTGCCCTTGAATGTCAAAGAAACTGTCCTTGCATGGGGAATTGGAATTGACAGGCTGGCAATGCTCACGCTTGGAATAAAAGACATCAGAAAGCTTTTTTCACAGGATTTGACCTGGCTTAGGAATGCAAGGCAGGTGGTGGAATAATGCCCAATGTAGAGGTCAGCAAAAAAGATTTGCAAAAGCTTATTGGAAGAAAACTTGACGCAAAACAGCTTGAGGAAGCAATAGAGTTTGCAAAAGGCGAAATTGAATTGACTGAGGGGGACAAAATTGTAATTGACGAAAAGGACACTAACAGGCCTGACCTTCTTTCAGCCGAAGGGATTGCACGGGAGATAAGAGGAAGGATTGGAATAGAAAAAGGAATTCCAAAATACAAAATTAAGAAAAGCGATGTTTCAGTAATTGTTGACAAAAACGTTGCAAAAATAAGGCCATACATTGCTGCTGCTGTTGTTAAAAATGTAAAAATAAGTGAAGAAATGCTTGTTCAAATGATTAACTCACAGGAAAAGATTTGCGGAACATTTGGAAGGCGAAGAAAAGAGGCAGCCATTGGAATTTATGACTGGAACAAGCTAAAGCAGCCAATGCATTACAGAGCCTATGATCCAAAAGCAAAAAAGTTTATTCCGCTTGAATACCAAATTGAAATGGATTTGGAAGAAATTTTATTAGAGCATCCAAAAGGAAAAGAATTCAAGCATTTGCTTGAAGGCTTTTCAAAATACCCAATTTTTGAAGATTTAATCGGAACAGTTGCAAGCATGCCTCCGATTATTAATTCGCAGATTACAGGAAAGGTTGCAATGGACACAAAAGAGTTTTTGGTGGAAGTAACAGGATACAAACAGGAAATAGTTAACACAACATTAAACGTAATTGTTTCAGCAATGGCTGAAAGAGGATTTGCAGTTTACAGCGTTAAAATAAAATACCCGGATAAAACTATTGTCACGCCTGATTTTTCTCCAAAAAAAATAAACGTGGCAATTGAAGATTTTAAAAAAATAAGCGGGCTTGAATTAAGCACAAAACAGATTACAGTTCTTTTGCAAAAAGCAAGGTATGATGTAAAGATTAATGGGAAAAAACTTGAATGCAAATACCCTTCTTACAGGCCAGACATACTGCACCCGGTGGATGTTATTGAAGATGCAATAATAAGCTATGGCTACAACAAAATAAAGCCGCTGCCTTTAAAGCTTGCAACAGTCGGCGAAGAGTTAAGTGAAGAAAAACTGAAAAGGGCAGTTGAAGAAATTTGCATAGGAATTGGATTGCAGGGGATTTTAACCTTTACAATGAGCAGCAAGGCAAAGCAGGCTGCAATGATTGGACTTGATGAAAAAAAAGAACAGTTTGTTGAAATTGCAAACCCTGTAAGTGAAAACTATGTTGTGTTCAGAAAAAGAATTTACCCCGAACTCTTGGAGTTTTTGGCAAAAAACAAGCATGCAAGCTTTCCGCAAAAAATATTCGAAGCAGGAAAGGTTACAGAATTAAAGAAAGCAAGTGAAACAGGAGTTTCAGAAAAAAACAAAATTTGCATTGTACTAAGCGGAAAAGGAGCAGAGTTCACAGTAATCAAAGGCGTTCTTGACGCAGTAGCAGACAATTTGGGCGAAAAGTATTCCTTGAAGGAAAACACAGAACCTGCTTTGGAAAATGGAAAAAGTTCTGCAGTGGACATTGCCGGAAGAAATGGCTTTTTTGGAGAAGTTAAAAAAAGTGTTCTGCAAAAGTTTGGGTTGGAGCAGCAGACAGTAGTGCTTGAAATTGAAATTTAACTGCGCACTAAATTTTTATAGCTGTCAATTCTGTTAAATCTTGCATTTTTTGAATTTTGGGGCAAAGAAGAGGAAGCTACTTTTGCTCTAAGCGCTCGCAAAACAGCCTTGGAGAGGTTGTGTTTCCTGTAAGCAAGTTCAAGAGAGCTTGCAAAAGTTGGAAGAAATTTTGCGCCGTTAATCCTTCTTGCAATTGCACTAGCCTGTACAGAAAAATCACTTGTTCTGCGAACTGCCTTCTTTTTTTTCTTAGGCATAATAAAAAAAGGACTTTTGTAAATAAATACTTTTCTAAAAAAGGCTTGTTTGCTGATGATTTTCTTCTCCAACAGGTTTGTTTTTGGCTTCCTGCTCTTGCACAACTCCCTTACGTTTGGTAACAGTTTCCAGTTCCCTTTCATCAAAGCCATGTTTTCTTTTTTCAACAAGCTCTTTTGCCCTAAGTTCTTGGGCTTCATTAAAAACAGCTTTTGGCTTTTTTGTAGTTGGTTTAGTTCCAAGAAGGAAAGCAATTTCCTCAAGGGTTAAGTCAAGCCCTGCCGACATGGCAACCGCATTTTCCTTTTTTTGAAAAGCAATCTGAAAAAAAGGAAGGTCCTGTGAAATTACGGCTTTTGAACTTGAATGCATTTCATTGCCTATCTTCAAGCCAAGCCCTTTCTTCAAATTTCTCAAACCCTTGCTTGAACCAAGCTTGCGAAGAAAGGAGGGAAACTGGTACTGAATCCAGCCACCGTAGTCGTTTTCCCTGCTTAATGCAACACCGCTTGTCATAATCTCTGAAGAGTAACGCAAAAAGCCATAATGCTGCCGTCTCATAATTCTTCCGTTGAAAATGTCTGCCTTGCTAAGCCTTTCAAATGCAGCGGCGTTATCATTTCCTTTGGTAAAATGCCTTGGAATGTTTTCCTCAATCCAGTTGAAAAGCATTCTTGAATCAATGTCTGCCTTAAAACGCACCTGCCTTATTTCTTCAACACTGTTTCCTTTGAGTATTTCGCCCATTGTTTTAAAAACATCCTGTTGTCGTTCCCTGTATCCAAGAGATTTAACTGCATCAATGTCAATCTTTCCTGAAATGGAAAGAGTTTGCGCATCAAGCAATGCTGAACGAAAATCACCTGCACAATTTTGAGCAAGCTCTTTTACTGCTTCTGAATCAAATTCAATTTTTTCCTGTTCCAAAAGTTCCCTTAATTTTTTTGCAATAGTCAAATAGTTTATTTTTTTGAATTGAATCATTTGACAACTGCTTCTAAACGGAAGCATTTTTTGATTGCTGTAAACATCGTTTGCTGTAAGAATAACCGGATTTTTGCTCGCCTTAAGTATCTTGTTTATTGCCGCAACGCCACCTCTGTCAGAATTTCCATGCAGACCATCAACTTCGTCAAGCAAAATAAGCCTTTTTTTGCCTGAAAAACTGCTTCCCTGTGCAGCCGCACCTGCAACCTTTTCAATTATGTCTTTTGTTCTTTTATCAGAAGCATTCATTTCAAAAAGCTGCCAATTAAAATATTCTGCAATAAGAAGGGCAAGGCATGTTTTTCCAGAACCTGTTGCGCCAAAGAAAAGCAATGGCTTTCCCTGCTTGTCTTCCTCCCATTGCTCACCCCAGTTCCTTACAGATTCAACAATGTCCTTGTTTCCAATAAATTCACCAAGGTCTTTTGGAAAAAATTTGTCAGGCCAAAGCAGGCTCATTTTCAAAGCCCCCTTTTTGGATTCAAGCAATTTTTCATAACTAAATAGTGGTACATTATCTTTTTATTTAAAATCAAAAAAGAAGAAAAATTTGGGAAATTTTATTCCCCAAGAATTGATTCAAGTTCCTGCATTGAAAGATCTTCCATTTGCTCAAGCTCTTGGCTTAATGCATCAAAGGCTTCCTGTTCCGAATTATAGTATTCCGGGCCAATAACCCGCTCTTCTGGTTGCGGTTCCTGGCTGCCTGTTTCAACAGGGCATTCATAGAACTCGCAGTTGTTTTTAGGGTTTCTTGAAACAAAGGTTCCGTCAGGGCATTCCATTACATCTGCTGCACAATCCCTTTCTTCTTCAACGCAGCCAAGCAATGCCATTAAGGAAATTAAAACAGCCAAAACTGCAAATGTTTGTTTTACATTCATTTAGACTACCTCACCTTCCTCTTCCTGAAACAGTTTCAATTATAACCGAATTCACAGGAGTTCTAACATTTTTCAAAATTGTAGCCCTTTCCATTTTTCGCACAAGACTGTTTTGATCCTCTCCTGCTTCAGCAGTTGCTGAAGAAACCTGTTCCATGTTAATGCTTATTACCTGATTGTTATTCACAGTTCTTATCCTGCAGTGAACAAGATTTGAATTGTCTTCACACAGACCTTTGAGGTATTCCCTGCACCTTTCATCAGAAGCGTTTTTCAGGCAGTACTGCTTTTTGAGCTGAAGGCATTTCAAATCAGATGTGTTTTCAGAACAATAGTTTTCCACAACTTCAGAACAGTTTTTCCTATTTGAAGCGCACTCTGCAATAATATTCATACACCTTGAATCTTCAGGATTTTCACCACAATAACCGCCTATTTTTTCAGTAACTTCCGCAAGCCTGAAATTCCTTGCCATTCCAAGGAAGTAAACATTGTAGGCTTTTCCATTCAAGACAATGTTTCCTGCCCAAACGTCCCTTCCTGGCTTTTCAAAAAGCTTTACAGTTATTTCACCAATCGCTTCTGAAACAGCATTTGATTCTGTTACCGGGTTATATATTTCGGCAGAAATTTCGTCTTCTGCAACCGCGACATCCTTCAAATGGTATCTTGAGTCATCAAGCATTAGCACGCCAATACGGGTTACAACAAATTCTTCGGCAACTGCTGTTTCCTCAGCTATTGTAACAGCAATTGCTCTGTTCACTTTTACTGAGCCGACTGTAATTTTTGCATGCATGAAATCAAAGGCATCATCCTCGCTTATTGCAAGACCGTTTCCAGTAAGGTGAAGCCGTGTAATAGGCCTTTGTACAACAATTGTTTCATCTTCCACTTCAACAAGTGCGTTTCCAACAGCAGTATCTGATTCAGAAACAGTTATAGCTGTTGCCAAAATTGCTCCGTCTGCGTCGGCTACAGCAAACGCCGATGCAAAAAGCAATGCAATTAAAACAAACAATATTTTTTTCATAATAAAAACCTCCATTTAAAACCTATTAATATGATGTGTTTAATTATTAAATAGGTTATTGAAGCCTGTTTATTTTGCAAAATAAGAATAGTTTAAAATAAAAACAAATTGAAACACTTTTTATTCATGCAAATAGGAGTTGTTGGAAAGCCGTCATCTGGAAAAAGCACTTTTTTCAGTGCTGCTACAATGGTTGATGCAGCAATTGCAAATTACCCTTTTACCACAATTGAACCAAACAAGGGAACAGGATTTGTAAGAGTTGAATGTATTGACAAGGAATTTAATGTTCAATGCAACCCAAGACACGGCTATTGCAAGAATGGAACAAGGTTTGTGCCGGTTGAATTAATTGACGTTGCAGGTTTGGTGCCAGATGCACACTTAGGAAAAGGAAAAGGGAACGCTTTTTTAAACGACTTAAGCCAGGCAGATGTTTTAATTCATGTTGTTGACGCAAGCGGAAGCACTAATGAAAAAGGCGAACCTGTTGCCTCAGGATCGCATGACCCCTGCAAGGATGTTGAATTTTTGGAAAAAGAAATTGACCTTTGGTTTTTGGGAATTATTGAAAAGCACTGGCAGAAACTTGGAAGAGTGCCTTTTGAAAGCAGGGCAAAGCTTGTTTCCTCAATGTCCCAGAGTTTAAGCGGAATTGGAGGAAGTGAAAAAAATATAGAAGCAGTCTTGCTTAAAAGCAATTTGGGCGAAAAAAAGCTCGAGCAATGGAATGCAGAAGACAAGCTATTGTTTGCAACTACTTTGAGAAAAATTTCAAAGCCAATTGTTGTTGCTGCAAACAAAATGGATGTTTCAACTGCCAAAGAGAATTTTAAAAAAATGCAGGAAAAATTTCCCAACAAAACAATTTTGGCTTGCTCTGGCTTTGCAGAACTTGCATTAAAAAAGGCTGCAAAACAGGGCTTTATTGAATACGAACCAGGCGCAAAAGAATTCAAAAAGTTAAAGGAATTGAATGAAAAGCAAGAAAAGGTTCTTGAAATGATTAAAGAAAATGTTTTGGAAAAATTTGAAAGCACAGGGGTTCAGGAAGTTCTTGACAAAACCGTTTTTGAAGCTCTTGGTTACATTGCAGTTTTTCCAGCAGGTTCCAAAAAGCTTGAGGATTCAGAAGGCAGGGTTTTACCTGACTGCATTCTTATGCCAAAAGATTCAACTGCATTGGATTTTGCATTCAAACTGCATACTGACATGGGAAAAGGGTTTATCAGAGCAATTGATGTAAAAAAGAAGCAGATGGTTGGAAAAGAACACGAGCTTCAAAACAGGGACGCAGTTGAAATAATTTTCAAAAAGCCCTGAATTATTCTCTTTGCTTTATTGTTTCAGTTGTTGAAGTAAAAGTTTCCGTAACGCTTGGAATTGCCTCGCCCTTTGTTTCAGAAGCAAGGTCTTTTTCGTCGCTTAAAACTTTTTTCTTTACTTCCTCAAGCAAAACCTTTTTGTTGCCAATCTTTGAAAGAACATAATAGTATGCATTAATTGTTTCATCCAAAGTAAGTGTCCTTTTGTAACCAAGCCTTGCAATTTCCTTAAAGTAAATCTGCAAAATTCTTGCAGAAACCTCTTCATTGCTTAATTCAGCCATTTAATTTCGCCTTCCAATCATTTCCTTTATCGCACTAAGTTCTACGTCCTTTCTTTGAACACGCATAAGCGCATAAAAGTAAGAGTTTACAACCTCGTCCAAAGTAAGCCTTCTTTTAAGGCCGTGTCTTGCAACCTCTGAAAAATAAACATCAAGCATTCTCAAAGCAAGCTCTTCATCTCCAAGAATTGCGGCAGAACCTGAAATTGTTTTCTTTGAAATTGTTTCTTTTGAAACACTGGAACGCCTGACTTCCTCAGACCTTACCCTTTTAACAGCGGCTTCAACAATTCCTGCAAGCCGCCCCTCAGGAAAACTCTGCCTAACAATCGGCACAGGCCTTGAAACAAATCTTTTAACAGACCTTTTCCTAACAGGCTTTCTCTTCACAGACCTTTTCTTAACAGGTTTTTTCCTAACAACTTTCTTCTTAACAGGCTTTTTCCTAACAACCTTTTTTTTAACAGGCTTTTTTCGCTTTTTTGGCGGATTCTTCAGCCTGTTCCAGGCTGCAATTGCCTGCTTCATTGTTTTGCCCTGCTTTAATTGCATTGAAATAAAAATATTGTAAGCTGTCCTTTTCCTATTCTTTTTTGCAAGCTGCTTTTTTTGCTTCATCCAAAGCTTTGCAGCCTGTTTAAAACTCAGTCCTTTTTTAATCCGAATTTTCATAAAACGCCGGTATTCTGACAAACCAGCTCTTTTCTTTTTCTTTTTGAGAAGTTCAATTTCTTTTCTTAAAAGAGTAAGCTCTTTATCGTGGCCCTTGGTTTTCTTTGAAACAGTTTTTGTCAAAGTAATTTCCTTCCTAAGCCCCTTCTTTAAAGTTTTGATGTCCTTTTTCATATACTTAGGAACAGGCTTTGTCTTTTTTGAAACAGGTTTTTTGACAGGATTTTTAGCAGGTTTTCTTGCAACCGCTTTTCTTACAGGCTTCTTCACTGTTTTTTTTGAAACCCCTTTTTTTGCCTTTTTTTTACCAGCCATATAAGTTCACTTTTATCAATTAATCCGTTATATATACGGCTTTGCAAATGCTTTTTAAGGGTTTCTTTTGGCACGATTGGATTGAGAACCGTTTTAATTGGAAAAAACTCATGATTGCAATTACACTTTTGACACTGATAAAACAGTGATTATTCATTAGAAATAGAATTAAATATAAGATTGACACTAATTAAAAATAATGAATAACAAGGCGCAAGCAGGATTAGAATACTTGGTAACTTATGGGTGGGCTTTGATTCTGGTTGCAACTGTTATTGGGGTAATGGTTTTAATGCTTTCCCCGACAGAAAACAATTCCTTTTCGTCCTCAGACCCAACAAAAATTATGATTAAAGGAGGAAACTATTTAAGCGGAACAGCCAGAATAAAGCTTCAGAACATTACAGGCAGCGGAATTACAATAACAGAATTAAGTGGGTTGGGAGGAAATTGCAATATAGACGGAGAAACAAGTGGAATCATATTAGGCCCTGGCGAAGAAATGTTAGTAGAATGCACAGAAATTCAGCCAGAAGATTTGTCAATACCACTCTCAATCTTATACACCGACAGTACTGGTCTTGAAAGAACTGTAATAATTTCAATAAACAACATAGCACAAGCAACGCCGGCAATACTAATAACAGAATGCCCTTACACAATAACCGAATCAGGAAACTACGCTCTTGCAAACAACCTGCCAACATACAGCGGAACATGCATTATAATAAACGCGGATGATGCAACACTAAACTGTCAAAACAGAACAATCACAGGCAGCGGTTATTCAGGATTTGGAATTCATTTAAATAGTGTAGAAAATGTCACCGTAAAAAATTGTGGGGTAAGTATCTTTTCTAAAGGCATTTTAGTGCAAGACGGTTTGAACAATACACTAAGCAGCAACAACACAAGCCAAAATTATGATGGAATTGTAATCTTTGAATCAAATAATAACACATTGAATAATAACACATCAAATGAAAGCGGTGTTGGAAGCGGAATACAAATTTACAAAGGGAACAACAACACGTTGAGTAACAACACATCAAATGAAAACCAGGGAAGAGGAATATTAATCTTCAGCGGGAACAACAACATATTAAATGACAACACATCAAACCAAAACACGGCATCAGGAATATTTATCACGGGCACTTTAGCAGTCCCTTCATCAGGAAATGAGCTTAATCGTAACGAAACAAATGACAACACAGGCAGCGGCACAAGCTGCGGAATTCGCTTGAACCAAGGCGCAAACAACAACATATTAAATTACAACAATGCAAACAGAAACAGAACTGGAATCGAGCTGTATAAGAACACACATAATAACATCTTGAGCAACAACCAAGCAAACCAAAGCCTGACCACAGGAGTTATGTTTTATGAATCAACTAACAACACATTAAACAACAACCAGGCATGCGATAATCCAACAGATATATATTGCGTAAGCAGTAGCTATTCCGGAAGCGGAAATACTGCAACCGTTAATAACGGGTGTGCTGCTCCTGACAACAGCTGTTAACAACAAGTTTAGTTTTTGTCTGTCAACTCAAGCTTGTTTTTTGGAAAAGCCAGTAAAATCATTCTTGTTCTGCCACGAGGAGGCTTTACTGTTGTTTTGGCTGTAATAAGCTGTTTTTTTTCAAGCTCTGAAATTAATGTTCTGAAACGCCTTTGAGTCAAAGGCTTTTTGCTTGCTTTTGAGTAGGCTTTAAAGAGTTCTCCTGAAGCAATTGCCTTGGTGGCAGGCACAAACCCTAAGATTTCGCGCTCGGCAATGCTCAGATAGGAAATTGCTTTTTGCAAGGCTCTTGAATCAACCTCTGAAAAGATTTTTTGCAAATGTTTTATTTCAAGCTTTTCACTGTTTTCCTTTTCAGCTTCTCGTCCGGCACGGAAAAGGCATTCAATTGCAATTCTTGCATCGCCACCAAGCTTTGCAGCATGGGCTGCTGCAATATTTATTGCTTCAGAGCCCAATGCACCAGAGTGAAAAGCATATTGCGCCCTCTGATTCAAAATTTCTTTAAGTTGAGACGGAGAATAGGACTCAAAGCTGATTGTTTGTTCTGAAAGGCTGCTTTTAACCCTGTCATCAAGCAAAGCAACAAAATTTGAAAGATTGCTTATGAAAATTAACCCAAAGCGGCCTTTGCCATATTCAACAACCCGCAAAAGGTCATAAAATAATTTACTTGCTTCTTTGTCATGCAGCAACTGGTCGGCTTCGTCCAAGACAACAATTGGAATGAATGAAGTGTGCTTTAATGCTTCAAGCATTTTGGCAAAGGCTTCATCAGTTGCAATTCCCCTTCTTGGAGTAGCATCTCCCAAAAAGTTTGAAATTTGAGTAAGAATCGAGTGCCTTGTGTTAAGCTGGAAGCAATTAATGTAAAGGCCTTTTGCCCTGTCACTATATTGCTGCAATTCGTTGAGGACAAATTTTACTGTTGCAGTTTTTCCTGTTCCTGTTTTTCCGCACACAAAAACATTTTGGGGCTTTTTTCCCTGCAAAACAGGGTGTAATGAAAAAACAAGGCTATCAACCTCTGGTTCCCTAAAAGGCATTCTTTCAGGCACAAATTCAGGATAAAGGAAACGCTCGTCCTTAAAAATTTCGTGAACTTGGACTTTTTTTGCAAAAATGTTCCCAGGCATTAAATCACAATAATAAAGTAATTCAGCAAATTAATTAAAGAACTATTGACTTAAGGTAAAATGGCATGGCAAAGCAAAAAATGCTTTTTGGAACAGCAGGAATCCCAATTTCGTCAAAAAAAAGAGACAGTATTTCGGGAATTGCTCGCGTTAAAGAACTTGGACTTGAAGCAATGGAACTTGAATTTGTCCGAGGAGTAAACATGGGAAAAGAAACTGCCAGGAAAGTGAAGGAGGCAGGTGAAAAAAAAGAGATAAGTCTTAGCGTTCATGCGCCGTATTACATTAATTTAAACTCAAAAGAAGAGGAAAAGGTTAAGGCAAGCAAAAAAAGAATAATGGACTCTGCCAGAATTGGAGAATTGTGCGGGGCAAAAATTGTAACATTTCATCCAGCCTACTTTCAGGGCGAAGACAAAAAAGACGTGCTTGAAAAGGTTGTTGGAAAAATTGAAGAATTGGCTGAAGAAATTGAGGAAAAGGAATGGAAGATAAAACTGGCTCCTGAAACAACCGGGAAGGCAAGCCAGCTTGGTTCTTTGAATGAAACAATTACATTGTGTAAAAAAGTTAAGGGTCTGCTTCCAATGGTTGACTTTTCACACCTGCATGCACGCGATAACGGAAGGTTCAAAAGCGAGAAGGATTTTGAAAAAGCGATTGAAGAAATTCCGAAAAAGTACAGGAAATTTCTTTACATGCATGCTTCCGGGATAAGGTTTTCTGCAAAGGGTGAAAGAAATCATTTGGATATGGAAGATGAGGAAAACACCTTCAACTACAAATGGTTTTTGAAAGCACTTCGCAAGAAAAATGTTTCCGGAAGAATAATCTGCGAAAGCCCAAGCATTGAAGGAAATGCACTGTTAATGCAAAAATACTGGAAGAAACTGTAAATTGCCAGTAGCTCCAGGAGGCATGAGAGCAGAAAGTTCAAGTCCAAAGCTTTAAATATTCCTGACACAGGGGATAGGGAAGGTAGTGGACATGAATTTAGAGGAACTGGATTTAAGCGTTTTTGAAAACAACTTTGGCTCGCATAGAAGAGGAAAGCAAAGAATTCGCGTAATAAACAACATTAAGGCAAACAATCACCCTAATTTTGAAACAAAGCTTTGCAGCTACAACCAAGAAAAGCTGTTGGAATATGTGGCCTGGATAATCCGCAAGATTAAAAGGCAGGAATTCTGCGTATGCACTTTTGAGAAGAATTTGAGCTCAGCCTGAGTTTTGGCCATATATTGGCTTTGGCCAAACTCCTGCAAACAAAGTAACCCAAGTGCAATTAAAGGAATGGTGGGAGCAAGAATTAAGGCGCTACGAAGAAAAAGAGGTAAGGCATGGCACTCTTCAGAAGAAATTCAAGAGCTGCCAGCGATTTCTCAAATGGATTTATGGATTGAATGGCAACCAAAAGCTGGATTTGATGGCTTTCCTTGAAATGCCGAAGGAGCCCAGGCCAGAGCTTTGCAGCAGAATGCCAACGGAAGAGGAAGTAAAAGAGCTTATCAGTGCTTACACCAGCGACAAGTTTTCCATAAGAAACCAGGCTATTATGGCTTTGGCTAATGATACAGGCGCTTGAATCAGCGAAATTCTTTCAATGCGCAACAAGCATGTTAGGCCTGAAAAGAATTATTTGGTTGTGGGTTTTCCAAAGTCAAAGACTGTTCCGCGAACCGTTATCAGCTATCTGGCAAAGCCTTACCAGGAGAATTGGGCAAAACTTTCGCCAAACAAACGAGCAGGGGCTGAAGCTTTCTTTTTCTGCCAGTCTAACGGGAAGCCAATAACTTATGCGGCAATAAAGAAAAGCTTTGACACAGCTTAGGCTAAGACTGGAATCCCCTGGAAGGAAAGGTGTGCTTTGCACTTTTTCAGAAACATTTTTACCAGCAGGAGCTTTGACTGGAGCTATGCAATAAAGCACTACTGGCTTGGTTGGGGCTTCAAAGACCAGGAAAAGGTTTACACTCAAATAAGCTACAAACAATGCATCGAACAATACTTTGCCATGCTCAAAAAAGAAAACAACCCAATGCTGCAAGATGAACAACCATTCTGGAACGAACAAAAAGCAGACGACAAAATAATAGAACAACTCAAACAAATGCCAGAGTTTGACTTGTTGCTAAGGAAGCTCGTACGAGAGGCATAATAGATTATTGGCTCAGGTTTAACTCAGCGTTAGTTGTTCCTGTAATCCTTTTTATGAAAATATGTTTGGTACAGGCAGTCAAGCATTTTCCCATCTCTCAATCTCTTGTGTATTGGACCTCCATGGCAATAACGCCATTCTGAACAGTTTTTACATTCACCAACTTTTTTCCATTCAAAGCCCCTGTATCTTTGGTATCTATTTTCCCAGACTTCCTTGATTCTTTCCGTTCGCAAGTCTCCTTCCATAAAACCTTCTTCCCTAGGAATATTCGAACAAGCAGCCAGTTTTCCGTCATGCAAAATTCCCAGGTTGTTGACTCCAGCAATACAGTGAAAAACATACGGCCTGATTAATCCCTCTAATTCGCATCCAAGCCAGCCACCACAGCCGAGTTCAATCATTGTTTCCTTTGAGTTTTTGTAGTTTTCACAATTTTCTACATATTCTTTAAACAGGAAATTTATCACTTCCCTTGTCTGCTCTGGCGACAACAAATATTCTCTGTTTGTTTTAGTTCTTCCGATTGAGTCTATAGTCATTATTCTGAAAATCCTTGGATGAATTTCCCTCTTTATGAGTTCATATAATTTAGGGATTTCATTAACGTTTTTTGAGTGTGCAACCGTTGAAACCGTTACCTCAAAGCCTTTTTCTACAGCTAACTTTGCAGCTTTAAATGCTTCATCAAAGTGCCCTTTCTTTTTTCTAAACTTATCATTTGTTTCTCTTAAACCGTCAATGCTAATCCCTATTCCTGTTACGCCATATTTTTTAAACTCCTCTAATATTTTTGGATTGTGCGCGATAATCACGCCGTTGGTTTGGATGTCAACGTTTCTATAGAATGGCTTTTTGCTTAACTCTTTTAGGATAGTAAGTAAGTCTTCCCTTACAGTCGGTTCTCCGCCAGTAATGTTTATGTGTTTGAATTCGCTCATGTCAAAATCTTTAGCAATTTGATTGAAGGCGTTAATCACTTCCCCTGTTGTTAACTCTTCTTTTATGACAGCGTTTTCAGCAGGTGAACCGCAGTGAACACAATTTAGATTGCATCTTCTTGTAGCTTCCCAGCTAATTATTTGAAGTGGATGCCTCTCAATCAAGTCTTCAATGTTTTTTCCCCAGGTTTCAAAAAAGCTTTCACTAGGCATTTTGTTTTGCTCCCGTGCTTTTGGGAATCTAACCGTATATCCCCCTGAAATAGTCTGTGCCGCCCTCACCTGGATGGCAGCCATACATGTTGTTTACAAACTCAACCGGGTTTGGGTATGACAGTATTCGCTCCTTGAATCTCTTAGCCATCTCCAGCTTTTCAGCAGACACAGTACTAAATATGTTTTCTGGTTCCATTTCAAACCTCCGGTTATGCCATGTAAATAATTACATCTTAGCACATATAACAAACTTTTTATTCAAAATTTTGACAAATTAGTAAGATTTAAATATATGTGGCTAATATGGTAATATTTAGTTGTATATGCTGGAAAACCAAGTAAAATTGGATAAAAGGGATAGAAAGCTTCTCTTCCAACTGGATCTTAACAGCAGGCTGCCTTTGTCCCAATTGGGTAAAAAAGTTGGCTTGAGTAAGCAGGTTGTTGACTACAGGCTAAGGAATTTAATAAACTTAAAGGTGATATCTGAGTTTTACACAGTAATTAATTTCTCCAAACTCGGTTACACCCAGTATAAGCTTTACTTCAAGTTTCAGAACATAGACACAAACAAAGAAAAAGAGATTATTGAATACTGGGTTGGCAACAAGAATTCTATTTGGGTTGCCGCTTGCAGAGGGCGATGGGACTTAGCTGTTTCTATTTTGGCAAAAAATGTAAACAAATTGGGGCATATTCTAACAGATTTTATTAACGCTTATGGCTTGTTTGTTTTGGAAAAAAATATTCTTATCACACAAACCTCGCCGGTTTTTACAAAAACATATCTAGCGGAACAAAAGGAAAAAGAAGAATTTGTTTATGGTGGAGAAATAGGGCATTATGAACTTGATGAAATAGAAAACAAAATATTGGCATTGCTGTCAACCAATGCAAGAATTTCTGTTTTGAACTTAATGCAAAAAACCGACCTGACAAGAGATGTAATCAACTACAGGCTAAAAAAATTGGAAAAAGACAATGTTATAGTTCAATACCGGGCCATTATCGATTTAAGCAAGCTGGGTTATCAACTGCACAAAATTATTCTAAGATTGCAGAAACTCTCTCCGGAAAAAGAAAATGAACTGAAATCTTTTGTAAAACAGCACCCTGAAGGAGTGCAATTCTTAAAGTTGCTGGGCAGTTGGGATATCGAATTGGAATTTGAAGTGAAAAACGAGGAAAGACTACACAAGATCTTATTGAAGATTAGAAATGAATTCTCAGATGTCATAAGAGACTACGACACACTTCTAATATATAAAGAACACAAACTGGATTATTTCCCATTCAAAAATTCTGCAAAATAATCGGGAAGTTAAAAGAAATGCCGGAATTTGATTTGCTGCTAAGAAGATTAGTAAGAGAAGCTTAATTTACAACACTTGTTCTCAATTATTTTGCAAAGTTTCTTAGGAATACAAAGTATTTGTTTGACCTTAACATAGATGCCATTAAGGAAAGCATTATTCTCGTGTCTGACTTTGGAAGTTTCTTCAGTTCTTTTTTACTCTTGTAATATCTGGTTTTTGAAAGTCCCTTTGTTTTGTCAACTATTCCGGATTTAATCAAATATTTTGTTAGGGCTACAAGCTCTCTTTTGCTTGCGTTCTTTTTTCCCAGCAACTTTTTGAAGTTGTTTTTTTCTTCTGTTTCAAGTCCAAGAATTATTGGATAGGTCAGTTTTCCTTGTTTGATGTCAGAGTACTGGTCCTTGTAGCTTTTTTCATAGTCCTTGGCTTTGCCAAAAACAAAGTCTCCTAAATCGTTTGCTATCTGAATGCCTGTGCCATAGTTTAAGCCAAAATTTTTTAGTACTTTAATCTGTTCTCCGGTGGCATTTGCCAGGATTGCTCCAATGTATGCTATATTGCTCATAAAGTGACCGCAAAAGTATTCTGTTCTTTTCTCGTAAAGCTGTTTCATTTCTTCGAATGAGTTGAATCTTTTAAGATTCTTTTTCTTTAGCTGGTACAAATCAACGTATTGGCCAAGGTAAACAAGTTTGTTGATTTCAGCAAGTTTACCAACAACTGCTCTTGTTTCTTCCGGAGAGAGACTGACTTTGACTTCCAAAAGGCATTCAGCGGCCAAATCTCTAAGAAACATTGCATCAATTATATACTGGTTTACGTCCTTCTTTGTTTTGCTCTCTCCTTTTTCGTCAAAAACAGCGTTTGTAACATATGTTGAAATGTTGAGGAACTCAACTGCTGCACAGGCGGGAATTATCCTTTTCCAGTTGCCGCCACCGCAAACCTCAAAACTAAGCCTCATTAAAAAGGGCCTTACTTTGGGATTCTTATCCGAGATTCTTTTCTTTACAACATAGTTTTCTCGCAAAGCAAGAATAGCTTCCCTATCCTTGGTTTCTATTTGCGAAAGCTTTTGCTGCATGTATTCGAAGGTATGTTTCCAAGTTTCCTTCATTTCTTGGAAATAATGCCCTTTGTCTACTGTGGCCTTGCTTTCCTCAGGTCTTGTTTCCATATAAAAATTAGGCTATCTTCCGCTTAATTAAAACATATAACACTATTTTTTATCAAATAGTAGTATTTATAAACTATTTAGGCCATATGTTAAATATGGTAGATTTGGATATCAAGAATTGGAAGATTCTCTTTGAATTGGACTTGGATTCAAGACAGAGCCTTCAGTCAATCGGGAAAAAGGTTGGGCTAAGCAAAGAGGTAACAAACTATCGCATAAAGAAATTGCAGGAAGAGGGCGTTATCACTTCCTTCTTTACGAGGATTGACACCTGCAAGCTTGGAATACTCGTATTTAGGACACTGATAAGGCTCTACAACGTAACTCCTGAGAAAGAGAAAGCCCTGCAAGAATACCTTGTTAAGGCTGAAAAAGTTGGCTGGTGTGTTTCGGTTAACGGAGCCTGGGACTTGAATTTTATTTACTGGGCAGACAGCATAAGCGATTTTTCAGGCTTCTGGAGAAACCTGCTTTCGAAGTATGGCGATTATATCCATGACAAACAGGTTTCGGTCTTTGACAGATATATCCAGTTCCCAAAGCTATTTCTTTTAAAGGATAAAGTATTGGATGAAATTCCTTCCTTCTCTTGTGGCAGGAGTAAGAGAATCGAAGTTGATAAAAAAGATCTCAAAATACTTTCCATTCTTGCTTCGAATTCAAGGGCACAGAGCATTGATATTGCAAAAAAGGTTTGCGTTTCCGCCAAATCAGTTTCACACAAAATAAAAAAGATGAAAGAAGCCGGAATAATCCAGGGCTTTGGAATCAGCCTGAACCTCAGAAAGATTGGATTCACTTATTTCAAGCTTCACCTTTACTTTAAGAGATTTGACAGAGAAAGATTTAATGGCCTGCTTGCCTTCTGCCGCCACAATCCTTACATAATCTATACAAACGAACTGATTGGAGTAACTGACTTGGAGCTTGACATAAACATTGAAAACGAGGACGCGTACCACAAACTCTTAAATGAAATAAGGTACAAGTTTTCTGACATAATCAAAGACTTTGAATCACTGCATTACTTTAAAGAGCTGAAACACAATCTCTTTCCAAGAAATTGAAAAACTGTTAGCAGTTGCCTTTTGTGCTATTGGATTTGAACTTTCTGTTTTAAGCCCAGGGAGAAGTTTGAACCAGATTATTATCCTTTGCTTCCCATAAACAGGCTTACTGCCAAGCCCGTTACAAGTGCAACAAGGGCATTTGTTGCAAAGTATTGCATTGAAAACAGGGTTGAAAGAGGGACTCCGAGCCATATATGGCTTAGGGCTATTGACAGTGCTCCTCCCACTGCAAGGGCAACTATAAGGTGCTTTAATCCAGTTAGGTAATTGTGGTAAGTGTTTTTTATGAAAAGAAGGGCTGCTACAAGAAATACTGCAAAGAATACAAGGCCAACACTTGGATTTGGCGCAGAAATTGTTATCCCGCTTATTACTCCAAATTCTGCTACAACCATGTAACTCAAAACTGCAAGAAGGCTTCTGTCACTGAATGAAGAAAACAATTTTGCAGGAGAAAACGCCTGCCTTGAAAGCATTGAGATTGGCTGAACCTGTGTCGGTGTTATTTCAGGTCTTGCCTCTTTTATGGCTTTTTCTTCAAGCTCTTTTCCTTCAAGCTCTCTTTCAAACTGAGCTGAAACAATCTTTTTCATTTCCGACTTTAATTCGGCAACCTTTTGCTCCCTTGGCTTTTGCCATTCCCTTTTAAGCGAAATGAATGAAATTAAGAGTGCAATAACTGCAAACGCTATCCCAACTATTCCGGCAATTACCAAGGTTATATCCGGTTCCGGTACAAAAATCTTGTGCTGAAATGAAACAAAGAAAAGCAGTATTGAAATTGCAACTATAACAAAGAGAAAAAAACGTTTTACAAGATTTATAAGCCATGCCGCAAGTTCAAGAAATAAAATAGACAGAACAAAAAGAACTATTATGCCAATTCCCAAAAGGGCAATTGTTGTTACATCGCCTCCAAGGGCTTTTGAAATTATTTCATCAGCCGCAGGAATTGCTGTTTCGTAAAAAAAAACATTTAAATCAAACTGCATACTGTTTAAATCAAACTGCATAAGTTAAAGAATGTGTTTAAGATATATAAATAATTAGGTTAGTTACAAACCTAAGTAAAATGAAATTTTTTTAAATAAGCTTGAACAATATATTAGTTGATATAATGGAAGAAATAAAACTCTCCGGGCCTGAATTCAAGGCACTTGCATCTGAGACAAGGGCAGGGATAATCAAACTTCTTAGAGGAAGGAACCACACCCTTACAGAGATGAGCAAAAAGCTCAGGTTGGCTGCTCCAACAGTAAAACAGCACCTTAGCATTCTTAAAACAGCAGATTTTATAGAGGAACTAGACGAAGGCAGAAAATGGAAATATTACGGCCTTACAAAAAAGGGAAAAAATATCTTTTTGCACCAGACTCCAATAAATGTGTTTATTGTCTTGGGGATAAGTTTGTTTGGCCTTGTTGGACTTCTTTATTCATTTATTTCAATTGTTGAAGAGCAAACAATGTCTTTTGCAGGAATAGATGCAGGTCAGGCATTTATTGAGTCAGGGGAAAGAGGATTTGTTTTAGGAGCAGTTGACAGTGCCAAAGTTGTTGCAGAACAAATTGTTACAGGAACAGTGGCAAGCGGAACTGCAGCTCCTGCAGCAGTAAATGATGGCGTTGCTTCAGCAGTTAATGCAGGCACCCCTTTTACTTTTGAAATGACAGTACTCCTTTTTGGAATTGTTTCAGTTGCACTTCTTGCAGGTTACCTTATTGCAAAAACAAGAAACTAATTAGGAACGGTAATTGCACACAAGTTTTTCTTTTCTAAACCTGATTATTTTTTTGTCAAGCAATTGAGGCAGATAATTTTGTTTGTGAGGTTTTGATTTAAGCACTATTGTTGAAACTGTTTTTTTGATTTTGGCTTTTCCAAAATTTTCAAACAACACCCACTTGAGAAAATCAAGAAATGAAGGAATGTCAGCTGTTCTTATTATTGCCATTAGTGAAAACCCGTCCAAAATCCGGTTTAGCTCGTGAACTTCATCCATTTCTAAAAGCTTTTTTGCAAGTAAATCACTAACCTCAGGGGTTACATCAATAAGTACAATGGCTTTTGTTGAAAGTTTTAGCTTTGTGTAATGTAATGGATTTACAACCGGTGTTTTTTTTACAAGAACGTTTTCTTTCCAAAATGATTTCCAACGCTTGCTAACAGTATTCCTGTGCAAATTAAGCTCTGACGCAATCTGACCAAGCTCTTTTTTTGGAGAATCCATTCTGCTTGAAAGTATTTTAAAATCTGTTTTGTCAAATGATTTAAGGCAGGAATTGTGCTTTGGCAAAATATTGTGGTTTTTGTAATTTTTGGTAACCAAAAGAACTTCTGCACTATCAATAAATTCAGAAAAGGTTTTTGATAATTCTCTTACAAAAGAATCAACGCACGAAACATCACGTTCAAGAACTTTGAGGGCAATATCAAATTCACCGGTAATAAATGAAGCAACGTGAACCTGTGGAAATTTAAGCATCTTGTCAAAGAGTTCAAATGAATCAATATTTGCAGACCTTATTCTAAGCAAAACCCATGCAGTGGTAACAAGACCAAGTCTTGCATAATTAACTCTGTACCTATAACCAAGAATGGATTTTTCCCTAAACATTTTTTTTAAAGAATATGAAACAGTGCTTGGCTTTAGCCTGAGCTGTTTTGCAATTTCTGTTTCCGGCATTTGAGCCCCTTTTAAGCAGATAAAATTCAAAACTTTCAGGTCAATTTTACTTAAGCCCACTCAAAACACCATAGATATATAATGTTTATGCATATATTTAATTTTTTGCCAAAATGCACACTTTTCACGAGAAAAAAGAGTGCTTTTTTATAAAACAGAATTTATATGTGTTAGGTTCAATAGATACTGGGGTGTAATATGAGTGCAAAATATGATTTACTTAAATTAGCCACAGTTGCTGGAACAATTTTCTCAGTATACAATGCATTCACCAACAGGCTATTATTAGAAGACCTGTTGATAGTAATCATTGCAACAGTATTACTTATTGCAATCTCAAGAGACCTTAGCAAGTCAAAAAACTTGCAGGAAGAAAAAGTATTAGACAATACACAAAAAGATTTGAAAAAAGCCATTGAAGAAACAATCAAAAAAGAGCTTGTGGGAGACTAGACCTTCGTTGAACAACGCAATGCAGGCTTTCTTTTAAAGGCGTTTCCATAACTGGATTTTTTTGAAGCAAATGAATAAAAATGGCATTTTTTGCTTTGTACTTCTGCTGGCATTCTTTGCAATTGAAGCAAGGTTTTTAGCAGAAGCAACAAACGCATCAAACAAAATAGAACTGGCTGAAGAACTTGGATTCGAAGCAGAAAAGGCATGGCTTGCAAGAGAAGTTACTGAAGACAATGTTGACCTTGCCATCAAAGAAGCATTGCATCAGGTGCTTTTGTTAAACTTTGGACAGGAAGAAACAAAAAATTTTGTAAATGCCAAACTTGTTGTGCTTTTTTCCGAAATTGAAAAAGCAAATTGGGATGGAATAGTTATCGAATTTGAAACCGAAAGCAAGAATTTGGAATTTTTGAACGAAAACAGCACTGTTGCAATAGAAGCAATTGACAAAAAAACAGTCAAAGCAACATATTATTTTACTGGCGGTATTTTGAAAAACAAAAAAGTTTATGCAAAAATAAAAGGCAAAAAAGCCTTGCTTGAATTTGAACTCCCTGCAGGATATTCAATAAACACAAGTGTTGCCGGATGAAATTTTTGAAAAACAACAAAGGCCAATTGCAACTTGAGGCAGCAGTATGCTTTGCCGTTTTTTTAGCAGTATTGGGGTTGTTTCTTTCAGCTATTGGAACAGCAGGAGAGTACTCAGAAAATTCACTTCATTCACTTAATGCAAAAGCTGAAGCAGAACTGTGCTGCATTGTAGCCGACACAATTTATGCTTCAGGACTTTCAGAATTTTTGGCAGAAATGCATTGCACTTCAAAAGGAAACACTGCAGAAAGCGAAATTTCTGGAAAAATAAAAGGATGTGAAAGCATTGCAAAAGAAATAAGACTTGTGCAAAAAGGCGAAAAAAGCGTTTTGGAGATAACCCTAAATGAGCATTACAGATAAACGAGGTTGGAACAGCAATTGTAAACGAAACAAGCAGAATCAGAACAGCAGAGGGTTTGTATTCTCTCTAGACCTTGCAATAGCAGTTATTGCAATGCTGCTAATGCTTTCACTAATGCTTTCACAGCTTGAAATTTTAAAAAACAGGGAAATTGCAGATATTGAAAGAATTGAATTGCAGCGAAATGCAATTTTTGTAATTGACTCAATGGCAAAAAACAGGGACGAGAAACAACCATTGCTTGGCATGGCAAAGTATAACGCGGAAAAACACCGCGTGCTATCAAACGAAATTGATTCAATTCTTTTTGAAAACGCAGAGCCTGTTGTGTTTGAAAATTTTTTTGTAAGCAGTGTTTCAATTGGAGAAATTGAAAAATTGTTTGAAGAACAGGGAGAAAAATGCATTTCAGTTGACAGAATTGTTTTGGCAAATGAAAAAAAAGAAATGCTGGAGGCAGTTGTCTGTGAAAAATAATGGCTTTTGGCTTAGTTTTGAAGCAATTATTTCAATGGCCTTGCTTGGATTGCTTCTTTCAGTTCCTTTGCAGGAAACCAGACCAGGACTTGAAAATTTGCACATTTTTAAAAAAGAAAACGATTTGCTTTTGCTTTGGACAAAAAACACAGTAAAATTGGAGGAAATGAAAAAAGATTTTGAAACAGCATTCCCAAACAAATCAGGAACGGTTTATTTTGACGCTGAAAAAATTGCAATTGGAGAACCAACAGAAAAGGCGATTTCCTCCAAAGTAATTTTCTTCAGGCAAATGCAAAAACATGAACTAAGGATTGTAGTATTCAAAAACGATTTTTCCTGAATCCTTTGAAAGCGAAAAAAATGCGTTGGATGAAAGAGTTTGCTGCTTCAAATCCAGTTCATTTGGGAAAAAAACCTCAAAAGTTTTTTCAGTTTCAGGACCCTGTACTTTTATTGAAAAGGTTTTGCCTGAAGATAAAACAACCCATTGTCCCAAAGGCCTTGTTTCCAAAATTGTTTTGCTTCCATCTGCCTGAAAATCCATTTCGTTAACAGAATGCTGCAGGGAATCTGAAAAACTCTTTGCGTTTACTGAATCAAGTCCAAAAAGGCTTGCCTGAAAAGTTTGATCAAGCAATGGCAAAAGCACTGCAAAAATGGAAAGTACTGCAAGCAGCAGCAGTAAATATTCCAAGCTAAGCTGTCCATTGCAACGCATTTTGAACCAGCTAAATGTTGTCAATTTCCTGGAAAATCTTCTTGCTTTTTTCCTCAATTACTTTTGCTCCTTCCTCGCTTGTCTGCTGCAATTGGGAAACAAGCAATAGCACAAGGGCAACAACTGCTGCAAGCACTATAATCAATTCCACAGAAATCTGGGCTTTTTGCCCCAAAAAATCTTTAACCATAAAAAAATGGCCTTGGGCAAAGAATAAAAAGAACTGCAAGAATTCGGCAAAAAACGAACCCTGTTTGAATTACTTTAAATAGTTTTTCTATATTTAGCAATTATAATGAACCGCAATGAAATAAGAGACCTTTTGATAAGCTGGCTTACAATCAGCATAGCATTTACATGGCTTCTTCATTTTTACTTATCGTCGTATTTTTTGTTTCCAAACAATTTCGTAAACGCGTTCATTGTTTCAGCAATCGGAACCGGAACAGGATTTATAATGCATGAAATGGGACACAGAATGGTCGCACAGCATTTTGGTGCACACGCAGAGTTTAGAATGTGGAGTTTTGGACTCATATTTGCATTGATTTCAGCTTTTGTATTCAAGATAATTTTTGCAGCTCCTGGAGCGGTTTATATTAGCGGGCACTTAACCAGAAGACAGAATGGATTAGTTTCGATTGCCGGGCCGCTGATAAACTTTGTGACAGGAATCTGCTTTTTGCTTCTAAGTTTTATTATTTCAGACACAACAATTGGACTTATTGTAGGATATGGGGCAATTATTAATTTCTGGCTGGGATTATTTAACATGCTGCCAATTGGCCCATTGGATGGGAAAAAGGTTTTTATATGGAATCCAAAGATATGGGCAGTGTTGTTTGTTTTGCTGATTTTCTTTGTGTTCTTATCCTAATGCAACACAGTGAATTTTGCTAGCCAACATAGCTTGGCTTGAATTCACCCAAGTGCTCTTCAATTTCCTCGTAGGCCTCTTCAACCTTTGGGGTAATACTTGGTTTTGTTTTTGCAAGCGCTTCTTCAAAATCTTTTTTGGTTACAGGCACAGGTTTCATCTTGCTGTTTTTCAAAGCAATCAAAGCAGCAGCCCTAATAAGACCTTCAATGTCAGCACCTGAAAAGCCATCTGTTTTTTCAACAAGCTCTTTCAAAGAAATGTCCTTGTCAAGCTTTACATTCTTTGTGTGAACTTTGAAAATTGCCGTTCTGCCCTTTTTGTCAGGGGCATCAATCTTGATAAACTTGTCAATTCTCCCAGGCCTCATAATTCCAGGATCAAGCAAATCAGGCCTGTTGGTTGCAGCCATAAAAACAACTCCCCTGTTTTGCTCAATTCCATCAAGCTCTGTAAGAAGCTGGTTTACAACCCTTTCAGTAACATGAGAGCCTGCATCCATTCCACGCTTGCTTGCAATGCTGTCAATTTCATCAAAGAAAACAATGCAGGGAGAAACCTGCCTTGCCTTTCTAAAAACCTGCCGGATGCCTTTTTCCGATTCTCCGACCCACATGCTTAAAAGTTCCGGGCCCTTAATTGAAATAAAATTGGATTCGCTTTCGCTTGCAACTGCTTTTGCAAGAAGTGTTTTTCCACAACCAGGCGGACCATGCAAGAGCACGCCTGCAGGCGGCTTTATTCCCATTTTCTTGAATGAATCAGGATGCTTCAAAGGCCATTCAATTGCCTGCTTCAATTCTTCTTTTGCATAATCAAGGTCACCGATGTCTGACCATTTAACATTTGGAATTTCAATTGCAACTTCTCTCAATGCACTTGGCTGCACATCCTTCAAACCATTTATGAAGTCTTTTTTGTTTACTTCAAGCTCTTCAAGAATTTCCTGCGGAATTGATTCGGCTTCCAAATCAATTTTTGGCAAATAACGTCTTAATGCCTTCATTGCAGCCTCTTTTCCCAAAGCAGCAAGATCTGCGCCAACAAAGCCATGTGTTATTGAAGCAAAATGATCAAGGTCAACTTTGTTTGTACCATCTTCTGCAAGAGGCATTCCCCTTGTATGAATCTGTAAAATTTCCTTTCTTGCCTTTTTGTTTGGAACAGGGAATTCAATTTCCCTGTCAAACCTTCCAGGTCTCCTTAAAGCTTCATCCAAACTATTTACCCTGTTGGTTGCAGCAATAACAATCACATTGCCTCGTGCTTCAAGCCCGTCCATTAATGCAAGAATCTGGGCAACAACACGCCTTTCAACTTCTCCAACAACCGTTTCTCTTTTTGGAGCAATTGAATCAATTTCGTCAATAAAAATAATGCTTGGGGCATTTTCTTCTGCTTCTTTAAAAATTTTTCTGATTCTTTCCTCAGCCTCTCCAACAAATTTGCTCATAATTTCAGGAGCATTAACTGATTTGAAATGAGCCTGGGTTTCGTGGGCAACTGCCTTTGCAAGCAAAGTTTTTCCGGTTCCAGGCGGACCATAAAGCAAAACACCTTTTGGAGGTACAATGCCAAGCTTTCTGAAAATTTCAGGATGCCTCATAGGCAACTCAATCATTTCCCTAACTTTTCGCATTGGCTCGTCAAGACCGCCAATATCATCATAAGAAATTCTTGGAACTGTTTCAAGCTCGCCCTTAACAGGCTTTTCCTTGAGCACAATCTGGGTAAAGTCTGTTACCTTAACACAGCCCCTTGGAACAGTGTCAACAATTTTGTAAACAAAACCTGTTCCAAAAACGCTTATCCAAACACTGTCTCCAAGAGTTAAAGGTCTTCCCAAAAAAGTTTTTTTGAGAATCCGGTCATAACCTGAAGCAATAATTCTTATATCCTGAGTTGGAGCCATAACAACCTTTTTGGCTTCTTTTGGATTTCCCTTTTTTACGGTAACCTTTTCTCCAAGACCTACTCCAGCATTGAGCCTTATCAAATTGTCCATCCTAATCAAAAGACGCCCTTCATCTTCCGCCCTTGCAGGCCAGACAATTGCAGCAGTTTTTCTTTTTGGGCCATCTATTTCAACAATGTCACCACTTGTAATGCCCAAATGCCTTTTGGTTTCCCTGTCAAGAGTAACTATGTTTCGCCCAACGTGTGTTGGGTCAGGGTCTGCTACCTTCAAATCAATGGTTTTTTCAGGCATTTTTTTAACTCCCTATAAATAACATATTTTGTCTGAAACAATATTAAAACTCTTCCCTTATTTCAAGCAGGTCACCTGGCAAAAGCGAAATCAGGTCATTTAATGAAACAGTTGTTTTTCCTGTTTTTTTCTCAAAACGCTGCAACACTTTCTTTGCAATTCCACTTTTCTTTTCCTTTCCCTGCACTATTTTAACAAAAGCAATGCAATTCTTTTTTACAGCCTCAGGCGGTCCACCCATTGCAGTAAAGGCATCGCCCTCTTTAAGCAAGCCAACTGCGAATTGCAGGGTGGTTTTTCTAAACCATTGCCTTTTTCCGTAAATCATAAAACCTCCTGTTGAAATGGCTTCTCCGCTTGGAGCTTTTTTGGAAACCTGTTCTTTGGAAGCGGCATAAACGTCAACGCTTGCAAGCTTTTGCTGCCATGCCTTGCTCCAGACAGCTGCAAACTCTGCTGCTTCTTTAAGGCTTTGTTCCGGAATTTTTTTCCCTTCAGATTTAACAACGCATGCACTTCCGCCCTGAATGTCTGCGTGAAGAAACATGTCTTCTTTGTCCAAATGCTTTTTGACAACTGCTTCGTTGCTTTTTGCATCCCTTCCACCAATTACAAGAAAGCCCTGGCTTGAGGTAAACCAGTGAAATGCTTCAAACCACTGCCTTTTCCTTTTAACTGCAAGGGGCTTTGCTTTTGGTTTTTCTTTTACTTTTGAAGCCTTTTTTTCAAGGTCAATCATTGCTTTCTTCAATCCGGAGAGTTTTTTCTTTGCAGCCTTGCTTTTCTCAAAATAAGAAGAAGCATTTTCCTCCAAACTTTTTTCAAAATCTAATTCAATGTCCATAAGAAAACCTTCAAATTGGTTAGGTAATACCTGCTCTTTTGGCTTCTTCAATTGCTGCTAAAAATCTTCTCATTTTTTTAATAATTCGTGCGTGATCACCTCTATGTATTGCTTCTGGTCTTGGAACGTTAGCAAGAAGTTCAAGCAAGATAGGCGCAGTCATTTCTAGCTGTTGTTCATTAAGTTTAGTACGCCATTCTTTTCCCATTCCTTTGTTTTCCAAAAAGGCTTTCAAAGCCAAATGTTTTTCAGGGCTATTTTGTTCCCTTTCAGCAAGAACGTCACGTAAAGTTTTTTTATGCAAAAGGCGACTTGATTCAGGGAGCCCGTCTATTTCAAGGACTTTATACTGAACGTTCTTTGATAGCAGATCAATTCTTTTTTCAATTTGCGTTTCCTTAGCAGGTGTTCTTGCCCTTCTTCTAATTGGCTTTGGTGGTTTAGGTACTGGTGACATAAAAATAATTACACATTAAATGATTAAATAACTTTTGTAATGTTTGATTACTTTTTGACAGGTTCACTTTTTACAAGCTCTATTATTGATTCAGTCCTGCTTTGGTTTTTAAAAACAGGCTCTACTGAAAAAAAGCTCTGCATGTTTTTTATAAGGTCATGATATCCCTGAATTTGCATATAACGGTTTCGCATGTCATTGTGATATGATTCAACATCCTTGTAAATGTGCCTGCACATTACATTCCAGTTACCAGGGCCGATTATCGAACTCACCCAGTAGATATGGGGGTCTTTTTCCAAGGCATCAATAAACTTTTCAAAAGCCTTTTGCTTGCTCATATCAACCTGAAGAAGTGTTAAGACCTCCAAATTGTGACCAAGCTTTCTGAAATCAAGCTTTGGGCCAAAACCTTTGAGAATTCCATTCTTTTCAAGAAATGCAAGGCTTCCCTTAATTGTTGCCTTATGGAAGTCAGTGTGTTTTTGAATCTGCCGAATGTTTGGCAGGACAGAGTTTTTTTTTAAAAGTGCTTCAAGCAAACCAATTCTTGTACTGTCAGTTATCTTCATCTGATTTGACACAACAAAATACCAAATATGTATATATTGTAACATTGTTAAAAGCTTAACTGTATTAATGAGAGCAGTTAAAACAGGGGATTTGATATATAGAATAAAAGAGTATAAGTGTATGCGAAAAATAGGAGGGGTCAATCAGAACTCGTGACACAAAAAAATTAATTTGGAAAAATGTTGGGGGTAGAAAAAAAGGCTCACCAGGCTCAAACTGGCTCTCAAAAAAAGTTTTTGCTGCCCCCAATACCCTAATTCTTTGAAACAGGTTTTTTGGTTATTTCCTTTTCCTCTTTTTTCTTGCCCCAGTCAGCCTTGCTTTTGCATTTGGGATTAATGCACATTTGGTAATGGTAACGTTTTCCGACAATTTTTATTAGGGGTGTTCCACAGTGTTCACACGCCCCTGGCACAACGGAAAGCAGCCCCTTTTGAGGCAATGGCCATGTAACTGTGCACTTTGGATAATTGCTGCAGCCAAGGAAACGCTTTCCTGTCCGTCCTTTTCTAATCAAAAGCTGTCCTCCGCAATTTTTGTCTGTGCAAGAGCCTATTATTGAATCAGACCTTGCAGCGTTTCTTATTTCGCTTCCTATTTCATTTTTGTGCTCCAGTAAAAGCAGAAGTGCTTTCAAAAGGAATTCTCTGCTGTCGCCAACAACATCATCCTTGCTTTTTTTTCCTGAAGCAACAAGATCCATTTCTTTTTCCAAATTTGAGGTCATCTCAGGTTTTACAACCACACTATTGTGCTTTTCAAGACCGTTAATAACAGCAATGGCAATTTTGGTTGGAGCAATTGATTTTTGTCCTTCAATGTAATTGCGCCTGTAAAGCTTTTGGATTGTTTCAGCTCTGGTGCTCTTTGTTCCAAGATTTAAATCAGACATTGCCTTAATTAAAGCACCCTGACTGTATCTTGCAGGAGGCATTGTTTCCTTTGCAAGGTTGTCAAGTTTCAAAAGCTTTACTTCGTTGCCTTTTTCAAGCTTTGGAAGAAGTACTTCGGTTGCCTTGCTGTAGGGATAGAAATGCTTCCACCCTTTTTCAACATAGATTTGGCCTGTTGCAACAAAAGGCTCTTTGTTTAAGTCAATGGAAACTGAAAGATTTTCTGTCAAAGCATCTTTTGCAAGTGTTGCCATAAATCTTCTGCATACAAGCTCGTAAATTTTCCACATCTGCGGATCAAGCTTTTCTTTTTGTACAGCAGTAACAGGGTGAATTGGAGGATGGTCTTTTGCAAGTTTGCCAGAACTTGCATCAAGCTTTGGAAATGCAAGCAGTTCATTGGCAAGTTTTTCAAAATCTTTTACTTTTGCCAATTCTTTCAATGTTGCCTTTAAGTCAAGTGTTTTTGGATAAACAGAATTGTCTGTTCGGGGGTATGAAAGAAAACCGCTTTGGTAAAGTGATTCAGCAATCTGCATAGCTCGCCCTGCAGTAAAGCCTATGGGGGTAGCAGCCCTTAGGAAAGAAGTTGTGTTGAATGGAACAGGTCTTGCAAGCACCTTTTTCCTTTTTTTGATATCGGTTACAATTCCTTTCGGTGGCGTTGTGCATTTCATTGCCTTTTCTGCCTTTTTCTGGTCCCAAAATTTGGCTTCCTTGTGCAATGCCGAAAATTGCGCTTTGTCTTTTTCAAAAACAGCCTGAATCTGCCAGTATTTTTTTACAACAAAGGCAAGCCTTTCTTTTTCTCTGCTAACAATTAATGCAAGAGTTGGACCCTGAACACGGCCTGTTGAAAGAAATTCCTTTCCCAGTCTTCCGGAAATCAGGGAAAGAAATCTTGTAAGGACAGCTCCCCAAATAAGATCTATTTCCCTTCTTGAATTTGCACTTTCAGCCAAATTAAAATCAAGCTTTGAAAGATTTGCAAAAGCATCAGTTATGTCTTTTTCTGTAATGGCTGAAAAAATCGCCCTTTTAATTTTAACAGTTGAATTTACTTCCTTTAAAATGTTAAGGGCTTCAAGCCCAATTGCTTCACCTTCCCTGTCAGCATCTGTTGCAATTATAACCTCTTTAATTTCAGGAGCAACTTCTTTGATAAGACCTGAAATGGATTTCTCTGTTTCGTTATAATTTACATCGGCTTTAACAAGCTTTTTGAGGTCGGTGCCAAGCCATTGTTTGTACATTAGCGGAAAATCAATATCAACAATGTGACCACTTAATGGAACAACAACATATTTTTTTCCGTCTTTTTCAAAATCAAATCTTATAGCATAACCCCGCCTTGTTCCAGGCAATTGCTTTCCTGCAAGAATTGCTGCAATCCTTCTGCCAGCAATGGCTTTTTCGGCAATAATTAGAATCATTTAAAATACCTAAAATTTCCAAATATCTTTTGCAACAAAAACTATAAAAACAAAGAACCACTTTCTGCTATAATATGCCAGTTGAAGGATTTATTGTGATGCCAATAGACACGCTTGCCCTGCTTACACAGTTTGGGATAATCCTAGCCATTGGAATAATCGCAAAAGCTATTAGCAACAAAAGCAAAATACCATTTGTTGTGTTGCTTATAATCTTTGGCACAATTTTTGCATCCATTGGAATTCTTAACCTTGAATTGCTTGGCAGCATGCCTGGCCTTATCAGAATACTTGCATTGATAATAATAGTATTCAGTGCTGGGTTCCACCTAAAACTCAAAGAAGTGCAAGCAGACAGCAAACTTATACTGAGTCTTGCAACACTCGGAGTTTTCCTAACGTTGTTTATAATAAGCGGAATAACTTTTGCTTTGCTAAGCATTCCTTTACTTAGCGCCATTGTTTTAGGAGCGCTTTTAAGCGGAAGTGACAGCGCAGCAATTTCTTCTGCCGAAACAAGTGGAAAAAGCAGAATAAAAACAGTGTTGCTTTCAGAATCAATTTTCAACCAGCCGCTTACATTAATCCTGCCGTTAATTATTCTCGACTATCTTATAAAACCAGAACTTGCATGGATTAATGTACCAAAATTTTTTGGAATGATAATAATAGGCGGTGTAGTCGGACTTGGGGGGGCATTCTGGGGACAAAAAATATTGCAGGCAAGCAAACACAGACATGAGGAAATAATCGGCTTGATGATTGCAATAGGAGTTTTTGTAATTGCTGAAAACTTTTTTGGTTCAGGAATTGTTGCTGTTGCAATTACCTCCCTTTTACTAAGCAGTACAGCAAAAAAGGAAACCCATTTTCTTGGAAATTTCACAGAACAGCTTGCTTTCCTTTTCACAATATTTGTTTTCATAATGCTTGGAATGCAATTTACTTTTGCAGAATTAGCTTCTTTAGGAATAAACAGATATGAAATAGTTGTTATTGCGGTTGCCTTGCTTATTGCAAGAATGGTTTCAGTAATGCTCATTTCCTACAAAAGCGACCTAAACATAATGCAGAGAATAAAACTGGGGCTTATTTCACCAAAGGGAATTGCACCAGCAGCAATGGCACCATTGTTTGTAGCATATGGAATAACAGGAAGTGAAATAATACTGAAAATTGTATACATTGCAATAATCATAAGCGTGTTTATTTCAATGGTTGCATTTAGCTTTGCCAAAAAGCCAAAAACAATCAACGAACAAAGGCTTGAAAAGAAAGTAGAAAGAGAAACTAAGCAAAAGGCAACAGCCGTTGGTTAATAACTTTTGCTAGCCCAAGCGAGCTGTTGGATTGCTACTATAGGCAATCGGATCCGGACCAGCTAGGGCGTGTCATCGAATCCAAACGAAGATGACACTCTGACCAGCCGGCAGTGGCGGCTGCCGGGCGTGATGGCTATAATTTTTTCTGCAATGCTCCGCTTGGAAGTATTGGACCATGTTTTAATTCAGATAAAACAACAAGTGTTTTCAGGTCAATTATTCCGTCAAGCAAACCAAGCTTTGCAATAACCTTTTCTGCCTCACCTAAATCTTTTACAACAAGTTTTGCAAGCAGGTTGTATTCGCCTAAAACTTGGTACAATTCAACAAGGCAGTCAAAGTCATTCAGTTTCTTGAACAGGTCCTTGTTTTTTCCAATTTCACTCCTTATCTGAATATAAATTGGATTTTCAAATCCCAAAATTTTTAGATTGAGATTTGCAGTAATGCTGCTTAAAACGCCTTTTCTTTTAAGGCTTTCAATCCTTTTCTTTATTGCAACATCAGTAAGACCAATCTGCTTTGCAATTCCACTAAAACTTGAACGGCCATCCTTCAAAAGGTTTTTTATTATTACCAAATCAACTTTGTCAAGGCTCACTGCCAAAAAATCCCCCCCATCACATTAATAATTCAAATAAAACTTTATTAAAAAGTTTGCTTTTCGAAGAGGAGGGACAAGCAGTTAAAAATTTCGTAGCATTGCTTTTAATCATGGAAGAAAAGCCAATTGAGGCACTTATTGAAAAAATTGCCAAAGAATGCGAGGAAGCAAATGCTGACAAGTGGACAATTACAAAGATTGTCAAAGAGCTTTCAGCAGAAGAAAGCAAGGGCATTAAAGCAATGAGAAAAAAAGCCGTTGAAATGCTGCAAAAGCTTGATCCAAAGGCCGCAGCAATTTATGCTTCATTTCAAAGCATGCAGGTCAGAACAAGCTCGCAGCTTATTGAAGGCTTTGACAGAGGCAACATAATCAAAAGCCTTTTGATGGAAACCAATGTACCAAGAGGTGTTGCCGAAAAGATAGGACATGAAGTTGAAGAAAAAATAAAAGATTTGGAAATCGAAAACATTAGCACTTCTTTAATTAGGGAAATGGTTAATGTAAAGCTTTTAGAATACGGGCACGAAAATATCAGAAACCAGTATACAAGATTGGGATTGCCTGTTTTTGAAGCAGGAAAAAAAGCAAGTGAAGGACCTTATGGCAGCACAGCAATAATGGCCGAGTACAATTTACTCAGAATCATTCCTTCAAAACTTGGAAGAATGCATTTGTCAGGAGAAATATTTATTGGAGAACTTCAGGATTTTTCAACAAAGCCCATCGCCGTTAACATTGTACCAAAAGCTGGAGAAAATCCAAAAGATAAGATATTCAACATTCTTGAAAAAGCAAACAAAGCAAGCAGGTTTTACAGCTGGCGCCCTAACTTTTTTGCAGTAAACGTAGCAATTGCTTCAAATGTTGGAAAGAAAACCGCAAAGGATGCAGCAATTCTTTTTGCAAGAGCTTCCAAAGCAATTTTTCTTAACAGAAAAGCAGTGCCTGCATTTAACACGCTGGCATTGTTTGAACCAGAATCTTTTGACAAAGGAATTGAAAGAGAAAGCATTGCTGCGGCTGCAAACAGCTTGCTAAAATCAGGAAGTGAAGGCCCTGCACCAGTATTTGAAAATGCAATAGCAGTTGACACAAAATATAAACTCAAGCTATTGCATAAGCATACTCCAAAAACAGTGTTAAACTGCCGAAATGCAGAATTTGCCCTGGTAAACGGAATTGCATTTGAAGGAAAAGGATTATGCAATTTTTCAGCAATCAATCTTACATCAATAGCTCTTGGCTGCAAAGGAAATGAAACATCGTTCTTTGAAGAACTTGGAAAAAAGGCAAGGGCTGTTGTTGAATTAGACAAAATTAAAAGAAGGGAGCTTTTGCAAAAAAACTATATCAAAAAACAAGGAATTGAAATTGAAGAACTTTCCTCTGCAATTGCATTGGACAACCTTGGGGAAATAGGCAAAACTGCAGTTGGAACAGAAAAAGCAAACGAGGCAATTTCGTTTGCTGAAAAGATATTAACTGAACTGAAAAATCATTTGCCAGAAAACTTTGTTGTAACAGAATTGAAAAACGTTCAGGCAAGGAAAAGGTTTGAAGCAAAAAATAAAAAAGCGTTTAGGAAGCCTGAAAAAATAGTTGAAGAAAAAAGAATCTGGAAAAGCAAAATCATTTGCAAAAATTACAGCTTTGCAGCAAAAGCCGAAAACAGAAAAGAATTAAACGAATTGATTGACTCAAATGTTAGAATTATTGAATTTGAAGAAAAAGGCAAATAGGCTTTGAATTATTGAATTTGAAGAAAAAGAATGAATAGATTAATGGGCAAAGTTCCTGAAGGAAACTATTTTTTTACTGCATCTGCAATTGACTCAGGCTCTGGCCTTGGCTGTTTTGGCTTTTGTCTTTTTGCAATCTCATGGTGTTTTATGAGGTCAAACTTCATCATATACAAATAGGTTTTCATTATTTCAAGAAAAGGAAAAATGAAAACAAGAGCTAGTAGTAGTGAAATGTATGGTGCAAACATTGTAAACTGTGCCAGGACAAATTCAAAAAGCTGCAGGAGTGAAAGGAACACTGCTCCAATTATTGCAATGGTTGCAAAAGACTTTGGAGTCTTGAAAAGAAACTCGAAATTGCTTGAAAGCGCATGCATTAAGCCTTCTTCCTCTACAACAACTGCCTGCGGAACAAACATTAACAAAAGCGAAATCACAAGCAGAATAATGTTTGCCAAAAGCAACGGAATGCCAAAAGCAACAAGGCCTGACATTAGCAGGAAAAAGAAAAAGCAATAGATGGCAAAGAAGGAAAACAGGCGAAGTGCAAACTTTTGAATCATTTCATGCAAATAAAATTGCAGTTTTAAAGGGCTTAGATTTTTTCGCACAGAAAAAATTATTACCGAAACAAAAAAGGAATAAAAAAGAAGAAAAAGGGCAATTAAGCCTGTTTCAGCAAGAAGAATAAGCGGGTCTGCAAGGGCAATGTTGTAGTCAATAAAAATCGAGCCGCTGCTTATGTAAATATTGTGAAAAAAGGCAAAAACAGGCACAAACACCAAAAGAAGGGCAAAAACTAACGCAGTTTTGAAATTTGCCTTATATTGCTCAATGGAATTTTGGAAAAGCAATCAAACAACCCCTAATAGTAATCGCTGCATAAGTTGTTAAAAAACCTACTTTGGCTTTAAGAAAGGTTTTTAAAAAGGTAAAACAAAGGAAATTAAGGTGATTTAACCTTATTGCCAAGAAGTCCACAACCTGAACTATGTTAGGTTGTGGATGAATTGGCGAACAAAACACTTATAAAGAAGAAAGAACCCTATACACATAAGTTGTCTGTAAGGCTGAAAGTGCTGGCAGATAACCAAAACAATAAACATAATGCTTACGAAAGTAAGATAGGGCAGGAACTGTCCGAATGCAAGCCTGAAAGAGATGAAGCCTCTACTGGCGGTATAAGCCCAAAGCAAGCCTTATCAATGAAACAGGAAGCTATAACCTCGACGCCAAAGGTGTTAGGTTATGGTAGTTCACTATGAAATTTTTGCACGGATGCTGGTGCGGAGACGACGACAGTAGTGAAGAAACTGAAAAACCAACAGAAGAATAAGCCAATTTTTTTGCAAAAAAAACTAATTCTTTTTTTGATTTATTTTTCACAGGCGGTTCTTTTTTGATTTATTTTGCCACAGATGCTTCAAGATAATTTGAAAAAACTTTTTTTACCTTAACCGAAACAAAACTTCCAAGAACTGGCTTTTTTACCACAATTGGTTTGTAATTTTGGTTTCTGCCGACAAAATTTCCCTTCAATCCCTTTTTGTCAACAAGAATTAACTGCTTTGAACCAATAAAGCCCTTGTTTCTTTCAAGCAAAATTCTTTTGCATAAAACAGTAAGCTTTCTGCTTCTTTCCTTTTTTTCCCTTCCATGAAGCTGCCCAGGCATTAGAGCCGCAAGCGTATTTGGTCTTGCACCAAACCTGCTAATGTTTACAACATCTGGCTTAACTTTTTCAACAAGGAAAAGTGTTTCTTCAAACTGCTGCTCTGTTTCTCCTGGAAAGCCAACAATTAAATCAAGGGAAATGCTTGCGTTAGGAAACCGTTTGCGAATTTTTTTAACAATAAGCAAAAAATCCTCTTTCTTATAACCTCGGTTCATTTTTTCAAGCACGGCATTGCTGCCGGATTGCACCGGCAAATGAAAAAAGCGAAAAAGTCTTTTGTGTTCAAACAAGGCAAGGTATTCTGGCAAAAACTTTTTCAAATGCGCAGGGTTTGCCATTCCAACCCTTATCCTAAAATTGCCTTTGTTGCGCAGCAGTGTTTTGAGCAAAGCAACAATGTTTGTTCCAATGTCAAAACCGTAACAGCCGCAGTCCTGGGCCGTAAGCCAGAATTCACTACAGCCTTGCTCAAGCCCTTGCTTAAACTTTTTGTTCAGCTGTGCAATGGAATAGCTTTTCAGTTTGCCTCTTGCATTGCGCACTGCGCAATAGGCACAGTTTCCAAGGCAGCCCCGGCAAATTGGAATAATTGAAATTAAATTGCTTGTCTTTTTTTCGTTCAGGTCGGGGGAAAAATTTTGTTCAGGCAATTCAAGAAAGGAAGCAAGCTTTTCAAGGCATGGGCCTATTTGCACAATTTTTTTGGAAATGGAAGAAATTGCCAGCGGGTTTATTTTTGGAAAGCATCCAAAAACAACAAGAGTGCTTTTTTGCTTTTTGGAAATTGAATTCAACTGCACTATTCTCCTAAGCATCTTGGTTTCGGTCTGCTCTTTTACAGCACAGGCATTGAGCAAAAGCAAATCAGCGCTTTCCGGCTTGCTTACGAGCTCGAAATTGTTCTGCAGCAAAAAGCCTCTTATTTGTTCAGTATCACTCTTATTCAGGCTGCAGCCACTGCCTTCTACAAACGCTTTCATAAAAAAGAAATTGTGGGAAAGAAATTAAAAAGAAAGTAATGGTGCCCCAGTAGGCGTTGAATTCGTTTTACAAATTGATTTTTTCAACAAGGTATCTTCCAAGTACGCCAAACATTCCGCCCCAGATGAAGAGCATAAAGGCGCTGTTTGTTAGCTTGCCCCAAAGGTCAACCTGGTCAGGGTTCATTTCAATCCCCTGCAACAGAGCAAAATTTGAAATGTACCAGTAGAGGGCAACATAGTAAGCTGCAAGAGAAAGCAAAACAAATATTACAAGAACTATAAGGCAAAGCATTCCAAAAGAAAGCTTTAGCTCAAAACCGTTTCTTACCCAGTCAATTAAGAAAAACAATGCAAAAAATGCAAAAAATGGCATTACCAAAAACATCGGGCTTTCAAAACCTGGAAGAGTCAAAAAATCGCCAATTAAAGGAATTTCTGAAAGTTGTGCTCTTGCAACGCCCAAAAACATAATTACAACATAGGCCATTACGCAGATAACGCCTGCTACAATAAGCTTGTTTGTTGAAAGAGGCTTTATATTAGAAGCCTGCTTTTTCCCAGAACTTGGTTCTTTCCCGGAATTTGAATTCTGCTCTTCTTTTTCACCCATTTTTAATCACTTAATTAAGATAACTAAAGGGTAATAAGTTTAAAACTGTTTTCATGGCAAAGATATGATTAAAGGAGTTGGGGAAGCAATGGAAATAGAATTGCCTTGGATTGAAAAATATAGGCCTGTTGCATTAGCAGATGTTGTAGGGCAAAAGCAAGCAATTAGCAGGCTACAAAGCTATGTTGCAAACCACAATGCCCCGAATATGATGTTTAGCGGCCCGGCAGGAATTGGCAAAACCTCAGCAGCAGTAGCACTTGCAAAAGAACTCTACGGCAACGAATTTGGACGCAATTTTTTGGAATTGAATGCATCTGACTCAAGAGGAATTGACGTTGTAAGAGGACAGATAAAAGATTTTGCAAGAACCCTTGCATTCAACGCAGACTTTAAAATAATCTTTTTGGACGAATCAGACGCCCTTACAAGCGACGCACAACATGCACTGCGAAGAACAATGGAAAAGTACACAAAAACATGCCGTTTTATTTTAAGCTGCGTAACTCCAGATACAAAAATTGTTTTGCCTGAAGAGGTTGAAATAAGCATTGAAGAGTTTATGAAACGGTTTGAAGAAAAAAAAGAAAATGTTGTTTTAACAAAGAATCAAAACAGCGGAAACCTGGAAAAAGACCAAGTTATTTGTTGCATTCAGCAGAATCCAAAAAAGAGTAAGAAAAAAGTTTTTGAGTTGACAACAAACTCTGGAAGAAAAATAAAAGCAACCGCGGATCATCTGCTTTTAACAAAGGCAGGCTGGAAAAAAGTAGGCGCGTTAGATATTGATGACAAGCTAATTGTTTTTCCAAATTTAGAGGGAACAGGTTTTGAAGAGGACAACAGAACAATAGTTAATTTGAACCTGTTCAAAGAATTTTTATTGAAAGAACAAAAAGAAAAAGGTTATAAAAGCCTTGAAGAAGCAAAAGTGTTTAGAGAATTAATTTCTTCAGAGAAACGAAAAATAATTAACAGGGCAAAGGAACTGTTTGAGATAATCAAAAATAACAAAGGCCTTACAGTAAGAGAAAACCAAATCTATGAAATGTTAAAACAAAAAGGCGAGATGACAAGAAAACAGATACAAGACAATTTAAGACTATCAAGGATAAGAACTGTACAAATGCTGAAGCAAATTGAAAAGAAAGGCTACCTAAAAAGAATTGCCGAAAAAAACCCAAAAATACATTCTTTTAAAATAATAGGAAAAAACCCTTTGCAACTGCGCAATAAAATGGATATACGAAACATCCTTGAAAAAGAATTTAGAATAAATATATCTTATGGAGGCATTAAAAAGCACTTGGAAAAAACAATAAAAATACAGGGAGGTTTTGAAACAAGTCTTGAAAAATTGAATGAAAAAGGGTTGCTTGGAATAGGCTACAATGACAAAAGAATTGGCGCGTTCACAAGAATATATAGTTTCCTGTTTGGAGATGGACACGTAGTAAAGAACGGCGTAAGACTTATTTTCACAGGTAATAAACAAGCTCTTTTAGAAATTAAAAAGGATTTGGCAATTTTAGGCTTTAGAGCCTCTGACATTCAAACAAAAACACTGACTAATACAATCAAGGGCAGACAATTCGTAGGAAAAACAACCTCATTTTATCTAGATTCACAATATCTTGTAACCCAATTAAGGTTTTTGGGCACACCTGTGGGAGATAAAGTGGTTACTCCCTACAAAATACCAAATTGGGTGATGTACGGCACAAAGTTTGTAAAAAGAGAGTTTTTGAGAAGCCTTTACGGATGCGAAGGGTATTCACCAAAAATAAAACACAAAAACTTTGAGGCAGTAACTTTGAGAATGCATAAAAGCAGGAAATTAAAACAGAATATGATAGAATTCTATGAACAAATAAAAACGCTCTTAGAAGAATTTGAAGTAAAATCATATATAAAAATAAGAAAACTTGGAACAAAAAGAAAAGACGGAAATATTACTGATTCCTATGAACTGTTACTTAACAGCAATAACAAAAACTTGTTTAGGTTCTTTAGCAGGGTAGGATACGCATTTGAAAAAGAAAAAATTGGCAAATCAAGGCTTGCTGCCGAGTATCTCAGATGCAAATTATACTATTTAGAACAACAAAAACAGAAAGCTATAAAGATTTTAGAAGATGCAGGTAATTTAAGTAAGAGAGCTCTTGCAATAAGATACGATTGCAGTGCTGATTTTGTAGCGAATCAATTCAAGGGAAAGGCCGTTCATTTGCCAAGAGACTTTCCAAATTTCAGGCAATGGAAAAAAGAATCCAGTGCAGGAGATAACTTTGTTTTCAACAAAGTAATAGAAATTAAAGAAATTGAATGTAGTGATGTAAGGGACATAACCTGTACAAAAAACCACAATTTTTTAGCAAATGGCATAGTAAGTCACAATTGCAATTACTCAAGCAGAATTATTGAACCACTTCAAAGCAGATGCATTGTATTCAGATTCAGACCACTTCAGGCAAAAGAAATTGAGGAAAGGATTCAAAAAATTGCAAAAAACGAAGGAATTGAAGTTAACAAAAAAGCACTTGATGCAATTGTTTATGTAAGCATGGGAGATTTAAGAAAAGCAGTAAATGTTTTACAGGCTTCCTCAGCACTTAACAAAAAAGTTGACGAAAAAACAGTCTTTAATGTAAGCAGCAGGGCAAAACCACAGGAAGTAAAAGAAATGATTGCAACAGCATTAGAAGGAAAGTTTATGGACGCAAGAAATCTTCTGGACAAGCTAATGTACGAACACGGAATGTCAGGCGAAGACGTAATAAGCCAGGTTTACAGAGAAGTAATGAACTCGGAAGAAAAAGACATTCCCTCAAAGGCAAAGATTGGCTTGGTTGATGTAATAGGAGAATATGATTTTAGGCTTGTTGAAGGTGCGAATGAAAGGGTTCAACTTGAAGCAATGCTGGCGCAGTTTGCAAGGTTTGGAGAATGAGGCGAAAAGCTCGAACAAAACAGAAAACACCGGGCGAACTTTTAACACCGCTTATTTTAAAAAAAGCTAAAAGACTTGATTGGAAAACCAAGCAAATATTTGAAATATGGCGTAAAAGTGAAAGAGTTGAATACTTGCCAGAAAATATTCCCTATAAGCTTTCCAATGAAGAACTTGTTAGAAAAAGAGGGTCTACATATGTACTTGATTTAAACCAGCCATTAATCCTGGTATCCGATTTGTTAAGTAAAGCAGGAAGACAAGATGTTGCAAGACACGAATTAGTTGAGTGGAAAAACTATGACCCAAAATTTCCTATGGGCGGCCATTTAAAAGCAGTTAAACAGCAGAATCGTGAACTTAGAAAAGAGATGTCAATAATTGAAACCTGGTTTATAATGCAGAGTACCATATTTAGCAAGGAATATGCCAAAAACCTGACAAGAGCAGACTATTTGAAATGGCGAGATACCAGGGAAGCAATTGAAAGATATGGACCAACGGGAAAAAAAATTTAGGAATTCCCTTCAACAAATTCTGAAACAAGTTTTAGCATTTTCTCAAATTCCTCTGGGTTTGAATACTTGTGGTTTGCCCCCTCAACTATTTCAAGCCTGCAATTTGGAATAAGGAAAGCAGTTTTCTTTGATTGTTCAACTGGCACAACCTTATCCCATGAACCGTGAACAATTAGTGTTGGAACATTGATTTTCTCTGCAGCCTCAAAGCCGCTAAACTTTTCCGCGTCCTCAAAAAAAGAGTAATTCAGCCTTAGTTTGCCTCTTTTGGTCTCGTGCCAGATAAAACCATCCTTCTTCCACTGCTCAACATCCACTTTATCTTCTTTTGCAGAAATTTTTCCAAGGTAGTCTGAGACAGGGGACTTTAAGACAAGGCAATTCAAATCAGGCAGCTTGGAAGCAGCAAGTAGTGCAGCCATGCCGCCAAAGCTTGAGCCAAACAATGCAATTTTTTTGAAACCATGCTGCCTCAGAAAAGAGATTGCCTGTATTGTATCATCAACAGCTTCTGAAATCGTAATGTCCTCAAACTTGCCCTCACTTTCACCATGTCCAAAGAAGTCAAAGCGAAAGGAAGCAATTCTTTTCTTATTCAAAGCCTTTTCAAGTTTAAAGTAGGTTTGACTTTCCTTGCTTGAATCAAAGCCATGGCACATAACAACAATCAGGTTTTCCTTGTTGCCACTTGGATTAGAGAGAACAGCTGAAAGCTTGTCTCCCTTGCTGTTTTTGAATGAAAGCTTTTCCTGCATGATAAAAATGTGTTCAGAATTGTTTAAAAGCAAATCTTAGAAGTCAAAAAGCCTCTTTTGGTGTTGCAAGAAATCCAACAACTTACTTTCCTGCTTATACTTAACCATTGGAATCTTGAGTTTTCTTGAAAGAAATGCAAGAGCCAACTCAAGACTTGAAAAAGTTAGTGGCTTTTGCCTTAAAGCATTTCTGGAATTCTCTCGCGTCTGCCAGACGCCTAACGGCATGGCATATCCTGCTCCAATTTCTCTGAAGACGATTGCTGCTGCCTGCCTTTTCTTTATACTTAAAAATTCTGCAACAGCAAGCCTTGCAGAATAGTACGCTCCAGTAATATTTGAAGCGTAGGTTTTTCTTCCGCCATAGAACTCATGGTCTTGGGCAATGATTGGTTCCTTTGCATCGCCAGCCCAATCGCTTCCAGGAAACCAGGACTCCAATTGCTCAAACGCCCAAGAGCTAGGAATGAGAAGAATCCAAAAATCGTTGTCCAGATAATTTGAATGGAATAACTGAAATTCTCCAATTTGCTGAAAGTACTTTACCTTTTCTTCAATCAGATTTTTTGAAACATTTGAATCGACAGCAGTTATTGAATATCTTGTAGGCACAAACTTTCTGTTTTTTCCAATGCCCAGAGTTCCTGCACTTAAAAGCTTGTGGAGGCGGCTGATGTGAAAACCCGAATTGTACAGGGAAATTACTGCATCTGTTGATTTGAGGTCTGTATCTGAAACAGCGTAATCAATCTTTTTTGGGATGCTTGGATTTTCATCAAGCTTCATTTTGAGCAATGGAGCACTTGGCCCCATTGGGGCAACCCTTTCACTAAACGAAACACTGGATTTTGGAGTTGACTTAAGCTTTACATCAATAGCTGTTGGCTTTGTTGACATTGCAAGCTCCTGCATTTCAACAAGCTCGTAGGAAGGATTTGCAGCGGCTTTAATGTCAATTGGCTTGTTGCCGCGCAAAAGCTGTTCCCTGAAAGAAATTATTTCCTCAGAAGGCAATCCAAACCATTGCTCTGGAATGTCAAATTTGGCAGTGTCAAACACTTCAGTTGGGCTTAGTGGCGCAATTTGTACTTTTGGATAGTTTGTCCAGGAAACAAAAAGCGAGGGAGGACTGCTTCCAACAAATTCGTTTCCCTTAATGTTTGAAACAGACTTGTGTCTTGCACTGTTCTTTTTAAGAATTGGACAATAGCTTAGCCCGCATAAAAGCTTGCCCTTGCAGCGTATACAAAGCTTTGGCGAAATCAATCTTTACCACTATATTATTTCTTTAATTAATGAATTAAAATAGTAAGCAGTGAGCAGGTTTCCGGTGAATGGAAAGTTATTTATTCAGGAAACACGGTAATAATGCATTATGCCAAGGAAAAAGACTGCGAAAAAAGCTGTGAAAAAAACAGCCGGAGCAGTAGAGCTTTTTTCAGAGTCAATCAAAACAACCTTTGACTTGAACATTTTTGTAGTTCCGCTAATGGCAATTGTTTTTGGAATAATTGCAATGATTGCAATTGGAATTGTTTCACTGCCATTTATTGTAATAGGCGCAGGATTTGCCGCAATAGGAACTATTGCGCCGTTAATTGCAGTCGTAGTAATTGGGGTGTTTGTATTACTTGTATTGTTTGTTGTGGCATTGTCAATTATCAACGGTTTTTATTACAAAAGCCTTGGCCAATACATTAAAGAAAAAAAGGTTTCAATTGAAGAAAACTTAAGATTTGCTTTTGGAAAATGGCAAACGCTTGTTGGCGTTTCCCTGCTTGAAATGCTTGTAAGTGCAATCATAATGCTTTTGATAATAGTTCCGGCAATGTCATTCATAATTGGCACAAATATACTGCCAGTGGATATTGTTACAAATGCACTTGCATCAAACTCTACAGAAGTATTAATTAATGGGCTAATACCTGTATTTGTTGTACTTGGTTTGGCATTTTCGGTTATGGCAACAATAATGCTTTTTGTAAACCCACTAGTTTTCCTATGGTTTCCAACAGCAGTGTTTGGAAAAAAACCAGCTTTGGAAAGTGTTAGAAAAGGATACGAAGCAGGAAAAGCAAATTATTTAAGAAATTTTGGAGCACTGCTCTTAATGGGAATTGTTGGCGGCCTTGTTGTAATGGTACAAATGGTTGACCCAACAGCAATAATTGGGATTGTTTTAGGAATCTGGATTGAACTTGCTTCAGTTGTAATGATTGTTAAAATTTACAGGGAAGGCGCCTAGGCTTTTCCACTTTTTTCCAGGAACTTGACTGCCTTTTTAAAGACTGGCTCGTCTATTCTGATTAATATAGAGCTGTCTGTTCGATTGCTGCTTATTCGAACATAGTATTTGCCAAACCGGCCTTTCAGAATGGTCATGCTGCTATCCCTAATTGGCCTGGCGCTAATTAAATACCTTATTTTTTTCTCAAACAGTTTGTGCTGCTTGTACAGCTCTGGATTACCTAATTGTTCTTGAGTTGCATAAAACCTACACAATTTTAGGTTCTTTGGTTCTTTGGTAAAGACTTTTCCCAAGCGGTTTTTGCTCCAATCTCTTTTTGTTACGTCATCCATTTCACGAATCGGTCTTCTTTCACGCAAAATTTCAGGGATTTCTCCAGTAGACTTTCCTTTTTCCAGGAAGCTGACCGCTTCCTTAAAGTGTGGCCTATCTAGCCTGATAAATATTGGCTGGTCTGTTGAAATACTCTTTATTTTAACGTAGTAATAGCCGTGCTTTTGGCCTTTTACAATTTCCATACCCAAGTGCCTACTTGGCCTTGCTTTAATAAAACGCGCTATCCTTCCCTGAAGTATCTTGTGCTGCCTGTACTGCTTTGGGTTGCCTGCTTCCTCCATAGACTCATAGAACTTAAGGCGTTTTGTTTTCTCATGTAGTTGTTCTTTGGTAAAGGCTTCTCCCAAAGGGTTTTCGCTCCAATTTCTTTCCCTTATGTCATCTCTTCCAGCTGCCCTTCTTTCAAGCAAAAGAGCAGGGGTTTTTCTTTTACGGAATCTTGCCATACTATAAATGCCGATGAAGTAGTATTTTATTGTATCTGTGGAAATAAGGCTGCAAAGGCAAATTACCACAATTTTAAATAAGGTTAGGGGCTTATTTTTGAATATGGCAAAAGTTGACTGGAAAAAGGCAGATGACAGAAAACGCTTCTGGCACAGCACAAGCCATGTTTTGGCCGAGGCAGTAAAAGAGCTTTATCCAAAAGCCAAGCTTGGGATTGGGCCTGCAATTGAAAACGGCTTTTATTACGATTTTGACACCAAGCCATTCAAGCCAGAGAATTTGAAAAAAATAGAAAAAAAAATGCTTGAAATAATTAAAGCAAACAAAAAGTTTGTAAAAAAAGACATTGAAAAGGCAGAGGCATTAAAGCAGTTCAAAAGCGAGCCATACAAAATTGAACTCATTAAAGAATTGCCAGGAAAGAAAGTTTCAACTTACACAAGCGGAAAATTTGCCGATTTGTGCAAAGGCCCGCACATTGAAAGCACAGGGAAGATAGGAGCAGTAAAGCTTTTGCGCGTTTCAGGGGCATACTGGAAAGGAAGCGAAAAAAACAAAATGCTTCAAAGGATTTACGGCATAAGCTTTCCTGACAAAAAAATGCTGAGGCAATGGCTGCACTTGAAGGAAGAGGCAGAGAAAAGAAACCACTTAAAGCTTGGAAAGGCTTTGGACTTGTTTAGCATGCATGCAGAGGCTCCAGGCACTGCCTTCATTCACTCAAAGGGAATGGTTGTGTTAAATGAATTGGTTAAATTTTGGAGAGAAGAGCATTTGAAGGCAGACTATCAAGAAATTAGTACGCCAATGATTTTGAAGAAAGAGCTTTGGGAACAATCAGGCCACTGGGATCACTACAAGGAAAACATGTACTTTACGCAAATTGACGGAGAAGAATTTGCAGTAAAGCCAATGAACTGCCCAGGAGGAATGCTTGTTTACAAAACAAAAAGGAGAAGTTACAGGGAACTTCCGATGAGGGTGGCAGAGCTTGGCACAGTGCACAGGCATGAGCTAAGCGGAGTGCTTAACGGGCTGTTTAGGGTAAGGAAGTTTACGCAAGATGATGCTCATATCTACTGTACAGAAGAGCAGCTAGAACAGGAGATAATAAACATCATTGACCTGATTGACAGGTTTTACAAAGTGTTTGGATTTAGTTACCATGTGGAATTAAGTACAAAGCCTGCAAACGCAATGGGAAGCAAAAAAATGTGGGAGGTTGCAGAAAATTCATTGCAAAAAGCATTGCAAAAAAAGAAAATGAAGTTTAAAATAAACTATGGAGACGGTGCATTCTACGGTCCAAAGATTGATTTTCACATAAAGGACAGTTTGGGAAGAACATGGCAGTGTGCCACAATCCAACTTGACTTCAGCATGCCTGAAAAATTCGACTTAAGCTATGTTGGAAAAGACGACAAACAACACAGGCCGGTAATGCTTCACAGGGTTATTTATGGTTCGCTTGAAAGATTTTTTGGAATATTGATTGAACATTATGGCGGAGCATTCCCGCTTTGGCTTGCTCCAACACAGGTTTCCTTAATTCCAATTGCCGACAGACATGTAAAATATGCTGAAAAAGTAAAAAAAGAACTGGAAGAAAAAGGACTTAGGGTTTTGGTTGATTCAAGGCAGGAAAGCGTTTCAGCAAAAGTAAGAGACGCACAACTGAAAAAAATACCCTATATTTTGGTTGCAGGAGACAGGGAACAAAAAGACGGAACTGTTACTGTAAGGACCAGAAATGGAAAGGTAACAGGCGAAATAAAAACAGACAAATTTACAAAAAAAATGTATGAAGAAATAAAGGAAAGAAAATAGCCACAGCAAAACAAGGTCACTATTAAAGTTTATATAATAGAATGTCTTTTTGTTAATGGTATGGCAGAAGAAGACTATTTGGCAGACCTTATAAAAAAGGTAAAGCTGGCTAAAAAAGAAGAACTGGAAACTGAAAAAGCCCCAAAAAAGGCAGAGCAGGGAGCAAAAGTTCCAAAAGAAATTGAACAAATAAAGAAAGGCCACGTTCCAAAACCGGAAACAAAGCCAAAAACAGAACCTGCTACAGAACCTGCAACAAAACCGATTGTAAAAACAGAACCTGAAGCAAAACCGATTCGGGAAAAAGTTCCAGAACTTCCTCCAGAAGAAGAAATTGTTGAAGAAACTGACGAAAAAAAGAAAAGTACAGTTGAAAAAGAACTTGAAACAGCACCTGAAAAAAAACTTATTGAAAAATATTCAAACGTAAAAATTTACAGTGTGCCAGGAAAATCACTGCCATACTATGTTGTGCCAGTGGCAAGACCAACCAAGCAGGAAAAAGCAGTAATCAACACAATAAAAGAGGCTGCCACAAGACTAATTGCAATCACCCCATACAAAGTACGGGATATTGAACAGCGAAGAAATGTTTACAGACAGCGTGTTCTTGAAATTCTAAGAAACAGCCCGGAACTCCACATTCCTGAAAGAAGGTTTCCATTTTATGCAGAATCAGTTATAAGAGAAATGGTTGGCTACGGAATTATAGACCCACTTGTAGTAGACGACAACCTTGAAGAAATTATGGTTATTGGAGCAAAAAAACCAGTTTACCTTTTTCACAGAAAATATGAAATGATGTCAAGCAATATTGAATTTTATTCAGACAAAGAAATAATTGATTTGATTAACAGAATTGCAAGAAATGTCGGAAGACGTGTTGACATAAGCTCGCCATTGCTTGATGCAAGAATGCCTGATGGAAGCAGAGTAAATGCAACAATTCCACCAGCCTCTGTTGAAGGCGCAACTCTTACAATCAGAAAATTTAGAAAAGACCCTTACACTATAGTAGACCTTATAAAAAACGGAACAATTTCAGCAGAAGCAGCAGCCTTCCTATGGTTGTGCGTTGACGGACTTGGAGCAAAACCGGCAAACATCCTGATATCAGGAGGAACTGGGTCAGGAAAAACAACAACATTAAACTGCCTTGCAGCATTCATTCCGGATACTGAAAGAATTGTTACAATAGAAGACACTGCAGAACTTGCTTTGCCGTTAAAGCATTGGGTAAGACTGGAAGCAAGGCCACCAGGACTTGAAGGAAAAGGCGAATTAACACTTGACGTTTTGACAAAAAACAGTTTGAGAATGAGGCCAGACAGAATAATTGTCGGAGAAGTAAGGCACGATGAAGCATTCACATTATTTACAGCACTAAATACAGGTCACGATGGAGCGGTAATTGGAAACACATTAATACAACTTTCCGATGGAAATATTTCCGAAATAGCAAACCTTGTAGAAAAAGAATTTGAAGAAAAAGACCCTGTGAAAGAAGGTAACTTTGAATTTGTTGAAACAGGCAAAAAAATTATGGTGCCATCGTTAAACAAACAAACCCTAAAAATTGAAAACAAAAAAGTAACACATGTCTGGAGAAAACGCACAAAAGAAAAGTTGTGTAAAATCAGGCTTAAGAGCGGAAAAGAACTTTTACTTACAAAAGACCACCCGATTTACAAAATCAGTAATGGATTGCAGGAAATCAATGCATGCGAGGCAAAAACAGGAAATTTTATTGCTATTCCAACAGGAATAGAAATTGAAGCTGAAAAAAAGCTACTACAGCCCTATCTCACAGGTTTGATTTATGGCGATGGACACCTTGGCATAGAAGCAATTCAATTTGTCAACAAAGAAGAATCATTAATCAAAAAATTTAAAGAAGAAATTTTGCCATTGACTGAAAACAAAATAAGCAGATTTGATTATGAGGGATTTTCAAGAGTGCAGATTTGCGATAAAAAACTGATTAAAAAAATAAATAAAGAATATGAAATGCCAATTGGAAACAAAACAAAAATCTTCAAAATGACTGAAAAAACACTTACGGCAAAAGACAGCGGAATAGCCTTGCTTTTACAAGGATTATATGACTGTGAAGCCCACGTAAACCTGTTTGCAAACTGCATCCAGTTCAGCACAGCAAACAAAGACCTTGCAAGAAAACTTCCAATAATTTTGATGAGATTTGGTATAACCTCGTCAACATATGCCCAGGAAAAAGACGGTAAAGGAAACATTAGACCCTATTATAGAATATCAATCTATGGAAAAGACAATCTTGAAAAGTTTGAAGAAAAAATCGGATTTGTACACAAAAAGAAAAAAGAAAAATTAGAAGTACTTGTCAAAAAATCAAAAAACAGCCTTGATTTGTTTCCAAATATGGAAAGAACACTCAAAAATGCAAGGCTTGAAGCAGGATTTACACAGGATGAATTGGGAGCCTTGCTTGGAGCAACAACAGGCAGCAATATCAGGTCATATGAAACAAGTGCCAGGAGACCTTCAAGAAAACAGCTTGCAAAAATATGCGATTTGCTGCAAAACGAAACTTCAAAACAGTTAAAAATTATGGAACAATCAGATACAAGATTTGAAGAAATTGTTTCAATTAAAGAAGAAGAATTTGAAGGCGATGTTTATGATTTAACAGTAGAAGGAAACCATAATTATATCGCAAACGGAATAATTGTTTCAAACTGTTTGGGAACAATCCATGCAAATTCTCCACAGGAAACAATTGTTAGAGTAACCTCACCGCCAATGAACGTTCCGGAGGTAATGCTCTCAGGTCTTGACATTATAATTATTGAACACAAAATTCACGACAAAAGAAAAGGAACAATAAGAAGAATTACAGAAATTGCAGAATTAAGCGGCGTTCTCTTAAAGCATGCGCAAACCCAAACAATTTTTGCAAGAGACCCGGTTAAAGACAAGCTTGAAAAAACAGATATTCCAATAAAGTTTCTGAAAATACTGCAAGACTTTACAGGATTAAGCAGGCAGGCAGTTAAAGATAATTTGAATCAAAGACAGGTTTTCCTTGAAAGAATATGCAAAGAAGGAGTAAGGGGAATGGAAGAGGTTAAGAAAAAAACAAGCGAATTTGTATACAGGGGAAAATAAATGGCAAAACTTGACGAACTGAAAAGCAATATTTCACAAAAAAAAGCCAAGGGAAAAAAAGGAGCTACTGGTTCAAACGAACCAATAGAAGTTGACATGGAAAAGGTTGAAAAAATTGTAAAAAGAATGCGTGAAAAATACAGAGCAGAAGGAGTTGAATTTGAAGAGGTTGGAGGAAACCTCAGAGAACTAAGAGGCCTTATAGCAGAAGGCATGGGAGCAAAAATTGAAATACAAACCATTGAAGAGCTCAGAGAAGTCAAAAGCAAAATGGTAAAATTGCTGGCGGGAATTTACCTAAAACTTGGCGGAATTTTGAAACCGGTTGCAAAAGTAATACTAAAATTTCCCGAATTTGAAATGGTTACCTTTTATCTTTACAGCGCAAATATGCATTACAGCAGTAAGCAATATGTTGCACTAACAGTTGCAGCATCAGCAATTGTATTCATTATTAGCCTGCTTATTTCAGCAGCAGTGATGACAATTCTGGACATTCAAATAGTAACAAGAGTACTTGCAGTAATTCTTATCGCAGTACTGTCATTCATTATAACAGCAATAATAATACTCATTGTTCCAAAACAAAAAGCAGTTGCAAGAGGAAACGCAGTAAGCCTAGAACTTCCATTTGCACTAAGGCACATGGCAACAGAAATAAGAGCAGGAATAGGACTTTACAGAACAATACAGGCAATTGGAATGGCAGACTATGGAGAATTAAGTGAAGAATTTGCAAGAGTTATAACAGAAGTAGAAGAAGGAACTGATACGCAAGAAGCACTAAGGCACCTTGCATTAAGAACACAAAGCAAGTCACTCAGAAGCGCAATTGTTCACATAGTAAGAGCATTAAAAACAGGCGGAAGATTAAGCGAAAGTATGAACGACATAGCTGAAGATGTTTCATTCAACCTAAGGCTTGCAGTAAGCGAGTTTGGACAAAGAATGAACTTTTTCGGAGTTGTTTTTATATTTGGAGCAATTGTAATGCCAGTAATGGTTGCAATACTTGGAAGCATTAGAAACAGCCCAATAAAAGCAAGCATGCCAAGCTTTGAAATGCTGCCACTAGGCATACCAATAATGGCAGCATTCTTTTTAGTAATAATGCCATTTATTTTAATAATATTTTTATTTTATATAAAAAGCTCACAACCAAAGGTATAAACATGAACGAGAAAAAAATTGAGGGATTTGCATTTTTTCAAAATTACAAAAGCATGCTAAAAGACGTGAAATTCAAAATTCCTGCAGTAGCCTGGATGGTTGCGTCAACAATAAGCGCAATTGTAGCAGCAATAGCAGTCTTTGGAATAATTGCCTTGTTCAGTCTGCCAATTTCACCACTTGTTGCATTTGTTATTTTTCTGGTTGTACTAGATGTCATGCTTGGGTATCCCTACATACTTGCAATGCGAAGAATAAATTCCATAGAAGAAGCATTGCCAGATGCATTAAAGCAATTGGCTGACACACTAAAAGCGGGCGGAACCTATGAATATGGATTGAGAGAAATTTCAACTGCAGAATACGGACCGCTAAGTTTTGAAATGGAAAATGTTTTGAGAAAAATGGAAGAAGGGGAAAACATGGAGGACGGCCTTGCAAGTTTTGCCGAAAACGTTGACTCAGTACTTGTAAGAAGAACAGTTGCAATAATAAACGACGCAATAAAAGCAGGAGCAGGACTGGCTGACGTGCTTGACGAAATAGCCGATGACGTAAGAGCACTTCACAGAATTGGAAGAGAAAGAATTGCCGGAACAATGCTGCAAGTAATTTTCATTGTTGCAGCAGGCTCAATTGTTGCACCAATCATAATGGGAATGATTACAACAGTCATAGAATTACTAATTGCAACATCTGCAGGAATAGTAAAAAGCAAATTTGAAATCGTACAGGCAGTTGCAACAAAAGACATTATAGTAATACTAATACAAATTTACATAGTAATAGAAGTTGTTGCATCAGGCGCAATGATTGCACTTACAAGAGAGGGAAAAATAAGCAAAAGTCTTATATATATCCCAGTCCTCTTGTTAATAGCATTCATATGCTACTATATTGCAGCATTTGCATCAGGGCTTATGATTGGCGGAGTATAATAATAAGGTGAAAAAAATGGGTTTTTTAAAAGAGAAAAAGGCTCAGGGAAGCATTGAAATGCTTGTACTAATCGCAGGCGCAATAGTACTTGTAAGCATTGTAGGAGTGCTTCTAAAAAATGCAGCGGCAGAAGCAGCAAACCAGGCAAACATCAAGGCAGGAGAAGCAGCAACACCTTAAAAGAAACGTTTATAAATTACAAAAATTAAATAAAATACAATTAAAACAAAACTCAAGGAGGTAAAATGAAATGAATATAAAAGGTCAAGGCGCATTGGAATACCTTCTCCTAATCGGAGGCGCAGTACTAGTAGCAGCAATTGTGATAGCACTTGTAACAGGGATACCAGGAACAACACCAGATCCAGGGGCAAACGTACGATGCGCAACCCACAGCCAGTTCGCAGTATGTAATGCCGACACAGGATTTACAAGCGGTTCTGAAACCTGGAACTGTGTTGCAAAACAGATAGATGGCTTAACTGATGCAACAGGTCAAGCAGATATGGCAAGTTGTGCTGCAGAGGTTGATTAACAACATAGTAACAAAGTGTTTTTCTATGGACAATAAGGCGCAGGTTTCAATAGAGTATTTGTTACTGGCGTTGTTTGGAATAACGCTTGCAATGGTTGCAGCAATGCTTATTGACGGAATCAGCGCAGTTGCACAGACAGCACAGGGAAGAATCCTTGAGTACAGAAGCCAGACAATTGCTTCCATGCTGAGAAGCTGACAGGGGCCTAAAAAATGATCCCTTATCTTTTTTTCTTTTTTATTTCAATTGCAGGGCTTGGCTACGGCACCTACACCGATTTTAAGGAAAGAATGATAAGCAACAAAATAACCTATGGAATGATAGTTATAGGAATTGCAGGCCACGCGGTTATTGCATTTGCTGCAGGCGACTGGACAATACTGGCGTGGGCAATTGCAGTAACCGCAATAACTTTTGCAGCAGCATACTGGCTTTACAGAATGGGAGTCTGGGCAGGCGGAGACGTAAAACTTTTTGCAGGGCTTGCAGCATTAAATCCGGTAAATCCTGCAATTCTTTCAAGGCTGGGAATGGTTTCCCTCCCAGCCTTTGCACCAATAAGCACTCCAGTGTTTCCATTAACGCTTTTTATGTTCAGCCTTTTTGCAATGCTTCCATATGGAGCAATTCTTGCAGCAACAAGGCTTTTGAAGAACAAAATTGAAAAAGAAAAATTTGCACAGGATTTCAAAAAAAGATTAATTGAAATTATTGAACTTGCAGCCCTTGCAATAGGCTTTGGTTCCACTCTCTCATTCTTTGAAATAACACCATTGCTTGTGCTCCCACTGCTTTTTGCTTCAGTGTTTGTTCCAGAAAAGCCAAGGGCAGCATTGGCAGGCATTGTATTAATTGCCGCGCTGTCAATTAATGCAAAAACTGCAGCTGAAGAGTTTGCAATCCTGTTCTGCTTCCTTCTTGGAACATGGTTTTTGCTAAAGCTTTACTCACTTTCAAAAATTTTGATGAGAAAGCCAGTGAAAATTAAAGAATTGGAGGAAGGAATGATTTCTGGACAAACCATTGTGCAAAATGGAAAAAAGGTCAAAATAGTGCAGGAAATGGGAATAAAAAAATTAATTAAGTACTTTGCATCAAATAGGTTTGGCAAAGCAATTGAACTGATGAAACCAAAGGGAAAAGAAATAGTTTCAAGCAAATCTGCCGCAGGACTTACAGAAAAGCAAATAAGCAGGCTCAAAAAACTTGCAGAAGAAAAAAGGATTCCTGACAGGTTGCTTGTAAAAGAAAGCGCGCCCTTTGTTCCAGCAGTTTTGATTGCATACATTGCATTAAACATAGTAGGAGACGTGATTTGGTTTTGGCTTTAAGCAGAAAAGGACAGGTAAGCATTGAATTTATACTAATTATAACCATTGCATTGTTTTACATAACAAGCGTTGTATGGCCAATTGTTCTTGATTCAACAAATGCAGCAGAAGATGTCAAAGACATTTCAGACACAAAGATTTCGGCAATGAAACTTGCAAACGCCTTGAACGAAGCAGAATCTTCAAGCGGCTACATGAAAAAAACTATAAGAGTTTTATTACCATTTGGTGCAGAAATTTCCGGCACTGCAGGAGTAGATGAAATTTCATTAATTGCCTATGTTGACGCAGGAGGAGGCAATCCTGACGAAATAAACTGTACTGAGATAATTGCAGCAGGAGAATGCCCAAATGGTGCGGCTACCTGTTACAAATGCACTTCCACCATAAGCCTTATTTCCGGAGCAGGCACCACATTCAACATCACAGGACCAATATTCAAAAATTTTGTGGTAGAAAAAGGAGGGCTGGCAGGAGTTACAGTGAGCTGAAAGCCAATGAAAAAAGAAAAAGGACAGGTAAGCATTGAAACACTGCTTCTTGCAAGCATTATCATAATGATGAGCATAAGCGTTTTAGGATACTACACAAGAATAATGAGCCCTACAATGGCTTTGGAAATAATAGAAGTTGAAACACTGAAACAGCTTGACGCAACCAACTACCAATATTTTATAGAAGAAATAGGATACAAAGCAGAAACAAGTTGTGCTGGAGGAACAGAAGTAATATGCTTTTGCATAATGCTTGACCCGGTAGACAATATCCTTGACACTGACGCCATAGAAGAGATTGTGGAAAACACAACAGGTTATGAACCAGACACTGTAAGCATAGTACAAAATAATTCAGCTAACTGCAGCTAGCTTTCGTTGAAAAGCGAAAAAACAAAACTTTTTTTAAGCACAGGCAAGGACAAGCCTAAATTATGAAGCAGGAAAGAATTGCGCTTATTGCATTGCTTGCTTCAATTATTGGAATTGCACTTCTTTTTGCAACCTCTGAAACAATTGAACCAAAAGAGCTGAAAATTTTGGAAATAAAGGCAGAGGACCAAGGCTTGTATGTAAAGGTAAAGGCAAGAATTGAATCATTTAGCCAAAGGCAGGGCATTGCATTTATGCAGCTTTATGACGGAACAGGAAAAATAAAGGCAATTTCGTTTGAAGCTGAAAAATTCCCCCAGCTTGAAAAAGGAATGATTGCAATCCTTGAAGGAAAAATTCAAATTTACAAAGGAGAACTCGAACTTGTTGTTGAAAAGGTGAGTGAATGGAAATAAGGCAAAGGCTGGAAAAGGTGAATGAATGGAAATAAGGCAGAGGTGGAAAAAGGTGAATGAATGGAAATAGGGGTGCTTTTGGCAGCAGTAGGCGGCTGCTTTGCCGGAATTGCAACAGGGCTTGTACCAGGACTGCATGTAAATACAATTTCGCTTGTTGCACTTACAATCCCTGGATTGAACAACCAGTTTTTTATTGTGTTCATTGCATGCATGAGTGTAGTGCACACTTTTGTGGATTTTATTCCAAGCATTTTGTTTGGTGCACCTGATTCAGACACCTTTTTGGGAGTACTTCCAGGACACAGAATGCTTTTGCAGGGAAAAGGCCTTACAGCAGTAAAGCTCACTGTTGCAGGCGGGCTTTTTACAGGAATTGCCGCTCTTGCAATTTCACCTTTCTTTGTTGCAATAGCAAACAACGGATACGAAATTATTTCAACAGCCATTCCGTTTGTACTTATTGCAATTCTTGCCTCAATGATTTTGGCAGAAAAAAGCAGAAAAATTATTTGGACAGCAACAATTGTTACTGCAAGCGGATTGCTTGGATTGATTGCATTAAACAGTGCGCTTCCACTAAAAGAACCTTTGTTTTGCCTTGCAACAGGATTTTTCGGAGCAAGCACATTGATTGACAGTATTATCAAAAAGCCTGCAATTGCAGAGCAGGTTAGTGAAAAAATTTCAATCAAAAAAAGCAGGGTGTTCAAAGGATCTCTTCTTGCACTTGCAGGAGGAAGCCTTGTTTCAATACTTCCGGGAATTGGAGCAAGCCAGGCTGCATTTATTGCAAGAAAAGCAATTGGAAAAATCAAACAGGAAGAATATCTCATTCTTTTAGGCGGAGTTAATACTGCAACAATGATTTTTTCATTTTTTGTACTGTTTGCATTGGGAAAGGCAAGAACAGGAAGCGCTGTGGCAATAAGTCAGGTTTCTTCATTTGGAGCAACGGAATTAGGCCTTGTGGCAAGCGCCTGCCTTTTGGCACTTGGCTTTGGCGCAATTGCAACAAACCTTGTTGCATCAAAGGCATTAAAGCTAATGCAACTAATCAATTACAGAAAAGCAAACCTTGCAATACTGTGCTTTGTTACAGCGCTTGTTTTTTTCTTTTCAGGATTGCTTGGAATTGCCTTTTACTCTGTTGCAGCATTGACAGGATTGGCTGCTGCAAATTTGGGAATTAAAAGGTCAAACTCAATGGCTTTCCTAATGGTTCCAACAATAATACGTTATCTGCCATTTTGGTGAAAAAGGTTTAGGCAACAAATAGGTTAAAATAAGAGTTTTGTCTTAAGGCATACAATGGCATCTATTAAAAGCAGAACACTTGAAGCAATCTCACTTGCGGCAAAAAATACTTTTCCTGACGAATTTTTGGCATTGCTTTCAAGCAAGAAAAAAAACGGTGTAATTGATGAATATGTTTTGCTTCCGGCAATTTATGGAAAAACATTCAGCACCATAAGGCTTGATTTGGTTCCATACGACAACAACATTGTAGGAAGCGTACACTCACACCCAATAGGCAGGGCAATGCCAAGCAGAGCTGACTTAAGGGCTTTTCGGGCAATGGGTGAAATTCATTTAATTATTGCCAGCCCATTTAATTTTGATTCCTTTAAGGCATTTAACAAAACAGGCAAAGAAATTGAAATGAAAGTGATTGAATGAGAAACAGGAAGTTGGAAACAGGAAAAGTGATTGAATGAAAAAAGTTATTCTGGTAATAAGGGATGGATGGGGATTTAACCAAAAAAAAGAAAAGAATGCAATTAAGGCAGCCGACACAAAAAATACTGACATGCTTACAAGAAAATACTCGCACACTCTGTTAAATACTTCAGGGCAAGCTGTTGGCCTTCCAAAAGGATTTCAGGGAAACAGCGAGGTTGGACATTTAACAATTGGAAGCGGAAGAATAATTTTACAGCCGATGATTAGAATAAACAAGGCAATTGAATCGGGAGAATTTTTCAAAAACAAGGCATTTCTAAAGGCAGTTAAAAACTGCAAAAAGAACAAGAGCACAATGCACTTGATGGGATTGCTTCAAAGCGAAGGCGTTCATTCACACGAAAATCATTTGTATGCATTGCTTAAACTCTGCAAAAGAAAAGGACTCAAAAAAGTGCTTGTTCATGCAATAATAGATGGAAGAGACGCGCCTCCTAAAAACGGAATCGTGCATTTGAAAAAACTTAGGCGCAAAATTAAAGAGATTGGAACCGGAAAAATTGCAACAATTTCCGGAAGATATTATGCAATGGATAGGGATAAAAGATGGAACAGGACAAAAAAGGCATATGATTGCATTGTCCTTGGAAAATCTGAATGTGAATTTGAAAATCCTGAAAATGCACTGCTTGAATGCTATAAAAAAGGAGAAACAGACGAGTTCATAAAACCCGAGAAAAGAAAAGGCTATGAAGGAATAAAGAACAAGGACAGTGTTGTTTTCTTCAACTTTAGAACTGATAGGACAAGGCAGTTAACCAAAGCAATTGTTGAAAATAAATTTGAAGGCTGGAAAAGGAAGCCGTTGCATGCCCTGTTTGTTGCAATGACATCATATTACAAGCCAATGAATGCAGAAGTTGCATTTGAAGGAATAGTGCATGAAAAGCTTTTGGGGCAGGTGCTGAGCAGAAAAGGAGTAAGCCAGCTGAGAATTTCTGAAACAGAAAAATATGCACACGTGACATTTTTCTTCAACGGCCAAAAGGAAAAACCAGAAAAGGGAGAAGAAAGGATTCTTATCAATTCTCCAAAAGTTGCAACTTACGACCTTAAGCCAGAGATGAGTGCTTTCAAGGTTACTGAAAAGCTTGTTGCAGAAATAAACAAAAGAAAATTTGGATTCATTGTTGTAAACCTTGTCAACGGAGATCTCGTGGGACACACAGGAATCTGGAAAGCCTGTGTAAAAGCTGCTGAAACAGTTGACAAATGCCTTGGAAAAATAGTTAAGGCAGGGCTTGAAAAAGATTACACTTTGCTTGTGTTTGCAGACCACGGAAACCTTGAAGACCAAAGCCCCAAATGGGCTACGTCTCATACAATAAACAAGGTTCCACTCATAATTGTTTCAGCAGACAAAAAGATTAGAAACTGCAAACTTAAGAAAAACGGAGGGCTAAAAGACATTGCCCCAACTGTTTTAAAAATAATGAATATTAAAAAGCCCAAAGAAATGACTGGAAAAAGCCTTTTGCAATACTAATCTTTAAATATCACTAAACTTATAATAGAATGAATGCGCGGGCAAATTTCACTGGATTTAATTCTTGCAATAACAATAGGATTTTTTGCAATAGGAGGAGTTATTGCAGTTAATACACAAATAGGAGAAATGCAATCGCAGGCAAGCATAAGGCAGCAGTTGAATAACATAGGAAACGGCTTGTCAGCAGTTATCTCAAATTCCGCAGTGCTCAACGATTCTGCAACAGCAAGCATTTACTTTGATGTCCCGTTCCTTTTGGTGCCAGGAGAGGAAACACCACAACCATGTACAATTGCAATAGATGACACGACAGGAACTATTACCTTGTTTTACAACATTTTTGACCTTGAAACAGGAACAAGCACTCAGGTAAATGTTACAAAGCAATATGTTGTTCCGCCTTTAATGAAGGTTCCAACTGAAATTGAATGCGGCGAAAGGCTTGCAATAACAAAAACGTGATTTGAATGAAAAAAGGACAAATATTTTCACTGGATTTTCTGATTTCAATGGTTGTAATAATGGCAGCCGTAGGTTTATTGATTCAGGCAACAGAATTTAACACCTACAATATGAAAGAGGAAAGAATGTACAACGAAATGAGAAACGTTGCAAAAATTGCAGCAAACCTTATTGTTTCAAGCAATGAAACAACATGCAGTGATGGTCTAGGCGGGCATTTGATGAACTGTGTTGATACAGGCGCTGATTTTACAAAAATAACTGGTTTTTTGACGGATTCAGGATATAAGTATAATATAGACCAGTTGACTCTTGCAGGTGAAAGCATTTTGGGTAACGAGGATTTTGTCGAAATAAAAAGGAAAGCATTTATGGATGATTTGATTGGAAGTACTGTTGACCTTGGAGTAAGGGTGTGGAAAGCATGAGGAAAGGAATAATGTTCACAACAGATGCAATTCTTGCATTAATTGCAGTAATTCTTTTTATTGCGTGGATTCCTCATCAAATAGATTCACAATCAGGAAACCAGATATTTGAAAATCTTTCAGAACAGGCAAGGGACAGTGCAGTAATAAATTTTTATGAAGAAAATCCAGGTGTTGAAACCATAGATCCTGATGCCGAATTTGGAAAATGTGTTGTTGTTTACTCCATTGACTTCGGCGGAAATATTGGATCTTTTGCACCAATAGAAAAAAATGTTTTTTGTGAGGATGCATGAACAAAAAAGGACTTTACTCAGGAGGTATTGCTCTGGCGGCAATTGTAATGATAATTGCTGTTTCGTTTAATATTGCTTCAACAGTACAGGCAGGAGAAAGCCAGGGAAAAGCAGACGCCATTCTTGACGCAAAATGGGCGGGACAAAATGTTGAATATTTGCTTATGGAGGGAGCAGTTGACGCAATGGTTGACGAAATATTTGTTGCGTGCGATTATGATATAGAAAAAATAACGCCCAGAGTCAAAAGTTATATTATACATTACGCCACAGACTACAGTACAATTGGCAAAATTAACTGCACTGCTTCAAATATAGATGTTAGTGGTGACAAATTAAATACTTTAATCAGCTTTGATTTGGAATGCAGCAGTAACGCAGCAGCAGGTTTGACAATAAATTACAAGAAAACGATTTCTTTTAACAAAACTGCAACAGTAACGCCAAGTAGCAGTAACTGCACAGTAAAGATAGAGGACTCAGCTGAACTGCCTTTTGGACACAGTGTTGAAATTAGTGGAGAAATAACTGGCTAGGTTCTATGCCTGAAACAGTTTTATTAACTTTCCTTTTCTAATTTATTTTACAATGAAACAGGATTCAAGGCAAAGGATTGCAGTAATAAATTATGACAGATGCAATCCAAAAAAGTGCGGAAACTGGTATTGCGAAAGCGTATGCCCTGTTAACCGCACAGGAAAAGAATGCATTTCGCACAAGGAAGAAGAAAAGCCCAGCATCAGCGAGGAACTATGCATTGGCTGCCTTATCTGCCAAACAAAATGCCCCTTTGAAGCAATAAGTGTTGTAAATCTTTCAGTACAATTGGGAAACCCAATTCACCAGTATGGCCAAAACCTGTTCAGGCTTCACAGGTTGCCATTGCCAAAGAAAAAAAATGTTGTAGGGCTTATTGGAAGGAACGGATTGGGAAAAAGCACTGCTTTAAATATTTTGTCAGGAAGGCTTGTGCCAAATCTTGGAAATTTTGAAGAAAAACCATCCTGGGAAAAAATAATAGAGCATTTTAGGGGAAAGGAAGCACAAGCATTCTTTGAAAAAATTTCTTTTAAAAAAATAAAGGTTGCGGTAAAACCCCAAAGCATTGATGCATTGCCAAAAATCTTAAAGGGGAAAAAAAATGTTGAAAGTGTTTTGAAAAAAGCAGATGAAACAAACTCTTTTGAAAAAGTAGTGAAAAGGCTTGAACTTGAAAGAATTTTGGAAAACAAAATTGAAACACTTTCAGGGGGAGAACTTCAAAAAGTAGCTGTTGCAGCAGCTGCAATGAAGGATGCTGAATTGTTCTTTTTTGACGAACCAACAGCATACCTTGACATAAGCCAAAGAATAAATGTTGCAAAATTCATAAGGGAAATTGCAGAACAGTTTCCGGTAATAGTTGTGGAACACGATCTTATAATTTTGGATTATTTAAGCGATTTTGTACACTTAATGTATGGAAAGCCAGCATGCTTTGGAATTGTAAGCAGGGTTAAAACAACCAAGGCAGGAATAAACGAGTATATTGAAGGATTTTCAAAGGAAGAAAATTACAGGTTTAGAGATTATGCAATAGAATTTCCTGACAAGACCAGCGTAAAAGAAAAAAAAGAAAGTGCTTTGACCAAATGGCCAGAGTTTGAAAAAACACTTGGAAAATTCAAACTTAAAGTAAAAAAAGGAACGCTTAACAGAAACGAGGTTATAGGAATTCTTGGACAAAATGCCACAGGAAAAACAACTTTTGCAAAAATAATTGCAGGCTTGCTTGAAACAGACAAAGGCAAGTTTGACTTAAAACTAAAAATTGCCTACAAGCCACAGCAGTTAATTCCTGAAAAGGGAAAAACCGTTGAAGAATTTTTAAGGGAAAAAAGCAACGACTTTGGAAGCGAATTATACAAGTCAGACATATTGCACGCGCTTGAAATTGAACCATTGCTTGAAAAAACTCTTGAAACATTATCAGGCGGAGAACTTCAAAGGGTTGCAATTGCAGGCTGCATTTCACAGAAAGCAGACATAATTCTTATGGATGAACCATCAGCCCACCTGGATGTAGAGCAAAGGCTTAAGGCAACAAAAGCAATCAGAAACATTGTAAACACAAAGGATATTTCAGCCCTGATTATAGACCACGATCTTGTTTTCCTCGATTATTTGTCTGACAGAATAATGTTCTTTGACGGAATTCCATCAAAAAAAGGAATTGCAAACATGCCAACAGACATGGAACACGGAATGAACGCCTTGCTAAAAAGCCTTGGAATTACATTGAGAAGAGAAAAAAACGGAAGACCCAGAATAAATAAACAAGAAAGCGTACTTGACAGAGAACAAAAAGAAAAAGGAAATTACTATTACACCTAAGGCGTTTTTATGAGAATTTTGAAAATTGATACACGGGAAAATTTTCTTCACATTGTTCCGGAAATAGAAGATGATTTGTGGCACCTTGAAAGAATAATAGAAAAACACGACCTTGTTTCAGGACCAAGTGACAGAAAAATAAAGCCAAAAGAAGCAGGAGAAAAGCCAAAAAGAGTAAAGATGTTTATCGAGCTTGATGCAGACAATGTCGAATTCCACAGATTTTTGGGGCAGCTTAGAGTAAGCGGAATTATTACAGGCGGAAAGCCAGTGGAGTTTTTGGAAATGGGAGCACAGCATTCGCTTGAAATAGTCTTGGGCAAGGATGTGAAGATAAAAAAACAGGCTTTAAAAAAATTTCAAATTGAAAGAATAAAAAAAGCTGCCGAGGCAACAAAAAAAGGAAAGGTTTTGCTGGTAGTACTGGATGATGAACAGGCAAGCTTTGCTATTTTGCGCGAATTTGAACTTGAAGAAAAGGCATCTATGAAAAGCGGAAAGTCAGGAAAACAATTTAAGGGAGAAGATGTAAAGGGAAAGTATTTTGCAGAAATTCTTGAAAAGATTTTAGAAATAAAACCGGAAAAGGCAATTGTTGCAGGACCTGGTTTTACAAAAGAGGAATTCCAAAAGTTTTTGGAAGAAAAAAGAATGCCAAAAGAAATTCAGTTCTTTTACTCGGCAACAAACAGCGTGGGAAAAACAGGATTGCAGGAACTGCTAAAAGGCAATGCTTTGGAAAAAATTGCGCAGGAAATGCAAATTGTAAAAGAAACAGTTCTTGTGGAAAAGATTTTGGCAGAGCTTGGGAAAGACTTAGGTATTGCAGAATACGGGCTTAAGGAAGTAAAAAAAGCAGTAAAGGTCGGAGCAGTGCAAATGCTGCTTGTTACAGACAAATTTTTGCTTGAAAAAAGAGAAGAAACCGAAAAAGTGATGCAGGATGCAGAAAAAACAGGCTCTGAAGTGCATTTGATAAATTCAGAGCATGAAGCAGGAAAAACACTGCAAAACCTTGGAGGCATTGCCGCGATTCTAAGGTATAAAATTACAGGATAGCTTTTTAAGGTTTTTTTGGGTTAATTTTTTTATTGGTGAGTTCTTTGGGTGAAGTAAAGGAAAACTGCGGAGTTTTTGGGCTTTACAGCAACGACAAGGTTGTTAAGCAAATTCATTTAGCACTTCATTTTTTACAGCACAGGGGGCAGCAGTACTGTGGAATTGCCACAAGCGATGGAAACAAAATAAAAATTCAAAGCCATAAGGGAATGGTTGACCAGACTTTTACAAGAGAAGATTTTGAAGAGTTAGACGGACATTTTGGAATAGGGCATGTAAGCCTAAATGACAGGCAGCCAATGACATTGCACAGCAAACTAGGGGATTTTGCAATATGCTTCAACGGCAATATTGCAAATGCAGGAGATTTAATACCACAATTTAAAAAAAGAGGCTACAGTTTTTGGCTTGACAGCCAGATTGAACTCCTTGCAAAAATAATTGCACAGGAAGAAAGCTTTGTTGAAGGAATTGAAGCAATAAACAAGACAATTGAAGGAAGCTATTGTATTCTTATTCTTACACCAGACGGCATTTTTGCAGCAAGAGACCCGCTTGGATTTAAGCCACTTATTCTCGGAAGCAATGGAAAGGACTATGCTGTTTCATCAGAAAGCAGGGCTTTGCAAAATCTTGAACTGGAAATTGTAAGAGATGTGAAACCAGGCGAAATTGTTTTTATTGACGGAAGCGGATTTAAGACATTAAAGCATTCAGCAGGAAAGAGAACAGCACATTGTGCATTTGAATGGGCTTATACAGCAAGCGTTGACTCAGTAATTGATGGCGTATCGGTTGACAAGGCAAGAAACAATATGGGGGCAATGCTTGCAAAAAAAGACAGTGGCAAACTTAAAGCCGATATTGTTGCACCAGTGCCAAACAGCGGAATAGGACATGCTGAAGGATACCATTTGGAAAGCGGTGTTCCGTTAAAAAGTGTTTTTTTGCTTGACAGGTATGGTGACAGAAGCTATACACAGGCAACACAGGAAGAAAGAAACAACATGGCAAAGAAAAAATTAAGTGTACTAAAAGAGGCTGTTAAAGGAAAAAAAATTGTTCTATGCGATGACAGCATTGTAAGGGGGACACAAATTAGGGAAAAGGTAAAAGAGCTGAAAAAAGCAGGTGCAAAAGAGGTCCATGTCAGAATTGCAGTCCCTCCATTAATGCACCCATGCAGGTATGGCATTGCAACAAGAAACTATGACGAACTAATTGCAAGAAAAATGTCTGTTGAAGGAATATGCAAATATATTGAAGCAGATAGCCTGGTTTACAATACATTGAAGGACCTGTTTGAAGCTATTGGAAAAAACAACAATGAATTGTGCCTTTACTGCTGGGATGGAAAGGCTTTTGAGGAAAAACAAAAAAAGATTACAGAACCTGTTAATCAACCCTGAACTCAAGCCATTTTACCTTTTTGTTTTCAACAAGCTGTTTTATTTGCTTCTGCCTTTGATTGAGCTGGCTTGAAGCTGTTTTGAATTCGCAGAACACTATTTCTTCTTCGTCAAACAAAACTCCGTCAATAGGATTTCCAAGAAAGCGAAATTGCTGTGGGTCGTATGGAAAGGATTCAATAAATGGAATAAATTGCTCTGTAAGCTGACCATATTTTACTGCCTGGCTTCTTTTTTTAAAACGCAAATCCTCAATAGTTTGTCTTAGAGAAAAAACTTTTTTAATTAGAAAAATAAGAATCAGAAACAGGACAATTGAAAGAATTAACAAAAAGATTTCAAACAAATGCAAAACACCATGAAATTTCCTGCATTGAAAAAAAATGCTTAAAAGTACTGTGGACCTGCTTGCCCTGACTCATTTTTTGAAAGAATAACAAGTTTGAATTTCTTGCCGGATTCCTTTAAAGCCGCAAGTAATGCAATATGCTCTTTTCCACTGCCACTAATTAATGACACACATATTTCGTCAACAACAGGCAATTGTTCCTTTATTGTGTCCTTTAGAATATTAAAACCAACCCTGTTGTTTACCAATATCCAGTCAATTTCTTTTTCAGGAGCAGGAGAACCTTCAGCGCCTTTTTTGAAAGGAGAAAAATTTTCCTTACCCCATTCGTTTCCAACAAGCAGAATTTTATCCCACTCATCTTTAGTAATTAGTCTTGCAATATGACCCCAGGTTCCCTTTCCAATTCCTAAAACAGCCACAAGAGCTCTTGTCATTTTTTTTTACCCTCTTAAAAAATCCAATATATACTATATATTAAATTCTGGAAAAAGCTTTTAAAACAGGGCGATTATGCTTTGAAAAATTTGCTTACTTTTTTGTATTCTGAAAGAAGTTTTTTTCCATTATCAGTTATTATATAAAAATTCTTTGAACCAAGCATTACACTTGCAATCACATTATACTCAATCAGCCTGTTCAACGAAATCCTTAGCTTTCGCTCACTTATTCCGGGGAAAAACTTTTTTAAGCCGGTCGTGCTTTTGCTTCCAGCACCTACTTTTTCAAGAACATTTAATGAAAAAGAATCCTTACTTAGCTTAAAAAAAGACGGATTGCGCTCAAGGAAAAGAATCCATTTATCTTCCGGACTCATGAATAAAACAATAAGTTCAAAGTTGTTTAAATGACTTTTGATACAAAAAAACCATCAGGCTTAAAACCCTGAGAATAATAATAAGGCTTTACTCCAAGCCCGCTTATTACCAAAAGCTTTTTTGCACCAAAATCAAGTGAAATTTCTTCGGTCTTTTTTAAAAGAGCTTTTCCAAAGCCCTTATGCTGCAATGCATGCTTTTTCCTCTCATGCAAATCCATTGGCAACCCAAAAACACGCAGTTCCCTTACAAGACCAGTGTCACAGCCTATTTCCTCCATAAAAGGATTTGCAGGCATTCTAAGCCTTGCAAAACCAAACAGGCATTGTCTTTTTTTGTCCTCAAAAGAAATAAAAAATTCCCTGCCATTACTTGCATTATATTTTTCAACAAACATTTTTGGATCAGTTGCCTGAATTCCTTTGCGTGAAAGAAGCCCTGCTTCCCTGCATCTTATACAACTACATTTAAGTCCCTTTGAATGCAACTCCTCCTGCACAAGCTGCCTGAGATTGCTTTTTTTTACGCCTGCGGAAATAAGCTGTGCAGGGATATCACGCTGAATGCGCATAATTCTTGCCCAGCGGGGAACAAAACGCTTTGCATAAACAAGCAGTTTTACGGCTTTTTCTGTTGAAAAAGGACTGTACTTGCCTTGCTTCCACCAAGAATAAAGCTTTGTTCCCTCAATCACAAGACAGGGATATATTTTGAGATTGTCAGGCATAAAATCAGGATTTTTAAAAAGGGCCTTTAATGCTTTCTTGTCCTCTGAAAATGAAACAGACGGCAGTCCAGGCATATAATGGTAAGCTATCTTAAAACAGGAATCCTTCAAAAGCTCTGTTGCTGTTACAACATCGGCAATTGTATGCCCACGGTTTATTTTTTTGTAGGTTTTGTCATAAATTGTTTGAACACCAAGTTCACATCTGGTTCCGCCAAACATTAGCATTTGTTGAATTTCGTTTTTACCGCAGAAATCAGGTCGTGTTTCAAAAGTAATTCCTGCAATTCTTGTTTTGCTTTTCTCAGCCAGTTTTTTTGCAGACTCAATTGTTTTTGCCCTTGAATTGGACAAAGTGTTTATTGAAGAAAGCATAAATTTTTCCTGATAGGCCTTTGTCTGACTTAAAAAAGTTCCACCCATTACAATTAATTCAATCTTACTGGTGTTGTGTCCGGCTTCCCTAAGCTGGCATATTCTGTTTTTAATCTGCTTATTTGGATCAAAACCCATGTTAATTGCCCTCATTGTAGCAGGCTCTTTTCCAGTATAACTCTTTGGAGTTTTTTTACCAGGCAAAAGGCTTCCAGGACAATAAATGCATTTTCCAGGACAGTTATGCGGCTTTGACATTATTGCAACAACCGTTATTCCACTCAAACTTCTGGTAGGCTTTACCTTAAGAAGATTTAGCAAAACATCGGTTCTCTTTTTTGCAAAAGAAAGGATTGTTGCATTTGAAGGCATGTCTGAAAGCTTGTGCTTTGAACAAAGTGCAATCTTTGCCTCATTTAACCGTTCTCTTGAAACAATTTTTCCTGATTCAATTAAGGAAATTAAATCACGCGAATAGACTTTTGTTTTATTCAAAAAAAACCACACAAGTCAATTAAAAAAAGCTAAGCAGACTGCTAATAAGATAATAGGGCAGCATACCTGGCGAGAAAAAAGAAAAGCCTGCGGACGGAGCCCTAAACATCCCTAAAAGAGTTGGCTTTACATCAAGCTTTGCAGGAAAGCTTAAACTATTAGAATTCAGTGTAGAAAAAACGTTAAACGAAAAGTTTTTTTCACCATAAGAGTGCGGTACAATCTCTATCAAAACCTGTCTTGTTTCAAGTGGAGCAAGCTCAATTGTTTTTTCAGAAAACCAGTAATCAGGCAGGGTGCTTTTCACAACAAGAAAATGCCGGGCAATTGAATCATTATTAATTACCAAAACAGCTTCTGTTGGTTCGCCAAGAGAGGCATTAAGTGCAAGGCTTTCAAAAGATATATCCAGTAAATTTTCATTTACCGAAACAGAACCGTAAAATGATTCATTCAAACTTGGTATTGAATTGTTTGCAACAGTAAACATTACGCGCTGGGTGCTTATTTCAGCATCCGGAGCAACAGAAACCAAAGCAATCAAAGTTTTGTCTGTTTCAACAGTTTCAGCTTCCCAACCAGAAGGCAACCCACTAACTCCAATAGAAACCCAATCACTGCCCAAATCACTTTTTTTCTTAACAATAATCCTGAGAGTTTCTCCTCTTGCAATCTTTCCAAAGGAAATTTCATCACCGGCTGAAAGTTTGGTGTCAACAGGCTCTACAGGATATATTGCAGCAAAAGCCTGGCTGGCAAGCATTAGAAAACAAAATAATACAAGTATTCTTTTAAACAATTACAACCCCAATAATATTACGTCTTAACAAAATTAAAAAGGTATCTAAAATGAAAATAGTTATGTTGAAATAGTATCTGAAACAATACTTGCATTGGAAAAGCATCTAAAAATGAAAATACTTGCATTAGGAGATATTCACGGATTGTCATCCAAAGTAAAACAGATAGTGGAACTTATACATAACGAAGACTTGGATTTGGCATTAGTAACAGGAGATTTGACAGAATGCGGAGAGACAAACCAAGCCAAAGAAGTACTAAAGCCACTTGAAGAATTTAAGGTTTTAGCCGTTCCCGGCAATATGGATAGTTTGAGTGTATTGAAAATTCTTGAAGAAAAAAAGATTTCATTGCATGGAAAAAAGGAAAAAATTGGAAAATTTACTTTTGCAGGGTTTGGTGGAGGAATTGATGGCAACGAAGGCAATTTTCTTTCAAGCGAAGAAAAAATAAAAAAAACATTGCTTGAACTAATGCATAATGAAAAAAATGTTATATTGCTTACTCATTTGCCTCCGTTTGGATTAGGAATTGACATTTCAAAAAGCAACGGAAAGCATATAGGAAGCAAGGCAGTAAAAGAGGTTCTGGAAAAAGAGCAGCCCTTACTCCATATTTGCGGACATGCACATAACTCTTTTGGAGAGGAAAAAATCGGAAAAACAACCAGCATCAATATTGGAGCAGTAAAAGAAGGAAGAGCACTATTGCTTGAATTGGAAGACGAATTGAAATGGAAAGAGATTCTGATTTAAAAATGGAAAATAAAAATAATTGAAAGGAATTGATTGAATGGGAAAAAATTCTGATTTGAACAAAAAAAAATTCGCAGGCATTGAACGATTTACAATGGTTAACGCCATGCACAAAAAAAGCTTTGAGAAAGCAGTCAATGAAGGAAAAGCCGACAAGCAAATTATTCCAATGTGCAGGTTTGTCTCAAAGACAAAAAATTTTTTCACAAGCAGCAGCTGCGCAGGAAGAATAATTTTGTTGCAGCTTCCAAAAGGCGAAAGCAAAAAAGATGCAAGTTTTCACAGGAAATGGCACCGGATTGTAAAAGAAAAAGAACTATGGGAAGGAATTAATGCAGTCACCAGTGGCGAGCTATGGTTCAAACTGGACCCGTTCATTTTGCACATTGGAGCAGACAGCCTTGAAAACTCCAAAAAGGTTTTGGCTGCAATGACAAAAGCAGGCGTAAAAAGGGGTGGAATAATTGTTGCAAAACCAGGGAAGTTTTTGGTTGAATTGCAGGGAAGCCAGGGAATTGCATTTCCAGTAAAAAAAAGAAAAAAAGTCTTGGTTGAAAAAGAGTATATGAAATACATTCTTGAAAGGGCAAACGAAAAGCTTGAAAAGAATTATTCTCTTTTAAAAAGACTTGAAAAAGAATTCAGAAAGGGATTGAAATGAAAAAACAATTCAGAAAGGGATTGAAATGAAAAAACAATTCAGAAAGGGATTGAAATGAAAAAACAATTCAGAAAGGGATTGAAGTGGGTAATGAAAGCAAGCGCCTGTTTTTTGCAGTGAATTTGTCAAATGAAGTAAAACAAGAAATTGCTAAAAATGTTTTGCCAGAAATTCCAAAAAACAGATGGAGCAGGGTTTCAAAGGAAAACCTGCATGTTACAATGCATTTTTTGGGACATTTGCCTAAAGAATCCATAAAACGCCTGAGGGAACAAGTTGAGGTATTGCAAAAATTTGATTGCTTTGAAGCGGAAATAAATTGTGCAGGGCATTTTAAGGGAAAAATTTTGTGGCTTGGTTTTGGAAAGGGAACAGAGGAATTCAATCTTTTGAACAGAAAATTACAAAAAGCAATTGGTACACACGATGACAGATTTCACGCCCACATAACGCTTGCAAGAAACAAGGGTGCAGAAAAAAAGCAGGCACAGGAAATTGTGGGAAAAATAGGAAAATTGTTTAAAAGAAAAATTCAGGTAAAAAGCATTGAACTTATAGAAAGCAAACTTGAAAGCAAAGGACCAAAATACAGTGTTCTCTTTTCAGTTATTTTTTGCCAAAATGGTCAGCAACCTGTCTGAGAATGCTTTCAGAGTCAAAATAATAGTGCTGTATTAAGGCTTCGACATCACTTCTCTTCCTTAAACCTGTTTCAAGCATAAACTGCAAAATCTTATTCCTTATATTAATTTCCCTTTTAAGCTCATTTTTTGACATTCCAGAAACTAATGCAAGCTTTTCAATTAAGGAACTTGGCACATTTGATTTATTGGTTTTTCCTGTTTTTTCATCAAGTTCAAAAACGTTATTTAAAAGAACTGTTTCGTCCATTCGGCCTATTTCAGCAACCTGTTTTATATTTCTTGCAATGCCCTTGTCCTTGCGATAGTGCCTTTGCATTACTATAATCATGTCAAGCAATGGAAGCATTTGTTCAGGCACAACCATTGGCTCATTTTTAAGCCTTAGAATCATTTCCCTTGCACTATTGCTATGCAGCGTTCCCAAAATTCCTCTATGCCCAGTGTCCATTGCAACAAAAAGGGTTTGGGCTTCCGCTCCCCTTACCTCTCCAACAATTATCCTGTCAGGCCTCATTCTTAAAGTATTTTTAAGCAAATCATCCATTGACACAGCAAGAACGTCCTTGATTTTTGGCTTGGACTCCATCTGAATCCAGTTTTCCCTTGCACCCAAATCAAGTTCAATTGTGTCCTCAATCGAAATTATGCGATCTTCAAAAGGAATAAATGCTGTTAGAACATTCATAAAAGTTGTTTTTCCACTGCCTGTTCCGCCGGTTATTATAATATTCATAGGATGCATTCCAAGACCCTGCACCATTACCCAAAGAAATGCAGCAAGTTCTGTTGTGATTGTTTCATTTGAAATAAGGTCAACTATTGAAAGCGGAATTGCACTAAACTTTCTTATTGTAAGAGTGTGACCAAAAGGGCTTACATAATTGAAAGTTGCATTTGCTCTGCTTCCATCAGGAAGCCTTGCATCAAGCAAGGGATGAAGTTCGTTAAATTGCTTACTTACAGTTGCAGAAATTCTTTTTATCAGATTAAATACTCCGCTTTTCTCATTTACAAAAATATTTGTTTTACAGTTTCCATATTTTCTATGAAAAACAAAAACATCGCGATTAAAACCGTTTATCATTATTTCCTCAAGCTGCGAATCCAACATAAGCTGACTTAGCTGGCCATAACCAATAGCTAAATTTAAAACATAGTCTATAAAAGCAACCTTGTGTTTAATTCCAAGTTTGTCAGTTACTGGCAACAGATTTATTTTAAGAATTTCTGTTTGCTTTGCAGAAGGCAAAACATGAGTAAGAGTATTAACGTCAATAAATTGTACAACACCGTTTCTGAACTGTGCAAGAATTGAATTGTTCGCTTTGCCCAACTCCGAACTAAGCAAATTTAAAGAAGACGACCTCAAAATAATCTTTATTAAAAGAATTGCCTTTCGCATTTCCTCCTTGTCCAAAACAGGGGGTAAAATTTCATAAAGGTTGTATGGAAAACCTTCAAAAATATTTTTTTCAGGGCTGCTTTCAAGAAGTTTTCCCTTTATGGTTTTAATCTTTGGCATGTGAAACTGTAGTATATAAAGCAAATTCATATATAATAGTATTACCAAAATACTCTGAGCGTTCTATATGCACAACAAAAAACTCATTGAAGACGTGATAAAAAAAATCACGCCAGGAAAACAGGAAAGGAAAAATCAGGAGAAACTTGCTGAAAAAATAATGAAAGCCATAAGAACAACAAGCGGAAGCCACGTTGAAGTAATGCTTTGCGGTTCCAGTGCAAGAGACACGCATTTAAAAGGCGACAATGATCTGGACATTTTTGTACTGTTTCCTGAAAAACTTGATAGGGAAGAGTTTGAAAAAGAGGGGTTAAGACTTGGAAAAAAAGTTTTTCGCGGACATAAATGGGAAAAGGCATTCTCAGAACACCCCTACATTAAAGGAAAAATTAACGGATTTGATGTTGAAATAATACCAAGCTACAAAGTAAGCAAAGGTGAATTAAAACAAAGCGCTGTTGACAGAAGCCCCTTCCACAACAAATACTTGCTGAAAAAACTAACCGGCAAAAAGAAAGGAGAAGTAAGGTTGCTGAGGCAATTTTTAAAAGGAATTAAATGCTACGGAGCTGATACAAAAGCAAGCTCTGTACCAGGCTATGTTGTTGAACTTCTTATAATTGAATACGGCGGATTTTTGAAAGCAATAAAGGCAATAAGCACATGGACACAGGGAAAAGTAATTGACTTAGAAAAGCATTGTGGAAAAGGCGACGCAAAAAAGCTGTTTCAAAGCGCCTCATTGATTGTAATAGACCCGGTTGACAAAAACAGAAATGTTGCAGCAGCCCTCTCCCTAAATCAGTTCAGCAGAATTGTTGCAGCAAGCAGAGCATTCTTGAAAAAACCAAGCAAAAAATTTTTCTTTGGCAAAAAGGAAAAGCTATGGCAAATTAAAAGGCTTAAGGCAATGCTTTTGAAAAAAGAACTTGTTGCAGTAAAGCTTGGATTTCCAAAAAAGGCACTGGCAGACATAGTGTGGGGGCAAATTCAAAGATTTGCAAGAAAAACAGAAAAACAACTGCAATTGAACGGTTTTACTGTTTTAAGAAGCGAAGCCTGGACAGATGAAAAAAAGGCAATAGTAATAGTGTTTGAGGTTGAAAGCAGGCTGTTGCAGAAAAGCACAGTAAAACAGGGTCCTTTTGTTACAGACGAAAAAAACAGCCTGGCTTTTTTGGGAAAACACAGAAAAGTAATTGCAGGGCCAAGAATTGAACAAGGGCGATGGATAATTGAGATTCCAAGAAAGTATACAAGGATTGAAAAATTTTTGCAAGATTTTTTGAAGAAAGAGAAAAGAGTTGAAAAAGGCGAATTGAAGAAGGCAATAAACAAGGGCAGTGCAATTCTCCAAGAAAAAAACCTTGTGGAATTGTACAAAAAAAACAAGGAATTTGCAGAATTTCTAACAACATATCTGAAGGGAGAAGAAGAGTTTCTTAGATACTAAAATCAAAGCATTTTAAAAAATTCTTCCCTTGAAATTTTTAAATCCTTCTTAAGTAAGTGATTCAGCAAACCAACCTTTATTGGTTTGTTCTTGTGAAATGGAATAACAACAGTTCTGCTATCATGGTGTTCAAGTGATATAGGGCTTCCTTTTTGTCTTGCCTTTTTAAAACCAAGTTTTAAAATGATATTTACAAGCTTTTGCGAACTAATCGGCTTCAATTTAGGCATGAACAACAATCTCTTCCATAGCAACAAAATTAGATTTGACTTTTTTCTTTTGTCCGGCTACTGTTTCCAAATACAATTCAATAGCCTCTTTAATATTTTCTTTTGTTTCCTTCAAAGTATTACCCTGAGAATAACAGCCAGGCAAAGCAGGAACAGAGGCAACAAAGCCACTGTTTTCATCCTTTTCAAAAAGAACCTCAAACTTTTTTTCCACAAAAAACACCTCTAATAAAGTATACGTAGACCATTATAAAAATTATTCTGTGTCAAATTTCTTCCTCTGTCAAAACCCTTATTCCGTTTTTTTCAAGCAAATCTGCAGTAATTCCTTTACCTTTCACAAGTTTGCCGCTGAAGCTGCCGTCAAAGACTTTTCCAAAGCCACAATTCGGACTCTTGGTTTTAAAAATCACTTCCTTTGCTCCAACAAGCTTTGCAATTCTCAAAACCTCTTCTGCACCAGCCTGCATTTGCTTTGTTACGTCAACGCCAGATGCAGTCAAAACTTTGCCTTTGCAAATCTCCCTTGCTTCCCTTGGAGTTGAAAAGCCTGCAAGCTGATCAGGGCAAAGTGGAATTGCCTTGCCTTCCCTTACCAATTTAATTACTTTTTCGTTTGCCTTGCTATCACCAGAATGTCTTACATTCATTCCAGCAAGGCATGCACTAACAATCTTCATATTGAATCACTTTCTCCTTCCAGCAGGTTTATTTCTGGGTTTTTTTTCTTTTTTCTTTTCGTCTTTGTGCAGCAGCTGCCTTTCTTATTTTACCAATCCTGTTTTTAGAATTTTGCATTTCGGCCACTATATGAAATATTTCAGGATTCATCTTTTTTTTATATTTTGGACTATGGCCTGTAAACTTTTCTATGCAGATAGTAAAAAGTTTATTAGCACCTGTTAAAGTTTGCTTTGGAGAAAAATTTACTCCGTTTGCATCAAAAAGCTAGATAAATGTTTTGAGCCGGATTTTCTTTTTACCAGAGCTAACAGATAAATTGCCACAATGGGATATAATTCTTGACAGTGTTTTTTTAGGATCAATAATCTTCATCAAGGTATTGAAGTCTTTTCTTGTCATTTTCTGTTAACCTCTTTGCGAGCCCGCAAGGCGAGTTGTGTCATCGAGTGCCCAAGGACACGAAGATGGCACTCGTGCCCGCCGAACGTGTCGGCGATTGGACCCGGAGGGAGTCGAACCCCCATTACTAGGTTTCTCCATTATAAAAATTCCGAAGCCTAGGAGCCGATCCGTTAGCAGACGGGTCCATAATAGATATTAGTGTAATTGTGTTTTTAATCTTTAGGAATAAACGATTCAATGTCCTGTATAACTTTTAGTCTTCTTTCAACTAAAGCAGGTAGTAAGTTTTCTTCATCTGAAAATTTGTCAGAATAATAATGGCTTGGGTTAGTAATCCCTGATAGAATTTCGTTCTGTTCTTTGTATGTTAATCCAGGCGGCATAAACCCAAACTTTTTCCAGATTAGGAATCTATTATATTTTATTAGATTTTTGAAACTAATATTGTTAATCCAATTTATTGTATTGGCATCACCTCTTAGGAATATTCTGTATTTTTTATGAGAATTGTTCTTAGCTCTTTGATAAGAGACAGTAAATGGGAACCCTGTTTTCATTAGAAGTTTACCAATTCCTTTCCATAAATTCTTGGAATATATGCCTAGTGTTATTATTGGATAAGTATGCCTCTTTAGATAAACTTTGGAATAGCCTGAACCACCTCGTTTTCTAAAAGAGAGACATCCATCAGTATCAAACACACCTCTAATAAATCTGTAGATTATGTCAAGATTTCTTGAGTGAAGAATCTGCTCTGGAACAGCAACAGTAAGAGTTTTTTTACCATAAGGAAAACCAAGTGAATGCATAAACTTGGCTATTTTTACATTATAGATTACAAAACCATAAGTATTTCTAGGGGGAAAAAACCTAGGTTTAATTTTAATATTGAAAACTCTTTCAAAAAGCGGTACAACATGATTGTCATAGCAATCTTTCTCATCAATACCTCCACTTATATCAATCTCTGTACTACCCCACTTACATTTTCTCATATAACCATCTCCAGCGTGAATGCCACAAACTTCTGCCAAGTCAGGTGTCATCTTTGAATCCAAAACACAACCACCAATAGAATCTTGTTTTTCCTTTTTAAGGCACTTTTGAGACTCTGAGTTTCCGGTGAAAGTTTTTAAAGGATGATTCATTCCAAATCACCAACAAAGTTTTGCAAAACCCAGATATCTCTTCCATCCAAATCTTCTGGGCAGTGCTTTGCCAACAGCCTTAATGTTTTTATTTCTTCCTCGTCTGGAAGAGGAAAATCAAATTTTTGAGAAAAACTCATTGCATCACCTCCAATTTAGAATGAATTTTTTCGTGGACGACTCTGGTGTTTTTGGAGGCATTAAATCCTTTGCCTGAGCAAAGCGAGGGCAAAGGTTTAAGCCGAGAAAAACAGAGTCCTTAGAAAAAATTTTTTATTGGAGGTGATGAGTGAATTTGTAAACTCTGTTGCCACGGAAATATTTAAAAGGGTGTGAAGCACTAATTTTATTGGTTTTATGGGAATTTTTAATAGGTTTAGAAAAAAGGGTACACTGACTCAAAGGACTGCTACAGGACAAAGTAAGGTTCAAAGAAAACAGGGGCAAAAACCTGTTGAGAAAGAGCTTGCTAAAAGAAATTCGGCTGAGAAAAAGCCCATTAGCGAGGAAATGCAGAACGCTGAGATAATGGCAGTTAATTTGGCAAGGCTACCGAATTTTGTTGCAGTATGCAGACAGTTTGGCATTTCAAATCCAAAGAAGGGTTTTTTGGATTTTTATAAGGAAGTAAAGGACAACAAAATGCTTTGGAATGCAGAGGCAAAAGCGGAAGAACACTCTGAGAAAAGGTTTAGCAGGACCTCCTTTTACGGAAAGCTTTTTATCAAATGCAGGGGAAACCCGGAAAACTTGACTGTTGCACTAATGGCATAGGGGGGAAGAAAATTGTTTGGAAGCAATGCTTTGGCTGACAGTAGCCTTTTTAAAGAATAGCCAACGAAAGTTATTTTAGAAACTGTTTTGGAGTTTTTTTAAAATGAAGGTATGTAGTACATGCAATAAGGAAGTCTCAGATGACTTTGTGGAATTTAGATGCCCTGCGTGCGGAAAAGCAGCAATTATAAGGTGCTTTCACTGCAGAAATACGGCAAAAGCATACAAGTGCCCTGAATGCGGGTTTGAAGGGCCATAGGTGATTCTTTTGGGAAAAACTGTTTTGATTTACAAAATTAATGCCAAGGAAATGGAACAACTTGACCAAACCCTTGAAAGCATTAAAACTGTTAAAAAGGGCGAATTCAGGGATGCAAAAAGAATTCCAATAGGCTTTGGTGCAGAGTTCATAAAAGCAGCTTTTACTGTCCCCGAAAAGGACAACAAAGTAGTGGAAGAGCTTACCAAAGAAATAAACGAATTGCCTTTTGTGGAAGACGCTGAAATGGTTGAAATGACACTGCTTTAACGTTGTTTATTTACAATTCGGTCAATTTTTTCAAACGCTTTAAGAGTCTTGGCATAATCCGCTTTTCTTGCTGCTTCCGATATAAGTGGCACAAGCGCCTCTAAGAGTTCAAAGATAGTGGACATTTTTTCATGTAACAACTCCCTTGCAGCAGGATCTTTTTCAACAGCATGCGTTTTCTTTAAAGTCTGCAATGCGTCATTTAAAGTAGTCCAACTTTTAACCCTTTCTCCTACCGGCATTTTTTTGAAATACTCAGTTAATTCCTTTTTCTTCTTAGCCCTTTCTGTTTTTCCTGATTGGGGTGATCTGTAATGCTCGTCCTGTTTCATTATTTTTGTAACTGTTGGAGATGTAATATTTCTTCCAATAGAGTTCATTATTTTGACAATTTTTTTTTGGTTAAAATCAGTCATCCAAACAAGGTTTCTTACCATTCTTGCAGTGACTGGGTCAACCGGGTGACCTCTTTGCTTAGTTGGACCAATTTTCATTTTGGCTCTTGCCCTATTAACCCAATTAGTATTAATACCAGTAGAAGGATTTTCGCGGGTTGCTCTAACAAGTTCTGCAAGGTTTTTACCAGAATATTTTTTCTTTTTTATTAACTCTTTTGCAATTGCGTTTGAAAATGCCCCACTTTTACCCCGGATTTTTTTTTCATTTACTTTTCACTATTAATAAAAGGCACGCAAGTTATTTAATTATTTTTTGTACTTGGGTCGTGGTTTTTTAGAAGGTGTGGACACAGGCGTTCTTTTAGCTCTGCGTTGTTTATGCTTTGACGGTTTAGTTAAAAAAGAATCTACATAGGCAGGTGTCCTTTTTAAAAGCCATGCAGGAATTTTCCCAATGGAAGTGTTATGTTTGGCACAAACTACTTCAAGGGCTAATCTTTTGGAAACAAACAATCCAGTTGTTCGGGTTGACTTGATTTTCTTTTGGGTACGCATTTCTATCAATAATTAAATAGCCCTTTGTTTTTAATTAAATTTCTGCCTCCTACCCCAAAAAACTTCACAGGAAGCCTTCTTTCAAATCCTTTAAAAGCGGTTTTGGGGGTATACTTGTTATCGGGATTCTGGAATGATTGAAAGCATAAATCTTAAAGGATGGAAAACCCATTATGACAGTTCTTTTGAATTTGGAAAAGGAACCAATGTACTCATAGGCGCAATGGGCAGCGGTAAGAGTTCAGTAATGGACGCTGTTTGTTTTGCCTTATTTGGAACCTTCCCAAGCCTGCAAAGCAGAAGGGTTTCCCTTGAGGAGGTTATAATGACCAAACCGCATCAGGCAGAGGAGGCAATTGTTGAACTTGCATTTTCTTATGGGAAAAAAGATTACAGGGTTGAAAGAAAAATTAAAAAGAAGGGAAGCACAGAAGCAAAGATTTGGTGTGATGGCAGGGTTTTGGCAGGGCCAAAGCCAAGAGATGTAAACAAAGCAGTTGAAAAGGCAATTGAAATTAATTACAATTTGTTCAGCAGAGCAGTATACAGTGAGCAAAATGAAATAGATTCCTTTTTGCGATTAACTCCAAGTGAAAGGAAAACAAAATTTGACGAATTGTTGGATTTGCAACGCTACGAGGTTGTAAGAGGAAATGCAGTAAGTGCTTCAAACAAACTTAGGACAATGGCAAAAGCTAAGGCAGTACTTGTAAAGGAACAAAAGGATTCTTTGGATAAAAAAGGGGAAACAGAGCTTTTGAAAAGAATTGGGGCAAAAGAAAAAGAAAACAAAACGCTTGAAGAAAAAGCCAGGAGAAAGACACTGGAAGTGGAATGGTTTGTAAAAGAGATTAAGGCATTGGAGGAAAAGGAAAAAGAATTTAGGAAAATTAAGGAAGAGCTTGGAGCAAAAAAAGCAATTATATCAGAACTTGAAAAGACAGTTGAAGAAACAAAAAAAGAAGCCGGCAAAAAAAGTTTGGAAGAAATTAAAAAAGAAAAAGAAGCCCTGGAAAAAGAAATTAAGAAATTGGAAAAAAAGATTTTGGACTCAAAGAAAAAAGAGGAAGAGGAACGAAAGAAAAAGACAGGGTTTGGAAAAGAAGCAGCATTAAGCCAAAAGAAAGCAGAGGAACTAAATGAACACTTAAAAGAATTCAAAGGCCTTGGAGCAGAATGTCCCACCTGCAGGCAAAAACTTGAAATTAAGACAAGGGAAAAGCTTGTGCAGGAGACAGAGGAAGGAATTAGGAAAGCAAGCACAAAATTTGAAGAAACGCTGAAAAAAGAAGCCGAGGCAAATGTTATAATTGAAAAACTAAAAAGGGAACTGGAAGAATCAACAGCAAAAAAGGAAAAGGCAAGGGAAGAAGAGATAAAGCTTGGGCAATTAAAAGAAGCTATTGTTAAGCTTGCAGAAAAGGAACGGCAAGTGGAAAATATTGCAAAAGAAATCGCTGTTCTTGAGAAATGTTTTAAAGAAATTAATTTTGATGAAAAAGAGCTTTTGGATAAAAGAAAAAAGGCAATTGAAACAAAAGCAGGCGCTGAATCGGCAAAGAAAGAAATTGAAGCAAATCTTCAACTTGTAAAAGAGATAAAAACAGGAATTGAAAGAATTGAAAAAACAAAAAAGCAAATTATTGAATGGGAAGAAAAAATAAAGGCACTTGAATCAGGTTTTGAAAACATGAAATTTTTTGAAAACAGTCTGATTGCAGCACAGGCAGAATTAAGAGAAATGCTTATTGCAACAATCAACGAAGCAATGCATGATATCTGGCAAAGAATTTACCCCTATAAGGATTATGTTTCGGCAAAAATGGATGTTGAAAAAGGAAGCTATGAATTAAAAGCAAAAGAAAAAGGCGGAAACTGGGTTAGGGTTGAAGGAATTTTAAGCGGGGGAGAAAGAAGCGCTGCAGCAATATGCATTAGAATTGCCTTTTCACTGGTACTTGCAAGAAACCTAAGCTGGCTTATTTTAGATGAGCCAACACACAACTTAGATACTGCGGCGGTTGAAACACTGGGAAAGATGATGCAATTGCATTTGCCTTCAATTGTGGAACAGGTTTTTGTAATAACCCACAATAGTGAAATGAAAAAGGCTGCTTCTGCCTCACTTTATATTCTTGAAAGGGAAAAAGACGACGATGCAGCAACAAAACCGGTTCTTGTGCCAATTGAAGAATAAAGATGTAACTATGAATTAGAAGTAACTATTGAAAAATAAGAATGTAATTATGAATTCAAAGTGACGATTGAAAAATAAGAATTAAACAGAATTTGGGATTACTATTCTATTAAAATTCGGGATTACTATTCTATTAAAATTCGGGATTACTATTCTATTAAAATTCGGGATTACTATTCTATTAAAATTCGGGATTACTATTTTTTAATTAGAATTCGCAATTATTCTTTTTTGCTGTTCTTTGTTCTGGTAATAAAGCCAGCAATCATATTTCTGTTAAACCTGCTTAGTGAAAAGTCAAGTTCATTCAAAGCCTGTTTGTTTTTGTCAAAATCGGTTCCGAACTTTTCAGGAAATTCTTCAAGCAATATTTCAACCCTGCTTTTAATTGACTTTGGAACAGCTTTACCCAAATAAACACTTCCCCTTATATTGCAATTTTTCCAACACTGCCGTCAGGAAATCTCCTGATTACTGTCAAAGGCAATACCTTTTTTTCAAGCTCTTCTTTAGCAAGATCATAAGCTGAAAAGCCAGGAGTTGGCTTAACAAGAGGCGGCGCCCCAAAAGAAAGCTGTAACGCTCTTGCAGTTACAAGCCTTGCCCTTTCAAATCTTGTCATGTCAATCATATGAATCAAAAAAAAGAATTTGATTATAATAAACAGGGCATGGGAGAATTTAAAAATGTTCTCGTTACTACCTGCTTTTTGCCCTTAAAAGGGCAGGAATGTGCTGTTTTTTGCTAAATTGCCTTATTAGTGAAAGTGGTCTTGTACTTTTTACAAAAGCCTTGTTTTTTCCTGTTGCAACAACCCTGCTTTCCCTTTTTCCTGCAAAATCCGCAAAGTTTTCAAGAACGCTTGATTTTACAGATTCAATTGCAAAACAAAGGCGTTCATTAAAAAAAGCGCTTTCTGAACTGCACAAGTGTTCAGGAATTGCACAAAGAAGCCTTGTGCCTGTTTTGAGCAATGCATTGCAAAGCAAAAAATCAGGATTTGTTGAAAGTTTTAATTGGGAAAGAACACCATATTCTTTTAATGCAGAAGAACTTGCTTTATCCGAAATTGAATCAAGCAATGAAAGAGTCCTGTTCATATGTAAAACTGCTTTGGAAACTGAGCCCTCTTTTTTAAGGCAAAACCATTGAAGTAATTCATGTTTTAAAATTCTGGCTTTTTTCGCAGAAGCAAGCTTTAGGGCATCTGCTAAAGGAAGTGAAACTTGCTGCAATCTGAAAAAAGGACCTAGTGGGATATCTTTAAGATAAAATTCCTGCATTCTTCGAAGCCTGCTTTCCTTTCCAGACATTGTTTTATGAAAATTGCGAGAAAATGAAGAAGAACACGATTCAAAAAAAAAGCCGTCCTGCTTCATTTCAACAACAGCAAGAGTGCTTGGCAAAATGTTTTTTTCCAAAGCATTTTTTGGCTTACAACAGTTACAGTTTATTGAATCAGGACTAAGATTGTAAAAAGGACTTGTTAACAGTGTTGGCCAAAGCATGCTAAAATCTATTTCGGAAAGGCCTTTTGTGCGAAAGCCTGTTGTTTTGGTTTTGTCAGATTGTTTTAACTGAAAAAACCTGCCAAATCCTGTTTTCCAAAAAGCATTTTCAAGAAAAGCTTCAGCCTGAGCAAACTCCAAATGTGAAATGTCTTGAAGTGGCATTTTAAGAATTTTACTTAATGCAATTGATTCAAGAATTTTTTCTGCAAGTTCAGAACTTTCTTCTGCAGCAAGTCTGATTGTTTCAGGCAAGGCCTCTGAGAAAAGCCCGAACTTTGCAACCGGAACAGAAGCAAAGCCGGGCTTTAAGATTTCTTTCCCAGAGAAAGAGGTAAAACAATCAAAGTAAGTCCAGTTTTTTTCAATCAAAAACTGCCTTTCAGGATTCAGAACAAGTGGCCTAAAGCCTGTTTCGTTGAACAAAATATCTGCAAGATTAATCAAACCTGAAAAGGTTGCTGATGAAATTTTAAAGGAATTGCCTGAATCAAGAATAGTAAACCTTTCATTGCTTTGAGAAAGGATTTTTTGTAAGTTGAAAATGTTCAAAACTTTTTTTTCAGAAAAAAATGAAGGAAAAAAGGACAGCCTGACCATTCTCCTAAAGTTTAACCGGGAGAATTCGGCTGCAATAGCCTTTTTGCCCTCCATATATTTAACATCAGTTAGCCAGAGGGGTGTGGGAGATTCCATTATGAAAAAATAGGTTTTTTGCAGCTTTTAAAAAGAAGGAAAGAGAGCAGGTTTCCGGTGAATTTTTGCCCTAAGCGATTTCCGGTGTTCCAATTACTTAATAGACCTGTTATGTTTTAGGTGTTTTTTAAAATCAAAAAAGTCGGCTTCCATAAAGCGCTTTTGACACTTTTCCTTCGCACACAAAGACAGATACTGTGTACACATTTTTTTGTCACCAAGTGATTTAAGGTACTGACACTGCTGCCATTGAGGAATACTTTTTTCCCTTTCAATTGCTGCCTTTTCTGCCTCGCTCATTATCTCCATTTTTTTCTTAAGTTCTGCTCTTGGCTCCAAAACAGGAGAATCTTCAACTTCTGTTGCAGAAATTGCTGAATTTTTAGTTACAGCAATAGCTCCAGTATGATTTTCTACAGGTTTTACCAAAACAGGTGTGTTTTTTCTAGCTGCATTAACAAAATGGGCTAAAGGCATGCTTAAATAAATAGCTTAAGTACTTAAAAAGTCTTTCGTTAGCCGTCACGCCCGTCTGGTGCGGGCCTGATTGCCTTTGGAGGCAATCAAACAGGCTTGCTAAGGCTCGCTACGACAGTAAATCATAGGAAAAACTATTTCTCTTTGTTTAATAGGGCAGCTTCGCAATAATGGGAGAATCGGTTCACCACTTCCCTTGAAACAAATGTCAGTAGCACAAAGTATTATTAAAAATTTAGTTTGATTCCGATAGCATTTCCTACTGCCTCAGTCCGCCCATCCTACCCGAAAGATGAGGCATTAGTTACCACGCATTGAAACGGATTGAACCCACAATTCGAGGTATTCGCATCTGTAGGCAGGTTCAGAATTCGTATTCGAGTCTTTTTATTATGTGTTTTAGGTTTTCGAGAGCTATCTGTTTCATCAGGAGGGCAAATTTTTTGTTGTCTCTTTTTTTGCTTAGTTTTGTGAGTTTCATGTATTGGTCGGAAAAGCCCACAGGTGTTTTTATTAGAGGAAAATTGGTTTGGGTTAGTGCTTTTAGGAATATTGCCCTTGCTGCTCTACTGTTTCCATCAATGAATGGATGGATGCGCTGGAATTCGTTATGCAAAAAGGCAGCCCTTTCAACTATTTCAACAGCAGAAACTTTTTTCTTTTCCTGGACGTTTGCGTTCTTGAAAAAATCCCTTAAAAGCTCAGGAAGCTCTTTCCAGTCAGGGGTTTTAAAGTTAGGGTTGCCTTTTATCCTGATGTTTTCTGTTCTAAACTGGCCTGCACCTGCAGGCAAAGAATTCATTGCTGTTCTGTGAAATTCAAGAGTCGATTCTCGCGTGAGTGCATTGCTAGAGAAAATAAAGCCATCAAGCGCTTTTTTATAATCGAGCACCTGTTGCGCGTCTTTGAATGGTTTTGACGCAGGGGCAATGTTTTGTTTGATTATCTTTTCAGTCTCTGACAATGTAAGGGTGTTGCCTTCAAGGGAAAGGCTTACGTGAATAAACCCTATTTCGTCAAAGGCGAATTTTTCTTTTTCAAGGCTCTTGTATGAGGAAAACTGTTTTTCAAGCTTGGAATTAACAAACCGTTCATTCAAGCAATCTAACAGCAGAGGGCATTTAACTTTAGTTTCCCCAAAAAAGTAGTGCACAAGCAATTGAGTGAACTGCGATGGAACAATTTTGCACGAAAAAGGCTTTCTTGACTCAACAATAGCAAAACCGTTTTTCGAAAGCTGGGCAACAATTCTCCTGACTGTTTTTGCATCAAAAGGCAATCCGTCTATTTGACCTTTTTCCAAGCCCATTTTGACGAACTCAGCGCTTTTTTCTGAAATAACTTTGTTGTAATCAACTCCGTTTTTGAAGCAAAAGTAAACCAAGCTAAGAAGCATGTGCGCCTTTTTTGTTTTTGAAGCACTAAAGGATTCTTTCTTTTCCACAACTAATCCGTCAGCTTTTAGTTCTCGGAGAAGATTATATGTTGCATTGTAAGATGTCTGGGCCTTGCCTATTTTTTTGACAATGTCTGCACAGGAAAGCCCAGGGTAAAGGCCAACAGTCAAAAAAACATCCAATCGTGAAACCATACTCCAATTATGCCTAAAAAAGGTTTAAAAAGCCACCTATAAATGACTAAACATTAATATTTTATTAATCTTGAGTCCTTTATAACCTCAGTCCGTCCATCTATCATCAGTTTGGCTCTTTCACAAGAGTTCCGCTGTTTCAGCATCTTTTTCCTCAAGACCTTGTTCAAACTCAAGCCCTGCTCTTTCAAGGCTTTTTTCATGCTTGCTTTCTGCACTTTTCCTTTTCCTGACCTTAAAAAAAAGAGGGTAATGAGTTGCTTCCCCTACAAGCAGGGCTTCTCCAACCCTTAAAGAGGTAATCATGTCAACACTTTTGCTGTCAAGCCCCTCTGAACTTTCTCCAATGTGTTTTAGGTCATAGGGGTTTGTTATTCGAAGAATTATGTGGGTGTTGCAGTTGTGGGTTAAAAAACTGTTAGCAAAAAAGCAGTTGTATTTAGGAATTGTTATGTCTCTAACATCCTTGAGTTCCACTTGTTCAAGAGTATTCACTTTGTCCCAAATTAAGCCGCCTGAAAGCCCCTCTGTCCTTTCTGCCAACCACTTATGAAAAGAGGGGATATTGTCAGAGGGTGCAAGTCTAACTTTTGTAGCGGTCATTGAAAGCCAATTCTTGACCACTTTTTGATTTAGGTTATAGGCAATACTTATCTCTTTTGGTGACCTGTCAACAGAGAGGCCATTTATTTTTTTCCAAAAACAGATTTTTTCCGAAGTCTTGAAATTTAACCACTTTAAGCACTCTAAAGAGTAAAGCCCAGCCTGGCTTCGTTTAACAGAATACCTATAGTTTATATTCCCAAAAAAGTTTATGAGATTGTTTCTGTTTCTTTGAATTGATATAATAAACTGGATAGTTTTTGTGCCGTCTTTTCTAATAACGTAGTCTCTTTTGTAAAGCGACGTTTTGACCCCAAATTCTTCAAAGAGGCCCATAAGTTGGGATGCAAAAATATCACCATTTTGAACAAGATTACTAATTTTAGAAAATGGAAGAATAAGCTTTTCAGGAAATCGCCCATTGTTCCAACGAACAGTTGAACATTCACTTCCACACAGTGCAGATAAAAATTCCCTTTTTACTTCTTTATCTGCATTCTTTATCCATAAAGGAATAGAAACTTTGTGATCTGTTTTACAGCCAAGAGGAGCTTTCAGTATTCTCAAAATAGCCCAAAGAGCAACAATTCCTGTTTTGAAAGAAGTGCTGGTGCCTTTTATCTTCCTTCTTCCAAAATTAATGAAATTTGAATAAGAAGTTTTTTCCTGTCTGCAAATCTTTTGCGCGGTATTAAAACCCAATAGTTGCAAATCTTTTTTTACTTCTAAAAGATCTGATTCGCAACCAGAGAAAGTGATTCTAAGCAGATGTTGGTTGTCTGAATTTTTATAGGGGGGATGGAGAGTACCGTCGCCAAATATGTGCCCGATCAGCCTGACCAATGCAAGAACTTTTTTTCTTTCAATATTTTGACAAATAAACTTCTGGCTTTTCAATTCATTGAAAAGTTTTTTCTTATTAATTGTTGAGGGAAGAATACTGGAGATTGCATTCCAAGATATTTTTAATTCATGAGCTTCTTTACTGAAATCATTTTCTGTTGGTAGAACCGCAACAAAATCTCCTTTCTGTAAATCGCCTGCATTAACCCAGCCTCTATCTTTTACCCAAATAGGGTGATTAGAAGTGCAACTAAGTTCTCTGCCTGATTCTGATAAAACCCTAAAACATTTCTTTTTATCAAAAGAAGGACTGGTTTTCAGATAAGCCGATATTGCAGACTTTTCAATAGTTCCGTCCAATATATTGCAAGTTAAAACTTCCGATTCGTTCCAAGAGTTTTTCAGATGCCTAATAGATTTCTGTTGCCCGTCAGCAAGAAGGACTTCGGTGTCTGGCGAAACGCACTGTGATAAAGCAGTGGTATCAAGCTGAACAGGTCTTTGTGAAACAAGACAAAGTGAAGCGCCAAACTTTCGCCCTTCTCTTGCAATAGTCCTTATGATGCTTCTTGAAATTGCTGTTTCAGATTTTGCCATTTGGGGAACGAACTGGTGGGCTTCCTCCAAAACCATTAGGAAAGGGGGAACCCTGTTATTGCGCCTTTCGTTAAAAATTCTTTGAGCAAAATAGCTTACAATTACCTGTTTTTTCTTCAGGTTTATTGTGTCACTCAAGTCTATTACAGTAAGCTTGCCTGGTTTTATCAAATCAGGAATGCTTGGATTGTCTGTTTTGCCAAAAAGCCTTAGCTCGCGAAGCATATCAAGCCAGCCTAATAGGGGGGCTTTGCTGTTTTCCTTTATTGCTTCATCCCTTGCAACAGAGTCCTTTAGGTCATTCAAATCAAACGGACCCAAACCTTCTTTCATCTGTGCTTTTAACTCGTTTAGAATGCGGCCCAAATCCCTTTTTTGAGGAGCACTTAATCCCGGAAGAATTCCTGAAATAACTCCAACACTCAGTTTTGGAACACCTATTTTTATGTCTGATGCTTTAACAAGCCTTGTCTTGGAACTGTAATCTTTTTTGCCTTTCTCAGAAGGCGGAGTAGCAAAACAACTGTATTCACCATGCGGATCCAAAACAATTGTTGCAATGCGCCCACTTTCTTTTGGCCTGTCCAAAAGTTCTTCAAGGAGAACGGAAACTGCATAAGATTTTCCGCCACCGGATTGAGCAAGGAAACAAACATGTTTTTTTAAGAGAGAGGACATGCCAAGTTTTACTGGAAGGTTGTGGTGGTCAACTTCTCCAAGCAATAACCCGTTTTTATCAAAATTCAAAAAACGTTCAAGATTTTCCTTGGAAGCAAGCCTTATTCTTGTTCCAGGACTTGGCGGAAATGTAACGCGCTTGATTCCTGCTTCGGAGAAAACACCCAGTGGTCTTGTTTTTGCAACAAGGTATTCCCATTCAGCGGTTGGAAACTGTTCAAACATTGCAGAGCCGTTTCTTTCAAATTCTTTTACTGAATCCGCCCTTTCAAAGTAGCGGTTTGTTTTTTGAACATCGTTTACAAGAGCAATAAGTGTTCCTGAGTCAAAATCCATTTCCACAAACTGGCCTCTGTGAACCTTACCCTTGTTTGCAACAAAATCAAGGCTTCCAGGAGAAGGGCCCTCCAAACTGCTTATTACTGTTCCAATGTTTTCCTCACCCTGTTCTTTTTTCGCTACAGACTCTTTTTCTTTTACTGTTTCCTTTTCAGCCAAACAAAATCACTCAAATTTTTTCAATTTCCTTTACTTCCGCTACAAATTTGGCATTGCCCTTTAAGGCAATTCCCTCATAATTGCATTTAACGCACTTGTACTGGTCTCCAAGCTTGCCACCAAGTAGCCAGCACATGTCAGTTGAACCGCATGAAGGGCAGACAATGAATTCTTTTTCTTTTTTATCCAATTTTCACACCTTCAAAACGGCCTGCTGTCGCGCCTTAGCCTTAGTTTAAATCCCGTTCCCAACTTGTTTAAAATCTTGTCGTAAACAAGCTCTATTTCCTGAGAGTGTAACTTCGCATGCAGGTCGGCTTCAATTAAAATTGAGGGATAGGCATATTCCCTGTGCATGCAGCTTTGGGCAAAAACCATTGAAGCAACTTTTGACGCATGCATTGAAATGCTTTCGCCGTTCTGGTGCAAAAATTCAACACGCAAAGGCCTGTCAAAAAAAACAGGCTTTAGGTAAAATGCCTTAACACTCTTTGACCACTTTTCATCAAAATCCATCAGAATTGGATGCTCTCTTGTGCTTGCAGTATAGCTAAATGCAAAACTTCTTTCACCTTCCTTTAAAAGGTAATCCAAAAGTATTGCATCATAGCAGCCTTCAAGCTGCCAGGAGACATTTTTTTGATTTGAAAGAAGCTGTTCCTGCAAAATCTGCCTAAAACGAGAGCCTCTGCTGTCCTCAACACAGCCTACAAGCTCACAATTGTTTTTTTCCGCAGTTACATAAAGGGATTGAAATTGTCCAAGCATTTCGTGATAAGATGTTTTAATTGCACTGCCCTTTCTTGGCTTGTCAGCATACTGCGGAACAATGCTTCCGTCCAAAAAGCAAAATTCTGGTGAAAATTTTTCAATAAGTGCTTTTGCTGTTTCAACCTCTTTAATCAGCCTTTGAATGCTTTTGCTGCACTGAAACTCGTCTGCTTCCAGTCCTGCCTTGCTTAGGCTTGGTTCAGGAAAAGTGTAAAAGCTTGGAAAGTAATCTGCTTTTGCAAGCTTATTTTTTTCGTAATTAAACACTGCGCCTATTGCCCTTATTAGCACAAGGTCTAATGCAAAAAGGTCCTTGTCAACAAAGCCTGAGTCAACGCCTGCAATTTTGGAATTCAAAGAAGACTTTTCTACAGGAATTATGAGTTTTTCCTCTGCAAGCTCTGGAGAGCCTGCTTCAAGCAAATTTAGTTTTGTTAAAGGCAAAAGCTTTTCGCTTAAAATCTTTCGTTTTCTATCCAGTTTAGAAATGCTTGCAACAGCCTCATTTATTACACTTGTAATTTCCATCCAGTAAAATAAGGAAAAAGGGCATTTAAAAACTTGCGGGGGAGCAGACTTCCGGTGAAAAGCAGGGGTTTTTTAATTAAGAAAATAGTAACTTGTTATGAAAAAAAGTATTGGAAAACAAACAGTCAAAAAACAAAGCAGTGTTAAGCAGCTTATTTTAGAAAGTGAGAGAAACGTAAATGCTAATTTTCTAAGAAGCACCTTTTTTGCAGGAACACAATCTGAGAAAATTAATGATGTTATAAGAAACTGCAGCTATTTAAGCAATCTTGTTTGGAAATTTAGGAAAGTAAATGGCTGGAAAAATGTTGGGGGAAATCATGTTGTTCCAAAGAACTATTATTCAACAATTTTAAACAGGAATCTTAAATTAAGGGTAAGCCAGCGAAACCTTAGAATAATTGACTTTCTTTCAAGTGAAAAAGTAATTGATGCAATAAGGCAAAGGGGAAGAATGAGACGAAAACCCGAACCTGTTTCCAAAAGAGAGGTGAATAAGCTTAGGAAAGAAATGAGTGCTATTTTGAGACAAATATTTACAAGGACCTAAAAAAGACTGTCTTGTCCCGATATAAGGTTCCCTCTAGAAATAAAGTAAGTTTGAGAGCTTCCTCAATAGAGGTGGAACCCTATATGAGGAAGCTCAATAAGAAGAAGATTAGGTGGATTA